>NZ_JBDTPB010000068.1:0-24327 GCF_039932935.1 Polaromonas sp.
TCAACAACCTCGAGCAGGTGCAAGCCGTCATGGAAGCGGCCAAGGAAACCGGCGCGCCCGTCATCCTGCAAGCCAGCGCCGGTGCCCGCAAATACGCCGGCGAGCCGTTCATCAAGCACCTGATCGAAGCGGCCATCGAGATGTACCCCAACATCCCCCTGGTCATGCACCAGGACCACGGCCAGAACCCGGACGTTTGCCAGGGCGCCATCGACCTTGGCTTTTCGTCGGTGATGATGGACGGCTCGCTCGAAGCCGACGGCAAGACCATCGCCAGCTATGAATACAACGTCGACGTGACCAAGAAGGTCTCGCAACTGGCCCACAAGTACGGCGTCACGGTCGAGGGCGAGCTCGGCTGCCTGGGTTCGCTTGAAACCATGAAGGGCGACAAGGAAGACGGCCACGGCACCGACGCCACCATGACGCGCGAGCAGCTGCTGACCGACCCGGAGCAGGCCGCCGACTTCGTCAAGCGCACGCAAATCGACGCGCTGGCGATTGCCATCGGCACCAGCCACGGCGCTTACAAATTCACCCGCAAGCCCACCGGCGACATCCTGGCGATTGACCGCATCAAGGAAATCCACAAGCGGATCCCCAGCACCCATTTGGTGATGCACGGTTCTTCCTCGGTGCCGCAGGAGCTGCTGGCCATCATTCGCCAGTACGGCGGCAACATGAAAGAAACCTACGGCGTGCCGGTCGAGGAAATCCAGGAAGCCATCAAGCACGGCGTGCGCAAGATCAACATCGACACCGACATTCGCCTGGCGATGACGGCTGCCGTGCGCAAATTCCTGGCCGAGAACCCCGAGAAGTTCGACGCCCGTGAATGGCTCAAGCCTGCCCGCGAAGCCGCCAAGCAGATCTGCAAGCAGCGCTACGTCGAGTTCGGCTGCGAAGGCCAGGGCGCCAAGATCAAGGGCGACACCCTGCAGGTCGTGGCCGCCAAGTACGCCAAGGGCGAGCTCGCCCAGGTCGTGCACTGAGAAAGCCTGAATAAACCCGCCGCCCGCCCGCGCGGATTGGCGATAATTCAAAGCCCGTGGACTCTTGCCGAGTCACGCGGGCTTTTTCTTTGATTCCCTCCGTTTACGCTTCCCACCATGACCCAAGCACTCCACACCTCTGCCCTGACTTCCTTGCCCCTGCTGGCGCGCGGCAAGGTGCGCGACAACTACGCCGTGGGCAAGGACAGGCTGCTGATGGTGGCCAGTGACCGGCTGAGCGCGTTTGACGTCATCCTGGGCGAGCCGATTCCCGGCAAGGGCGCGCTGCTCACGCAGATGGCACTGTTCTGGTTCGACAAACTCGGCCATATCTGTCCCAACCATCTCACAGGCGAATCGCCCGAAAGCGCCGTCACCCCGGCTGAAGTGCCGCAGGTGGTGAACCGCTCCATGCTGGTCAAACGGCTCAAGCCGATACCGGTCGAGGCCGTGGTGCGCGGCTACCTGGCTGGCAGCGGCTGGAAGGAATACCAGGACAACCAAGCGGTGTGTGGCGTGCCGCTGCCTGCAGGCCTGAAGAACGCGGGCAAGCTGCCCGAACCCATCTTCACGCCGGCGGCCAAGGCCGAGGCCGGTGAGCACGACGAGAACATCAGCTACGAGCAGGTGGTGAAGGTTGTGGGCCCCGAGCTCGCAGCGCAGATCAAAAAGATCAGCATCGAGATTTACAGTACGGCCGCCGCCTTCGCACTGACCAAGGGCATCATCATTGCCGACACCAAGTTCGAATTCGGCCTTGATGAAAACGGCACGCTGACGCTGATGGACGAGGTGCTGACGCCTGATTCCTCGCGCTACTGGCCGATCGAAGGCTACGAAGCGGCCTACGCAGCTGGTCAAAACCCGCCCAGCTACGACAAACAGTTTGTGCGCGACTGGCTGGAAGCCGTGCGTATCAACGGCAAGCCCTGGGACAAAACCCCGCCGTCGCCGCACTTGCCGCCTGACGTGGTCGCTAAAACGGCTGCCAAATACCAGGAAGCACTGGCACGGTTGACCGCCTGAAGCTGGGCCAGAGTAGCCGGCACGATGGAGTTTCTGCTGGAACTGCTGTTCGAGTTTTTCGGCGAGCTGTTTCTCCAGCTCTTCGGCGAAATGTTCGGCGGTGCGTTCAAAGCCGCCTGGTACAAGCTACGTGGGCGCGACCATGAACTGACGCCTTGGCAGGAAGCCGCGTGGTCCGTCATAACCGGCATTGCTACCGGTGTGCTGACAGTGCTGGTCGTCCCTCACCTCGTCATCCGTCTGCACTGGCTGCAAATCCTCAACCTGTTGCTGGCGCCGCTGGTTGCCGGCCTGCTGGTTGAAAGGGTGCGCGCGTGGCGCGAATCGCGCCGCGTCTTCAGTGGGAAGGTGGCGGGCTACGCTGCGCTGTTTGGGTTTGCTTTTGCCGTGACGCGCTGGCTGTTCGGCCAGTAGGCAGGCTTCAGCTCAGGATGACGCTGCTCAGGCGCCGGCGGTACGTGGCCACGATCGGATCATCGGGCGGGATTTGCCCGTCGGCCACCTTGGGCTTGGGCGCTTCCATCACGTCGAGGACGGCGATGTAGGTTTTGCGTGCAAGGTCGTCGTTCCAGGCCTTGTCGCGCATCAGAATTTCCAGCAGTTCGTCGAGCGCGTCCGTCCAGCGCTGCTGGGCCATTAACCAGCGAGCCTTGTCATGGCGTGCTTCGAAATCCCGCTTGTTGGCCGCGATTTTTGCATCAAAACCGGCCCCGGCCCCCGATCCGTGAGCGCCAGAAGCTACGAAATCCATAGCATCCATCCAGCGCTTGAGTGAGTCAAAACGGCGTACCACCGAGGTCTGCGCGATCACCGGCGCAAACGCCACCTTGGCGTCATCATCGTGGCCCAGCAGCAGCAGCAGCTTCACGTAGTCAAAGCGTGCGTTGTCGTCGGCCGGGTTGGTCGCCACGGCGTGTTGCAGCTTTTCCAGCACGGCGGCCGGGTCGGTGCTTTCTTCTTCCAGCGCAAGTTCCTGCTCTTCGGGCGGCTCCTCAGCCGGCGGCAAATGTTTGTCGAGAAACTCCTTGACCTTGCCTTCGGGCAAGGCACCGGTAAAACCGTCGACCGGCTGGCCGTTCATCATCAGGATGCAGGTTGGAATGCTGCGGATGCCGAAGGCGGCGCCCAATTGCTGCTCTTGGTCGGAGTCGATTTTTACCAGCTTGAACCGCCCGGCATATTCCACTTCCACTTTTTCAAGGATGGGCCCCAGCGACTTGCACGGGCCGCACCACGGTGCCCAGAAATCAATCAGCACGGGCGTGGTCATGGACGCGGCAACGACTTCCGCTTCAAAGTTGGCAATGGTGACGTCGATCATGGTCTGGCAGAGTTGGGGTGTGAGGGCGGGTTTTCAACCGCCGGGCGCGGGGGAGGCAAGAGCGTAGCACGCAAGGCGCGGCCGGCTGGCGGCCTGCCCTTAAAATCACGGGTTAGGGCGTAGAGCCTAACCCCGGCCTTGATAACCCGGCCTTGAAGGTCCCCGCATGACAACAAGCAACAATTCGGCAAAACCCCTGGTGGGCGTGGTGATGGGCTCCAGCAGCGACTGGGAAACTATGCAGCACGCCGTGCAGATCCTCACGCAGTTCGGCGTGGCGCATGAGGCCCGTGTGGTGTCGGCCCACCGCATGCCCGATGAGCTGTTTGCCTACGCGGAAAGTGCCGGCGGACGCGGCCTGCAGGCCATTATTGCCGGTGCCGGCGGCGCAGCGCACCTGCCCGGCATGCTGGCCGCCAAAACCACCGTGCCGGTGCTCGGTGTGCCGGTCGCCAGCAAGCATCTGCAGGGCGTGGATTCACTGCACAGCATTGTCCAGATGCCCAAGGGCATTCCGGTGGCGACATTTGCCATCGGCAATGCCGGCGCGGCCAATGCAGCGCTGTTCGCGGTCGCCATGCTGGCCCTGCACGACCCGGCACTGGCGGCTCAGCTGCAGGCTTTCCGTGCCGAGCAAACCGCTGCCGCGCAGGCCATGACGCTGCCGCCGGTATGAGCGCCGCCCCGCCTCCCCGGTCTTCCTCCAGCCTGCCGGACCTGCCGCTTTTTCCCGGTACGGTTTCGGCTTCCGGCCAGCCGGCCACCCTGGGCGTGATGGGCGGCGGCCAGCTGGGACGCATGTTTGTGCATGCCGCGCAGCGCCTGGGCTATTTCACCGCCGTGCTCGATCCCGATCCGCAAAGCCCGGCCGGCTTGGTCAGCCACCACCATATTCAGACCGGCTACAGCGACGAACAAGGATTGGCCCAGTTGGCCGCGTTGTGCGGAGCCGTCACCACCGAGTTTGAAAACGTGCCTGCCGGCGCACTGCAGGCGCTGGCTGCCAGCCGGCCCGTGGCGCCCGGTGCCGCTGCGGTGGCCATCGCGCAAAACCGCATTGAAGAAAAATCCCACTTCACCGCCAGCGCCGCCGAGTCGGGCGTGCTGGCCGGCGTCACCTGCGCGCCCTATGCCGTGATCGAAACGGCCGAACAGCTCAAAGGCGTGCCCGCTGGTTTCCTGCCCGGCATCCTCAAGACCGCCCGCATGGGTTACGACGGCAAGGGCCAGGTTCGCGTCAAGAATGCAGACGAACTGGCCACCGCCTGGGCCGGCCTGAAGCAGGTGCCTTGCGTACTCGAAAAGATGCTGTCGCTCAAAGCCGAGTGTTCGGTGATCGTGGCGCGCGGCTGGGACGGCCGTGTCGTGAGCTTTGCGCCCCAGCTGAACCTGCATGTGGACGGTATTCTGGCGGTAACGCAGGCTTATGAAGGAAATATGCCCGTAGCCCTTGCTGAACGTGCGCAAGCAGCTACCAAAACCATAGCAAAGCACATCGACTATGTGGGCGTGCTTTGCGTTGAATTTTTCCTGGTGGACGACGGCAGTGCTGACGGTGCGCTCATCGTCAACGAAATGGCGCCGCGTCCGCACAACAGCGGCCACTACACCATGGACGCCTGCGACGTGTCGCAGTTCGACCTGCAGGTGCACGCGATGGCCGGTCTGCCGCTGCCGCAGCCGCGGCAGCATTCGCCGGCCATCATGCTCAACCTGCTGGGCGATGTGTGGTTTGACGCCCAAGGCAAAGCGCGCACACCCGACTGGCAGGCCGTGTTGGCGCTGCCCGGCACGCACTTGCATCTCTACGGCAAAACCGAGGCCCGCGTCGGTCGAAAAATGGGCCACCTCAACATCACCGGCCCCGATGTTGAGTCAGTGAAAGCCACCGCACGCCGCGTGGCCGCCATCCTGGGGCTGCCCGGCCTTGAAGATCTCTGATGATTGTGTCCGGCACCGATCCGCAGGCCCTGGCTGAGGCCGCCCGTCGCATTCAGGCCGGTGAGCTGGTCGCCTTCCCGACCGAAACGGTATACGGCCTGGGCGCCGACGCATCAAGCGACAAGGCTGTCGCCGGTATTTTTTCCGCCAAGGGGCGGCCTGCAGATCATCCGCTGATTGTTCATTTGGCCGATGCCGGCCAGGTGGCTGATTACGCCAGCGGCGTGCCGGACTTCGCGGCCAGGCTGATCAAGGCGTTCTGGCCCGGGCCGCTCACCGTGATCCTGCCGCGCAGGCCCGGCGTGGCGGCGGCTGCGGCTGGCGGGCAGGATTCGATTGGCTTGCGCTGCCCGTCTCATCCCGTGGCGCTGGCTTTTCTCAAGGCCTGCAACACCGGCGTTGCAGGCCCCAGCGCCAACCGCTTTGGCCGCGTCAGCCCGACGACCGCGCAACATGTGCAGCAAGAGTTTGGCGACGGCCTGCTAGTGCTTGACGGCGGGCCCTGCGATGTCGGCATCGAGTCCAGCATTGTCGACTGCACGCGCGGCCGGCCTGTACTGCTGCGTCCCGGCGTTCTCACGCGCGCGCAGCTCGAGGCCGCCTGCGGTGAGGCCGTGTTGGCCAAGGACGAGTTTGAACAGCAACGTTCAGGTGCGGGCGCCGCGCCGCGCGCCTCCGGTACGCTTGAGGCACATTACGCGCCCAATGCCAAGGTGCGCCTGATGGAAGCCGGACCCATCCAGACCGCGCTGGATCTGCTGGGCGCCGAGGCGGCGCACATCGCGGTCTACGCGCGCAGCATTGTGCGTATCAAGTCCGAGCAAGTGCTATACCGCCGCATGCCCGACGACGCACTCGCCGCGGCGCAGCAGCTGTTTGCCGTGCTGCGCGACTTTGACGCCAAGGGCGTGAAACTGATCTGGATTGAAAACCCGCCGGCTGACGCCGAGTGGGACGGCGTGCGTGACAGGTTGCAGCGGGCTGCTGCGAGCTGAAACTGGAATGGTCCCGCAACCTCCCTGAGGGGCCGCTATCATTGCCTGGCGTTTCGCAGCACAAGCTAGTCAACGGCGCGGGGAGGCGCCAACCCATGAAACAACAAATCTCGCGCCTTTCTCCGCACCAGAACGGCAAGGTCTTCGGTGTCCTGATGGCCATCGGTTCGCTGGTGTTTCTTGTCCCGTTCTTTCTCGTCTTTGCGACCATGGCCCCCGCGGGTGCGGGAAATGCGCCGCCGCTGCTGATGTTTCTTTTCATGCCCGTTCTCTACCTGATCCTCGGGTATCTGTCGGTCGCCATAGGCTGCGCCCTTTACAACTTCATGTTCAAGTATCTGGGTGGCGTGGAGTTCGAGTCCAGCGAAGAGAACAAAGCCTAGAAGCGGCGCAGGATCCACTACTGGACGTATCGGCCCCACCTGGCAATCCATGCTTTCTATCCTCCTCACCATTTGGTTTCTCCACGTCGCAGCCATGATGAGCCCCGGCGCCAACGTGTTGCTGGTGTCGCAGCTCGCTGCCAGCGACCGTGCGCGCAGCGCGATGTTTGCGGCGCTGGGTGTGACGGCCGGAGCCGCCATTTGGGCGTTGTGCGCGGTGCTTGGCGTCAATGCCGTCTTCCAGATCTTCCCGGGGCTGCGTCTTGTGCTGCAGGTAGCCGGCGGGCTCTACCTGATTTATGTGGCCAGCCGGCTCTGCCGTTCGGGTGGCGTCACGTTGGGCAGCGGCGGTCCAGCGGTGTCAGCGGCCGCCGCGTTCCGCCTGGGTTTTCTCACCAACATCACCAACCCGAAATCGGCGCTGTTTTTCGGCAGTGTGTTTGCGGCGTCGTTCCCGGCAGAGCCCAGCACCGCCCTGCAGGCAGCCGCCGTGGCCATGATCATCGCGAATGCGCTGTGCTGGCACTTGTTGCTGGCGTATCTGTTCTCACGCGGGCGTGTGCGGGCAGCGTACTCACGCACACGCGGCGTGGCCAACCGGGTCGCGGCGACGGCTGTGGGTGGCCTGGGCCTGGGTTTGTTGGCCGCTACTGCGCGCGAAGCGCAGTCCTAGGCCGGCCGCGGGCCATCACGCTTGCTGCGCCCCAAGCCGGCTGCCTGAAAATCGGGCATTGTGGCGCAATGCCACGCCAGACGGTGTTTTAGCGCGCAAGCCTGGTTGTCATCAACAGCCTTGTCCACACCCTGCAGGGATAACCTGCCGGCAGCGTCTCAGCTTTCCTCGTGCAACGCCGCACTAGCGCGGCGACGGGTCGCGCTGGCCGAACATCAGTTTCATGACCAGGATGGCGAGCGCCAGCGCCAGGGTGATGGCATTGGCCACCACGATGGGCCAGGCCCTGAGCAGCACGCCGTAAGCCAGCCACAGCGCCACGCCCAGCGTGAAGGCGCCGTACATGCCCAGCGAGATGCCGCTGACGTCGCGGCTGCGAAAGGTCAGCCAGGCCTGGGGCACAAAACTCAGGGTGGTGAAAGCGGCCGCGATGTAGCCGGCAAGGTCGGTGGGGTTCAATCGGTTCTTCTGGCGGCGGTTGGAGATGAGTGCAGCATACTATTTGCGGCAAGGCGTCGTCGGCTGCACGGCCTTTCCTGTTGACCTTGGGAGGGATTCAAGCGTGTCGGGCTGCCCTGAGCGGTGCCGCGGGGGGCACTGCTCCGGGGCCTCGTTCTTCCTTTTTCAGCGTGCGCCTTCCTTGACGGCCCATTCCACCAACGCGTCCAGCGCGGGGCGCGCGGCGCCGGCGTTGGGGTGGTTGACCAGCGCCACCACGATATAGCGCGCGCCGCTGTTGCCGTTGGCGTAGCCGGCAATGGCCGTCACGTCGCGCAGCGAGCCGGTCTTGAGAAAGGCCTGGCCGGCCAGGTTTTTGCCGCGCTCGCGCAAGGTCCCGTCCACCCCGGCCACCGGCAGCGAATCGGCCAGGTCGGCGGCCAGGGGGCTTCTGGCGGCATGCTGCAGCAGGGCCGAAAGGCTGGCGGCGCTGATGCGTTCGTTGCGGCTCAGGCCCGATCCGTTGTCCATCACGGGAGGTGTGCTGCCGGGCAGGCTTTTGCGCCACCAGGCGGCCAGCGCAGCGCGTGCGGATTCGAGCGTGCCGGCTTTGGGCTGGCCCAGGCCGGCCTGCAGGCCCAGTGTCAAAAAGAGATGCTGGGCCATGATGTTGTTGGAGTATTTGTTGACGTCGCGCACGACGTCCAGCAGCGGCGGCGACTGGTAGTCGAACCGTACCGCGGCCTTTTCGCCCGAGAGCGTGCCGCTGCTGCGCAGCATGGCCAGCTCGGCCGGTGTGGCGTCGCGCACCGAGCCGGTCAGCAGCCCGCCCAGCTGCCGCCACGAGCCCTCGATGGCGCGCGCGGCAAAGCTGGCCGGATCGGCATAGGCGCTGGGCCACACCCTTTCGCCGCAGGCCGACGAATAAGTGCCCAAAAATTCGATATTCACCGGGTTCTCGACGCTCGCGCGCAGCTCGCTGCGCCAGTCGCCGCAGCGGGCCACCCGCACCAGCGGCACACTGGTGCCCATCTGCACGCCCGCCAGCGGCGGCTCGTAGCGCACCAGTGCGCGTCCACTGGGCAGGTCCGGGGTGAAGGTCATCACGATGGACTTGAAGTTGATGAGCAGCGCATCGGGCCGCGCGTTGTAGGGCCGCAGCGGCTCGCCGTCAAACTCGCCCGGGTCGGTGGCCGGCACGCTGAAGGCGCTGCGGTCCAGCACGATGTCGCCGCGGATCGCGCGTGCGCCGCCGGCCTGCACCTGCGTCAGCAGGGCCTGCAGGCGCTCGACGACCAGCTTCGGGTCGCCACCGCCTTGAACCACCATGTTGCCGTTGAGCAGGCCGCCCGTGAGTTTGCCGTCCAGCAGCACTGTGGTTTTCCAGGTGAAGTCGCGGCCCAGCACATCCAGTGCCGACCAGGTGGTGACGAGTTTCATGACCGACGCCGGGTTCATCGGCACATCGGCGCGCCAGCTCAGGCGCGGCGGCTGCTTGCCGCCCGCCTCCACCACCAGCATGGACACCGCGTCACGCGGTACCCGGGCGCGTGCCAGCGCTTTTTCCACCGGGGTCGGCAGGCGTGCGGTTGGGGCGGGGGCGGCGCTCATGGCCGGCATCGCCATGGCGGCCAGGGCCACCAGCGCTACCGCGTGTCGAACGCGCGGGCGCGGCAAGTCAAGGATCATGGGAAGATTATCGCGGCTGGGATTTGCACGACAGCCTGCGCAGGGTGGATGGCGGAAGCAAGGGCAAAGTAACGGCAACCGTTGGCGCGGATAATCAGAGACCGACCGCCAGAACGCAGCCCTGCGGAATGCCCAGGTCGCTATGAAATTTATAGCTGCTTGCGCACGTTACATAAGGGCTGGAGCCCGATTTAATGCCTGAATTTGTGAAATTCCTCGCCTTTGACACCAGCACTGACCGCATGTCCGTTGCGCTCACCGACGGCGCGCGCGTCTGGCAGCACAGCGGCCCCGGCGGCGCGCAGGCCTCCACCACGCTGATCCCCGCCATCCTGGCGCTGCTTGCCGAGGCGGGCCTGGCGCTGGGCGAGCTGGACGCCATCGCCTTTGGCCGGGGTCCCGGTTCCTTCACGGGGCTGCGCACCGCCTGCGCCGTGGCGCAAGGCCTGGCGTTGGGCGCCAACCATGGCGCCGGCATTCCCGTGCTGCCCATCGACACCCTGATGGCCGTGGCGGAAGAAGCGCGTTTTCATCGCGCCGGCAATGGTGATAGCGCAGGCGCAGGTGAGGCGCCGTTGCGCATCACCGCGTTGCTGGATGCACGCATGGACGAAATGTATGTGCAGCGCTTCGAGTTCAGCGGTAGGCATGGCCTGGCGCTCGGCGAGTGTGAGCTGGTGAGGCCCGAAAACCTGGCACCGGATGCTGAGGCCGGTTTGCTGGCCGGCAACGTGTTTGCCGTGTATGCAGGGCGCCTGCCCGAAGCCCTTGCCGCGTTTGCGCAGGCCGAGGCCCTGCCCACGGCCACCGCCATGCTGCGCCTGGCGCCGCAGCTGGCCGCCGCCGGGCTGTGCGTGGGCGCCGAGCTCGCCCTGCCGCTGTACGTTCGCGATAAAGTAGCGCTTACTACCGAAGAGCGCGAGCGGGTCAAGGCCGCCAAACTCGCGTCCCCACCCCTTCCATGAACGCCATCCTCAAGCCCTCTGAAGCCCGCTTCGAAGCCATGACACCTCTCTGGCTGGAGGAAGTGGTGCGGGTGGAGCAAAGCGTCTACGGCCATCCCTGGACGCAAGGCAACTTCAACGATTCGTTGAACGCGGGCTACCAGGCGCAAGTGCTCACCGGAGGCAACCCGCCTCACGCCGAACTACTGGGTTATTTTGTTGCCATGAAGGGCGTTGACGAGGTGCACCTGCTCAATATCACCGTGGCGCCCGAACACCAGCGCCAGGGATGGGCCCGCCTCATGCTGGACGCGCTGGTTCTGTGGGCGCGCGGCCAGGGCGCGCAGTGGTTGTGGCTGGAGGTGCGCGTCAGCAATGCGCGCGCCAAGGCCGTGTATGAACGCTACGGCTTTCGCCACGTCGGCACCCGCCGCGACTACTACCCCGGCAGCGCTTCCACACGCGAAGACGCTGTGGTCATGAGCCTGGCGCTATGAGCCTGGACCTGGATAAACGCCAACGTGCCATGCTGCGCGAAATGGGTGTGCGCGTGTGGTCGCCGCTGGTGGCTGCACCCGAAGCCCCTCTGGCTTCCACTGCTCCTGTTGCTCCTTCTGCTCCTGATTTGATAGCTGCTGGCGCTCAATCTGCAACGGTTGCAGGTGGATTTAATCAAAAAACAAGCGCACCTCCCGCACCGGTGATGCAGCGTGAGGCCGCGCGGCCGGCGCCGGTTCGCGCCCAGCCCGAAGCGCGTGAAACCGCCGCACCCGGCCCGACGGCCGCGTGGCGCATGGGCGACGCGCAAGCCGTGTACGCCGGGGCCGCCCATGCCGAAGGGGCGCGCTGGCTGGTGCTGGCCGAAACGCCGGCGGCCGCGCTGCAGAGGGGTGTTTTCAACCCCTTTGAGGGCGACGCCGGCAAACTGCTCGACAACATGCTGCGTGCCGCCCGCCTGCATCAGGCCGGCATGGTGTTGCTGGCGCCGCTGGTCAGGCTCGCCGCGGCCGGTACAGGCGCTGGCCTGCCCGAAGCCTTGCCCGCCTTGGTGGCCAGCGCGCAGCCCGACGTGGTGCTGGTGATGGGCCGCCTTGCCGCGCAGGCCGTGCTGCAGTCCACCGAACCCTTCGGCCGGCAACGCGGCCAGTTGCACAGCCTGCATGGCACCCAGGTGGTGGTGACTTACGACGCCACCTACTTGTTGCGCAATCCGGCCGACAAGGGCAAGGCCTGGGACGACCTGTGCCTGGCCATGCGCGCGGCCACGCCGGCCGGCTGATTTTTTATCAGGCCTTGGCGGCGTCCCGGCTGGGCGCCAGCACCGACGCAATCGCCACCACCATCAACACCACCGCGGCCCAGTCCTGCCAGTGCAGCACTTCACCCAGGCCCAGCGCGCCCGAGAACACGCCCAGGATGGGAATCATCATCACGCTCAGGGTTGAGGCCACCGGGGGCAAGGCGCGCGCCAAGGTAAACCAGGCGGCGTGGGCGAAACCAAAAATCAGCACCGCGTTGTAAATAATCGCCGCCCAGGTCGCGGCCGGCGGCATTTTCCACTGCGGCATTTCAAACGTGACGCCCAGGACCGTCAGCATGACCGCGGTCATCACCGTCATCCAGAACGACAGCGTCAGGGTGGCCGCGGCAATGGTGGTTTTGCGCAGTTGCTGCGTGCCCAGCGCCCACACGGCGGCGGCCACCAGCGCGCAGAGCACGCCCAGTGGCCGGCCCGACAGATTCGTCAGCTCATACCAAAGCAGCAGCGCCACGCCCACTGCCGCAGCCAACACGCCCAGCCAGTTGCGGGCTTTTAGCTTCGCGTCAAAAAACCAGGCGCCCAGCAGTGCCGAAAAAATCGGCATGGTGTAGCCCAGAATCGCCGCACGTCCGCTGCTGAGGTTTTTGACGGCCAGGATGATCAGCGCATGCCAGACGAACATGTTGGCGGCTGCCAGCCAGAAGAGCTCGCGCCACTTGTCACGCGGCACAAAAAACGGCACCTTCAGCACCACCATCGCCAACCCCAGCACCGGAATACCCAGCCAGATCGAAATCGCCCGAAACGTCAGCGGCGGATAGTCCGCGATACCCAGCTTCATCACCGGCCAGTTCAGGCCCCAGACCAATGTGAGCAGAACCAGGAGGACGAGTTGGCGTTGAGACAATTGCATAAGGTTATTGTGCCCCCACGGTCGCTCACTTCGTGTAGCTCCCTGCCCCCCGAGGGGGCCGCCCGCCTGCGGCCCGGCAAAGCCGGTTCCGCGGCTCATGCTGGGTTGAAGAGTTCTGCACGATCGCACTGTCCTCCTTCGGCGGGGCAGGTATACGAAGTGAACGACGGCGGGGTCTAACTACAATGGACGGCATGACTTTTCTTGACATGCTGGGCGCCGCAGAACGCCAAAACAATTCCATGCTCTGCGTCGGCCTGGACCCGGAGCCGACCAAATTTCCCGGCAAACTCAAGGGTGACGCCAACAAGATCTACGATTTTTGCGCGGCGATTGTCGATGCCACCGCCGACCTGGTCATCTCCTTCAAGCCGCAGATTGCCTACTTCGCCGCGCATCGCGCCGAAGGCCAGCTCGAGCGCCTGATGGAACACATGCGCCGCGTGGCGCCGCAAGTGCCCATCATTCTCGATGCCAAGCGCGGCGACATCGGTTCCACCGCCGAGCAGTACGCCAAGGAAGCCTTTGAGCGCTACGGCGCCGACGCAGTCACGCTGTCGCCCTTCATGGGCTTTGATTCGGTCGCACCGTATTTGAAGTACGAAGGCAAAGGGGCTTTTCTCCTGTGCCGCACTTCCAACCCCGGCGGCGATGATTTGCAGAACCAGCGCTTTGCTTCGATTGAGGGCCAGCCGCTCTTGTACGAACACGTGGCACGCCTGGCGCAGGGCCCGTGGAACCTCAATGGCCAGCTGGGCCTGGTGGTGGGCGCGACTTACCCGGCAGAGATTGAGCGGGTTCGTGCCGTTGCGCCCACGTTGCCCTTGTTGATTCCCGGTGTGGGCGCCCAGGGTGGGGACGCCGTGGCCACTGTCAAAGCGGGGTGGCGCGCCGGTGCGCCCATCATCGTGAATTCGTCGCGTGCCATTTTGTATGCGTCGTCAGGAGATGATTTTTCTGATGCTGCGCGGCGGGAGGCGGTGCGGACTCGGGATGTGTTGGAGGGGGCTCGAGGTGAGGCGCTGAAGGTGTAGCTTGCTGTGGTTGTCGGCCTCGGCGCGCTCGTCTGAGGGTAGCTGGCCGGGCAACCCCCGGCCAGCAGAAGTCAGCAAGACCTCAACGCCCAACCCGAAGCAAGCCCTTCGCCCCAGGCAGGTACCTGCAAGCCTAGCTTGGCTAGTTGCTATATTTTTGATAGTCGCTTGCGCTCGTCAGTTGCGGCTAATGGGCCGCTTTTACTTTAATTGGCGACAGTGAAGCGGCGCCGAACATGCCGCGCATTCTCGATTTCATCGACGATGGCCACGGCCAGATCGGGCACCGAAATGCCGGCGGGTTTGCCGTTCTGGCCGGGCAGCAGGTCGTCGGCGCCCAGGCGGTACTTGCCGGTGCGTTCGCCGGGGGCCAGGCCGATGGGGGGCGAGACAAAACTCCAGTCCAGCGACGTTTCGAGCTTGAGCTGGTTGAGCGCTTCGCGTGCGGCAAGTGCGCCTTGCTTGTACTGTGCAGGAAACTCCGGCGTGTCCACCAGCTGCAGGCCAGGCGCCACATACAGGCTGCCGGCGCCGCCGACCACGAGCAGGCGTTTGACGCCCGCCTGCTTGATGCCGGTCACGATGGCTTTGCTGGCCTCGAGGTGCAGGTCGTGAATTTTCGGCTCACTCCAGCCCGGGTTGTAGGCGCTGATGACGGCATCGTGGCCCGCTGCGGCTTTGGCCACCTGGCCGGCATTCAGTGCGTCAGCGGCGACCACGGTCAGGCCTTTTTGCGGCGTGACTTTTCCGGGGTTGCGCGCCAGCACGGTGACCTTGTGGCCGCGGCTGAGCAGCTCGGAAAGAATGGGTGCGCCGATAAAACCCGTGGCGCCGATCAATGCAATGTTCATAAAAAACTCCTGGTGAATTGAAGAGGCCTTTAGTTTGGTTGCTTCACAAGATCTTGAATAGACGGCAAAATTGGCTAACACTGTGAAGCAGGGCTAATGAATGACCGATAAATCCATGGACCAGCTCAAGCGCATGGCCATCTTTGCCGAGGTGGTGGCCAAGGGGTCGTTGACTGCGGCGGCGCGGCCGCTGGGCATGACGCCATCGGCCGTCAGCCAACATCTGCGGCAGCTGGAGCAGTCGCTGGGCTTGGCCCTGCTGCACCGCTCTACCCGGCGCCTGACGCTGACCGAGGCGGGCGAGCGTTATCACGCAGGCTGTGCCGCCATGGTGGCGGCTGCACGTTCGGCCGAGCAGGCGCTGGTGAGGTTGCGGGATGAGCCCGAGGGCGAGCTGCGCCTGGCGGCACCCATCGGGTTTGGCGGTTTGCTGGCGGCAGCGCTGGCACCGCTGCGCAGCCATCCGAAACTCACCTTGCGCCTGCTGCTCGACGACACGCTGATAGACCTGGTCGAAGAACGCGTGGACATTGCCGTGCGGGCCGGTACGCTGGCGGATTCCTCACTCGTGGCGCGCAAGCTGGGCCGCATGACGCGCCAGCTCTGCGCCTCACCAGCCTACCTGGCCGAGCGCGGCTGGCCCGCGCACCCGCAGGATTTGCTGCAGCACGACTGGCTGGCCAGCAAACCGCAAACCGCCGGCGTCGACATGCTGGAACTCACCGGTCCGAATGGCGAGCAGCAAACCCTGAGGCTGGAGCCGCGCGTGCAGGCCTCGCAAGTATCGGCACTGCATGCGCTGTGTCTGGCGGGCTGGGGAATCGGCACGGCCGTGAGCGAGGACGACCGCCAGGCGCTGGCTGATGGACGCTTGCTGCCCATCCTGCCGGGTTGGCGCATGACAGACCTGCCCGTGTATGCGGTGACACCGCGGCGCGGCGACCAGCCGGCCAAGGTGCGGCACGCACTGGATTTGCTGGTGGCGTACTTTGGCGATCGCGACGCCGATGCCATGGCGTTAACAGGCCCTAGCGCCGCTTGATGAGACCGCCCAGCATCACGCAGGCCAATGCGGCCACGATCAATGCAGTGCCGGCCCACTGCCAAGGCGTGATGACCTCGCCCAGCACCAGCATGCCTGTGGCCAGGCCCACCACCGGCACGCCCAGGCTGAAGGGCGCCACGCGATTGGCCGGGTGGCGCTTGAGCAGGTTCGTCCACAGTCCATAGCCCAGAATGGTGGCCGCCCAGCCCAGATAGGCCACGGCGGCCCAGCTGGACGCACGCGCTTCGACCCACTGCCAACGCACAGCCTCAGGGTCAAACGCCCACGACAGCGCCGCAAACGGCAGCACCGCCACCAGGCTGCTCCACACCACAAACGCCAGCGGTGAATAGTCGTTATAGGTTTGTTGCACGCGTCGCGCCACGATGTTGGACATGGCCCACATGGCCGCCGCGCACAGCGTGAGGACAAAGCCCAGCGGCGTGGTGGCGCCGGCGCCATCGCTGCCCACGTAGTTGAGCGCAAAGCAGGCCAGGCCCACGGCCGCGAACCCGAGGCCGGCTTGCAGCGGCCGGCTGGCGCGCTCGTGCAGCAGCACAAAGCCGAAGAGCGCCGTCCAGAACACCTGGGTTTGTTGCAGCACCGAGGCCAACGCCGCCGTCATGCCCACCTTGAGCGCCAGAAACAAAACCCCGAACTGGCCCACGCCCTGAAAGAGGCCATAGAGCACGATCCACTTCCAGCCGATTTTGGGTGGGCGGATCAGCAGCGCCAGCGGCAACACGGCAAACACATAGCGGGCCGTGCCCAGCTGGAAAGGTGTGAAGTCACGCAGGGCGAACTTCATCACCACGAAGTTCACGCCCCACAACACGACTACTGTGAGGGCGGCTGCGAGGTCGCGGCCCGTCAGGGTATTGTTTTGCATCCGCGCTTGCGGGCAGTAGCGGTAGCGCGCTCAGCCCAGCTGCACGGAACGCGCGGCATCGAGATGCGCTTTGACGCGCTGCGCCAGGGCGACATCACCGGGCGTTTCGGGTCGCCATTCCTGGGCGGGCAAGGCCTTGCCGTCCAGATCCACCGCGACAAACACCACCAGGCATTCGGTGATGACTTCCATCTGGCCTACCTTCATGTCGCCAGCACGCACTTCCACCGCGATGTTCATGCTGGTCTTGCCGGTGTAGGCCAGGCGGGCTTGCACTTCCACCAGGTCGCCGATCATGATGGGGCGCTGAAAGCGGATGCCGCCTACCGACACGGTGACGCAGTAGCGCTTGGCCCAGCTGGTGGCACAGGCGTAACCCGCTTCGTCAATCCATTTCATGACAGTGCCGCCATGGACTTTGCCGCCGAAGTTGACGGTGCTGGGTTCGGCCAGGAAGCGAAGCGTGATGGAGGACATGGAGGGCTGCCGGTGGGTTGTGGGTGTTCAGGCGTGCGGCCAGACGCTGGTGGCGACACGCATCATATTGTCGCCCATCACGCCTTCCACCTCGGCTGCGCTCAGGCCCACCTGGCGCAGTGCATCGGGCAACAGCTGCCAGGTCTCGACCGGCGTGTAGGTCATGCGCTGCACGGCGCGGTCATAGCCAGCCGACCTGGGCCACCAGTAAGTTGGGTCGTAGTCGCCAGGCGGGTTGTCGTCGAGTTCGTCCTGCCGGAAGCTGATGTCCAGGCCTATGCCCACATGCTGCGCGCCGACCAGGCCCGCCACATAGGCCACGTGCCGCGCCATGTCGTCGGCGGTGGGTGTGCGCGTGCCCAGGAAGGCGGAGACACCCGAGACGCAGACCACCCCGCCGGTCGCGGCGCAGGCGCGTATCTGCTCGTCGGTGATGTTGCGCCCATGCTCAACCAGCGCCAGCGGATTGGCGTGGCTGAAGATCACCGGTTTCGCAGAGGCGGCCATGATGTCCAGGCTGCAGCGGCGGCCGGTGTGCGAGCAATCCATCAACACACCCGCTTCGTTGACGGCCTGCACCATGCGCACGCCCAGCGGCGTCAGGCCGCGCGCCTCGTCGTGGCAGCCGTCGGCTACGCTGTTGTTGCGGTTGTAGGCAAAGTGAATCTGCCGCACGCCGAGCTCGCGGTACATCACCACCATCTCGGGCTGCTCCTGCAGCGGCATTGCGCCTTCCAGGTCAAAGCCGATGGCGAGTTGGCCTGCTGCTGCGGCTTCGCGGATGTCCGCCACGCTGGACACCAGCCGGTAGCGCTCAGGGCAGGCCGCGATCTTTGCGCGAAAGGCGGCGATGACCGCCATGATTTGCGCCACCGGGTTCATGTCCATGCCGACGTTGATGGACACATAGTTCACGCCGGCGGCGCGCAGTTCGTCCATCGGTGAAAAATCAGCCGCCGGATGCAGCGGCAGGCAGGCGTGGGCTTCCCAGTGAATCATGTGGTGGCGTTCGTCCCGTTCGTGCGTTGAAAGGAAATTAAAGCACGCAGCGCACCGGCGCGCCAGTCATGCGTGGTAACGGTTTACGCCGTGGCGGATGCCTCGGCCACCGCACGGCGCTTGAAGCCGGTAGAGGCTTCCATCAGGCTCAGCGTGTAGGCGTTGGTGACCTTGTGCGCCGCCAGGTCGGCCGAGGGCAGCATCTCCACCGTCTGGCCGCGCTGCATCACCATCAGCCTCTCGCACAGGTGCGTGACAACGGCGAGGTCGTGGCTCACCATGACGAAGGTCAGACCCCGCCGGCGGCGCAGTTCTTCGAGCAGATTGAGCACCTCCGCCTGCACCGAGGCGTCGAGCGCCGAGGTGGGCTCGTCCAGCAACAGGATTTGCGGCTCGAGGATCAGGGCGCGTGCAATCGCGATGCGCTGGCGCTGCCCGCCCGAGAGCTGGTGCGGGTAGCGAAAACGAAAGCCTGTGCCCAGGCCGACTTCTTCCAGCGCGCGTTCAATGCGCACCTCTGCGTCGCCAATGCCGTGAATGGCCAGCGGCTCGGCCAGGATGCGGTCCACCGTGTGGCGTGGGTGCAGCGATCCATACGGGTCCTGGAACACCATTTGCACCTGGCGCCTGAAAGCCTTGCTGCCGGGCGCGCTGTCTAGCCCCAACAATTTGACTGCGCCGGCCGTGCGCGGCGCCAATCCGCAGATCGCGCGCAGCACGGTGGACTTGCCTGAACCCGATTCGCCGACGATGCCGAAGCTTTCGCCGGGGCTCACGGTGAACGATGTGTCGGCGACCGCGACAAATTCGTCATAGACCACGCGCAGGCCGCTGACTTCCAGGCCCAGTGATGCGGAGGAAGCCGGCGTGTTCACAACGCCCACTCCGGCTGGCGATCCAGCGTGGCCAGGGGATGCCTGGAGGCGCCCAGTTGCGGCAGGCAGGCCATCAGGCCGCGTGTGTAGGGGTGCTGCGCATTCGCCAGCCCGCCGGCAGCGAGTTCTTCCACCACACGGCCGGCGTACATCACCAGGATGCGGTCGCAGAAGGTGGACACCAGCCGCAAGTCATGCGACACCAGGATCAGGCCCATGCCGCGCTCAGCCACCAGGGTGTCGAGGATGGACAGCAGCTGCAGTTGCACCGTCACATCCAGGGCCGAGGTAGGCTCGTCGGCAATCAGCAGGTCCGGATCGGCGATCAGCATCATGGCGATCATTGCGCGCTGGCCCATGCCGCCCGACACCTCATGCGGATAGAGCTTGTAGACGCGCGCCGGGTCGTCGATGCGCACCGATTCGAGCGCGGCCAGCGCGCGTTTTTTGGCTTCCGCTGACGACACGCGGGTGTGCGCCTGCAGCGTTTCCACGATCTGAGCGCCTATGGTCATCACCGGGTTCAGAGAAAATTTCGGGTCTTGCAGCACCATGGCGACGCGGCCACCACGCAATGCACGGCGCTGTGCGGGAGCGCAGTTGAGCAAATCCACGCCCGAGAATTCGAGGCGCTTGGCGCTGATGCGGCCTTCCGGCGCGGTCAGCCCCATGATGGCGCGGCCGGTTTGTGATTTGCCCGAGCCCGACTCGCCCACGATGCCCAGGCGCTCGCGACCCAGCGTGAACGACACGCCGCGCACCGCCTCGGTCATGCCGCCGTCGCGGCGCGGAAAGCTGACGCGCAAATCGTCGACGACCAGCAGAGGCGCAGTGGCGTCAGTCATTTGGCCGCCTTCGGATCCAGCGCATCGCGCAGGCCGTCACCCAACAGGTTAAAGGCCAGGCTCACGACAAAAATGGCCGCGCCGGGCGCAGCCGCCACCCACCACTGGTCCAGCACATACAGGCGCCCGTTGGCAATCATTGCCCCCCATTCCGGCATGGGCGGCTGCGCGCCCAGGCCCAGAAATCCCAGCCCGGCGGCCGTCAGGATGATGCCGGCCATGTCCAGCGTGACGCGCACGATCACGGACGACACGCACAACGGCATGATGTGCCCGAGCACGATGCGCCAGGGCGACGCGCCCAGCAGCCGCACGGCGGCAATGTAGTCGGTCTGCCGTATCGTCAGCGTCTCGGCCCGCGCCATGCGCGCATACGGCGGCCAGGACGTGATGGCAATCGCGATCACCGCATTCTGGATACCGGGGCCCAGCGCCGCGACAAAAGCCAGCGCCAAAATGAGGCGCGGAAATGCGAGAAAAATATCGGTGATGCGCATCAGCACCGCATCAACCCAGCCACCGGCGTAACCCGCCACAGTGCCGACGACAAGACCCAGCGGCGCGGCCAGCACCGCCACCAGGATGACGACCATCAGCGTGATGCGCGAGCCGATGATGATGCGCGAGAGGATGTCGCGTCCCTGGTCGTCCGTGCCAAACCAGTGCGCCCACGAAGGCGGCAGCAACCGGGTGGTGCGCAGGTCACCGGTGTAGGCTGAATAAGGCGCCAGCAGATCGGCAAAGATCGCCACGCCGATAAGGCCCAGCACGATGAAAAGGCCCAGCATGGCCAGCCGGTTGCGAGAAAAATCGCGGCTGCCGTGGTACACGCGGCCCATGAAGGCCTGGCGGCGCGAAGTGGGACGGTCGGTGCTGAGCCAACTAATGAGGCCCCCACGTTCGCCCACTGCGTGTGGCTCTCTGCCCCCCGGGGGGGCTGCGCTTGCTTGGGGCGGCCCTGCGCTGCGCGCGGGCACGCTTCGGTTTTCATGGGTGCTGTTCATCGAATACGCGTCCTTGGATCCAACAGCTTGTACAGAACGTCAGAGAGCAAATTCAAGCCCACAAAAATTGACCCCACCACAATCGTGCCGCCCAGCACCGCATTCATGTCGGCGTTCTGCAGCGAGTTGGTGATGTAGAGACCCAGGCCCGGCCAGGCAAAGACGGTTTCGGTCAGCACCGAGCCTTCGAGTAGACCTGCATACGACAGTGCGATCACCGTGACCAGCGGCACCATCGCATTGCGCAGCGCATGACGCCAGATGATGCGCGACTCCGACAGGCCTTTGGCGCGCGCCGCAATCACGTACTCCTGCGCCAGCTCATTGAGCATGAAAGACCGCGTCATGCGGCTGATGTAGGCCAGCGCGAAATAACCCAGCAGTGAAGCCGGCAAAATGAGATGCGAAAAAACATTGCGGAAAGCCTCCCATTCGCCGGCCATGGCAGTGTCAAGCAGCAGCAGGCCGGTGACCTGCGTGATGCTGTACTCATAGGTCACGTCGATACGGCCCGGCCCCGACACCCAGCCCAGCCGTGCATAAAACAGCACCAGCGCCATCAGCCCCAGCCAGAAGATCGGCACCGAATAGCCCACCAGGCCGATCACACGGACCACCTGGTCCACCAGCTTGCCGCGCCGCACTGCGGCCCACACCCCCAGCGGCACACCCAGGCCTGCGCCTATCAGGATGCCCAGGCTGGCCAGCTCCAGCGTGGCCGGAAACGCGCGCCTGATGTCCGTCATCACGGGGTTGGCTGTCAGCACCGAAACGCCGAAGTCGCCCTTGAGCACCTTGCCGATGTAGATGTAGAACTGCTCATAAAGCGGCTTGTCCAGGCCCAGTTCCTGACGCACGCGCTCGATCACGTGGGCCGGCGCGCGGTCGCCCACGATGGCCAGCACCGGGTCGATCGGAATCACCCGTCCGATAAAAAACGTGACCGCAAGAAGGCCCAGGTAGGTGAGCAGGATCACCACCAGGAAATTGCCAAAACTTTTGGCGTGCGGCGTCAGGCGCTGGCCCGCCGTGCGCGTGGTCACCGCACTGAGCGGCGCCACGCCGGCGGCTGTGGGGTCGGGGATGGCCAAAGTCGGTGGAGCTATCAGCGCTTGGACGCGTTGAACATGTAGTTGCTGTCGAAGGTGGGGCCCAGTTTCAGGCCGTCCACGTTGCTGCGAAAGGCCGCCACCTCGGTCTGCTGGTACAGCATGACAAAGGGGCTGGTCTTGCGGAACTCGGCCTGCAGGTCTTCGTACATCTTCTTGCGTTTGCCGGCGTCGCGCTCGAGCACGGCCGCGTCCGACTGCTTGGTGAGCTCGGGAATCGCCCAGGCATTGCGCCAGGCCAGTGGCTTGGCCTTGGCGTCATCGGCGTTGTCGGGGTTGCGCGTGAAAGTGTCGGCGTTTGAGTGCGGATCCCAGTAGTCGGCACCCCACTGGCCGATGTACATGTCGTGGGTGCGGGCGCGGTACTTGGTCAGCGTCTGCTTGCCGTCGCCGGGAATGATTTCGATGTCGATGCCCGCCTGCTTGGCCGTCTGCTGGAAGGCCTCGGTGATGCCCTGCACCGGCTGGATGGTGCGCATGTCGATGGTCACCTTGAAGCCGTTGGGCAAGCCAGCCTTGGCCAGCAGCGCCTTGGCCTTGGCCACGTCGAGCTTGTAGGGCTTGACGGTGCTGGCGCCCAGCAGCCCTTGGGGCAAGAAGTTCTGGTTGACCACGCCGATGTTCTTGATCAGCGTGTCGCCGATGGCGTCGTAGTCGACCAGGTATTTCAGGGCCTCGCGCACCTCAGGCTTGGCGAGGTTGGCGTTTTTCTGGTTCAGGCTGATGTAGTAGACCGTGCCCTTGGGCGCAGAGGTGAGCTTCACGTCCTTGTTGGCCGACATCGCGGCGATGTCCTGCGGGCTCAGGTTGCGGGCGATGTCGATGTCGCCCTTTTCCAGCAGCAGGCGCTGCGTGGCTGATTCCTTCACATGGCGGTAGATCACGCGGGCCAGCTTGGGTTTGGGGCCGTAGTAGTTGTCGTTGCGCTCCAGCGCCACGATTTCATTGGCACGCCACTCGCGCAGCTTGAGCGGGCCGGAGCCGGCGTAGTTGGTTTTGAGCCAGGCGTAGCCCCAATCACCGTTGACTTCTTTCGACTGCACCAGCTTCATGTCGACGATGCCGGCCACATTGGCCGTCAGGCAGTTGAAGACGAAGGTCGGCGCGTAGGCCTTGTCGGTCTCCAGTGTCAGCACGGTCGGACTGGTGGCCTTGATCTTGTCCTTGACGTTGGTTTTGGAAAATCCAAACTGCGTCAGGATGAAGGCTGGGGACTTGTCGAGCATTACGGCGCGCTGCAGTGAATACGCCACTTCCTCGGCCGTGAGCGGGTTGCCGGAGGCAAACTTCAGCCCGGGCTTGAGCTCGAAGGTGTAGGTCTTGCCGTCGGCCGAGACGTTCCACGACTTGGCGACATCACCCACCAGCTTGGACGGGTCGTTCACGTCCAGGCGCAGCAGGCGGTCGTAGGTGTTGCCCATGATTTCGCCGGCAGAGAGTTCAAACGCCTCGGCCGGGTCCATGGTGATGATGTCGTCGAAGCCGAAGGCCAGCACCAGCGTGTCTTTGGGCGTGGCGGCCAGACCAGCACCGGCGCTGCAGGCCAGCATGGCGGCGACTGCGGTGGCGCAAAGAACGCGGCGGCTAAAAAGGGGAGGCATGTGGTTCAAGATGATTTCCTTCGGTTGGGCGGTCAAACAAACAGAGGAGCGAACCGCTCGTGGCGATCGCGCCCCGGGGGCCATCAGGGACGAGCAGGAATCATGCCCATGCCCCGCGCTTCTTGCGGCCCGTAACTTGTACATACAAGTCAGGCCGATTGGCGACTGATGCATTCTGCGCCGCCGCTGGGGCGCGTCAAGACCCGGGTTTTCCGCGATTGCCGACTTCATGAAAAGCGGCCGTCCTGTTCTCGCACCAAAAAAGCATCTGGCCAAACCTGCCCGGCCCGGTGGAGTGAGAGCTGGCTGAACCTTTGAGGTTTATGGGGAGTGCTATAAAAACTATAGCTGGTTGCGCAGGTTCTGATTGGGCTGCAGGCTTGAAAGGCTTGAGAAGTTGGTTGTTTTGGGCGTTGGAGAGGGCTGAATGGCGGTGGGGAAGGGGATTTGGCTGTCTGAGAGGTGGTTTTAGAGGATAAAAGTGGCTTTGGCCTAATGGGGTGAGCGCGAGTAGCTATTGAATTGATAGCGACTGGGTTTGACTCCTTGGAGGGCGGTTTTTGCTCTGGTTTGAGCGTATTCGTCTAAGAGCTGCTGGCCGGGGGTTGCCCGGCGGCAAGTAACTTTCTTTTGCTTCGCCAAAAGCAAGTCACCAAAGGTCACGTAGTGGGGATTCGCTCACTTCGCGAAGCGAAGTTATGCGAATATCAAAAGGCGACCCGCAGTCTGGGTCCTTACGCTTCGCTTCAGGCAACCTGTGCTGCTCGACTCCGGCGGGGGTCCGCAGAACTCGCCTTCGGCTCAAACAACTGCGGCCCTGATCCCGCCTCCGTCTGCGCTGCTCGGCCCAGCCACGACGGGGAAGTCCGAATTCGGATACTGAATTCTTCTGGTGTTCGGCTGTGTGGGGTTGGCTGTTCGGTATTCCTTCCCCCACCCCTTCTGTCTGCGCCGAGGAGCGCAGGTCCAGGCGGATCAGGGATCGCGATTGTCTGAGCGAAGTGCAACGTAGCGAGTTCGAG
>NZ_JBDTPB010000069.1:0-2196 GCF_039932935.1 Polaromonas sp.
CCCGAAACCACCACCGGCGGCAATGCGCTCAAGTTCTACGCCTCGGTGCGCCTGGACATCCGCCGTATCGGCTCCATCAAGAAGGGCGAAGAGGTGATCGGCAACGAAACCCGGGTCAAGGTGGTCAAGAACAAGGTGGCGTCGCCGTTCAAGACGGCGGAGTTCGACATTCTCTACGGCGAGGGCATCAGCCGGCTGGGCGAGGTGCTGGATCTGGGTGTGGCCGGCCACATCGTTGAAAAGGCAGGCGCCTGGTACGCCTTTAACGGCGAAAAAATCGGCCAGGGCCGCGACAACTCACGTGAGTTCCTGAAAGAAAACCCCGAACTCGCCATCGAGATCGAAAACAAGGTGCGCGAATCGCTGGGCATTCCGCTGGTGCAGGTGACTGGTGGTGCTGAGCCCGCCCCGGCTGAAAAGGCCCCCAAGGCCGAAAAAGCCGAGAAGGCTGTCAAAGCGGCTGCCTGACCGGTTTTAATGAAAAATAAGGCTATAGCCCAATCAGGACGGGCGCAAGCAGCTATTAAAAGTGTAGCAATTTCGCCCTGCTTGGCCTCTTGACCATGGAAAATCCGGCAGACACTCCCCCGGCAAAACCCGCCCGCCGTGCGGGTTTTGGCCTTTCCCTCAAGGGCCGCGCACTGCGTTACCTGGCCGCTCGCGAACATTCGCGCGCCGAGCTGGAGCGCAAGCTGGCCCCGCATGAAGAAACGCCGGGCCAGCTGGCCCAGGTGCTCGACGACCTGGAGGCCAAGGACTTCATCAGTGAAGCGCGAGTGGTCGAGTCGGTGATCAACCGGCGCGCTGCCCGGTTTGGCGCGGCGCGCATCAAGCATGAATTGGTGAACAAGGGCCTCAGCGCGGAACGGGTCGCAGGGGCCGTGGCCAGCCTCAAAGGCAGTGAACTGGAACGCGCCCGGGACATCTGGCGCAGGAAGTTCGACGGGCCCGCGCCCGACGCGGCCGCCCGCGCCAAACAGATGCGTTTTTTGGCGGCGCGCGGTTTTGGTGGTGACGTGATCCGCCGCGTGGTATCACAAGCCGACGAGGATTGAAGGGGCTCGCAGAGCCCTATCTTGCAAAGAAAAAATGGCTCCAGCCCAATCGGCACATACGCAAGCAGCTACTAAATTAATAGCAAAGGCGAAGCCTTACAAGCCGAGCATCAATTTCAGATTCTGGACCGCGGCGCCCGATGCGCCCTTGCCCAGGTTGTCCAGCCGCGCCACCAGCACCGCCTGGCGATGCTCTTCGTTGGCAAACACCCGCAGTTCCATCTTGTTGGTGTCGTTCAGCGCCAGCGCGTCCAGCTTGCCGGAGTCGCCTGCAGGCTCCACCGTCACCCATTCGCTGCCGGCGTAATGTTGAGTCAGCGCGTCCTGCAGCTGCGCAGCGGTGGGTTTGCCGGGCAGTAAATCCAGGTGCAAAGGCAGTTGCACCAGCATGCCTTGCTTGAAGTTGCCCACAGACGGAATGAACACCGGGCGGCGTGACAACCCCGTGTATTTCATGATTTCGGGCAGGTGCTTGTGCTTCAGGCTCAGGCCGTAGAGCTCAAACAGCGGCGCCGTGCCGGCTTCGTAGTCCTCGATCATCTGCCGTCCGCCGCCGGAGTAACCACTCACAGCAGGAAGGCTCAGGGGGAAGTCGGCAGGGATCACACCCGCATCGACCAGCGGGCGGATCAGCGCAATCGCGCCGGTGGCGTAGCAGCCAGGGTTGCCGACGCGGTCAGCGGCGGCCACGGCGGCGCGCTGGGTCTGGGTTAGTTCAGGAAAACCGTACACCCAGCCCGGCACAGTGCGGTGGGCGGTGGAGGCGTCGATGATCTTGGGCTTTTTGCCCGTCAGGGAGTCGATCATGGTGACCGATTCGCGGGCTGCATCGTCGTGCAGGCACAAGATCACCATGTCCACTTGCGCCATCAGCGCGCGCTTGGCGGCCGCATCCTTGCGCAGCTCGGCTGCGATGCTGACCAGTTCGATTTGCGGCATGGCTTGCAACCGTTCACGGATTTGCAGGCCCGTGGTGCCGGCTTCGCCGTCAATAAACACTTTGGACATGAAGACTTCCCTATACCTGCCAGCGCCAGATTAGGCGCCGCCGACCCCAAACGGGGGGTGATTTGCTACGTAAGATCCGCACAAGAATTGTGCGTCGCACCATGATACAGTTCTGCGTTGCTGCCTGCAGTGA
>NZ_JBDTPB010000070.1:0-129530 GCF_039932935.1 Polaromonas sp.
CGCGGCTCATGCTGGTTGAAGAGTTCTTTGGGCGCTACCAGTGGGGGCCGAGGGTCCGGCTTTGCCGGCCCCAGGCGCCGCCCCCTGGAAGGGGGGAACAGGCTACACGAAGTGAGCTTGGACAGGGGTGAGCTTATAAAGCCCGGCGAAGCCGGTTCCGCGGCTCATGCTGGTTGAAGAGTTCTTTGGGCGCTACCAGTGGGGGCCGAGGGTTCGGCTTTGCCGGCCCCAGGCGCCGTCCCCTTGGGGGGAGAACGGGCTACACGCAGTGAGCCTGGACAGGGGAGTTACAAGGTATGGCTGCGGTCGCCTGCGGCAAAGCCCAGCGGCTCCCATGCCGGGCCGCCTTTGGCGCCAAAGGCGATCACCTTGAACAGCTCGCCCATTTCATGCTCGTTCACCAGCTTTTGCAGCATCACCCGATCTTGCAGGCTGGCATTTTCCATGCCTTCCAGCAGGCCGCAGTTGAGCAAAAACCGCCCCTGGCTGGTGTAACCCACCACCTGCAGGCCGGCTTCCTGGCCTGCCAGGGCAACCCCGGTGAAGTTGACGTGCGCCGTGATGTCCTTGTCGCCTACATCGGCCAGTGCATCGGCATCGGCGAGGTGGCCGCGGTGGCACATCAGCGTGCCCATGCTGCGCTGCGGGTGGTAGTACTCGTGTTCAGGAAAGCCGTAGTCGAGCAGGAACGCAGCGCCGGCGCCCAGCCGGTCGGCCAGTGTCCGCATGAAACCTTCCGCCTGCGGATGGATTTCAGTGACGTAGTCGTGCCCGCCTTCCACCTCGAAAGGCGGCCTCAGCGCGGTGGGACTGTCAGCGTGGACAAACCCCTCCTGAAAGCGGGCCACGCCGCGTTCATGCCACCGGTTGCCAATCCGCGCGAGCAGCTTCACCGGCATGGCGTCCAGTACTTCATTGCCCACGACCACACCCCTCATCTGCGCCGGCAACTCCGCCACCCAGTTCATCTTGCCGGCAAAAGCCTGCAGCCGCACCTGCTGGCGTTCGCGCAGGCTGCCCGACAGGTCGACGATGTGATAACGCGTGACCGAATCGCCCAGCGCGTCCAGCAACTGGTGCGCCAGGGCACCCGAACCCGCACCGAACTCCCAGATTTCCGTGGTGCCGGTTGCCGCCAGTGCTTCTTTCACCTGCCTGGCCAGCGCCCGGCCAAAGTGGGTGGACATCTCCGGGGCCGTCGCAAAATCGCTGCCCGACTGCGGCATCAGGCCGAATTTTCGCGAGGCGTTGGCGTAATAGCCCCAGCCGGGCGTGTACAGCGCCATTTCCATGAAACGGTCAAAACCGATCCAGCCGCCGGCAGCGTCAATGGCCTTGGCGATGTGGTCGGCAAGGCCGGTCGGTAAAATAGGGGGATTGGTCGTCTGGGTCATGTTTGTCACCGCCTGCAATTGTCGGCGATACGTCCCTGACCTTTTTTGCCAACCCCCACCACCCATGACCTCAACCCCGCCATCATCCCGACCCGTTGTCCTTGTGACCGGCGCCGCCAGGCGGCTGGGCCGCGACATTGCGCTGGCGCTCGCGGCTGGCGGCTGGCAGGTGGCGGTGCATTACCGCAGCTCCGAAGAAGATGCTATCAAAACAGTAGCTGCTTGCGCCCAGTTGTCGGGCGCTGCAGCCGCTTTTCATGCCGATTTAAACGACGAAACGGCGGTTCGCGGGCTGGTGCCGGCGGTGGTCGAGCGCATGGGCCGGGTCGATGCCGTGGTCAACAACGCCTCGACCTTTGAGCAAGACAGCGCCGCCAGCTTCGGTTTTGCCGCCATGGACCGGCACCTGCACAGCAACACCGGCGCCGCCATCGTGCTGGCGCAGGCCCTGCATGCGCATGTGGCTGCGCGCGGCGCCACGGGTGCCGTGGTTAACCTGCTGGACCAGAAGCTCTGGAACCAGAACCCCGACTTTTTCAGCTACACGCTCTCCAAGGCCGCGCTGGAAGCGGCCGGTACCATGCTGGCGCTGGCGCTGGCGCCACAGGTTCGTGTGGTCGGCGTCGCACCGGGGTTGACGCTGACCAGCCACCTGCTGACCGATGAACAATTCGAGGCCAGACACAAGCTGTCGCCCCTGGGCCGCTCGTCCACGCCCGCCGACGTCGCGGCCGCGGTGAAGTTCGCGCTGGAAAACAGCTCCATCACCGGCACCACGCTGCTGGTGGACGGCGGTCAGCACTTGATGAAGTTCGAGCGCGATTTTTCGCTGATGTAAGCCATCGGCAACGGCTTACACATCACCCCAACTGACCCACTACAGACTGGCACCATGTTCAACTCCCGGGGCACCCAGATCCTGAACCTCACCGGCTTGCGCTTTGACGCCAACCTGGGCATTCTGGATCACGAAAAAACCGCGCCGCAACCCATCCAGGTCGATGCCGAACTGAACCTCGGCGCGCAGCCGCTGTTGCCCCATGACGACGACATCCACCATGTGCTGGACTACCGCAAGGTGCGCCAGATCATCATCACCGAATGCACCTCCGAGCACGTCAACCTGCTGGAAAGCCTGATCGGCAAGCTGGCGCATCGGCTGATGAAGCTGCCCGGCGTGCTGGGCGTGCGGGTGAAGATCGCCAAACTTGAAATTTTTGACGACTGCGAAGTGGCCATTCGCATCGAGACGGGACAGTGGTGAACGATATGGGAGCGAACGATATGAGTGCAGTCTGGGATGACGCAGTAGCGCAATACGAGCAGCAGGAAAGCTCGGCGCGCGTGCAGAACAGCATGAAGATAGAGCGCGAGGACCACAAGCTCGAAAAACGCCTGTGCCGCGAAGTCGGCCGGGCGATTGTCGACTTCAACATGATTGAAGAAGGTGACAAGGTCATGGTGTGCGTGTCCGGCGGCAAAGGTATTAGCACAAGTATTTAATTGGAAAGAAACTCAGGTTTTCTCCTTTTGAATCAACCACTTAAAAAATATTGTCTTTGACTTAGCTGTAGTGCGTCCCTAAGCTTGGAAATTATTCAAGCAGCACTATCCAATGTCATCCAACAATAATGTGGAACTATCCGCTCAGATCGAAGTACTCCTAGACGTTACTTCCGACGCCAGCGCAGCAATACGAAGACTCGTCTTACGGGACAAGCTGAGCGGCCTGATCTATGAACTTCCGATGGCATTTGTCTACCGCGAATACCCTCAGAAGAGCTTCAATACCCATAAAGCAGTACTACGGGACCTTTCGTTCTTTATCGAATGGATGAAATGGAAAAGCCTAAAACAGGAGAATTGGAAACGTCCTGAACAACGTACGCCAACAGGAGGCGAGCCGTTGACGAAGAGGGAAATAGAAGATTTTTCAAGATGGGCTCAACTCACCGCTCCTTGTTTAACCAAAGCCGTTAAGCGGGCGGAGAAGAGAGTAAAAACAATCCCCGCAGGAGAAACTGTCGACACCAAGACGGCGAACGCCAGACTACGCACAGTCCGTCGCTACTTATGCTGGTTAATCGAGGATTGTGTTGACATTAATAGGACGCTTGGAGAAGCTGATTTTCAGCGTCAGGAAAGGCATAAATCTTCTGTAAGAGATGCCTTCGAGCGGCAGCTTAACGAGGGTCACAAGCCGGGTCCAGTGAGGTCATTGACCGAGCAGGAGGGGCAAGCGTTGAGGACCGTTCTCTCTGATCCAGAGTCCCACAAAGATTCCAGCCACGGCCGGCGCGATAGGTTAATTACTCGACTCCTCCTCGAGACGGGTTTACGAGCCGGAGAACTCTTAAAGCTTTGTTGCCACGACTTGGACCCGCGCTATCCAATCGGCAAAGGCAAATTCACTGCAGTTCTCAAAGTGAAACTTCGCCCCAACGATTTGTTAGACCCAAGAATATCTGAACCTGCAGCCAAGACCACACCAGGTTTTGTCACGATATCCAACAAGCTTGCAGATGCGATCATCAACTACGTCACAACAGATAGGCGAGTAGCTGTTGACCGATGCAGTTCCAAGATCGAGTCGCCTTACTTATTTGTTTGTCATAGCGGAACCACCTGCGGATGCCCCATGTCGCAGAGGAATTTGAATCGCATTGTTTCAAAATTGAACGGAGTTCATGGATTGCCCGATGACTTCTCCCCGCATCGACTGAGACATACCCACTTTACTGAACTTGCAGACATAGCCGATGAGAGGGGAACCGAATACAAGCAAGTTCTGTCACAGCGAGGACGCTGGAGTGAGCGTTCAAACATGCTCGAGCGCTACTCGGCAAGGAGCTTGATGCGTAAGACAGCGGAGCTTATACAAGCTAGGGATGATCGCCTTGGCAACTCATAATCCCAGCCTTTTTTTCGGCTATGACGAATTCGTCATCGACCAGGACGAGTTCTTGCCTGGTGAGCTCCCCAAACATGTAAGAAGTATTGAGTCTGGCCGATTGATAGCGTTCAATCCAGACCAAATGACACTTCATACCGAGTCGGGGGAATTTAGCCTAAGACTCAAGCAATCCGCGTTCGGACTCTCAGCCGCTACTAGTGAAATATTTTTTTCATGCGTCGCAAATGCACTCCATGGAAAGAGGAAAGGCCTAACCGTCCTCAAGTGGGTGAACAGATTTTCCCGGCTCATGGACGTCATCGTGCCGTTGGTGGACAAGCCAATTCTGACCATCACATTGAGTATGTTTTTATACTCAACCAAAGATGACGGTGCCTCAAACGCAAAGACGCTTCGCTCCCTGCTGAAATTTTGGATACGTCAAGGTCATCCAGGCATCTCCAAAGACCTAAAAGATCACTTATCCACCTCCAAAGCACCCAAGCCAAGATCCACCTTAGAAATTCAAGCCAATTCAACTCAAGAGCGGCCATTCTCGTCTCAACAAGTCAGGGAGATTCTCTCGACTGTAGAAGATCTCTATGTCAAACGAGTTTTTAGTCCGCAGGACTATCTGCTTTGGCGACTGATCATCTCTGAGGCTATGAGGCCGAGTCAGCTACACCTTCTAAGAGTAGGTGACATAAAGATCATCCGTGATGCATCTGGCAATGTGATTCGAATCTTCATCGATACGCCCATAGTTAAGCAGAAGGCCACCTCTGCAAGGAAGTACATGATGCAATATCAATTGTCTTCCGCTGTAATTCCGGCGATATTGGCACAGCTCAACTACTTAAATGCCGTGGCAGGAAAATCCTTATGCGACTCAACTCCGCTATTTTCAGTAGTAAGACGTAATGGTAAACCGCTCTCCATCGCAAAAAAAGGGATGTGGATATCTTCTTTAATCGCTCGAACCCGCGCTTACATTGCCAATCATTCAGACGATTTCAATGACATTGAATTTTTTACACGGCGATTCAAACATACCAAACTTACCCACTTGGCAATAATTGGCGCCCCACTCGCAGTGTTGGCCCGTGCTGGTTTTCAAACCTCCACAATTTCACTTCGTCATTACGTCAACTTATCTGCCGAGGCATTCGATGCCTATGAGTTGAAGATGGACGAATCTCACAACGAGATAGCTTCTACCTTCAGAGGTGAAATTGTTTCACGCGAGTGGCAATCAACCCATGACGAACAAAGCCTGATCCTGTCGCCCTCAATGTCAGAAGTGGTCGGAGGTTGCGCCGCCACTCCCTGTGGAGTACTAGCGCCGATAGGTTGCTACACATGCAGCCGATTCAGGGCTTTCAAAGACGGTCCTCACCAGGAAGTTCTTGATGAGTTGCTGTTTAAGAGAAACAGGGCCGTTGGACTCCAATTGCCTCTAGAAACCGTGCAGAGAGATGACTTCTTGATCGCGGTGGTGAGAGCTGTGATAGATCAAATTCAGAACATTGAATAGTCATGCCAAATGCCCCTATCCCATTTTTCCTTCCCGAGGAGCGACTAGATGATGCCGAAAAGATCGAAAATTTTATCGTATGGGCTCAACCATTTGGGAACGCGGGAATTTCCAATTTCCATAGCGCTCCTTATGAACCGCAGGCACCATGGTTCTCATGGGCAACGAGGTTCATCCCCCATGGGCAACATCAGGCTAAAACTTGGTTTATTAAAAGTGAATATTTGGGACGTGATCGGGAGTTCATCGGCCGAGCTCACGAAGGAAAACTGTCGAACTTTACAAGACCCGAAGCTCTAATATCGGGGCCGTTTTTGCCATTCTCCAAGGCATACCTAAACGTGATTTGTTTGTATAAAGGAATTCGATCTCAGAATAAAACAACGGCTCGCGCGCTCGCCTTTATCGAGTGCGCACTACGAAATTTTAATCAAGGAAACAATGATCCAGCCAATTTAAATCGACAGGTGATTATTCGCGCTGATTTGGAGCTGCAAAAATCAGCCATGAGCGACTCAAAAAAGTATGACATTGGGCGAGAGATAGAGATCTTCTCTAATATGCTTCAGTCTGGGCATCACAGTAAAAACTTTCGTTTTTCGGGAAAAGGTTTTCATCTTATTGATAACTCCTTTTCTTACTCCACCATCCAGAAGCAGGCTCGTCACCTCCGTGTTGCCGTCGTGGATGTCATTGGAGATAAAGAAAATGAAACAAGATTAAGCGGGGAAGTTGCGGCGTCAGTTGGCATAGCCTTTCGAAGCGCAAAGAATAATTTTGGAGTAAATCACCGCGTCACGTTTATGGCAGCCGTCGCCGCGATGCCTTTGACAACTGTCTCCATGCGCATGTCAGACTACCTGAGCTTGAGACATGACTGCCTGCAATTTGACCAGGATGCAGAAAGATGGATGATTTCGATATATCGCCCAAAAATTGATTTGCACCAAAAACTTCCTATCACTCAGAGGTTGACTCCCGTTAGCTTGGAGCTTGTTCGAGTGATCGACGATTACACGCGCGAATCTAGAGAGGCTTTTTCCTTTTATATCGACAGATTCAGCGAGGACTTTGAATCGATTGACGAGTTGTATATACCTGAGAGGTTCAGGTCCTCTTTTGAGGAACCGTTTTTATCGCTAACCAGCCTTCAGAAAATTGTCGGTGGGGAGGGCGACGAAAGCTCTATAGGCCTTGGGACGCCATATCAGGGAATAAGGTCTGTACAGGTTCTGGGCGTCGATACAGGTAACGATATTTACTCACCTTCAAAAATGGCAAGGAATTTGTCATTTTTAAAGGTGTACGAAGCGCGTCGCAGGTGCTTAGCAATCGGTTTGATTTTGCCAATCTCTACCGAATACGATGATCTTTTTATCTCGGCGCCTACGGCAAATCAAGCATTAAATAGGAAAAATCCAAGTAAGCTGAAACCAATCTTGGATCAGCTCTGGTGTGATGGACGGCCGGCGACAGTTTTTGTTCCCACCGAAACCGTAAAAGTCTACCTGCTATCCAAGTTCAAAGCACAAAAATTTCCCCACTGGCCCTATACAGCGAAAGATCGAAAGCTACGATTGGATCACGCGCTACTCGTGCTGTTTTCCTTTAAATCTAATCAGCTTCCTATCGCCGAAAATAAAGATGATGGATGGTGGTGTCCTAGGCAAATGACAGCTCCTTTGATCGAGCATTGGATCAGTCAGTATCAGGGAGGCGCTCCTCTTTTGTTCTCTAGTTTGAACATTAAACTGCGTAACGGTAGCTGGCCATCATTCACTTTACACGACCTGCGCAAGTACCACCACACGGAAGCACTTCTTGCAGGTGCCAGTGAACCGTTCATAGACGAACTGGCCGGTAGACATGGGGGTCGGCAATCTGCTCACTATGACAAACGGACTGCGCATGAGGTTGTGACTGGCTCGATGGAGGTTTTCGATCCGAATCAAGACTTTTCTGTGTATGGTCCTATCGCCGATCAGGTCCCCATTGGTATCACTGTCGTTGAGAGAGGCGCTTTTCTGTTTGAAAACGCTGCTCCGAAGCAAGTTACCGAGGTCGGAGGGTGTAGTACGGATTGGTCGCTAAATCCATGCCCACAGTTTGGAGACTGCATGCGATGTAACAAATCGCTATGGCGGAAGGGGGATAGGAAGCGGTTGCCCCGCATTCGGGCTCTGCATGACTATGCTCAGTCCATGTTGCTTATTGCAGAGGGGAAAATACTGCCAGGACAAGAACAGGCGCCGTTAAGGCGACACATTCAACAGCACAGGGACACGATAAGTAGGTGCGAAGAAATCTTCGCTGTCGAGGCGAATCCGGACATTGAGATAGGAGCAATCGCCACATTCAACTCCGCTCCATTAGCAATGAGCACCGCTGACCTTGTTGTGAAACTCCGTGAGGAAAGTGGCGACGATGAGTGAGTTAGAGACAATTGGGAAACGAAAGATCTCGCGTAGTGATCAACATTACGCGGTGGAGCTATTGGCTAAGTGGCCGGCCAAGAAGGCGATAAATTGGGAAGGCTATAGGGTTGCACTCGCCGCGCGGCTAAAAATCAAGCCTCAGGATATATGGAGCAGGCAAGCTCTTTCCCGCAATGAAGTGATCGCATCAGCTTTCAAAGTCTGCAAGCAGAGGGCCGTTGAGGCAAGGAACGGTTATAAGCAAGTAATCCAGAGCGCTGATAGCTACGTTCAGCGCGTTCAGTTGCTGGAAGCGCAACTCGCTGCGCTTAAAAGGAAGCATGAGTTACTGCTTCTCCGACATACGCGCTTGGCCTATAACGCATCCCTTTTGCCTGGGGGCACTGCCTTGCTTCAGGATCCCTTGCCGAATAACACGCGTAGTCAGTCTTAAGCCGCTATCGGTGTGGTGAGTGGCTTGATCAGAATGACCTTCGGATCGCTGACTTCTTCGGAGGCCAGCCAGTCGGCCATATGCCCCTTCTCCTCGCTCATCTTTGCAGTGCCAAACCCGTGTAGTCGGCGGTCCAAGAGATGAGACGGGACTACATTCGACAGCGCACGAAACATGTTGTCCACACGGCCAGGGAACTGCTTGTCCCATGAGGTGAGCAACTCTTTCATTGCCTGACGCTGCAAATTGGGCTGTGAGCCACACAAGTCGCAAGGGATGATCGGGAACTGCATGGTTTCCGCATAGGCCTTGATGTCCTTCTCCCGGCAGTACGCCATTGGTCGAATCACGACGTTTTTGCCATCGTCTGACAGTAGCTTAGGGGGCATTGTCTTGAGTGAGCTGCCGTGGAACATGTTCAACAACAATGTTTCCAGTATGTCCTCCCGGTGATGGCCGAGAGCAATTTTTGTAACCCCCAGTTCCTGGGCAGTTTTATAAAGAATCCCGCGGCGAAGACGCGAACAGAGAGAGCACGTGGTCTTTCCTTCAGGTATCTTTTCCTTGACGATGGAGTAAGTATCCTGTTCGATGATTCGATATTCAACGCCCAAAGCTTGTAGGTATTCGGGCAATACATGCTCGGGGAAATTGGGTTGTTTTTGATCCAGATTGACCGCGATGAGATCGAAATCTATTGGCGCCACTTCTTTCAGATACATCAAAGTATCGAGCATGGTGTAACTATCCGCGCCACCAGACATGCATACCATTACTCGATCACCATCTTCGATCATCTCGAAGTCGACGATGGCTTGTCCGGCTTCCCTGCGTAATCGCTTGCGCAACTTGTTGAATTCAACGTCTTTCATATCTGCCTTTCAGCTATGCGCTGCTATCTATGCGGAATTTTAGCGCCTGAAGGGCTAAATTAGGAGTTGCTCACGCGCTGGTATCTACTGCGATCTGTAGCGTCAAATCAAACCGGGGCGGCATCAGGTGGCCTTCATTTGCGCACGCCGCAGGGCGCTGAATGCCAAGACCACCAGCAGACCGGCAACAAAAATGGTATCGGCGGTCATGGTGACCCCTACCTGCTGATGTTTCAGCAGCCACCATCCGCCAAATACCCAGGCCAGAACGCCTGCGGCCAGCCATCCGTCATCGACAAACAGTCCGAACAGCTCACCAGAAATAGTTTCGACAGCGCCGGGAGGTACAACCGCCATTGATTTACCGGCAGCTGGTGTTGTCGATTTAAGTGCAATGTCGCGCCAGTGCTTGCAGGCTGCCACGAGGCCCAGCGCAACGGCCAGGAAACCGGCGATCAATGCAAGGAGTATCCAGTCATGCCCCGGCCACTCCAGGCCAATTCCTTCGCCAGCCCAAAAGGTGCCGAATGCCGACAGCATCACGCCAACACCGAATTTGAGTGTATTTTCGGGAACATTGGCCAACGGCCGATGCAGGACCAGTCCAAGCGCCACCACCACGGTCAGTGCCAGTCCAGCGCCAACAGCCGCCGGCACCAGAAAACGGCCATCCGCACCCAGGGCAATCACGATAAAGACAACCTCCATACCCTCCAGCACCACGGCCTTGAACGTGGTCAGAAAGGCAATTTTGTCGATGCCGGCCGCAACGCCCCCCAGGCGCCGCAGTGATTCGGTTTCCTTGGCAAACGCTTGCGCCTCATCATGCAAGGCAAGTACGCCCGAAGCGCGCAGGATGGCTTTGCGCAGCCAGCGCAACCCGAACATCAACAGCAGGATGCCCACCACAAGCTGCAGGACCGGCAATGGCACGCCGGCCAATGACCGCCCCAGGATGGCCACCAAGCCGCCCAGCACTACCAGGCCTGCGACAGTGCCCAACAACGCCGAGCGCCAGCCACGCACCACGCCGACGGCCAGCACGATGGTGAGCGCTTCGACAAATTCCACCATGGAAGCCATGAAGGCGGCCAGGACTGATGGGCCTACTGTTGTCCAGTCAATCATTGAGAAACTCCGGATGATTCAGGGGGTGCACTAGGTTTTACGGGTACGCTCGGTGACCTTGGCGGCAGGTGGTTGAGCCAAGGCCGGTTTCCTGGCTGGCACGGACTTCGCGTTCTGCTCGCGCTCGAACACTTCGTTCGCATACCCATCCAGCAATGCTTCGCACTCTGCTAGTTGTTTCTCGGCCGCCACGCGCGCCGGCGCACCGTAGAAGTCCAGGACCTTGATTCTTTCCAGCCACCCCTTGAGCTTTTTCAGGTCTTCATCGTTCTCCTTGACCTCCGCGAAGGTGTAGTGACCGGCCTTGACCTCTTTGTCGATCTCCCTCTTGTAATCAGCGCATTTATCCAGGAACTCTTCATAGTCCTGATCGCGGTCGTGTTTGAAGCGCGAAACCACCAACTCTTCCTGCTTCGGATCAAGCGCCAGTGTTTCAAAAATGACGGCTTCGCCACCTGCGCGTTCGATATCGCTTTGCACCATGCGCAGCTGGCGCTGATGCTCCGCGGTCAGCGGCAATACGCAAATGCTGTTTTGCAGATAGACGGCGCCAAGACCGCGAATGCGGCGCCAGATGCCCACGCGGATCTTGGTAGGTTCTGCAGGAACCTTGTACGTCAGTAAAAGCCAAGAGGTTTTTTCTTGATTCATTATAAATGTGTCAACCGCTACATTTATAATGTGCCATAAATCTCAAGTAATCGCAAACAATGAAGGCGTGTGATGAAAATATTTGAGACGCTGCGCAGCTGGGCCAAGCAATTGAAGCGCGATGGCGCCACGCTCTGGTTTGCCTACAAGCATCCCGAAACGCCTTGGTATCTGTCAGGCTTGCGGCGATGAGTGCGCCAAGCACGAGATGGCGCACTGCCAGGCATGCGCAAAGGCTTGCCATCGGTGTGCGCAAGAACGCCGCAACACGGCCGCCATGGCCTAACCCGAATCAATAAGGAACCACATAATGATTTCGAAATTCAACTCCAAAGCTTCGTCGATCGCTGTTGTTGCGCTCACTGCGGCCTTGTATTTTCACGCTGCTGGCGCGCAAACTTCTGCTTCGCCTGGTGCGGCCCCCATGCACGGCATGCAAGGCAAGAGTGGCATGGCGCCCGCCGCAATGGCCGGCGGCATGGATATGAAGGCCATGATGAAGGGCAACAACGACAAGATGTCCTCCATGGCAATGACCGGCAACGCCGATGTTGACTTTGCCATGATGATGCGCATTCATCACCAGGGCGCCATCGACATGGCTCAGGCTGAACTGCGCGACGGAAAGGATGCCCAGATGCGCAAGATGGCGAAAGACATCATCGCGGCTCAAAAGAAAGAGATCGCTCAACTTGACAAATTCTTGGCCAAGAGCGGCCATCCCGTCGAAAAAATGAGCAAGTAGCAGACGGCGCGGTGGTCAGGGTTTTTGGCTCGAAAGTGGAGTTGATCGCATTCGATATCCCTTACCAATCACAGGTATGCGGCGAGGCGCTTTGACCTTCCCATGGGGGCAAGGTCTAGAGTCAGGTATTCCATCTTTAAGGAATCGCCATGATTGAATTCGAAGTGAAAGACATGAGTTGCGGCCACTGCGCCAGCGTGATTACCAAAACCGTCAAGCTCGTGGACCCAGAGGCCAAGGTTCGGGTGGATCTGGGCAGCAAAAAGATCACGGTGGAGTCGACCGAGGATCGCGCTTCTTTTGCGGAAGCAATAACAGAAGCAGGTTATCCCACGGTATGAGCTAAAACGCTCGGCGCATATTTCCCCAAAGCTCGAGCGCGTCGGTCACGGCATCACCGAGCCCGGCGCAAGCGCAGTGCGTTCGTAATCACCGATGCCGAACTCAAGCTCATCGCCAATGCCGCAATCATGGGTGACAAAAGCCAGCCAGTGAAGGGAAACAGAAGGCCCGCCGCCAAGGGAATGCCCAGAGCGTTGTACACAAAAGCGAAGCCCAGGTTCTGCTTCATGTTCGCCACGGTCGCCTGGGACAGTTCGCGCGCGGTAGCGATACCGCGCAGATCGCCTTTGACCAGGGTCACTTGTGCACTGTTCATGGCCACATCCGTGCCGGTGCCCATGGCAATGCCAACATCAGCCTTGGCCAGAGCTGGCGCATCGTTGATGCCGTCGCCGGCCATGGCGACCACCCGTCCTTCCGCCTGCAGCCGTGCCACCAGCGCCAGTTTGTCGGCCGGCTTGACTTCCCCATAGACTTCGTCGATGCCAAGCCGCTGGCCAACGGCTTTCGCCGTGGTGCGACCGTCGCCCGTGGCCATGACGATACGGATACCCGCGTCGCGCAGTGACTGGAGAGCTGCGGGCGTGTTCTCCTTGACGGGATCGGAGACTGCCAACAGACCGGCAAGCTTGCCATCCACAGCCAATGACATGACGCTGGCACCTTCAAGGCGCAAGGCTTCCGCCCTGGCTTGCAATGCGCCATCGTTTGTCACGCCCTCCTGAGCCATAAGGGCGGCATTTCCCAGTGCCAACCGCTTACCATCAACCACTCCCCGGACACCAATGCCCGTGCCCGATTCGAATCCTTCTGCCTTGGTCAGCGTCATGCCGCGCTCCCGCGCGGCCCGCACGATCGCATCGGCCAGGGGATGTTCACTGCCCTGGTCCAGACTGGCTGCCAGCCTCAAGACCTCGTCGTCGGTGTGGCCCGTTGCTGCGACGACCTGGTTGAACGCAGGTCGCCCCTCGGTCAGCGTGCCGGTTTTATCGACAATCAGGACTTCAACCTTGCGGAAGTTCTCAATCGCTGCCGCATCGCGAAACAGGATGCCCTGTGTGGCGCCGCGCCCCGTGGCCACCATGATGGACATAGGCGTTGCCAGGCCCAGCGCGCAGGGGCAGGCGATGATCAGCACGGACACCGCGTTGATCAGGCCGTAGACCCAGCTGGGTTGCGGTCCAAAGAACCCCCATACCAGCAGCGTTAACAGGGCCGCCGCTACAACCGCCACCACAAAGTAGCCGGCAACCTGGTCCGCCATGCGCTGCATGGGCGCCCTGGAACGCTGGGCCTGCGCCACCATCTGGACGATTTGCGCCAGCACGGTTGCCGAGCCCACGCGTTCAGCGCGCATCACCAGGGCGCCGGAGGTGTTCAAGGTGGCGCCAATCAATTTGTCGCCTTCACGTTTAGTCACTGGCAGCGGTTCACCGGTCAACATGGACTCATCGACCGCGCTGCTACCTTCAGTCACCAGACCGTCGACGGGCACCTTCTCACCGGGGCGCACCCGCAGTAGATCACCTTCATGAACATGCGTCAGCTGCACGTCCTCTTCGGTACCGTCCGGCCGGATGCGCCGTGCGGTTTTTGGGGCAAGGCCTAACAAGGACTTGATTGCAGCCGATGTTTGGGAGCGAGCCTTCAGCTCCAGCAATTGACCGAGCAAGGTCAGCGAAATAATGACGGCTGCGGCCTCGAAATACACAGCCACACGCCCCATGGCCACAAACGATGGCGGGAATACCGTTGGCGCCACCGTGGCGACCACGCTGTAGATGAAAGCCGCGGACGTGCCCAAACCGATCAACGTCCACATGTTCGGACTGCGATTGACGACAGACTGCCAGCCACGCACGAAAAAAGGCCAACCGGCCCAAAGAACGATGGGTAGCGACAGCACCAGCTCCACCCAACTCTGCGTCGCCATCGCGAACCATCCGAGTTGGTGACCGAACATGGCGAGCACGGTGACCACAACCGTCAACGGCAGCGTCCACCAGAATCGCCGCGAAAAATCCTTGAGTTCCGGGTTTTCATCGTCATCGAGGGTGGGCATGACCGGTTCCAGGGTCATACCGCATTTTGGGCAGTGGCCTGGATGGTCCTGCCGTATCTCCGGATGCATGGGGCAGGTGTAAATGGTGCCGGAGACTACTTCTGGCGCTTTGGGCACGCTCGCCACCATTTGTGCCGGTTGCAAATAGCGCTCCGGCTCAGCGGTGAACTTTTCCTTGCAGCGAGCGCTGCAAAAATAATAATGCCGACCCCCATGATCATGCCGATGCGGCGACTGATCCGTCACGGTCATGCCACACACCGGATCCTTGAGCGGGTCCGGCACAAAGGGTTGTCCCTTCGGTGCCTGCGCAGGCGTTAAATCTGCGTTCGTGGGATTCGCGGGGGTGTGGTGGTGTTCCATGTGCGCCTTATGGGTTAGGTGACAGCATACGCGGTCGAAATTCAACGCCCTCGCTTCTTGCGTGACGATTTAACGGGACCTTATTCACTCGCCCCGGCTTCTTCGGTCTGCGGTCGCGCCACACCAGGTAGCCAATCACGATCAAAAGCACCAACGCCGCCGCACCTCCGGCTATAAGCGCGGTCGTCGGCGTTTCATGCGAAGCGTTCGGAAGGTTGCGAAACTCGTACGGCATCTCGTTGTACTGCTATATGTGCGGTAGCGGACAGTGCCGAGGTCGTACAACCCTCGGCCGCCTCTTCCGCAAACTTACTTTGCCTGTTGAATTTCCGTCACGATGATGGCGCCCCCTGCGGATTCGGCTTTGAAGCGAACCCTGTCACCCGCCTTGACGGTGTCCAGCATGGCGGCATCCTTGACCTGGAACACCATGGTCATGCCTGGCATGTCCAGGTTCTTGATTTCGCCATGTTTGATGGTGATCTTTTTGGCTTCTTTGTCGACCTTGCGGATTTCGCCGTCGGCCATCTCGGTTGAGGGCTTCGCTGCCTCTTTTTTCGCTTCGCCCATCGGCATCGCGCCGCTGCCGGGCGCCATGGTGGATTGCGCGTGTGCTGCGCCGATAGACATGGCAGCGAGAACCAGAATGATTTTGAGGGATTTCATGGGTAGTTCCTTTCAGGAAGCAGTGGAAGATTTTGAGGAATAAGATTTAAAAATGCTGGTGCTGCCATCGACCTTCACCAGCAGCACGTCGTAAGCGTCTTTGCGCTTTCCGTAGACGGCGCCGTCCATACCCGGCGAGCCCACAGGCATGGCGGGTACCGCCAGGCCGACCGCTTTAGGGCGCTCCGTCAGCAGGCGCTGAATGTCTCGCGCGGGTACATGGCCTTCAACGGCGTAACCGCCTACCTGTCCGGTGTGGCACGAGCCTAGCTTGGCAGGAATGCCAAGCCGGGCCCTTGCCGTCGTATTGCCGCTGTCGTGGGCCGTCACATCAAAGCCGCTGTCTTCGAGGTGTTTCACCCAATCTTTGCAGCAGCCGCAATCCGGGTCTTTCCAGACCTCGACGACGGGACGGGTTGTAGCGAATGCGCCGCCACCAGGGGCAAGCTGCGTGCCGGCAAAAAATACCGCGAGCACTTTGAGAAACGAGCGTTTTTGCATGGAGGCCTCCTTCACGGCTCAGACGTTACTTGGAAGCCACCACGGTGACCTTGCCCACCATACCGGCCTGGTAGTGGCCGGCGATCAGGCAGGCATAGTCGAAACTGCCGGGCTTGTTGAAGGTCCAGATGATTTCCCCAGTCTTGCCGGGGCCGACGTGGGCCATGTACGGTTCCTCATGCTCCATGTTCGGGAACTTCATCATCAGCGCCGCATGCTCATCAAGGTCCTTCTTGGTGCCGATCACCATCTCGTGCATGGTCTGCCCGCCGTTCTTGATAACGAACTTGATGGTTTCTCCCTGTTTGACGTCCAGCTTGTCAGGATTGAAGCGCATGTTGTCAGTCATGGTGAAAGTGACCGTCCGGGTGACGGTTTTGGCATCGCCGGCAATGCCCCACTCTTTCTGTTCTTTTTTGACGGGGCCGGCTTTTTTGGCGTGGGCTTCGTCGCCGTGCGCCATGGCGAAGGTGCTTGCGCCAGCGATCAGGGCAGCAAAGATTGCGGTGTTGATTCTCTTCATGGGTGTTCCTTGGTTAGTGTTGATGAGAACTGGATGGGAAAGAGTCTGCGGACGCGGTGTACCCGCGCAGCTGCGCATAACGACCGACCTGTTCCGAAGTCAGGAATTCGATCTGTTGCAAATGGGTTCTGAGGTGAGAGGCACGCAGCGTCGCCTGCAGTTGCCCAATCCGTTGGGTATGGCCCGCCAGGGTCGCCGTGTCGATTCGGCGCTCAGCAAATGCGGTATCCAGTTCCCGCTCGGCCTGTACCAATTGCTCGCCCAGCGCCCGGGCTTCGGCTTTATGACGAGCCAGCAACACTTCGGTGTCCTGCTTTTGCTCGGCGCTCAGTTCAAGCGGCTGTGCCAGCTCCAGGGTGTGCATGGGCCCGGGATAGCCGTTGAGTTCGGCGGCCTTCGCCCGTTCCATACCCTTCCCGGCCAGCAGATCCTGTGTCTGGGTGGCGGAAAGCGACTTGATCGCGCGATCCTGCTGGCCGGCATAAGGGCTGGTTGCCGGTGACGTCGAGGACCCAGCTCCGTGCTGGTGCTGCTGTGCTATCGCGGCCGAACCAGTAGCCAACAGGATGCACGGGATGAAAAATTTCGGAAGCATTGTGTGTTTCATGAGTTTTCTTTCTGGGTTTAGTGCTTCATGTTGCCCATGGGCTTGCGCACCTGGACTTCAACTTCTTTGGCGGGCATGTTCTGGACTGGCATGGACTTGCCGCCTTCCGCGGCGAAGCGAGCGGGATTGGGCAGGGATCCGGTCCATTCATAGGCCACCTCGCCGGCGGGGTGCTTGTACCAACCCGGATCCTTGTAGTCTCCGGCTTTCTGGTCTTTGCGCACCTTCACCATCGAGAACATGCCGCCCATCTCGACCGAGCCGAACGGGCCGGTACCAGTCATCATGGGTGCGGTGTTGTCCGGCAAAGGCATCTCCATCTCGGCCATATCCGCCATGCCGCGTTCGCCCATCACCATGTAATCCGGAATCACGTTGGTAATCTCGCGGGCGACTTTTCGGTGATCGACGCCAATCATGGTCGGCACGTCGTGGCCCATCGCATTCATGGTGTGGTGGCTCTTGTGGCAGTGGAAAGCCCAATCGCCCTCCTCGTCTGCCAGGAACTCGATCTGCCGCATCTGGCCCACAGCGACATCGGTGGTCACCTCATACCAACGGGTCGACTTGGGGGTTGGCCCGCCGTCTGTGCCGGTGACCAAAAACTCATGCCCGTGCAGATGGATGGGGTGATTGGTCATTGTCAGGTTTCCGATGCGGATGCGCACCTTGTCGTTCTTGCGAACGACAAGCGGATCGATTCCGGGAAAGACCCGGCTGTTCCAGCTCCACAGATTGAAGTCCAGCATGGTCATGATCTTGGGGGTGTAGGCCCCAGGATCAATGTCATAGGCATTGAGCAGGAACACGAAGTCCCGGTTGACCTCGTCGATCAGCGGATGCTTGGCCTTGGGATGGGTGATCCAGAAACCCATCATCCCCATGGCCATCTGCGTCATCTCGTCGGCATGCGGGTGGTACATGAAGGTACCCGGGCGTTTGGCCACGAACTCGTAGACAAAGGTCTTGCCCACGGGGATCGCTGGCTGGGTCAAGCCCGACACGCCGTCCATGCCGTTGGGAAGCCGCTGGCCGTGCCAGTGCACGCTGGTGTGTTCCGGCAGTTTGTTGGTGACAAAGATGCGTACCCGGTCGCCTTCGACCACTTCGATCGTCGGCCCGGGCGACTGGCCGTTGTAACCCCAGAGATGGGCCTTGAAGCCCGGCGCCATCTCACGCACCACGGGTTCGGCTACCAGGTGGAACTCTTTGACGCCATTGTTCATGCGCCAGGGCAGCGTCCAGCCATTGAGGGTGACCACCGGGTTGTAGGGGCGCCCGGTGTTTGGAATCAAGGGTGCCATGGTGTCCGGCTTGGTCTGAAGCACCGGCTCGGGCAATGCCGCCATGGCGACCCTGCTGACCGCGGCGGCCGCCACTGCCGTCGTCAGCGCGCCAGCGCCGGTCAGGAAATTTCTTCTATTTGTCATTGAGGTTTCCGTAAATTGTTTTGGCCAGGCCTCAATGGCCACCTTCGACGCCACCACTGGCGGCGCCTGAGACGGACATCGCGCCCGCAGCGGTCGGTTTGCCGGTCATCGATGCAACAAGCGCCGCATCCGCCAGCCAGAACTGCTGGTAGGCGTTGATGGCTGCCGTCACGCTGGAGATTTGCTCGCGGGTGTCGGCGAGCAGCTCAAACACGCCAATCAGCATGCCGTTGTAGCGAAGCACGTTTTCTTCCGCCATGGTTTTGCGCAAGGGAACGACCTCGTCGCGGTAGTGCTTGGCGACGTCATAAGCTGTACGGTAGGCCGAATAGCTTTCGCGCAGTTGGGACGAAGCGCCCCGCACCGTGCTTTCATACCGGTTGGCGGCGGCCAGGGACTGCGCGTTCATGGCGTCGCGCCGGGCAGACCCCCAGTCGAAGATCGGCAGGCGGATGCCCAGCTCGTAACCCCGACGCGGCGTACGGGTGCCGGCCGCATCGTCGATGACGGTGTCGCGGCGGATCCCAAGCTCGACGTCAACCAGACTGGTGAGAAGGTTCAAGCCTTGAGATCGGCCGGCCACGTCGAGCTGATGGCGCGCCATCTGAACGTCAATGCGTTGCTCTGTCGCATTGGTGCTCACCGAAGCAGGCTGGCGAGGCTCTTTGGGCAGGTCGGGCAGGCGTTCGGGAAGCTTCAAAACATCGGCCTGGGCGTCGGTCAACCCCAGCAGCCGGATCAATTCTTCCCGTGCGGCTGTCGTGGCGTGCTGGGCCGAAGCCAGCTGCGCCGCCGAGTCGGCGTAGAAGCTCTGCTGGCGGGCTCGCTGCAGCTTATTGAAGTTACCAACCTGTTGCATGCGCCTTGCAAGTTCGGCACCGGCCTGCGCAGTGGTATTGACCTGCTGCGCATACTGCAAGCTCTGCTGCGCGCCAACGGCCCGCACCCAGGCTTGGCGCACCTGCGTCACCTGCTCGACCACGCTGGCGCCGAGTTGCACCTTGGCCTGGGCTACTTGCCCGCGGGAGATTGACATGCGCTGCGGCAAGGTCAGCAAGTCCAGCAAGCCGAACGACAACAAGCGATTCAGCTCGAGCTCGGAGCCCATGCGGGTGCGCTCGAAGGTAAACAGCGGATTGGTGATGCGACCGTTCTGGTTCGCGGTGGCCATGTCCGCCCAGCTTTGGGCCAGCAAGGTCTGCACCGCAGGGCTGTTGGCCAATGCCAACTGCACGGCGTCGTCCATGCTCAGCGGCTTGGCCAGCAGTTCGTCCGTAAGCCTGCTGCGCGCTTGGCGCTGCTGGTCGGTACGGCTGAGTTCGAGCTTGCCTTGGGTGAAGGTACTGGTGGTGGCGTTGCCGTTGGCGTCCTCAAGAGTCTGGTCAAAGTTGACAGACGCGCAGCCAGCCAGGACGAGGGTCGCCGTGGCGAGGGCGCCGAGTTTAAAAATGGCGTTCATGGTGGTCCTCGGTCAGGGTTTGGCCGGCGCGTTGCGTGCATCGCCCGGCGACGCTGGCTCGGACGCCTGCGGTTGCCTGGCTTCCTTGGCGTACGTACGCCAGCCGCCGATTCGGGCAGTGGTGTCATTGGCCTCCTTCCAGTTAACCGTGGCTTCTTCGGTATAGGGCTTGTAGCCTTCCATGACCGAGCGGAAGACCGGAGGCGGACTTGCCTGGGCTCCGGCGGCTGGTGCAGCCGGGGCGGAACTTTGCGCGGCCGACAGGCCAGGCATTGCGGTTATCAAAACCAGCCCGTAGGCCAGCAGGGGTTTAAACATGGGATTCCTCGCGGTTTCATGGAACGGCGACAACAAAGGCATCTCCCAGAAGGAGATTTAGCTTTGATGGCGAACGATGAAAAGCACCCGTACTGCGGAGCCCGAAGGTCCGCAGTCAGCCGGGTGCGTCAGGCGCGAGGCGGTTTCTCGGGCAGGCCCGAGGGAACGCTTTGGATCAAGATCGAATGCTCGATGTAGACAGCGTTGGGAGCGGAATGAATGACCACCGTCTGAGTGGCGGCGGTCATGCCGACAAGGTTGCAGCAAGAGGCACACACGCCACATTTGTGGGCAGCATCAGGCAGTTGATTTTGCAGATCCGGAGTTTGCTCCGCGCTGGCGGCCTGGGTCGCCTCTCCATGCATGGTGTGATCATGGCCATCGTTCGACGCATCAGCATGGCGATGATGCGTCTCTGGCTCAACCGAGGCCTGCAGGGCCGTATGGTCGACGCTTTTGCCGCAATACTGCATCGATGCGGAAGCAAAGCCCTGCATGGGCAAAGCCAGCATCATGAGCCAGAGCAGGAGCGTGCAAAATCGCGACATAAGTTGTTGATTCTATAGTTTCTTTTTGGTTCCGCATAACTACCCAACGGCCAGCAAGCCAAGGGATATTTCGTGAAAACCGGAGGAATAGCTGTCCGGCAAAATCCTGCACGGCGACCAAATGAGGGTCGGCAGGGATTCATGTAAAAACCCGCAGAAACAAGCTTAAGTACCTGTCCTCATTGATTTTTTGAATCCCATTTAGTCGATTGGTTTGCCCCTTCTGGCGGCTTTTTTTCCACCCAATCAGAATCAGGCGCGCTGTAGCGTCCCAATATGCTGGCCACGTCCTGCTCCTGCGCCGTGACGGGTGACCTAGGCAGCGCCAGCTGTTGTTTTGCGGTGAGCAGCTCATCAACTTTGCGTTGCAGCTGCACGTTTGAAGTGCTGCGCTGCAGCGTCCTGCTCGACTAGGCACCTATGGAAATCAACGGCACGTAATCCCGCGCTCAGATTACCAAGACACTTCGCGGCAAAGCGATCGTAAACACGCAGCCCGAGCCAGGAACATCTCGAACGCTTAAAGTACCATTATTGGCTTCTACGCTGCGTCGGGATAAGGACAGACCAAGCCCAGAACCAAATTTTTCGTTGCCAGCCTTATAAAACGGCACGAAAAGGTTTTCCACCTTTCCCACTGGCAAACCTCCGCAATGGTCATGCACATCTATCAGTATTTTTTCGTCTTCGGCATAAGCGGTCAGTATGACTTTGGTTCCGGGTTTCGTGAACTTGAAGGCGTTATGCAGCAGGTTTCCTACAGCCGAGAAAAGCAGATCCCTGTCGGCATCCACAGCCAGGCCCAAGCCCACCACAGACACCGAAAATTCACACTTTTTGGCAATCGCTGCAAAGCGCATCGATTCATGGATCTCGTCAATGAAGCCCTTGATCAAAATGAGTTCGTGATTAGGAGGCAGCCCGGCAGCAAGACGGGCTTCGGCCAGCGATCGATCGACGACTTTTCGCATGCCAACAAGGCTTCTGTCCAAAACTGCACCTGTTGCCCCGCCGAACCCAACCTGTCCGGATTTGATGACGGCAATGGCATGAGTGGCAGCATCGATATGAATCCGCAATTCATGTACCAGAGTACCCAGGCGGTGCTGCACTGCTTGCTCTTCCCGGTCATCGCTGATCAGCTTGCGTTGATGTGCAAATTCAGTGACAGCATCTGCCATGCCATTGTCCAGGCAGCGGTTAAGGGTACGAAATTCATCAGCGCCAATCTTTTCATCCATCTCGACAGCAATATCGGTAATAGATTGACAGAGGTCACCGTAGTCATGAACAACCTGTTCAATTGTAAAACCGTGGTCCGATAGCTCGTGCCCATGCCTGGCGGCAGATTTACCGAGCTCTGACTTTTCTGAAGGTCCGCCGGCCGGCCCGGAAATCGCATCAGCGCCTGATCTCGATGACCGTTGCTCAATCGCTAAGGTCTCCGTAAGCTGATCAAGAAACAAGGGGATTCCGTAAAGCGAAGCAGCTTGATTGGCTTGCGGTTCAGACCGTTGTGCAACCTTGAGGATGCAGCGATTTATTAAAGCTGCCCGATTGTTGGATAAGAAATGATGGAGCATGCCGGCAACATACACGCATTCGGTGTTGAACACCGTTCGATAGCGCACACACATTGATCGTCGTTGACGCGCTGCAGATCAATTGGTTTCGGCATTAGCTCGCACGCTGCGCGAGCCCAACAGGCTAGCCGATGATCTCAGTTATGGGATACGGATTCCAAGAGGTAAGGGGGCGCCGTTTCGCACAGCGCCCATCAATCGGTTGAGGGCTACACGCTGGATTTCCGGCGAAAGATTGGTCCGTTGAATTTTGATGCCATCACCATCCCCTTGGAATCGTACGGCGCTGACTCCTGCCCAAGCTCACGCAACAAATTCTTCTAATATCGAAACGATGCCCAACGACGCTCCCTCCAATTCGATCGCGTCAAGCTTCCATTCATATCTGGGGGGTCCCCGCCGCGGCGTTCGTCGACAAGTTCAGCCTGAAGTTCAACAAAGAGACTCCTATTCTCAACTTACATTTGCTGCGGCGCCTTGATTGCCTGGAGAGCCCTGGCATTGAGGTGGATGCCTTGTAGCCTCCATGGGCTTTCACGCAGTAGCGTCGGTCTTCTGATCCTCAGGTTGCACAACGGACCGGTACCACAGCCGCGCCAAGTAGCCAAACTCTCGAAGCCAGCCAGTGACTTGCTAAAGCCCATAGCTGCAGTTCATCGAATGCTCTTGTTCGGTAGCGTACACATCAAGATACCTTTACTACCTATACTCCCAAAGACGTGCGCGACCTCTGCCAGAGGTCTTAGTCGAAACCAGACTCGTTCGGGAGCTCGCGATGGCCACTTCCCCTGACCCCAAAATGAACCAGCTGCTTGCTGCATTGCCGGACGTAGAGTGGCAACGATGGGCGCCGCAGCTGGAGTGGGTTGCCATGCCGCTGGGCCAAGTGCTCTACGAATCGGGTAGCACGCTGAGCCACGTTTACTTTCCCACCACAGCCATTGTCTCCTTGCTCTATGTGATGGAAAACGGAGCCTCGGCGGAGATCGCGGTGGTCGGCCATGAAGGCTTGGTCGGCATCTCCCTATTCATGGGCGGCGGATCCACCCCCAGCCGCGCCGTCGTGCAAAGCGCTGGCCAGGGCTTCCGGTTAACGGCATATGTAATCAAGCAAGAGTTCAATCGCGCACCGGTGCTGCATCTGCTGCTGCGTTACACGCAGGCCCTGATCACCCAGATGGCGCAAACGGCGGTGTGCAACCGGCACCATTCGCTGGACCAGCAGCTATGCCGCTGGCTGTTGCTCAGCCTGGACAGGCTGCAGGGGAACGAACTGGTCATGACGCAGGAGCTGATCGCCAATATGCTGGGTGTGCGTCGAGAGGGCGTCACCGAAGGCGCACTCAAGCTGCAAACCCTCGGGCTAATCCGCTATTCGCGCGGGCGCATAACGGTGCTGGATCGCCCAGGCCTGGAGCAGCGCACCTGTGAATGCTACGCCGTGGTCAAGACGGAATATGACCGGCTGCTTCCCGACAAACTCGCGGTCTAGTCCTCTGAGACCGTTGCACGTTTAGATGCCAAGCGCCGGCCGCCCAGGAATAGGCCACCAGCGAGCAGCGCGAGCATCCGTCACGGGAGCCCGCAGGCTGGAGCGCTTCAGCGCGTAGGCGCCTGATCCTGATTCGGTGATGAAAAACCCGCCTGAAGGGATCAGCCAATCGGCTATGAAGGATTGAAAAAGATCAACAGGGACAGGGACTTAAGCTTGTTTCTGCGGGTTTTTACAAGAATCCCTGCCGACTCTCGTTATCACATCATGTTTGAGGCGTTTCGCCCATGCAAAAAGAGGCTGAAAATATCTCATGAAGCTGAAGTGCCCAGTCGATCTACGGCCCTCTTAGTGTGAATGACGATGGTGGGCATCCGGGAAATGTGCGTGGGTATGGGCAATAGGATCGTGCCTGTGTATGTGGACATGGCGTGTACCGGCCCCAACCGGAGTTTCGTGCCCATGGTCATGATGCTCATCACCGGAACCGTGTTCATGCTCGTGGCTGTGCTCAAGTGGTTCGTGGATATGTGCGTGTTGGTGGCTCTCCGTCAGATGCAGCCAGACGCCCCAGGCCATCAACATGCCCGCAATGAGCAGCGGCAGTGTGATGGGTTCACCAAGAACCGCGATAGCCAAAGCGGCTCCTACAAATGGCGCGATAGAGAAATACGCTCCTGTGCGCGCAGTTCCCAAATGCCGCAAGCCAAGAACAAAGAGCGCCAGGCTGGCTCCATAACTGGCAAAGCCCAACAGCGCAGCCGCCAGCACGACGGGAATTGCAGGCCACGTGGCCCCCAACGAAAGCGCAAGCGCGAGGTTGGTTGCACCGGCCGCCAACCCTTTGACCATGGCAATGAACGAGGCGTCTGATAAAGAAACCTTGCGTGTCAGGTTGTTGTCTACGCCCCAGGCCAGACAGGCACCGAGGACCGCCAAGGCAGGCCATAACTCGCCAAACTTTGCCTCCCCCGGCCAGGAAAGAACCACACCGCCGGCAACGATGGCCAGCATTCCCAACGCAATGCGCCTGTCAAAGTTCTCACGGAATACAAACCAGGCGATCATTGCCGTCAAGACCCCTTCCGCGTTCAAGAGGAGCGAAGCTCCTGACGCCGGCATACCCGAGAGGCCCACCATTAACAGGACCGGGCCGATCATTCCCCCTGCCACCACGGCACCGCCCAGCCACTTCCACTCACCGCGGGGCAGACTCACAGAGGGCGACTTGCGTACTTGCCGCAATAGAAACAGTCCAATGCCCGAGCCAAGGTAGAGCAAAGCGGCCAGCAGCCAGGGACTTGTCTGTGCCAACAGCAATTTGGCCAGCGGGGTGCCGGCGCCGAATAAGGTTGCGGCCATCAAGGTGGCCAGCACGCCGGGCTGTGTCAGTGATCTCAAAATTAGGGCTTTCGGTTATTCATGCGAATGTCCTTCAATGCAGGACGCAATGGCAATAGACAAAGTGCTGCACAAGCCCTGAAGGCGTGAGGTGGTCTTCCTTCACGTGTTCCAGTAGTTCGAACGCACCACCGAACTCGGCATGCAGAGCGTCAGGCGCATAACGCACGACCGGCAAGCCACTGCATTGAAGCGGCCCATCCGGCCCGAACGCCGCCACGATGACGTGACCACCGGGGCGCACCGCGCGGCGTACCTGGGCCACATAGGCCGCACGGTCAGCCGGATTGGTCAAGAAATGAAAAACCGCCCGGTCATGCCAGATGTCAATGCTGGCCTTTTCAAATTCGATGGTTGTGATGTCGCCTTCCATCCATCGGACGCGCCCTGCCTGTTCGCCGAGTCTCTGGCGGGCCACATGGAGCGCGGCACTGGAGATGTCCAGTACACCCACTTCGGTCATGCCACGGGCGAGCAGATCATCGACCAGGCTGGAGGCACCGCCCCCCACATCCACAATACGCGTCGCTTTGCTTTGCGCCATGCGGCAGATCAAGTCCAGCGACAACGTGGCATGAGGCTGGTACCAGCTCACGGCCTCGGCGGACTTGGTGGTGTAGACCTGTTCCCAATGGGATTTAAGCTCCATGAAGCGCCTTTTGATAACGATGCAGGTCTTTCATAGTAGCCATTTCCTCCAGATAGTGGCTATATACGCTCACGGTCGACACTGGGTTTCAAACGCCCGCAGGACGGAACTTTCCTGCGCATCGCCAGTCACATGTCCACTAAACTCAAGCCATGACCCGAAATCATCGCCACCGCCTGATCACAATGCTCTTCGCACTGGTCAGCCTGCTGTCCATGCAGCTGGCGGTGGCTGGGTATGTTTGCCCCGGTTCCGGATCAAAAATCGCTGAAGCGGCCGCGATGGCTGAAGCGGGCATGCCCTGCGCCGAATCCATGCCGCTCAGCATGGACGACCAGCAGCCCAACCTGTGCCACGCGCACTGCCAAGCCGGCCAGCAGTCTGCCGACAAGTACCACTCGCCGGCGCCCATTGCCCTTGGCGCCTTGCCTGCCGATTTCAGCTTGCAGGTCGCCGTCCCGGTGTTTTCCGAAGCGCCGCTGCAGGCGCCTCATCTGCAGCGCACCACCGCGCCCCCTGTCTCCATCCGGAACTGCTGCTTCCGCCTCTGACCTCCCCGACTGTCTAGCTTCTGCTTGATGCATTTCCTGTGCATCGGCAGGTCCTTATTCGTGCTCTGGAGGTCTTATGTTTGTTTCATTTCCGATTTATCGGACTGCTGCCGCCGCCTTGACGATGGCCCTGACGTCTGCGTCGTGGGCCGCTGATCCTTTGACGCTGGTCGAAGCGCAGCGCATTGCCATTGGCCGGTCCCAACAACTGGTCGCCCAGAGTGCGCTAACCGCTGCTGCCCGAGAACAAGCCGTCTCGGCCGGCCAGCTCCCCGACCCGGTGCTCAAATTCGGCATCGACAACCTGCCGGCCGACGGCGCGGACCGCGGCAGTCTGACACGCGACTTCATGACCATGCGCCGCATCGGCGTCATGCAGGAAATCACCCGGTCCGAGAAGCGCCAGCTGCGCTCGGAACGCTTTGAACGCGACGCACAGCGGGTACAGGCGCAGCGCCAGCTGACCCTGGCCAACTTGCAGCGCGACGCGGCGCTGGCCTGGCTGGACCGCTATTACACCCAGGCTATGCGCGAGCTGGTGCAGCAGCAGGTCGAAGAAACCCGGCTGCAGGTGCAGGCGGCCGACATTGCTTTTCGCACCGGCCGGGGCAGCCAGGCCGACGTGTTTGCCGCCCGCAGCGCGGTGATTCAGCTGGAGGATAGGCTCAGCCAGGTCGACCGCCAGTCACGCAACGCCGGCCTGATGCTGGCCCGCTGGGTAGGTGCTCCTGATGCGGAGCGCCCTCTCTCGGGCTCGCCGCCCTGGCAAACCACTCCCCTTCAGAGCGAGCTTTCCAGTGAGCACCTCAAGCAGCATCCCGATCTGTTGGCCATGGGGGCCGAGGTTGATGCCGTGAACACCGACGCCAAGCTGGCGCAAGCGAACAAACAAGCAGACTGGAGCGTCGAGGCCAGCTATGCCCAGCGTGGTCCGGCCTACTCGAACATGATCTCCATCGGCGTTTCCATCCCGTTGCAATGGGATCAGAAGAACCGCCAGAACCGGGAACTGGCCGCCAAGCTGGCCATGGTCGACGAGGCCAAAGCCCGCTACGAAGACATGCTGCGCAACCACGAGGCCGAAGTGCGCGGCTGGCTGAACGACTGGCAAACAGGCAAAGACCGGGTCGCCCGCTATCGTAATGAACTGATCCCAACAGCCCGTCAGCGTACTGAGGCCGCACTGACCACCTACCGCACAGGCAAGAGCGATCTGACCGGGGCATTGGCCGCACGCCGCGATGAGATTGACACCCGTATGCAGGCCCTGACGCTGGAAATGGAAACCACGCGCTCCTGGGCCCAACTCAACTTCCTATTCCCCGAACACAGCATGCCGGCACAAGCCAAGGAACAGCCATGAACAAAAAATACCTGATTGCCGCGCTGGTCGGTGCCGGCGCACTGGGCGGCGCAGGCTACGGCCTCTACGCCCTGGGCATGAAAAACGGCAACAGCATGGCTACCGTCGCCCCACCGGGTGAAGCGCCGCCGACTCCAGCGGCCACGCCCACAGCCGGGCCCCAAAGCATCGCCCAAGGCGAAGAAGCCACGCGCCGTCACATCAGCGCGGGCCTCAAAGCCGGCGATACCGATCCGGCCAGTGGCCGCAAGATCCTGTACTACCAGGACCCCATGGTGCCAGGCAACAAGTTCGACAAACCGGCCAAGTCGCCCTTCATGGACATGATGCTGGTGCCGGTCTATGCCGACAGCGATTCCGACCAGGGCAAAGTCACCATCAGTCCGAGGATTCAGCAGAACCTCGGGGTGCGTACCGCTGCGGTCACCGAAGGCACGCTGTCGCCCCAAGTCTCCGCGGTCGGCAACATTGCGTTCAACGAGCGCGACCAGGCCACCGTGCAGGCCCGGGCGACAGGCTATGTCGAGCGCCTCCACGTGCGCGCCACGCTGGACCCGGTGGTCAAGGGTCAGCCATTGGTGGACCTGTATGTTCCGGACTGGGTGGCGGCCCAGGAGGAGTTTCTGGCCCTCAAACGCATGCAGGGTAATGACCTGGGATCGCTGGTCGACGGCGCGCGCCAGCGCATGCGCCAGGCCGGCATGAACGATGAGCAGATACGCCTGGTGGAGACCAGCGGCAAGACACAGGCCCGCACCACGATCACGGCGCCGTTGGGCGGCGTGGTGGTGGAACTGCTGGCACGCGAGGGCATGACGGTGTCGGCAGGAATGACCTTATTTCGCATCAACGGTCTTTCGACGGTCTGGGCCAACGCCGAGGTGCCCGAAAGCCAGGCGGCGTTCCTGCGCCCGGGCGCAAAGGTACAAGCCCGCAGCCCGGCCGTGCCCGGCACGACCTTCGAAGGCAAGGTGCAAGCCATCCTGCCAGACGTCAATGCGGCGACGCGCACGCGCAAAGCCCGGCTGGAGCTGGCCAACCCTGGCTCACGCCTGGTGCCGGGCATGTTCGTGACCATGCAGTTCATGGACATGCGGGCGGAGAAGGCTTTGTTGGTTCCCACCGAAGCCGTCCTCCAGACCGGCAAACGCATGGTCGTGATGCTGGCTGAGGAGAACGGCCGCTTCCGGCCCGTCGATGTCGAAGCCGGCATTGAAAGCGGCGGCCAGACGGAAATCAAACGCGGCCTGCAGGCGGGCCAACGTGTGGTGGTGTCGTCACAGTTCCTGATTGACTCGGAAGCCAGTCTCAAGGGCGTGGAGGCCCGGCTCAACAGCGAGGTTACCCCGCCGCCACTGGCCCGGCACCCTGGTGAAGCGCAGGTGATCGCCATCGACAAGGATAGCGCCTTGCTGGCCCATGGCGCGCTTCCCACGGCCGGTATGGGCGCCATGACCATGGAGTTCAAGGCACCGGTCGGCGGCATGCCGCGCAACGTGGCCAAAGGGGACAGGGTCCAGTTTGAGTTTGTGCTGCCCAAGGACGGCGAGCCGACTCTGACCTCCATCACGCCTGTGGCACCTGTTTCATCGCAGTTGCCCAAAACCCCCTCATCGGGAGCCCAGCGGTGATCGCCCGCCTGATCCGCTGGTCCATCGGCAACCGTTTCCTGGTGCTGCTGGCCACGCTAATGATCGCGGCCTGGGGCGTGTATTCGGTGACAAAAACGCCACTGGACGCCTTGCCCGACCTGTCCGACGTGCAGGTCATCATCCGCACCACCTACCCCGGCCAGGCGCCGCGCATTGTCGAGAACCAGGTCACCTACCCGCTGACAACCACCATGCTATCGGTGCCCGGAGCCAAGACGGTGCGCGGCTATTCCTTCTTTGGCGATTCCTACGTCTATGTGCTGTTCGAGGACGGCACAGACCTCTACTGGGCGCGCTCCCGCGTGCTGGAGTACCTGAACCAGGTCCAGTCGCGCCTGCCGGCGGCAGCCAAGGCCTCACTGGGTCCGGACGCCACCGGTGTGGGCTGGATTTACCAGTACGCCCTGATTGATCGCAGCGGCACGCAGGATGCCGGGCAGCTGCGGGCACTGCAGGACTGGTTTCTCAAGTACGAACTCAAAACCGTGCCGAATGTGGCTGAAGTCGCATCGGTCGGCGGCATGGTGCGCCAGTACCAGATTGTGCTGGACCCCGACAAGCTGGCCGCCTACGCGATTCCGCATACCAAGGTGGTCGAGGCCATCCAGAAGGCCAACCAGGAAGCCGGCGGCTCGGTGCTGGAACTCGGGGAAGCCGAATACATGGTGCGGGCCTCAGGGTATTTGCAAAGCCTGGACGATTTCCGCTCCGTTCCGCTGATGACCACGCCTGCCGGTATCTCGGTGCGACTGGGCGACGTGGCACGAATCCAGATCGGTCCCGAAATGCGCCGCGGCATCGGTGAACTCGACGGCGAAGGAGAAGCCGCCGGCGGCGTGATCATCATGCGCTCCGGCAAGAACGCACTGGAGACCATCGCAGCCGTCAAAGCCAAAATACAGACCCTGCAATCCAGCCTGCCCAAGGGCGTTGAAATCGTGCCGACTTACGACCGCTCGGGCTTGATCGAGCGCGCCGTGGACAACCTCACGCAAAAGTTGTTGGAGGAATTCCTGGTGGTCGCCGTGGTGTGCTTCATCTTCCTGTTCCACCTGCGCTCGGCGTTCGTGGCCATTATCTCGCTGCCGCTGGGCATTCTCGCCGCTTTCATCGTGATGCACTACCAAGGCGTTAATGCCAACATCATGTCGCTGGGCGGCATCGCGATTGCCATCGGCGCCATGGTGGATGCCGCCGTGGTGATGATCGAGAACGCCCACAAACACCTGGAGCATTGGGGGCATGACCATCCAGGCGAAACGCTGGAGGGCGAGGCGCGCTGGCGGGTCATAGGCGACGCGGCAGCCGAAGTCGGGCCGGCGCTGTTCTTCTCGCTGCTAATCATCACCTTGTCGTTTATTCCGGTGTTCACGCTGGAAGCCCAGGAGGGACGCTTGTTCTCGCCGCTGGCCTTCACCAAGACCTATGCCATGGCGGCGGCAGCCGGGCTGTCGGTGACGCTGATCCCCGTGTTGATGGGCTATTTGATCCGTGGCCGGATTCCCGATGAGAAGTCCAACCCCTTAAACCGCCTGCTGATCGCCATCTACCGGCCGATGCTGGAGGTGGTGCTGCGCGCACCGAAACTCACCTTGCTGGTTGCCGGCGTCGCTCTGGTCATCAGCCTCTGGCCGCTGCAGCATATCGGCGGTGAATTCATGCCAAGGCTGGATGAAGGTGATCTGCTCTACATGCCATCGGCGCTGCCGGGCCTGTCGGCCGGCAAAGCCAGCGAGCTGTTGCAGCAGACCGACCGGCTGATCAAAACCGTCCCTGAGGTCGCCAGCGTATATGGCAAGGCCGGACGCGCGGAGACCGCAACCGACCCGGCACCTATGGAAATGTTTGAAACGACCATCCAATTCAAGCCGCGCGAGCAGTGGCGTGCCGGCATGACCCAGGACAAGCTGGTGGAGGAGCTGGACCGCATCGTCAAGGTGCCTGGTTTGTCCAACATCTGGGTGCCGCCGATTCGCAACCGCATTGACATGCTTGCCACCGGGATCAAGAGCCCGGTAGGCGTCAAGGTGGCGGGTACCGACCTGGTCACGATAGACAGGCTCACCGGCGAGATCGAGCGGGCGCTCAAGGATGTGCCGGGTGTCTCGAGCGCTTTAGCCGAACGCCTGACCGGTGGGCGCTACATCGACGTCAACATCAAGCGCGATGCGGCATCCCGTTTTGGCCTGAACATCGCGGACGTGCAATCTGTCATCAGTTCAGCCGTGGGCGGTGAGAACATTGGTGAAACGGTCGAAGGCTTGCAGCGCTTCCCCATCAATATGCGCTACCCCAGGGAAGTCCGAGATTCGTTGGAAAAGTTGCGCAGCTTGCCCTTTGTGACGGAACGCGGCCAACGCCTGGTGCTCTCGGACGTGGCCGACATTCGCATCACCGACGGCCCACCCATGCTGCGCAGCGAAAACGCACGCCTCTCGGGCTGGGTTTACGTGGACATCCGGGGCCGCGACCTGCGCTCGGCTGTGCAGGACATGCAGAAAGCCGTGGTGGACAAAGTCAAGCTGCCGCCCGGCTATTCGGTGTCCTGGTCGGGCCAGTTCGAGTTCCTGGAGCGTGCCACGGCCAAACTCAAGGTGGTGGTGCCATTCACGCTGCTGATCATTTTTGTGCTGCTCTACCTGACCTTCAAACGCTTTGACGAGGCATTGTTGATCATGGCCACGCTGCCGTTTGCCCTAGTGGGCGGTATCTGGCTGCTGTACCTGCTGAGCTACAACCTGTCGGTGGCAGGCGCGGTTGGGTTCATTGCCTTGGCCGGGGTTTCCGCCGAGTTCGGCGTGATCATGCTGCTGTACCTCAAATCGGCCTGGGACGACCGGCTCGACCAAGGAAAGACCACGACCGCCGACCTGCTGGATGCGATTCGGGAGGGTGCCGTGCTACGGGTTCGGCCCAAGGCGATGACGGTGGCGGTCATCCTGGCCGGCCTGTTCCCCATCATGTGGGGCGCTGGCACCGGCTCTGAGGTCATGCAACGCATTGCCGCGCCCATGGTCGGAGGGATGATCACCGCCCCCTTACTGTCCATGTTTGTGATCCCGGCGGTCTACTTGCTGATGCGGCGTCGACAGAGTGCGTATTCTTGAATACACACACACCTCAGCAAGGCTACGCCATCAGTTGGACAGAGAACATTCATACTGTTCAAGGACGAAGCTTTAAAGTCTGGTTCTCTCAATTTCAATCTTACTTAGATAGTCACCAATGGAAACTACGATCCTTATTTCGATAGTTACTGCACTTTCGGCGTTGCTCGGCGTGGCGCTGACAGCCTATCTGCAGCTACGTAGTCAACGCGTCACTCAGCACTTTCAACTTACACGCGATGCTGCGAAACACGAACGCGAACAGGTAGACCAAGCCAGGGGCGATGCTATTCGGCGTCTCGCCGAAGCGCATATGCTACTCAGCAAGATTGCTCGCGAATTCTCTGTCACAAATCTTGTCATCCTTCGGGGATCAAAGATGACGGATAGCGAGTACGACTTGCGCTATTTGTTAGCCTGTGGAGAGCTGGATGAACTTCGCGCATTTGCAGGTTTGCACGAACCACCACTTATGGAGGAGATTGAAAAATTGAATGGCCAGATGAACGTCTTCTGGGGAAATTTCAAGAATGTCCTTTACCTTACTCACAAGGGCGAGCGAGTTGATCACACGACAAGTTGCCTCACGAGTGCCCACGCCGCAGCGAATAAAATTGGTGCAAAGGTAGCATCCATCAAAGATCGACTCGCCCATCTTGCCTTAATGATGCGGGATGACAAATGATTCAATTCTGAGGAGATCAAAAAAACTGGCATCTGCGAAATTTCGCTTCCACGGCTATTCACAAGATTTAATTTTTGAGAGTGAATACTTGTGTGCAGCTCGACCCTTGGACGGTTTCAATAACTCAAGCGAATCACCGAACTGCATCAGCTACTAAAGCAATGAGGCAACTGCGGAGGCGAACTCAGCCTCACTCGGCGACATCAAAATTCGCAACGGCACATTCAACTCGCTGCAGGCGGCCTTGGTGTGTTCGCGCTCGTTGCACATGAATGTCGCAAGCCAGTCTGAATCGCGTCGCAAATTATCTCGACCTTGGACTCGGACCGATACAACTTTAGGATCAGCCTCGACCAGCAGCACTGCGCTCAGGTTCAATGTCTTGAAAACTTCTGCGCTCAACTGCACGAACTCACCGTCTGTGTTCAAAAGCACGAAGTGCCCGTCGAGCAGCAGTGCTGTGCCCTTAGAGTTATGCCTTGCGACGGCTTTGACCAATGCCACCTGGTTTTGCATGACGTCTGTCACACGCTTGTCAGGGTTCCACTCCGGTAGTGCAAGCTCTTCTTTGATAAGTTTGCTGGCAGAGGTGTGCAGTAGACCCATGGCCGCAGGCAGCCGGCTAGCCAAATAGGTTTTGCCAACACCGTGTATCCCCGCAACGAAAATGTTCATAAATCTATTCCCGACGGAAACATGGCAATCGTCACACGTTGATAGTCCAGTGGGCTCAAGTACATAAAGCCTTGGGGTGGCGTGAAATTGGGGAACAACGGCTTTGGATCAACCAGGATTTCAGCGGGAATCACACGCCCTAGCATGACGCCATAAGACTGTTTCTTTTTGCCAATGTACTCCTTGAGCTCTTCTTGGGTAACGCCGCCACCATGGGCTTGCGAGATCACCCAAAGCGTGTCGAAGTCGCACTCCTTGATTTCCTTGACCAGAGCGATGCCGGTCAGGCGCTGTACAGGCGCAGAGGAATAGATGATCATCACGCCGACATCGTTGGACGGCCAACTGCGGCGTAGTTCTACCGTCTTGCTGCCTGCAATGATTAGGTCAGCATACTTTGGCTTGATCGACAGAAGGACGGCTCTACCCGTTGGCTGCTGTGAGGATTCTTGAAAAAGACTCATCGGAGATGTGAGTGGTGGACTGAATGAAGCCGTTGACGATAGGGGGCGACGCTAAAAGTAGCGCGAGTGGCACAGGATTTTCAAAGTGCCGGATTAGCCGGAATAGCATAACCTTGGTTTCGGCCCGAGTCATCTCCGTGATCTGAGCATCGGTGTAGACGGTACGTCGGCTCACAACCCTGGCGATCTCGCCGGCCTCGCCCATCCATTCATAGCGCTCAACCACACCCAGAGTGGTGATGGCCTTTAGGTCGTGACTGCGGTAGAACAAAACCAGATCACCGGGTTTTGGGAGTTTAGTGAGCGCGTTCGATAGATATGCCAGTTTGATGGCATTGCCAACGTGCCGCTGAGGATGGTTGGTGGGCAGCGCTTGACCGGGAGCCATCCAGTCCGGGAAGAGGATGTCGTGAAACTGTGGCTGGATCGGAACGATGTACTTCTGAACCTCAAGGTCGTCGAGGTAATGCGGATAGTAACGACGAACGTACTCGAACGGCTCAATCTGCATCGGTGGCGGATTCACTGGATGCGACTTCACGAACACGGCATCATTCATATACGCGCCAACTGCTCGGAATCCAAAATCTTCGATCAGGCTCGTCAGGTGTACCTGCTGTTCTTCATTTGCGTGAAGGAAGATGTGTTCACACTGATGGATCGTGGCGAACTGAAAAGCCGCTCGCAGGAACAACTCGCCGATCTTTCGGCCCCGGACTACTTCGCCCACCTTAAACGTGCACAATTTAAGCGCGAGACCGTCGAGTACTTGGGCGTCATCGGTGATTCGCTCGTCGGCTTGCACAGTAAAGATGCAAATTGCTTGTACATCCACCTGCCCCGGCTCCCGATATACCCAAGCGCGACGGCCCTCCATGGCAATCCGCTGAAACCATTGGTTAAAGCCTGCATAGTCATTTCGCAAGGTTTGGAAGAAGGCTCCGCCAAGCTGAGGTGTCAGAGTGTGGAGCTCCACCTCTTCGATGTTTGGAAGAGTGACCTCCGCTGGCTCGTGGAGGCGCTGGAGCCAGTCTTGCGCGGACTGAATGAAATAAACCCGGTCACTTAGTCCGCGATCACGTGCTTTGCGGTGCAGCCTCTGGTCTTCCGTGACGAGTGCGTGCGCTGCATTCTGGTCCAGTGTCCACAGAATTCTGTTGTCGCAGGCGTCGTTAACCGATGTGGCGGGCGTATTCCAAGGACATGGGTCGCCTTCCTGGAGCAGAGTGTACTGAGGTAGCCGAGCCAGTGTACGGGTACGACGCTCGACATTCCCGTCGCGCTGGATGTCTTCAACGGACGCGGGGTGATAAAGCAGCTGATGCCCATGGGCATTGCACAGCCGGACGAAGTCAGTCAGTGCCGGTTGCAGGACCACCATAGAGTCCTGCAGAGGGATCAGGATGTTTGTGTCCAGCAGAAAGCGAAAGCGTATCTCCACCGTGATCTCTCCCTGGGGGCGGCCGTTTTATTGGACCTCTCCACTTGCCGCCAATTAGTGGTGCTTGCCGCCCGCCGCCAAATTAGGTGGCCGAGTGGTCAGAGCAACTATCGTAAGCCAATTCACCGGTTTAAGGGGTGTACTAAGTAGAGCAAATCCCGCTCACGTGACGTATTTGCTCCAACTGGCACCGTCAGCAAAGAGTGATCGACTGGGCGTTGAGATACACGGATGTGTTTTGCGGGACGATAGAGTCAATCAACAGGTCGAGGAAGCCAAAGATGAAGAGCCTTGAACTCAGGCGCACAAGGTGTTTGCCGACTATGGGTGCTTTCAAAACAGTCTTTAGCTATTCCTCCCAAGACGACCTTGGATGCGCAGAGTAAAGCTTCTTCTGAACTGGCAGAGGCGTAATAGCTATGAAGATGCAGATCTGGATCTTTGAATTTGGTGGTTGAATAACCAAGCATCATGCCAAACGTGACTTGGGGAGCATATTTACCGGAGACGAACCTGAACAAGCCACTCACAACGTACTGGCGACATCCAGTAGTTTCGCTTACCAGTTTCGCCTCCACAAACAATGCTGATTCCTCTCGATCCTCTCCTGGTGCACACTGAATCATCCGAAACGTGAGATCTGGCATCTGCTCCGAGCTGTTAAGTGAGCTTGTGCTTTGCTTGCCATCGCGAACAACGGTTTGAAAATTTTCTTTTCGAAATCTGGAAATCGAATTGTTAGTCAGTTTGTCGTTCAGAATCTCGGCCAGCTTCGTGGTCAGTTCGTCCTCGTCGAAATAATCGGCGGGCTTGAATGGCTTAGATTTTCGGTAGGGGAATGAGTCAATTTCGCTCCATGCCGAGCCGATAGCATCTACGATAATTTTTAGAGACCGTTTGTTCAGCGTCGACCTCACCGGACCCTTGTCTGGATCTCTTGGATGGAAGAAGCAGAACTCTTGTGTCACTCGGCGGCTTGGTCGGCCCAAGCGACCATTACTTGAGCTACCAGGCATGCGCGAGATGGCAGCCAAAGGCGATTTAAAGCAAGTTGTCCGAAAACAAACTGACCCTTGGCCGCTGCAGCCCAAACCTCCCCTTCAGGATACTTGTCTCGAACTAGCTGCAGCAACGAATCCTCGTCAATCTTCTCAAGCTTGATATCAACTTGTCCTTTGGCCATCGGACCTGCTAGCCGCCAGGTGACAAATCGCCAACCACTCAAGGAATCACCCGTAGATACCAGTTGAAGCGATTGAACATCCACCGCATCTTCTACTTGGCTAAGCTCTCTGCGAAGTTCATTGAGGTAGCGCTCGACTTGGGTAACCGATACCCAGGTCTTGCCGCTCTGCCGCGGTTTTCCGATGGGATAAGCGACAGACAGGGTGTCTTCGACAAGTCGCATCTCGTTCTCATCCATCCCCAGGATTTTGAACGCCCAGGCGTCAATGTCTGCCTGTGATGAGCCACTTGGCCGAGCAAGTTGAGCGAAGAGACTTTCTATTTCCTTTTTGTTAGTGAGTTGCGCCTGTAACGCCTTGCGCGGATCCAGCGCAGGCGTTTCCAATATCTCTTCGTTTATAAGTGTCTTGATCCCAAACGAAAGCTGCGTTGACGTGAGCGTTTGGTAGTAGCTGAAAATTGAGCTATTGACCCAGACCGCAATATATTTGGCGTAAAGAAGCGCCTCGGCCGTATTCTTCAAAGGTGTGCCCAAAAATGCGAATGGGTAGAGCACGGGTGTTTGGTTGGCCGATGGTGTGATCAGCGCGGTGCGCTCCAGATCTCCCAGCTTGCCAGCGGCTTGGCGAATCAACAGAATGGGTGGCGTATACCACTCCAGCGTAGGTGATGACCGTACTGGCCGATGGATGAAATTGAGATGAATATCTGAGGCATTGATCTCACCCGCAATACGCTCTTCTGATTTGCCCGCCAATTCTTTCGCCTGAGCGGGGAGATCTTTGTACCATTCAGGCAGCTTGGTCTTCTTCAGGCCAGTCTTGAATCCTCGTTTGGGTTTTTTTTCTGCAATTTGATCGACGCAGGCGCCAATTGTTGTTAAAGGCAGGCGCCGATGATTTTGAGTATCAAGCGGCTTGTCCTTCGGAAGCGCAACACGTGCGGCCCAGCGCTGCAGGAGCGCCCTGTCTAGCTCGCATCCTTTGGTGCGAACAACCATGCCTCCTGGATGCTCGTCAAATTCAGCAATCGTGACACTCATCGTGGCCATCGGATCGATGCGGATCTGGCGACGACGCAGCAATGTAGGCTCTACGGCGAGCGTCAACAACACAGTCCGGTGATCTTTGGGAGGTACGTTGTTTCTGGCAAAAACAATACAGAACGGAGATTCAATGCCAGGCCAAATCAACTGATCGTGGTTTGCAAACTCGCCGGCATTAAGAATTCCGTCAATCTCAATGCTCGAAAACAAGGCCTGCCGCGCAAGTTTCCATTGAGTGCTTTGCTTGATCAGCAGTCGCTGGTGAACTAGAAGCGAGATGATTCCACCGGGTTTGGCCCACTGTGTCGCTTTCCAGAGAAATGCAAGATCTGGGACTTTGTCAGGATGAGCATAGCGGCCGCCAACCTTCACGCCTCGGGCCTCAATGCATGCGGCTGCAATCGACTCCACCTCACGCACCAACGCATCAGAGGCCGTGCTTTCCTCTTCCGAATCCTCACCGTCTGGACCATCCCCCAAACCCATGGAGGTCCAGGGCGGGTTGCCTATGATTGCGTCGAAAATTCCGACGCCTACGACGGAATTTTTCCGAAGACTTCCCAATCTTGCCGCGTGTGAATCGTGGGGATCTTTAATTCCCACGTCGTGAAGTACGGATCCAATTAGCCGGCGATCGAACTTCAGTTTCTCTGGGGGGACTGGGTTTGCATCAAGTTCGATGGCTGTAAGGTACAGCGTTAATGCAGCGAGATTTAATGCATCGGAGTTGAGGTCCATCCCGCGAAGCTGCCCGTACAGAATGTCGCGGAGTTTTTTTGTATCTGGCCACACCCCATCATCACTAATCGCCCGATGTCGAGCGAGTTCCCGAAATGAAAGGGATAGAAAAACTGCCGCACCGACTGCAGGGTCGAGAATTTTGGCATAGGCAACTTTCTCTGGCGGCAGTCCCGCCAAAGCTTGGCGTACCATGGTCCGCGCCACATGTCGCGGGGTAAAGTGCACACTCGTTTTTTTGGCTGTGCGCGGCGCTTTTCGGTGTGCGTAGTCTTCATAAACCTCGCTCAAGGTGCCAGCCGGAATATGGGAGAAATCCAGTTTTTCCCATAGGGGGAGTTGACCACCAACGTCCGTGCGGCCCACGATCCACCCCAAAGGCTCTAAAGCCGTCGGCGCGCGTCGAAGTAGGTCCTCGAAATACGCTTGATACCCTTTCCGCGCCGAAAGGGGCATGAACTCGCCGTTGAAGGTCTGATCTAACCAGAGACAAATTGCAGCTGCCTGGCTTGCCGAACTAAACGCCAACTCGCCGTCGGTTCCCATTGATCCCCAGAGCGCGGGCGCAGTCTTTTCCGAAAGAATCCCCCTGTCCAATAGAAATCGCGTGAACAGGGCCCTTCCAACCAATGCGAGGACCTCTTGACCTGACCCAAGATCGCGACGCTTGCCGGCGGTGGCTTTTAAAAATGCGCTGGATACGGTTTCGACGCTGTCTACAAGCAAATTACGCAAGCGCTGCTCTTGATAAGCATTGCTATCTGAACCCCATAGACCCTCTTGCAAATCGCCAAGTATGGAGCGTGCATCAACCGGATTACCCAGGTCGAGTTGCAGGTGGGTTTCCGCATCGAGCATGCACGGCCAAGCGCGTGCAGCGATTGTTTGCTTCCCAGGGGAGCGGTGGATGTCGAGCAAGACGGCGGTTTCCCCCCGGTTGCCGAGAAGCTGCGCTAGCCTCTTGCCGACCTCCGGGGATCCCTGAGGAATATCGGCAATGTAAACCAGGGGACTTCCGTCCTTTTCTATGACCGCGCTCACGCGACGGCCGAACTCGTCTCCCTTGAGTAGGTCCGCATACTCAAAATTACGACTCGTCACTCCGTCGCTAAGGTCAAGCCGCACGACTTGGTCTTCAGCAGGGCCAATCGAAAAAATGGCGCTTTCCAGGCGACCCGCCTTCTCTTGCGTGGCGCCTTTATCTTCGTTCATTCTGTGCCTCCAGGGGACTTGCAGTGCGGGCAAGCGAGTAGAGGAAGACGAGCGGAATCATGCCGAATGCCAATACGACCGCGCGGTGCGAGGCTGACGTAGTGCTGGCTTGGCTGGCTCATAGGTCAAATAATAGCATCGCTTAAGAATTTGCGTAAGCGGTTTATTTTGAGATAGCATTGCTACATGACCGAGCAGCAGGAAGCCCAGCTATTGAGCGATATTTTCGCGGAGCGCGCGTTGATGAGTCAAAAAGCGTTTGGTGAACAGCACAAGCTAGGCTCTGCATCGATGGTTTGGCAGTACCTCCATGGTCACCGTCCTTTGAATTTGAAGGCCGGCTGCCGCTTTGCTCGAGGATTGGGGGTGCCTCTTGAGCAATTTAGTCCTCGCCTGGCCTCAGAGCTTCAGGAGGTTTTGGTCGCCGTAGGCCCGGAGACAGCACCCACAGAGGGCGGGCAGGAATATGCGCGGATTCCCTGTGTGGAGTTGTTGTTGAAGAAAGGCGTAAAGGGATTTTCTGTAAAACCTATTCTGCCTGCGGCAAGCTTTATCGCTTTCAGGCGAGATTGGCTGACTGTAAATGGATACGACGAGCGCAAATTGTTGGCGATTCAGAGTGGCGATGATGGGATGCAACCCACCATTTCCAGAGCCGACTTGGTCGTCGTCAATACCGCGGATTTACTTCCAGTTGATGGACTGGTGTATGCGGTTAATTACGAAGGAAAGATGTTGTTACGCCGCGCATTTCGAGACGTAGGAGCCTGGTGGCTTCATTGCGACAATCCTGATACGCAGCGATTTCCTCGTAAACAGTTTTTTGCCAAGCATTGCTATTTGGTCGGACGGGTCATCCATCGACAAAGTGAAAGCATTTAGGATTCCATAAGGGTCTACTACACAGATTTTGTAGAAGCTCTGGGCCCGCGGGAATCCGCGGCACACTTACCATCGCACGCGCGAAATCTCTTCGTCCACCACATCGAGATATAGCCAGGATCTTTCTTCGAGCGTTAGCATTTCAAAATGACGCGGCATATCGCCTAGCAATATTTCGATAGCTGTCAGGCCGACGTATATCTTCAATGGGGCCCGCAAGAAACTCCAGAGCAGGGTCGAGTTGACGTCGGCGTCCCGGTATTTTTGAATGGTTTGCTTTAGTAGCGGCTTGTCCACACGCTCATCGAGTTGAAACGCTGGGTAGCGCCGGTCGTCGACTCGGGATGGCGACGAGAGGAAAATAAACTCGCCGGCAACCGTGCGTTCATAAACCGCCTCCGGCGAACATTTCAGACGATCTGCCATTTCCCGGACTGTCAGCACACCATATAGATGTGCAGGGCTGTTTGGGCTCTGAATGCCAACAGTTGCTTCCAATTCTTCATCATCGACCCACGGCGAGTTCTGGCGAAGAGTCGGCCCCCAACCATCGACCGCAGAAACCATGGTGATCGCCATCTTGGTGGGTTCCATATTCAGAATTTCATTCCACCTCTCTATGTGGTCCCGGCTGGAAAGGCGCTGTGAACGCCAACGCGCGACGGTAGCTCGTGCACTGCTGATCAGCTGGTCGCGGTGATCAGGTGTCGACGTGACCAGGTCAAGCGCGATCTGGTGATGCTTGATGAGTCGGTCCTTTTCGGTCAAGGCCTGATTAGCTTTGGTGAGCTCACGGGCTAAATCTTCGGAATTCATCTTTGGGTACTCAAAGACTAGAACTCGTACTCGTTCTTAAGAGCATTTACATCGCTCATGTAACCATGGCGGCTAACCCGCAGCTCCGGCGTGGAGGGAATCAATCAGGCGGATCACGTCGTACGCTCGGCCGTCCGCAACTGCTTTCTCCGCGGTTCTTTGACCAAATGGAGAAAGCTGTTCTGTTCGGAACCAATGCAGCGCTTTCGGTAGATCGCTGCCTGATGCGTCATAGGCGGCTTTGATGACGAGGAGGTTTTTTCTGAGATGTGCTTGGATCTTGGCCGTGCCTGGCCTCTCCGTGATTGCGCTTACAGATACCTGGGCATTCCGAGACAACGTTTCGACGTCGATCCCGAGCAGACTGATGTATCGGGCCGGCGAGAGCATCGGTGTAATCTCGGGATCCTGCAGGTCTTCAATGACGTTCCAATCTGTCGCGAGTTCCACCTGTTTATCCGTCAATTGCGAGATTTCTTCAAGTTGCCCAAGCAATCCGCGGAGCGCGACATATCCGCGTGGTTCTCCGTTACGCATGCCCTCAACCAGCTCTTGTTGAATGCGTTGCACATGCGCCATGCCGAAGTACTGAATGGCCTCAGTAATCGCTTCGTCAGGGATCTTGATCACAAGTCGGCTCCTTCACTGCGTTGACTTGAATCCAGCTCAGTGAGAAAGAATTCGTCCTCATCAAGTCCACTGCCCACTCCCACAATGCGGCTGACTATTTCTCTTTCGACGGCACCCTGCAGAACCTTGATTGCGCGGGCAAGACCCGCTTCCGTCATTTGGAATTGACCGTTTGCGTGGTACTTCGTACCAGGTCGCATCAAAAGTTCGCAGACGACAAAGAGCGAAGGTGCAAGTGGCGCATCAAGTTCACCCTCCTCAAATGAGAGGCGCTCAACCATCCTCAAATCTCTGGCCAGGCAAAGAAGAACCGTCTCTTTGAGCGCTGAGGGGTACAGCAGGTGTGGCGCATAAGACCCCGTCAGACGCGTCAACTCTTTTAAGCTTGTTGAGGCTTTAGGGCGAAGAGCTTCAAGCATGAGCAGTCCTTGTATGCCAAAGGCCGATTTCGATGTTCAGCTTTGGTGGAGGATGTATGCATACCTGTGACAGGTAAATAAAAAAACCATGACCGCTGCAGAGCGAGCTCCGCAGCCCTCCAATAATGCGTCAGTCCTTCCCCAAAAGGGCAATGTCGCTTTGTGCTCTTTGTAAGTAACGACCACGCAAAAAATTATGGGCGGCTAACTTTGACCACTCCAAGATGTTAATTAGACCTAATTTGTTGACTGTCAGCAAATAAGATCATTCTACATATCACGTCGATTGTCAACACTTTGATACGTATCAAAGGATGTGACGTGCGACCTAAAAAAAGGGAATTTCCCGAGGACTTCCGGCGGAAACTGGGCGCCTCCATTGCCGAGCGGCGTAAGCTTGGCAAGCTGACGCAAGATGAGCTTGCGGGGTTGGTTGAGGTCGACGCAGAAACCGTCTCCCGATTTGAGCGCGGCATTTCTATGCCTTCGTTGGAGCGCCTTTGGGTTATCGCCGATGCACTAGATGTCGGTATTGGCGACCTGTTAGCGGCAACAAGCGCGTTACCAAGCGATCAAGCTCGAAAAATTACGACCATCATGGCGGGCTTGGCCACTGCCGATCAACGGTTGCTATTGGATTTTGCTGAACTGCTTCAAAAACGATAAGTGAAGAAGTAGGCTTCCCATTTGCTCAATTGCGTGCGCGCGAAGTTAGGGACTAGAGAAAATTGTCTACATGATTCGCGTTCATCCGCTGTAATCGGTCAATGCGTAAAACACCTGACAATCAAACAATCCCGAAATCACTTGATTAGTCATTGATGTCCCTTTGTAAATATTTCGCTCAACAATCCCGAAAATCTTTCCAAAACAAGAGTTTTGGTAAAGATTCGACGCGTGCTACCCGGATTTGCCACAGGAGAAAAGATAGGGAATTACATAATGTAGGTCGGGCAGGTGTGCCAATAAGCAAGGACAGCTATGCCATGCTCGACATTTTGCTGAAGCTGCAAAAGCGCGCACCCATCAACTTCGAACTGGTGGCCGTCAACCTCGACCAGAAGCAGCCCGGCTTCCCCGAGCACATCCTGCCCGACTATCTGAGCAAGCTGGGCGTGCCGTTTCACATCGAGAATCAGGACACCTACAGCATCGTCAAACGCGTGATTCCCGAAGGAAAAACACTGTGCTCGCTGTGCTCACGCCTGCGCCGCGGCATTTTGTACCGCGTGGCGGGTGAGCTCGGTTGCACCAAGGTTGCGCTGGGCCATCACCGCGACGACATGCTGCAGACGTTTTTCCTCAACATGTTTTTTGCGGCCAAACTCAAGGGCATGCCGCCCAAGCTGGTGAGCGACGACGGCAAGAACGTCGTCATTCGCCCGATGGCCTACGTGACCGAAAAAGACCTGACGCGCTGGGCCCAGGTGCGCGAGTTTCCCATCATCCCGTGCACGCTGTGCGGCAGCCAGGAAAACCTGCAGCGCAAGCAGGTCGGCAACATGCTGCGCGAATGGGAGAAAAAATTCCCCGGTCGGCTGGAGAACATGTTTGCCTCGCTGCAGAACATCGTGCCTTCGCACCTGATGGACAACAAGCGCCACGACTTCAAGGGCATCAAGGCCACCGGCATTGCCGACGCCGATGGCGACAAGGCCTTTGATGTCGAGGAGTTCCAGGAGCCACGCCTGCCGGGCGCATCCGTTATCAGCATTCAGTCCAGCTGACCTGTTCGATACTTTTCACCATGGAGGCTTTATGAAACGCGTACTGACCACCATTTTTTCGATAGCCGCTGCGGCGCTCTTCATGACCGGCTGCTCCACCGTTCGCGTGGTCGACAGCGACGTCACCGCTTTTTACAACTGGAACGGCTCGCCGCCAGCGCCGGGAACGCCTTACCGGTTTGAGCGTCTGCCTTCCCAGCAGGGTGCGGGCTCGCCCCACGACGCTGTCGAAGGCTTGGCGCGCAACGCCCTCGCGAAAGTGGGGCTAGAGCTTAATCCGCCTGCCGCACGATACAGCGTGCAGGTCGTGGCCAACACCCAGATCATCGACCGCGGCCCCTATGGCTACAGCCCTTATGGTGGATTTGGAAGCGGTGTGTTTTTGGGCGGCGGCAGCCGCGGCGCCTCGGTGGGCTTGTCGTTCCCGATTGGCGGCGGGATTGCGGAACCGACCTATTTCAAGCGCGAGCTGAGCATCGTGATGCGTGACCTGCGCACCAACCAGGTCGCGTTTGAGACGCGGGCCCTGCACGACGGCGTCTGGGGTGACACCTTGGCCGTTCTGCCCGCCATGCTGGACTCGGCTCTGCGCAGCTTTCCGCAACCGCCGGCCGGCACGCGCCGAATCAACGTGGAAATTTCGCGGTGATGTGGCCGCGACAGTTTCATGCACAGCAGGTCCCTGCCAGCATGAGCCGCGGAACCGGCTTTGCCGGGCCGCAGGCGGGCGGCCCCCTCGGGGGGCAGGGAGCTACACGAAGTGAGCGACCGTGGGGGCTTGATGTCTGAATCGACGCGCGTTATTGCCATTCGCCACGGTGAGACCACCTGGAATGTGGACACCCGCATCCAGGGCCACCTGGACATCCCGCTCAACGACACTGGCCGCCGCCAGGCCGAGCGCATGGCGCTGGCATTGGCCGATGAGCCCATCACGGCCATTTACGCGAGCGACCTGACCCGCGCCTGGGAGACAGCGCTCTATCTGGGCCGGGTGCTCGGCATCGAGGTCACGCGCGAAGAAGGTTTGCGCGAACGCGGCTTCGGTGACTTTGAAGGGAAAACCTTTGCGGAGATTGAAGCCCTGCTGCCCGATCAGTCGATGCGCTGGCGCAAACGCGACCCGGAATTTGCCCCCGCCGGCGGTGAGTCATTGCTGGACCTGCGCACCCGGGTGGTGGCCACGGCCGAACGCCTGGCTGCCGCCCATGCGGGCGAGCTGATCGCCATGGTGGGCCACGGCGGCGTGATGGACGTGCTGTACCGTGCCGCCACGCGGCTGGACATCCAGGCGCCACGCACCTGGGCGCTGGGCAACGCAGCGATCAACCGCCTGCTCTGGACGCCTCAGGGCTTTTCACTGGTGGGCTGGGCCGACACCCAGCACCTGGACAACGACACGCTGGACGACAACCGGTTACCGGCCGGCGATGCCCGTGCCGGTCTCGGCGCACAATAAGCGCAGATACACTTCAACGCATCCATGAGCACCCTGCCAAACTCCCTGGCCGACCTGATCGGCAAACCGGTCAACGACATCGACACGCCCGCGCTCGTCATTGATCTGGATGCGATGAAACGCAACCTTGCGCGCATGGCCGAGTTTGCCAAGAAGCACAACATCCGCTGGCGCCCGCATGCCAAGCTGCATAAAAGCTCTACGCTGGCCAAGATGCAGATGCGGGCCGGCGCCATCGGCGTGTGCGTGCAAAAAACGTCCGAAGCCGAAGCCATGGTGGCCGGCGGTGTGTACAACATCTACATCAGCAACGAGGTCATTGCCCCGGGCAAGCTGGCCCGGGTAGCGGCGCTTACGCAAAAAGTCGCGGCCCAGGGCGGCCACCTGGCCATAGCGGTGGACAGCACCGAGGGGGTGATCCGGCTGGCGCAGGCCATGACGGAAGCCCGCATCGCCAACAAGAGTGCGGGCGCCACCGTGATTGACGTGTTTGTGGAGATCGACGTCGGCCAGGGCCGCTGCGGTGTCGAGCCCGGTGCCGCTGCCGTGACCCTTGTGCTGGAGATACGCAAACACCCCGCCTTGCGTTTTGCCGGGCTGCAGGCTTATCACGGCAAGGCCCAACACATGCGCAGCGCCCAGGAAAGGCGCGACGCCATCGCAAAAGCTGTTGAGGCAGTGATGCTGACGCGCAAGCTGATCGAAGCCCAGGGCATCACGGTGGAGCTGGTCACCGGCGCCGGCACCGGCAGCCTGATTCTGGAGGCCGCCAGCGGCGTCTATGGCGAACTGCAGGCCGGCTCCTTCATGTTCATGGATGCCGACTACGCCCAGAACGAGCGCGATCCGTCACAGCCGCAATTCGAGCATGCGCTGTTTGTCAAAACGCAGGTTGTCAGCACACATGCCGGTCACGCCGTATGCGACGCGGGCCACAAGAGCCACGCCATCGATTCCGGGCTGCCACTGGTGCATGCCTTTGACAGCGAAAGCGAGTTGATTTTTTTCAACGGCGGTGACGAGCACGGCATTTTGCGGCCCGCCGGCGATGGCAAACGCCTGCCCGGTCTTGGCAGCATGTTGTGGCTGATTCCCGGCCACTGCGACCCCACCGTGAATCTGCACGACGCCATGATTGGCGTGGTGGGCGGCCTGCGCCACGGCACAGTGCAGCGTATTTACCGGGTGGACGCGCGCGGCGCGCTGACCTGAGCGTCTGCCGCGCTGGAGAACGGCGCGCCTAGAAGTTCACGCCGTAAACCGCATACATGGGCGACGGCGCACCATTGATGCGGCCGCCCCGGTATTCAGCCTCGCGGGCCGACTGCAGCACCGCGTCATTGAGTTCGGCATGCGTAGACGACAGCACGCGCGCATCGAGCAAGCGGCCTTCGGTATCCAGCAGCGAAATCACCACGACCCGTCCGTGCACGCCCTGTGCCCGATAAGCCTGCACCGCGTCCATCGCGCCGGGCTTGCGCACCCGCGCGATCGAAATTTTCTGCCCCATGCCGTCGCCGTCCTGCATCACCGGCGCTTGCGGGTGGTCGGCGTAGAGCTTGCTCATCTGCCGGAACAGCTCGGGGAATTCCGGCAGGCTGGAGGTGGCCGCTATGGGCACGGCCGGGTTGGGCGTGCGTGGTGCAGACGGGTTGCCGCTCGCGGCGCAACCGCCAAGCAGCAGGCTCAAGCCAGCCAACGTTCCGCAAACGACGGTACAACGAAAGCTCTGGGACATATCGCTCCGCCTTCAATTGAACATGTCGTTGCCGCTGGCCGGCGGCGTCACGCCCAGATGTCGGTAGGCGGCCAGCGTGGCAATGCGACCGCGCGGTGTGCGCTGCAAATACCCTTGCTGGATTAAGTACGGCTCGATCACGTCTTCAATCGTGTCGCGCTCTTCGCCAATACTGGCGGCGATGTTGTCCAGACCCACCGGGCCGCCGTCAAAGCGGTGAATCACGGCTTCCAGCAGCTTGCGGTCCATCACGTCGAAGCCTTGCGGATCGACGTCCAGCATGGCGAGTGCCTTGTTGGCAATGTCCAGCGAGATGTGGCCGGTGCCCTTCACATCCGCATAGTCGCGCACGCGGCGCAGCAGGCGGTTGGCAATGCGCGGCGTCCCGCGCGAGCGGCGGGCAATCTCAAAGCCGCCTTCTTCGTCCATGGGCGCGTTGAGCAACTTGGCGCTGCGTTTGACGATGCGCGCCAGCTCGTCCGGCGTATAAAACTCGAGCCGCGCCACAATGCCGAAACGGTCGCGCAGCGGGTTGGTCAGCATGCCGGCGCGTGTGGTGGCGCCCACCAGGGTGAAGGGCTGCAGGTCGAGCTTGATGCTGCGCGCAGCCGGTCCCTCGCCGATCATGATGTCGATCTGGTAGTCCTCGAGTGCGGGGTAGAGGATTTCCTCAACCACCGGGCTCAGGCGGTGAATTTCGTCGATGAAGAGGACGTCATTCTTTTCAAGATTGGTCAGCAGCGCCGCCAGGTCCTTGGGTTTTTCTAGTACCGGGCCGGAAGTCTGCCGCAGGTTCACACCCAGCTCGTGCGCAATGATGTGCGACAGCGTGGTTTTGCCCAGACCGGGCGGGCCGAACAGCAGCACATGGTCCAGCGCCTCGTTGCGCTTTTTGGCTGCGCCAATAAAGATCTCAAGCTGGTCGCGTACCTTGGTCTGGCCGACGTACTCGTCAAACAGCTTGGGGCGCAAGGCGCGTTCGATCGCCTCTTCGCCGGGCGAGGCCGGCGCGGCCGACATCACGCGCTTGGCGGGCGGGAAGTCGCCGGGGGAAAAATCGTCGGTCTGAATGGTCATAAGGCCCCCACGCTTGTCACTGCGTGTACTACGCTGCCCCCCGACGAGGGGGCCGCTGCGCCTGCGGCCCGGCTAAGCCGGTTCCGCGGCCCCTGCCTGGGTACAGAGCCCCCACGGTCGCTCACTCTCATTTTGCCAATGCCTTCAGCGCCAGCTTGATTCCGTCACTCACGCCGATGTCTTTCGGCAGCGCCTTCAGCGCCAGCGCCGCGTCGCGGTCGCTGTAGCCCAGCGCCACCAGCGCCTGCAGGATGTCGGATTGCGCGTCGTTGGCAACACTGACCTGGATGCCGATGTCGGCGCCCAGCTTGCCCTTGAGTTCGAGCAGCAGGCGTTCGGCGGTTTTTTTGCCGATGCCGGGCACCTTGATGATGCGGCCGGCCTCCTGCTGGGTCACGGCCTGCGAGAGTTCTTCGACGCTCATGCCGCTGAGCACGCTGAGCGCGGTGCGCGGGCCCACGCCGGAGATCTTGATGAGCTGGCGGAAAGCGGCGCGCTCGCTGGTGCTGCCGAAGCCGTAGAGGATTTGCGCGTCTTCGCGCACCACAAAATGGGTCAGCAGGCTGACTTTTTCGCCCAGTCCGGGCAGGTTGTAGAAGGTGCTCATGGGTACCAGCACTTCATAGCCGACGCCGTTGCAGTCCACCAGGATTTCCGGGGGATTTTTTTCGGCCAGCTGGCCAGTGAGTCTTCCTATCATGGGCAAATCTTATCAGTCGGACGCGGGCAGCTGTTTGGGCGGACAATTGCGTTTTGGCCGGTGCCTGGCGCCGGTTTTTGAGTTTTTTAGGAAAACCACCGCCTTGATTCTTCGCCACACCTTCACGCCGCCGAACAACACCCGCATGGGCCATCTGTGCGGCCCCATGGACAGCCACATCCGCACCATCGAAGTGGCGCTGGACGTCACGATTGCCCACCGCTTCGAGCAGTTCAAGATCGACGGCACCAAGGTGAAGGCGACCCAGGCGCTGGAGGTGTTGCAGGCGCTGTACGAAATCGCCCAGCGTCCCATTGAGCCCGAAACCGTGCAGCTGATGCTGGCGGGTGACACCGCCCTGGGCACCGCACCCGACGGCGGCATGGCGCTGTCAACCCGGCGCGCCGACCTGCGTGCCCGCACCACCAACCAGGGCACCTACCTGGAAAACATTGCTGCGCACGACATCACCTTCGGCATTGGCCCGGCCGGCACTGGCAAGACCTACCTCGCCGTGGCCTGCGCGGTGGATGCACTGGAGCGCAGCACGGTGCAGCGCATTGTGCTGACGCGACCGGCGGTCGAAGCGGGCGAACGCCTGGGTTTTTTGCCGGGCGATTTGAGTCAGAAGGTGGACCCTTACCTGCGCCCGCTGTATGACGCGCTGCATGAGCTGATGGGTTTTGAGCGTGTACAAAAAGCCTTTGAGCGCCAGCAGATCGAAATTGCGCCGCTGGCCTTCATGCGTGGCCGCACGCTGAACCATGCCTTTGTCATCCTTGATGAAGCGCAAAACACCACGCCCGAGCAGATGAAGATGTTCCTCACCCGTATCGGCTTTGGCAGCAAGGCGGTGGTCACGGGTGATATCAGCCAAGTGGACCTGCCGCGGACGCAGCTGAGCGGCCTGGTCGACGCGGAGCGTGTGCTCAAGCGTGTGAAAGGCATTGCGATTACGCGGCTGACCAGCGCTGACGTGGTGCGCCACCCGCTGGTCGCCCGCATTGTGGATGCGTACGACAAATCACCGGGCGCCGCTGGCCCCGCCAGGGAGGCCGACGCAGAACCCGCAGCAGCCCCTGCTCGCCGCACCAGTGCCCGGAGCCGTAATGGCTCTTAAGCAGCTAAGCCTGTCCTTGCAGTTCGGCGAGCTGAAAGACGCCGCCCGCCACCGCGCCGCCTTGCCGCGCCACAGCGTGGCCCGCTGGATCCGCCACGCATTGGCGCATGACGGCGAGATCACGGTGCGCATCGTGGATGCCGAAGAAGGCCAGGCGCTGAACCACGACTACCGCCAGCGTGACTACGCCACCAATGTGCTGACATTCGACTACACCCGGGAGCCGGTGGTGACGGCCGACCTGGTGTTGTGTGCGCCGGTGGTGGCGCAGGAGGCCAAAGACAACAAAAAGACGCTGCAGGCGCACTACGCGCATTTGCTGGTGCACGGGACGCTGCACGCACAGGGCTGGGACCACGAAACCGGCGAAGCGGATGCCGAGGCCATGGAAGCCCGCGAAATCGAGATCCTGGCTGGCCTGGGCATCAAAAACCCCTACCGCTGAGGTTTAAGGATTATGGGGCTGCAGCCCAATAGGGATAAGCGCAACCAGCTATTTAATTGATAGCAGATTCATGTACCCGGCACGACCTGCAGAGGAATGGTCACCGGCCCGTCATTGACCAGGTGCACCTGCATGTCAGCCGCGAACTGCCCGGTTTCGACTTGGGGATGCGCGCTGCGGGCCTGGGCCACAAAGTAGTCGTACAGCCGTCGTCCCTCATCCGGCGCGGCCGCGCCGGTGAAGCTGGGCCGGTTGCCGCCTGACGCGTCTGCGGCCAGGGTGAACTGGCTTACGATGAGCAGGCCGCCCTTCACGTCCTGTACCGACAGATTCATCTTTCCGGGTCTATGGGCCCCCACGCTTGCCACTGCGTGTGCTGCGCTGCCCCCCGAGGGAGCTGGCCGGGCTTGGGGCGGCCCGGCGCCCGGTCCATCCGAAAAAATCCGCAGCTTGAGTATCTTGGCCAGCAGCTTGTCGGCCTGCACCTCCGTATCGCCGCGTTCGGCGCACACCAGCACCAGCAACCCGGCGCCAATCCGGCCGACGGTCTCGCCGGCGATCACCACGTGGGCTTCAGCCACGCGCTGCAGCACCGCTTTCATCAGTCGGTCACGCCGGCAGCGACAAACAGCGGCTTGCCCACCGGGCCCGCGAGAAAACTCACAAACTGCTGGGCCACCTCCTGCTGCTTGCCGGAGGCCAGCGGCGCGGCGGTGTAGGACGTGTAGTTCTGTACCTCGGCCGGCACGGGGCCGACAAACTTCAGCCCCTTACCCTGGTACAGCAGGATCTCGGTGATGGCGCCGAAACCGATCTCGTTGCCCTTGCCTTTGATGACGTGCTCCATGACGGAAGCGCCGTCGGGGTAGCGCGTGGTCTTGCCCTCCACCTGCGTGTAGACGTCCATCTTCTTGAGCAGGCCTTCAAGATACAACCCGGTGGAGGCGCGGTTAAAGACCAGCGAGTCTGCTTGCAGAACCGATTGTTTGAGCGCATCAGCGCTGGCGATGTCAGGCGCGTGCGCACCTTCGCGCACCGCCACACCCATGCCGACGCGGCCGACGTTGGCACGTGTTTCTGCCAGCTTGCGCGCCGCGGCAAACTCGCCGATGACGGTGGGCGGCGCAATCACCACATCAAACGCCGGATGGTTGTCCATGCGCTTTTTCAGCTCGGGCGCGGTGTTGAACGTGATGCGAGCGGTGTGGCCGGTCTGCTTTTCAAAAGCGGCCGCGGCAGCCTTGAGGCCGGGCTCGATCGCGCCGGCGCTCAGCACCTGGAGCTCGGCCGCCTGCGTGGCGGTACCGCCCAGCGCACACGCAAGAATGCCGGCAAAAAGACTCATTCGTTTCATGAAAACTCCTGGATGAAAGGCAGGGAAAATTATCGACGGGGGCGACGTCACGGAGAAAGCCATCAGGTCAGGCCATCCCCATCATCGAAGTGGGCTTCCACATTGCTGGGCAGTATCTGGATGCTGACGCGCAGGCCCGGCACTGCGCCCATCAGGGCCTGCTCCACGCTGTTGCGCAAGGCCGCGGCCCGGCCCAGGGTCCAGCGCTCAGGCATGTGCATGTGCAAGTCGGCAAAGCGCCGCTGGCCCGAACGCCGCGTGATCAGGTGATCAAAGCGGATGGCGGGGCGCGCAAAGCCCTCCAGCGTGCGGTGAATAGCCTCCAGCACGTCGGGCTCCACGGCTTCGTCCATCAGGCCTTGCGAGGAGCGCCACACCAGCTGGCTGCCCTCCCACAGGATGTTGAGGGCGACGCCGATCGCCACCACGGCGTCCAGCCACAGCCAGCCCGTCCAGATCACACCGCCAATGCCGACAACCACGCCGGCAGACGTCCACACGTCGGTGACCAGGTGTCTGGCGTCGGCCTCCAGCGCGATGGATCGGTGCACCCGGGCCGAGCGGAACATGACCCAGGCCAGCACCCCGTTGAGCGCCGAGCTGCCAACCGACAGCAGCAGGCCCCAGCCCAGCTGCTGCAGCGGTTGTGGATTCATCATGCGGTGGACGGACGCCCAGATGATCGCGACCCCGGCGCCCACAATCAGCGCGCCCTCAAAACCCGAGGAAAAATACTCGGCCTTGTGGTGACCGTACGGATGATCTTCATCGGCCGGGCGCTGCGCAATCGTGACCATGGCCAGCCCGAAAAGCGCGCTGGCCAGATTGACGAATGATTCCATCGCGTCCGACAGCAAGCCCACCGAGTCCGTGATGTACCAAGCCGTCGTCTTCAGGGCAATGGTGGCCGCGGCCACCGCCACGGAAGCGCGCAACAGCCGTTGTGGTGTGAGGGACTGCCAGCCGGGGAAATTCATTTGCGAATTGTGGGCCATGGCGGGCCCCGAAGGAGGGCATTGGGGCAATGGGATAATCCGGCCAAAAGGGGAAGACATGAATTGTTACAAGTTGGCATCCTGGGCTTTGTTGCTTGCCGCGACGCAAGCCGGCGCGCAGACTCCGCCGGAACCCGGCGCTACTGCGCAGGCCGCCCCGGCAACTGCACCGGCACCCGGTGCCGAAACATTGGCCGTCTCCCCGACTGTTGCGCTGCCCCCACCACCGCCCACGCCAACGCAGGCCGGTTTTCTGAAAACCCTGCGAGGCGATGTGAAGGTGCTGGAAGCCGCCGGTACGACCCGGCCGGCAAAGGCCGGCGAACCCGTGTTGCCCACCGGCCGTATCGTGACGGGGCCCGATTCTGCCGCCAGCCTGGTGCTGCGCGATGGCACGACCGTGGTGGTCGGACCCGCCTCGCAAATTGATTTCAAGAACTTCAGCTTTGATGCGACCACCCAGGAGGGCGGCCTGCTGATTTCGCTGCTGCAGGGCTCTTTGCGCATGATGAGCGGCCTGGTCGGCAAGGCGCATCCCCAGACGGTGCGTATCGAAACCAAGACCGCGCTCATCGGCGTTCGCGGTACCGATTTCATCGTGCAGGCGGATCCACAGCCATGAAAACCCATCGCCTTTTGTCTCTTTTTGCCCTCGCCCTGCTGCTGGCCGGATGCTCCACCGGCACCCGCGTGATCTTGCTGCCCCAGGAAGACGGCACCCCGTCGGCCGTGGTGGTGCGCGCCCGTGAGGGCGGCGGCGAAGCCGTGCTGTCCGTGCCTTTTCAGCGCGCCATTGCAGCCCAAGGTGCGGGCGGCACGCCCAAGGTGGACCAGGCAGACCCGGCCAAGGTGCGCGCCGAAAATGCCACGCTGTTCGACATGGCGCCGCCCAAACCCAGGCGTTACACGGTGTACTTTGACGCGGGCGGTGTTGTGCTGACGCCCGAAACGCAAAAAATCATGGACGACGTGCTGGCCGATGCGCTGGCCCGAAGCGGCGGCGACATCGTGATCACCGGCCACACCGACACCATCGGCACCGGCGCCAGCAACGATGTGCTGTCGGCCCAACGGGCACAGCAAGTGCGTCAGATGCTGGTGGAGCGCCAGTTTCCGGCCGAGCGCATCGAAGCGGCTGGGCGCGGTGAGCGCGACCTGGCCGTACCGACCGCTGACGAAGTGGACGAGCCGCGCAACCGCCGCGTGGCCATTGAGGTTCGCTAATATTTGAGAGAAATAGCCGCTTTGCCCAATAGGGGCAGGCGCAAGCAGCTATAAAAACAATAGCATCAAGCCTCTGTGCCGAGGGCCCAGAAGCGCTGGGGCGCAGCTCAGGCCAAGGTGACTTTGGCGAACTTGCGCTTGCCCACCTGCAGCACGTAGGTGCCGGCCGCCAGCTTGAGCGCTTTGTCGCTCACCACGCTGGAATCCACCCGTACCCCGCCGCCGTCGATCAGGCGGGTCGCTTCGCTGCCTGAAGGCGCCAGGCCCGCGGCCTTGAGCAGCGCGCCAATGCCCATGGGCGCACCCGACAGCGACACCTCGGGAATCTCGTCGGGCACGCCGCCCTTGCTGCGGTTGATGAAGTCCTGCTCGGCGGCGTCGGCCGCGGCGGTCGAATGAAAGCGCGCGGTGATTTCCTTGGCCAGCGCGACCTTGGCGTCCTTGGGGTTGCGCCCGCCTTCCACCTTAGCCTTCAGCGCCGCGATGTCGGCTTCGCTCTTGAACGACAGCAGGGTGTACCACTTCCACATCAGCACGTCGGAGATCGACAGCACCTTGGCGAACATGGTGTTGGCGTCTTCGCTGATACCGATGTAGTTGTTCTTGCTTTTCGACATCTTCTCGATGCCGTCCAGCCCCTCCAGCAGCGGCATTGTCAATATGCACTGCGGCTGCTGGCCGTACTCCTGCTGCAGGTGGCGGCCCATCAGCAGGTTGAATTTCTGGTCGGTGCCGCCGAGCTCGAGATCGCTGCGCAGCGCCACCGAGTCGTAGCCCTGCATCAGCGGGTACAAAAACTCATGCACGCTGATCGGTGTGCCGGCCTTGAAGCGGTCGTTGAAGTCGTTGCGCTCCATCATGCGGGCCACGGTGTAGTGCGAGGCCAGCTTGATCATGCCGGTGGCGCCCAGCGGCTCGCTCCACTCGCTGTTGTAGCGGAGTTCGGTTTTGGCCGGGTCGAGGATCTTGTCGGCCTGGGCGCGGTAAGTCTCGGCATTGACCTTGATCTGCTCGGGCGTGAGCGGCGGGCGCGTGGTGTTGCGGCCGGACGGGTCGCCGATCAGACTGGTGAAGTCGCCTATCAAAAAAATGACTGTATGGCCCAGATCCTGGAGCTGACGCATTTTGTTCAGCACCACGGTGTGGCCGACATGAATGTCAGGCGCCGTGGGGTCCAGCCCCAGCTTGATGCGCAGCGGCACGCCCGTGGCCTCCGATTTGGCGAGTTTTTGTATCCATTCGTGTTGCGGGATCAGCTCATCGCAGCCGCGCAGGGACACAGCCAAGGCCGCCTGAACGCGGTCGGTGACGGGGTATTTTGTAACAAGCTCTTGATTCATAAGGGTTTTTCACATGTCGGGGAATTGTCCGACAGATATACTGGCGGCTCTCCTGCATCAGGCGGCCCATTTTAGTTGGCCTGCAACTTGCTGATCAGGACACTACCGCTCTGGATGATGCGGCCAGGCCTCCAAAGCAGGGGCCAGCCGCCGAAGTCATCCATGTTTTATACAGCAGTCCGGCACTTTCAAAGCGCCCGATGCACTTTAGTTGGGATTTTTGCTTTGCCCCTGCCAGACCCCACCCAGATTCTGCTTCCGATCGCCGACAGCCTGCGTCGCCACCCCAAACGAGTCGCCGCCACCCTTGCCGCATTGCTGCTGGGTACGGGCGTCACCGCGTTCGGCGTTGCGCCCCTGGCGCCCGATGCGGCCAACCTGCCGGTTCGCCAAATTCTGGAGGCGGTGGAGTCGCTGCCCACCCAAGTCCAGACCGACTCCCTGAGCGATTTCCGCTTCAAGCTGTTTCGCACGGAAAGCACCCGCAGCAGCGACACCGCCGACACCCTGCTCAAACGCCTGAACATCGACGACAGCGTTGCCGCCGCCTTTTTGCGCACTGACGCGAATGCGCGCACCCTTCTTGCAGGACGCGCAGGCAAAAACGTCACCGCCGAAGCCAGCGACAGCCAGCAGCTGCTCAAGCTCAGCATGCGCTGGCCGACCGATGACGAAACCATGTTCAAGCGCCTCGTGGTTGAGCGCGGCGCCTCGGGTTTCACCTCCCGCATCGAGACCGCCCCCTATGTAGCCACCGCACGCCTGTCCAGCGGCAGCATCCAGACTTCGCTGTTCGCCGCGACTGACGACGCCCGTATCCCCGACGCTGTCGCAGTACAAATGGCCGAAATGTTCTCCAGCGACATCGACTTCCGCCGCGCGCTGCGCAAGGGCGACCGCTTCAATGTGGTGTATGAAAGCCTCGAAGCCGACGGCGAGACGCTGCGCACAGGACGTGTGCTGTCGGCCGAATTCGTCAACGCCGGCAAGGCCTTCCAGGCCATGTGGTTCCAGCCTCCGGGCGTGGACGCCACGGGCGCTGCCAACAAGGGCGGCTACTACACACTCGACGGCCAGAGTCTGCGCCGCGCCTACCTGAGCTCGCCGGTCGAGTTCTCGCGCATCAGCAGCGGCTTTTCGATGCGCTTTCACCCCATCCTGCAAAAATGGCGCGCCCATCTGGGCACTGACTTTGCGTCACCCACCGGCACCCCCGCACGTACCGTGGGCGACGGCGTGGTGGAGTTTTCAGGCGTGCAAAACGGCTACGGCAACGTGGTGTTCGTCAGGCACCGCAACGGGCATGAAACCGTGTATGCCCACCTGAGCAAACTCATGGTGCAAAAAGGCCAGAACGTCAGCCAGGGCCAGACCATTGGCCTCGTCGGCAGCACCGGCTGGGCCACCGGCCCGCACCTGCATTTCGAGTTCCGCGTCAACGGCACCCAACAGGATCCGATGACGATCGCCAAGCAAAGCGAGACCATTCCTGTGTCCGCGGCTGCCATGCTGGTGTTCAAGCAACTCGCAGTGGGTGTGCGGACGCAGTTGCTGGCAGCTGCGACCATCACCCAGACCCGCGCTGAATAACTGGGCCCCCACGGTCGCTCACTGCGTGTAGCTCCCTGCCCCCCGAGGGGGCCGCTGCGCCTGCGGCCTGGCAAAGCCAGTTCCGCGGCCCCTGCTGGATGGAGCCCACTGCTGCAAAATAGGCTATGCCCGATTACTACATTGGCCTGATGTCAGGCACCTCGCTCGACGGCGCCGATGGTGTGCTGGTCGATTTTTCAGGCGAAAAACTGCGCGTCCTTGCCGCTGCGACGGAATCCTTTGACGGGGTCTTCCGTGCCGAGCTGCTGGCGCTGAATTCGCCCACGCACAACGAGCTGCACCGTGCAGCCGTTGCCGCCAACCATATTGCGGCGGCGTATGCCAGAGTTGTGGATGCGCTGCTTGGACAGGCTGCGGCGCAAGGCATTGCCGCCCCGCAAGTTCGCGCCATCGGTGCGCACGGCCAGACGGTACGGCACCAGCCTCAAAGAACGTCCGATGAGCCCGCTGGCGCAGGCTACACACTCCAGCTCAACAACCCGGCGTTGCTGGCAGAACTCACAGGCATTGACGTGGTGGCTGATTTCCGCAGCCGCGATGTGGCAGCCGGCGGCCAGGGCGCGCCGTTGGTGCCGGCTTTTCACCAAGGGGTGTTTGGCAGCCAGGATGCCACGGTGTGCGTGCTCAACCTGGGGGGGATTTCCAACCTCAGCGTTTTGCCGCATGAGGCTTCGTCGCTGGTGCTGGGCTTTGACTGTGGCCCAGGCAATGCGCTGATGGATGCCTGGTGTCAACAGCACACCGGGCAGCCTTATGACGCCGGCGGCGCGTGGGCTGCCAGCGGCAAGCTGCTGCCTGAACTGCTGGCCAGCCTGCTTGATGAACCTTACTTCTCGCAACCCATTCCCAAAAGCACCGGCCGCGACCTGTTCAGCCTCGAGTGGCTGGCCAGCAAGCTCGAGCCCTTCGCAGCGGCGCAGCCCGAAGATGTTCAGAATACCTTGACCGAATTCACCGCCAGCGCTTGTGTGGATAGCGTGACGCGCTATGGAAAAGAGAGCGCGTCACTCATTGTGTGCGGTGGTGGCGCTTTCAATGCCCACCTGCTGGCTCGCCTGCAGGTGGGCTTGCCCCATGTGCGCGTCAGCACCTCAGACGCGCACGGCTTGCCGCCGCTGCAGGTCGAGGCCGCGGCCTTTGCCTGGCTGGCACAACAAATGGTGTTGCGCAGGCCTGGCAATGTGCCGAGCGTGACGGGTGCTCAGGGATTGCGGGTGCTGGGGGCGGTCTATCCTGCTTAGATGAGATGAGGTTGATCTTCTGGTGTTGGGATGGGTTTGGTTGAGGCCTGGGTTGTTGTACTTTTGCGCTTTTTTTCTGAGGGTTGCTGGCCGGGCAACCCCCGGCCAGCAGCTCCTAGACGAGAGCGCTCAGACCGGAGCAAGAACCGCCTTTCCACACGAACCCAATCCGAACACCAGGAGCCGTCGCTATCAATTCAATAGCCAGCCGCGCTCGGTCAAAAATAAATTCAAGGCAAATCCTTGTACGGCTCCGGCTGCGCCGCATCCCGCGGCCCCACAGTGCCAAGCCGGGCTTTCAGCGACTGCGGTTGCCCCGTCAAAATGGCCGCGTAGTTGGTGGTGTTGGACAGCACTTTTTTTACGTAATCGCGCGTTTCGCTGAAGGGCACGTTCTCGGCCCAGATGGCGGCGTCCAGCACGGGGCCGTTGCGCCAGGTGCGCGGGCGCCCGGGGCCGGCGTTGTAGGCGGCGGCGGCCATGGGCATGGAGCCGTTCAGGTCGTCGAGCGCGAGCTTGAGGTAGGCGGTGCCGATGGCGATGTTGGTGTCGCGGTCGTTGAGCTGGTCTTGCGTGAACCCCTCGAGGCCGATTTTCTTGGCGGTCCACCGGGCCGTGGCGGGCATGACCTGCATCAGGCCAGATGCGCCCACGCCGGAGCGGGCGTCCATGATGAAGCGGCTTTCCTGGCGGATCAGCCCATACACGTAGGCCGGATCCAGGTTGATGGACTGGCCGCGTTTGGTCACTGTTTCGCGAAACGGCATCGGAAAGCGCTGCTCGAAGTCGATTTCGCCCTTGGTGCGTTCGCTGGTGTTGATGCAGCGGTCCCAGATCTGGCGGTCACAGGCGAACTGCGCGGCGGCCAGCAGCTCGCGGTCGCTCATCCCGCCGCGCTTGTGCAGGTTGGTGGTGTAGTTCCACTCGCGCGTGCCTTCGGGACGAAGGCCGATCGCGATCGCGTAGGCGGCACGGTTCAGGCCCGGGTTCAGCCGTGCGGCCTCTTTTTCTTCAGGTGCCAGCGCTGCGGGCCTGGCCGGCACGGTGATCTTCTGGCCCAGCTCTTCCAGGGCGAGCTGTTCGTAAAAACCGCGCACGGACGCAAAGGACTGCATCAGGGCCAGCGCTTCGGCGCGCTGTGGCGAGATGGTGATGCCGGTGCTGATGGTCTGGGTCACGCCGGGCGTGGTGGCCACCACTACGGGCGTTTTGGGTGCGGCGTCAGGCGGTGCGGTGGCCAGCAGGGCACGCGCTTTCCAGTAGCTCCAGGTAGGTTCTTTGCGCGTTTCCTCGCTCATGGCATTGACCGCAGCCAGCACCAGCGGCCAGTTGGGCTGCGTGCCGGCACGCAGGGCCGACCGCGCTTTCCAGGCCAGCATGTCGTCGGTGAGGTCGGAGTCCTTGGTGACCTTGGCAAAGTACTGCAGTGCATCGCCCGCGGGCACGGTGCCCAGGCGGGTCGCGGCCTGCCGGCCGATGGCGCCCCAGACCCAGTTGCGCTCTTCGGTATTGAGCTGCATGCCCCACTTGTTTTCCAGCTGGAAGGCCGCGCCTTCGGTGTCGGAAATCGCCAGCTTGATCAACGCCAGCGTGATGATTTCGCGGCGTGCCTTGCTGATCGCCAGGTGCTTGCCGGCCAGGAATTTGATGGGGCTGGCGTTGAGGTCGTTGACCATGCCCACGGCGTCCGGCGCCACGATCTGCACGGCAGCGGTGGCCGCTCGCGGCCGGTTGGCTTCGGTGGCAAGTCGGGCTTTGACCCAGGCGTCCTGCGGCGTGAGGATTTTGGTGTTCACCAGCCGTTCGGCGGCGGCGTTGCAGCCGTCGTCGGCCTCGCGCTGTGCGTACCAGTTTTTCTTCACTTCGTCGGCCAGGCGCGCATCAGCCACCGGATTCCTGAGGTTCTCGACCAGCAACGCATAGCAACGAACTTCCTTGTCGTCGTTCATGCGGTAGTTGGGGTATTCAGCGGCAAAGCCGGCCCAGTCGCGGCGTTGACCCAGCAGCAGCAGCCAGTCGTTGCGCAGGCGGTCTTCCTGGTAGGTGCCGGCGTAACGGCCGAAAAAATCCTGTACTTCTTGCGCGGAAGCCTCACCGAGGCGGGCCTTGAGCTCCCAGTAAGCCGCCCAGGGCTCCAGTGCGTGTCCGCGGGCCTGGGGCAGCAACTGCGCCATACGGGCCTTGTCACCGCGTTTGAAGGCCTTGTTCATCTCCACGATCACGTTGTCGGCTGCACTGGCACTCGCGGGAATGGCGGTTTGGGCAGTTGCCGGGACGAGCAGCGTCAGGCAGGCAATTGCGGAAAAAATGGGAGGCAGGGCGGCCGCACGTACCGGGCCGTTAAGAAATTTGTATAGCATCGGGTCATTATGGACAAATTAAGCACTCGCAAGGCGCTGGTTGAGGCGCGACTGAACATGCCTGACCGCCTGGAGCGGGCCGACCTGCTGCAGCGTGTGATGCGCATCTGGCTGGTAGGTTCCACGCACGAGGTGATTGGCGCCTACTGGCCCATCAAGGGAGAGTTTGACCCGCTGCCCGCGCTGTACCGCTGGCAGGAAGATGCCATTTTGAGCCAGAATTCTTCATCCAATCCGGCGCTAGACCAAGTGGAGCAAGCGCAACTAGCTACTGAAAGCATAGCGGGGCGGTCTCCCCGCAAGATTGGCCTGCCGGTGGTCAACAAGCTGCACAAGACCCTGACCTTTCATGCCTGGTACCCCGGCTGCCCCATGGAGGAAGACGCCTATGGCATCCCCAAGCCCAAAGACACCGAGGTGATTGTTCCGACCCTGCTGTTCGTGCCCTGCGTGGGTTACGGGCCTGGCGGCTACCGGCTCGGCTATGGCGGCGGGTTTTATGACCGTACGCTCGCCACCTTGCAACCGCGACCATTCACGGTGGGGCTGGGCTACACCCACGGCTGGTTGCCCGACATGGAGCCTGAGCCGCACGACATTCCGCTGGATGCCATCCTCAATGACAAGGGTGTGGTCTGGCCGGTTTGACGTGTTGAGGCCCCAAGAGGTTGCCACCAGCAAGCCATCGTGTTCAGGCCTGCGGTTCAGCGCCAGGTCGGGGTGAATGGCTGAAGGCGGCTCAAGCCTTGGGCTTGTACGCCACCACATCGATTTCAACCCGCGCATCCACCATCAGGCGCGCTTCGGTCGTGGAGCGAGCCGGTTTTCCGCCCGTGAAATAGCTCATGTAGACACGGTTGAAGCTGCCGAAATCCCGCGCGTCCTGCAGCCACACGGTTGTCTTGCAGACGTCGTCCAGCGTGCAGCCGGCCAGCGCCAGCGCGGCCTGGATGTTTTTCATCACCTGGCGCGTCTGCACCTCAATGCCGCCCTGCACGATTTCACCTTTTTCGTCGCCCGGCACCTGGCCTGACACGTAGACAAAATCTCCGGCGCGCACCGCCGGAGAAAACGGGCGGGGCTGGTGGTCGGACGCCAGCGGAGGGTTTCCCAAATATTCCAAAGGCATAAAAAAACTCCTTTTAAAGTTTCGGTTTAACAAGAAATGAAATATATTTTCAGAATTCAGTCGAAATATTCGGGTTTATCCTGAAAATGACTGTTTATAGATCAATTATTCTTCAGTTTTGAAATTTAACTTCAACCAGGAGTTGTCCATGATCCGTGGAATCCGCATGCATCGCCGTACCGCCCTCTCTTCCCTGCTGGCCCTGGGCGCGGCCGGCGCGGGCTTCGGTCCGGCCGCCGCTCAAGGGGGCAAGTCGGCCTTGAACCTGGCCATGGTGGCTGAGCCGCCGACGCTGGACATTCAGTCGACCCCGGCCGACCTGGTCTGCATCATCATGCAGCATGTCTACGAGCCGCTGTTCACCTTCGACGCCAAGGCGGCGCTGGTGCCCATGCTGGCCGAGGCGATGCCCAAGATCTCGGCGGACGGCAAGCTCTACAGCATCGCACTGCGCAAAGGCGTGATGCTGCACAGCGGCCGCGAGCTCAACGCCGACGACGTGGTGGCCAGCCTCAAGCGCTGGATGGAGGTCTCGCCGCGTGGCAAGTCGGTGGCGGCACAGGTGGCGGATCTTTCAGCCAAAGGCCCGCTCAACGTGGAGATCAGCCTGAAGAGCGCCTACGCGCCGCTGCTCTCGCAACTGGCCATGGCCTCGGGCATGGCGGCCATCATGGCCAAGGAGTCGCTGGCCCAGCCGTTGCGCGAATACGTGGGCACCGGACCTTACAAGTTCAAGGAACGCAAGCCCGACCAGTACGTGCTGCTCACCCGCTTTGACGGCTACGTGTCGCGCAGCGAAGCTGCCAGCGGCTATGGCGGCAAGCGCGTGGCCACGGTGGAGGAGCTGCGCTTTGTGCCGGTGCCCAATGCCAACACCCGGGTAGAAGGCGCGCTGGCCGGCCAGTTCCACTATGCCGACCTGCTGCCGATCGAAGCTCTGCCGCGCCTGGAAAAAGCCGGCGGCAAGGTGGTGCCTATCATGACGCCTTCCTTCGGCTTCCCCTACCTTGTATTCAACACGAAAGAAGGCTCGTTGGCACATCAGGCGGTGCGCAAGGCGGTGCAGGCCGCGCTGGGCGAAGGCGAGATGCTGGCAGCGGGTTTTGGCGACACGCGATTTTTCATCGCCGAAGGCAACCACTTCCCAAAGGGCACGCCTTTCTATTCGACCGCCGGCACTGCCGCCTATAACGAGCGCGACGCGAAGAAGGCCAAGAGCCTGGCCGAACAGGCCGGCTACAAGGGCGAGCCGGTGCGCATCCTGACCAGCCGCCAGTACGACTTTCACTACAACATGGCGCTCATCATGGCCGAACAGCTCAAGCGCGCTGGCTTCAAGGCCGAGCTGAACGTGGTCGAGTGGGCAACGCTGCTGCAGCGCCGCGCCGACCCCAAGCTGTGGGACATCTACATCACCCATTCCGGTTTGTTCCCCGAGCCCATGCTCTCGCCGCCGCAGCTGGGCGACGGCGCGCCGGGCTGGTGGAGTTCACCGGCCAAGGCCCAGGCGCTGACCGCGCTGAACCAGGAGTCCAACCCGGCCAAGCGGGGTGCGCTGTGGGGCAAGGTACAACAGGTGGTCTACGACGAGGTGCCCTACATCCAGGTCGGTAAATTCGCCAGCCTGTCGGCCCGCGCACCGGCGCTGCAGGGTTACACGCCCTACACCTATCCGTTCTTCTGGAACACCAGCCTAAAGAGTTGAGCCCCCACGCTTTTCACTTCGCCTTCGGCTTCGTGTAATACGCTGCCCCCCGAGGGGGCCGCCCGCCTGCGGCCCGGCTAAGCCGGTTCCGCGGCTCAGGCTGGCTTTTGGGGCGCCTCGTTTGGAGCGTGTGTGATGTTGATGGGAGCCCTTTGAATGGATAGAGAGATTCCCCCCTTATTTGATAGAACAAGGTCATGACCCGCTATTTGTTATCACGCATCATGGGCATGCTGGTGGTGATGGCCCTGGTGGCAGTCATTGTCTTTGTGCTCACGCGCGCCGCGCCGGGTGACCCGATCGCGGTGCTGCTGGGCGACCAGGCCACGGCCGAAGACATCGCCCGGGTGCAGAAGGTCTACGGCCTGGACAAACCCCTGCCGGTGCAGTTCGGCCTCTGGATTCGCGAGCTGGCCCACGGCAACCTGGGCGAATCGATCTTCCTGCAGCGGCCGGTAACCCAGGCGCTGTGGGAGCGGGCCGAGCCCACCGCCTTGCTGTCGCTGATGGCGATCGCCATCGCCGCGCTGATCGGCCTGCCCTGCGGCATCGTCTCGGCGGTGTTCCGTGGCAGGGCCATCGACCAGGCCTTCACCGGCTTTGCCATGCTGGGCGCGAGCGTGCCCAGCTTCTGGTTCGGTCTGGTGCTGATGCAGATATTCGCGGTCTCGCTGGGCTGGTTTCCGGTCTCGGGTTATGGCGAGCCGGGTGCCTCGCTGGCCGCCCGCATCCATTGCCTGGTGCTGCCGGCCACGGTGCTGGGCGTGCTCAATTCGGCGCTGATCATCCGCTTTACCCGGGCCTCCATGCTGGACGTGCTGGGCGAGGACTATGTGCGCACCGCACGGGCCAAGGGCTTGTCGGAAAACGTGGTGGTGCTCAAGCATGCGCTGCGCAACGCGCTGGTGCCCATCGTCACGGTGCTGGGCCTGACGGCGGCGCTGATGATAGGCGGTGCGGTCGTGACGGAAACCGTGTTCGGACTGCCGGGCGTCGGCAACCTGGTCGTGAGCGCGGTGATCCGGCGCGACTACCCGGTGATCCAGGGCGCGCTGCTGGTGGTGGCGGCGATCTACGTGGTCATCAACTTTGCCATCGACCTGCTCTACACCGTGGTCGACCCACGCGTGAAACTATGACCCACCCCCGAAGCGCCTGCGGCACCTCCCCCTCGAGGGGGCGCCACCAGCGGCCCGGCAAAGCCGGGTCCGCGGTGGTCGCTGGAAAAAGGCCGCTCTGACATGCAATTTCCTCTTGTTCTGCAAAAACTGTTTCGCCGCCGCATCGTGCTGGCTGCTGCCATCGCGCTGGTCGTGGTGGTGCTGGTTTCGCTGTTCGCAGGCCCATTGAGCGGGCTGGACCCGAACGAAACCGCCGTGAGCCAGCGGCTGTCGCAGCCTTCCTCCGCCCATTTTTTCGGCACCGACGAACTGGGCCGCGACTTGTTCGCCCGCATCGCCTTCGGGGGCCGCTATTCGTTGACGATCGCCTTGCTGACGGCGCTGGGGTCGGTGGTTGCCGGCACCCTGTTCGGCCTCGTCGCCGGGTTCTTCCGCCGCCTTGACGCACCGGTGAGCCGGGTGGTGGACGCGATGATGTCCTTCCCCGACATCCTGCTTGCCATCGCGCTGGTCGGCATCCTGGGCCCTTCGATGCTCAACGTGGTGTTGGCCCTGGTGCTGGTCTACACGCCGCGGGTGGCGCGGGTGGTGCGCGCCTCGACGCTGGTGGTGCGTGAGCTGCTGTTCGTGGAGGCGGCGCGCGCTGTGGGTGTGTCCACCGTTCGCATCCTCTGGCGCCATGTGCTGCCCAATCTGATGTCGCCCATCCTGGTGCAGGCTTCCTTCATCTTCGCCTACGCCATCCTGGCCGAGGCGGCGCTCTCGTTTCTGGGCGTTGGCGTGCCGCCCGAAATCCCGACCTGGGGCACCATGGTGGCCGGCAGCCAGCAGTACGCTCACCAGGCGCTGTGGATCGTGCTGTTCCCGGGCCTGGCCATCATTCTGACTGCGCTGTCGCTGCAATTGCTGGGCGACGGCATCCGCGACCTGCTGGATCCGCGCCTGCGGAAATCAATGTGAACCGTCTCGAAGTGCGCCACCTTTCCACCTTCTTCGACACTGACGAAGGCCTGATCCGTTCCGTCGCCGACGTGAGCTTCAACATCCGTGCCGGCAAGACCACGGCCCTGGTCGGCGAATCGGGTTCGGGCAAATCGGTCACCAGCCTGACCCTGATGCGCCTGTTGCCTCGCACGGCCTCCACGCAGGTCAGTGGCCAGGCCCTGTTCGTCAACCGCGCCGGTGAGACGCTGGACCTGCTCACCCTGCCCGAGCCGCGCATGCGCGCCATCCGCGGCAACGAGGTGGCCATGATTTTTCAGGAACCCATGACCAGCCTGAACCCGGTCTTCACCGTCGGTGAGCAGGTCGCCGAATCGCTGCGGCTGCACAAGGGGCTGGACCACGCCGCCGCGTTGGCCCAGGCCCTGCGCATGCTGGAACTGGTGGAGATACCGGCCGCCGCGCAACGCCTGCACGAGTATCCGCACCAGCTTTCCGGCGGCATGCGTCAGCGTGTGATGATCGCGCTGGCCATGGCCTGCGACCCGACGCTGCTGATCGCCGACGAGCCCACCACCGCGCTGGATGTGACCATCCAGGCGCAAATCCTCGCGCTGATGCGCAGGCTGCAGGCCGAGACTGGCATGAGCATCCTGTTCATTACCCACAACCTCGGTGTGGTGGCGCACCATGCCGACGACGTGGCCGTGATGTACGCGGGCCGCATCGTGGAGGCCGCTCCCGTGCACGATCTGTTCGCGCGGCCGCAGCACCCCTACACCCAGGGCCTCCTGGCCTGCCTGCCGGCGCAGCAGCGTGGGCGGGCGCCGGCGCTGGATGGCAAACGCCGGCTCTACGCCATCCGCGGCCAGGTCTCCAGCCCGCTGGCGCCGCCGCCGGGTTGCGCCTTCGAACCCCGTTGCGACAAGGCCATCGCCGCCTGCCGCGATGCCATGCCGGCGTTGCGCAACGACGAGGCCGGCGGCAGCGCCCGCTGCATCCTGGTGCCGGAGGCCGCATGAGTACAGAAACGCCAGCCGCCGCACCCTTGATTGAGGTGCGCCACCTGCAGAAATTCTTCGGCCCCTCCGTGCGGCCCGTGCGCGCTGTGGACGACGTCTCCTTCGTCATCCATTCCGGCGAGACGTTGGGCCTGGTGGGCGAATCGGGCTCGGGCAAGAGCACCATCGGCCGTGCGCTGCTGCGCCTGGTCGACAGTACCGGTGGCACGGTGAGCTACCGCGGCGAGGACCTGGGCGCGGCTTCAGGCAGCCGCATGCGCGCGCTGCGCAGCAAGCTGCAGATGATCTTTCAGGACCCCTATGCCAGCCTGAACCCGAAGATGCGCGTGCGCGACATCCTGGGCGAAGCGCTGCAGGTGCACGGCCTGGCGAAAGGCAAGGAAGCCCGCGCCCGGCGCATTGCCGAGCTGCTGGAACTCGTGGGCCTGCGCGCCGAGCACGCCAATCGTTATCCGCACGAATTTTCGGGCGGCCAGCGCCAGCGCATCGGCGTGGCGCGCGCACTGGCGGTGGAGCCTGAATTCATCGTGGCTGACGAGCCACTGTCTGCGCTGGACGTCTCCATCCAGTCGCAGGTGGTCAATCTGCTGTGCGACCTGCGCGACAGTCTGAAACTGACCATGCTGTTCATCTCGCATGACCTGGATGTGGTGGAATACCTGTGCGACCGGGTGGTCGTGCTGTACCTGGGCCGGGTGATGGAGGTGGCGCCGACGGCCGAGCTCTTTGCACGGCCGCTGCATCCCTATACCCAGGCGCTGCTGGCCGCTTCGCCCAAACCAGACCCCACGCTGAAGATGGTGCATGTGCCCTTGCAAGGCGACATGCCCAGCCCGGTCAATCCGCCTTCGGGCTGCGTGTTTCGCACACGCTGCCCGCACGCCATCGACGCCTGTGCGCAGACGCGGCCAGAGCCGCGCGACATGGGCGGCGGCCGGCTGAAAGCCTGCATCCGCGACGACATCGAATCATTGACGACACCATGACACTGCAAGACATTCTCGACCCCCTGCTCGACGCTTCCTGGAAGGGCTTTCCGCACCACAGCCCGCCGCTGCGCCGCTCGGCCGTCGGCACCCAGGGCTGGAACGTGTTGCGCGGCGACCTGCCTTTGCCGCTGGCCGTGATCCGCCGCGACGCGCTGGCCGGCAACCTGCAATGGATGCAGGATTTTGTGGGCAGCCACGGCGTGAGCCTGGCGCCGCACGGCAAGACCACCATGTCACCGCAGTTGTTCAGGCGCCAGCTCGATGCCGGCGCCTGGGGTCTGACCTTTGCCACCGTGACGCAACTGCGCGCGGGCGTGACGGCCGGTGCGAAGCGCTGCCTGATCGCCAACCAGGTGTTCCAGGCGGTGGACCTGCAGGGCATAGCCGACCTCAAGCGTTCCCATACCGGGCTGAGCGTGGCATTTCTCGTGGATTCGCTGGCGCAGGCGGAGCTCATTGAAGCCTGGTACACGGCGAACCCGCACGCCCAGCCTTTCGACGTGCTGCTGGAGATCGGCGTGGACGGCGGCCGCACCGGCTGCCGCAGCCACGGGCAGGCGCTCGCTCTGGCGCAGCGCCTGCGCGCCTGCAAGGGCACGCGCCTGGTGGGCATCGAATGCTACGAAGGCCTGGGCGCTACCGGCCAGTCGGACGCCGACACCGCCTACGCAAATGCGCTGATGCAGCGCGTGCAGGGCATCGCCAAGGCCTGCGATGAACAGCAGCTGTTCGAGACGCCAGAAATCCTGCTCACGGCCGGTGGCTCCGCCATCTTTGATCTGGTTGCCGAACACCTGAAGATGGAGCTGTCGCGGCCTGTGCTGGGCCTGCTGCGTTCCGGCTGCTACGTAACGCACGACCACGGCACGTACCACCGCTTCATGAATGCCGTGGCCGCGCGCATGGGCTGCGGCCACGGCCTGCACGCGGCGATGGAAGTGTGGGCGGCGGTGCAGTCCTGTCCCGAGCCGGGCGTTGCCATCCTCTCGGTGGGCAAGCGCGACATCTCCTACGACCTGGAGCTTCCCGTGCCCCTGGGCCTGTGCAAGGCAGGCGAGACCGCCATGACGCCGGCACCGGCCGACTGGAAGATCACCGGCCTGAACGACCAACACGCTTACCTGCGCGGCAGCGGGCCGGAACACCAGGCCCTGCGTGTGGGCGACCTGGTCGCGCTGGGCATCTCCCACCCCTGCACCACCTTCGACAAATGGCGCTGGATGCCGGTGGTGGACGAACAAACCAACGTGTGTGACGCCATCGTCACCTGCTTTTAAATGACTCCTCGCGTACTCGAAAAAATTGCCGAAATCATGGACCGCGCGCCGGCCGCGCGACGCACCGTGCTCGCCCTGATCCTGGAAGACCCGCAGCGCGTGCTGGACGAAACCTTCGAAACCCTGGCCCAGCGCGCCAACAGCTCGGTACCCACCATCATGCGCACCTGCCGCGACCTGGGCTATCCCGGACTGCGCGAGTTCAAGCTGGCCCTGGCACAGGAACTCGCCGTGGGCGGCTCGCCGCTGAACCGGCGCGTGCGCATCGACGACGACACCCGCCAGGTGATCGCCAAGGTAACGCGCGGCGCCGCCACGGTGATCAACAGCGTACAGGCCCAGCTTGATGTGGAGGCGGTGCAGTCGGCGGCCGACGCCATCGTTGGGGCTACGCGGGTGGACTGCTACGGCGTCGGCGTCACCTCCAACTTCATGGCGTCGGACTTGCAGGCGCGGCTGTACCGCATGGGCCTGGCCTCCAACAGCTACCTGGATCCGCACCTGCAGCTGATCTCGGCTGCCACCATCGGCCCGCGCGGTGTCGTGATGGCCATCACCTACGTGGGCGGCATGCCTTCGCTGCTGGAGGCGGTGGATGTGGCGCGCTCGCAGGGCGCCACCATCATCGCGCTGACGCAGCCCGGCTCGCAGCTGGCCGCGCTGTCCGACATCGTGCTGGGCGTGGAAGTGGCGCCAGATCCGGTGATGCCGGTGGGCCCCGAGGCCTACCTGGCGCATTTGACGGTGATCGAGATTCTGACGGTGCTGGTGGCGCAGCGCCTGGGCGACAAAGCGGTGAACCGGCTGGCCAACATCCAGCGCACGCTGGAGACGCGCGGCGTGGACATGCACCACCACCCACGGCTGGAGTGGGACGAAGGCGCCAAGCTCACGGTCGGGAAAGTGCGATGACGCGCGCCACTTTGCTGGAAAACGGCTTGCTCGTGAATGGCACCGGCGCGGCCGGTCAACCGGGTGACTTGCTGCTGCTGGGCGACCGGATCGTGGCTGTGGGCCCTGGCCTGCGCCACCGCCTGCCGGATGGTCTGGCGCTCGCTGATGTCCAGGTGTGCGACTGCAGTGGCCTGGTGATCGCGCCCGGCTTCATTGACGTGCACACCCACGACGATGCCATCGTGCTGAATGCCCCCGGCATGTTTCCCAAGCTGTCACAGGGCATCACCACAGTGGTCACCGGCAATTGCGGCCTGTCGGTCGCGCCTTTCGTGGTGGAGGAACCGCAAGGCGCCCTTACCTTGCTGGGCAATTCGTTCAAGTACCCTTCGGTGGATGCCTATGCGCAGGCGGTGGCTGAGGCGCAACCGGCCGTCAATGTGGCGCCGCTGATCGGCCACACCACGCTGCGCTATGCCTGCGTGGGCGACCTCAACCGGCCGGCCACCGTTGATGAAGTGGCCGCCATGTGCGGCCTGCTGGAACAATGCATGGCCCAGGGTGCGATCGGCCTGTCGTCGGGCCTGTTTTATGCCGAAGCCATGCCGGCGCCAGCGGCCGAGGTGACCTCGCTGGCGCGTGTCGTCGCGCGGTACGGCGGCATCTACGCCACCCACATGCGCTCGGAGATGGCCGACATCCTCGAGGCCATGCACGAGGCCGGCGACTGCGCCTTCGAAGCAGGCGTGCCGCTGGTGATTTCGCACCACAAGTGCGCCGGCCCGGCCAACTGGGGCCGCACGCGCGAGACACTGCCGCTGATCGACGCGATGGCGAAGCGCCAGGATATTGCGATGGATGTCTATCCCTACGTGGCTGGCTCGACCGTGCTGCGCGAAGACCTGGTCGACGGCGTGATCGATGTTCTCTTGAGCTGGTCCACCCCCCACCCTGAAATGATGGGTCGCACGCTGGCCTCCATTGCCGAGGAATGGGGCGTGGACCAGAAGGCCGCCTGCCGCCGCCTGCAGCCGGGTGGTGCCTGCTACTTCCAGATGCACGAGGACGACGTCAAACGCGTCATCTCGCATCCGCTCTCCATGATCGGCTCCGACGGGCTGCCGCACGACAAGCATCCGCACCCGCGCCTGTGGGGCGCCTTCCCGCGCGTGCTGGCGCGCTACTGGCGCGAGCAGCAGCTGTTTTCGCTGGAGACTGCGATCCACAAGATGACCGGCCTGTCGGCCCGCAACTTCCGCCTTCATCAGCGCGGCCAGCTGCAGGTCGGCTGGTATGCCGATGTGGTGGTGCTGGACCCGGCCCGCGTGCGCGACGTGGCCACCTACCAAGACCCGATCGCGGTGTCCGAAGGCATCGAGAAAGTGTTTGTGAACGGCGAGCTGGCCTATGTGGCCGGCACCGCCGATGCGGCCAATGCCAGGGGGCAGGCACGTGCCGGGCGGCTGCTGAAGCGCGGCGCAGCCTGAGCTGAGTTTCCGTTCGGGCTGAGCTTGTCGAAGCCGTACGCCGCTCCAACCCTTCGACAGGCTGAGGGCGAACGGATTTTCTGTGCGCCTCGAATGCCCTTCTGTTGTCGCTGGATCGCTTTACCCGTTCGGGCTGAGGTATCGAAGCTGGGGCGCCGACCCTTCGATACCTCAGGGCGAACGGAGAAAAGGATCGGGGGCGAAAGGGGAAAGGGGAAAGGGGAAAGGGGAAAGGGGAAAGGGGAAAGGCTACGCACGAACGTAAGTGCGCTCAGTCAAGAGAATCCAGGGTATCCGGGTCGGGCACATCCCCAATCGCCTCGCGCGTCTGCGCGGCCTGGCGTTTGAGCCAATCGCAAAACGCCAACACTTCAGGACGAGCCACATTGCGTGGCCCGATGATCAACCAGTAGCTCATCGGTGACTCCATGCGCATTTGCGGCAAGGGCTCCACCAGGTCGCCCGAGGCCAGGCTCTCGGCAATCAGCGGCAGGCGCGCCAGCACCACGCCCTGGCCCGTCAGGGTGGCCTGCACCATCTGGTAGGCGTAGTTGAAGTACAGCCAGCGCTTTGCCTCCAGCTTGGGACTCGCGTGCTGCTCCAGCCAGCGGCGCCAGGTCAGCCATTCCAGGTGGGTGTGATGTGCGTCACCCGCTTCAATCAGCGTGAACTGCGCCAGGTCGTCGGGCTTTTTCAGGCGCGGCCCGCTTTTGAGCAGCCAGGGGCTGATGACCGGCGTGATCTGCTCGCCAAAAAGGCGTATGGCGCCCGGCGGCATGGCGCTGGCCGGGGCATAGCGAAGGGCCATGTCCAGGTCTGAAATATCGAGATCCACCGCGACATCGGATGCATCAATCCGGATGTCGATGTCGGGGTTGTCGCGCTGGAAGCCTTCCAGCCGTGGGATCAGCCACATCGACGCGAACGAGGCAAACGTGGTGAGCGAGACGCTCTTTCGGCCGGCGGTCTGGCGTATTTGGCGCACCGCCCCATCAATGCGTTCTAGCGAGGGCGTGACCGCCCGCAGCAGGATGCCGCCGGCGTTGGTCAGCTCCACGGCCCGGGTATGGCGGTGAAAAAGGCTCACGCCGACGTCTTCCTCCAGGCCCTGGATCTGGCGGCTTACCGCGGACTGGGTGAGCGCCAGCTCTTCCGAGGCGGCGCGGAAATTGAGGTGGCGTGCGACGGCTTCAAAAGCGCGCAGCTGGCCAGCGGAAATGGGCCGGGAGCGCAGGTGGGTTTGTGAATGCAGCATGAGGGTTTGGGGGTGAAAAAAGGTGAATTAGGGCAAATCAGGCCTGATTGATTAATGCGATTATGGAATGAATAGCTTACCGCGATTTCATTGGACTGTGCAAGCCTGCGGCGAGATGATTCAACCCTCATCACTCACTTTGTGCCCTTTTTGGAGAACACCATGGACCACGCAGCTTCTCACCTCTCAGGCGACCGCTTCCTGCAACAAGCTTCCGATGCCACCAACGGCCACGTTGACGGCTTGGCGGGCTTCTGGAAACTGGGCGTGGGCCGAGCGCTGACGCTGCGCGCGTCGCAGGCCGGTGTGTTGCGTATTGCGCATGGCCGCGTGTGGGCCACGTTTGACGGTGCCAGCCAGGACATTCACGCCCGGGCCGGTGATCACTTCCTGATGCGCGGCGAAAGCCTGACGCTCAGGGCGGGTGAGTCGCTGGTGATGGAGTCCTTCAGTACCGGCCACGCGGCATCGGCTTATTTCAGCTGGGAGCCGGCGAGCGTTCGTGTTGAAGTACCGCAGGAGGCCGACGCCGCAGGCTGGCGCACCGGTGTGCTGCAGCCCCTGGTGGACCTGCGCGCCGCGTTTGGCCTGGCAGCCGGCGCTGTGCTGCGCCTTGGCCGTGGACTGATCCGGGTCGCCGCTGCGGCGCTGGAAGCCGTGCTGACGCCCGTGGCCGCGGGGTTTGTCGCCGCCCGCAGGCAACCGGCGGCGGGCCATGACTTTGATGGCTACAAAAACAACGCCAGCGCAGGGCGAAACTGCAACGTGCTGGCTATGTCCAACCTGGTCTGACAAGCCTTCATTTCAAACACTGATTTCTGCTTAGGAAAGCCGTTCGCCCGCAGCCGCAAGGTTGCGGGCATTTTTTTGTCTGCGGTAGAACCTGGGCACCGCGCTGGCCAAGCGCCCGTCCTTGTCACGCTTGTCTCAGGTGGGGCCAGCCTTGCGCCGCGCTGAAGCGCCCGTTGCAGCCCGCTTTTCCGGTTTTCCTGACTTGGCCTTCAGCGCGCAGTCCAGAGAGACCCGTGCCCACTGAAGCATCAGCTGCGGGGACTCCATCGCTTCCTCCGGTGCGCTGTAGTAGTTCATGCTTTGCACCTTGGGCACGCCGTTGCGGGTGACTTCGTAGCTGAAGCGATCGCAGCCTTCCTGCTCAAACTTCGCCACGCTGTCGGCATCCGCCTTAAGCCATAGTCTTTCCCCACCCCCCAGATCCGCCACCAGCGCAAAGGTCAAGCCCGATGTGCTGATGCCAAACCCGCCAAACATGCGTTTGGCGGTGCAAGGTCCGACGCCTGCGAGAAGCTCGCAACAGTAGGTCGCAAAATCATTGGAGGAAGAAGCCAATGCAGCCACCATACCAAATGAACCGATGAAGCGGTCTCTTGCCTCAAAAACGTTGTGGTATCGGGTGGGATTTTTGAAGATGGTGCGGGTGTGACACCCGACAACGCGGTGGGCCACGATAATTTGGCATGGTTTCAGTTCTTCCGCCCCATTTTCCGCCCCATTCTTTTCCCGCAGCCGAAATGCAACGCGCGGGGCGGGCAGTTCACGTGGTGGTCATGGGTGTGGCCGGTTGCGGCAAGTCGGCCGTTGGGCGCTTGATGGCCGACCAGCTGGGGCTGCCGCTGATTGAAGGAGATGATTTCCATCCGCCCGGCAACATCCGGAAAATGCAGCAAGGCGTTCCCCTGGCCGACGAAGACCGCGCCGACTGGCTGCGCCAGCTCGGGGCGGAGCTGGCGCGTCACCCTGCCGGCGTGGTGCTCACTTGCTCGGCGCTCAAGGCCGCTTACCGCGACAGCCTGCGCCGCGCCGCGCCGGGCCTGCAGTTTGTGCACCTGGCCATCAGCCAGGTCGAATCCCTGCGGCGGGTCTCTTCACGTCCCGGTCATTTCTATCCACCCAGCCTTGTGGCCAGTCAGTTCGAGGCGCTGCAGGATCCTTCGGCCGAAGCCGGCGTGCTGACCCTGGCCGGGAACGCGTCCCTCAACGCGCTGGCAGACACTGCCGTGACCTGGCTGGCCACGCACATATAAGCTGCGTCAGCTTCAGCCTGTCAGGCTTTTTGGTATCAATTGGGCCTGCTGTCTAATAAGGACGAGCGCCAGTAGCTATTGAATTGATAGCGTTTGTGGTGCTGAATTGCTCCCGCTGAGCCGTGTCACGGTGCGTCCGTCAGGCGTCAAGATCCAGTGTGGGCAGCAAGGCAAGAAAAGCGTCAAGCGCAACCTGCGTGTCAAGTTCCTCCAAACGGCCAAGCGCATCGCCATCTCCGACGGAGGCGTAACCCAGGCTGAATCGCCTGAAGCGTCTTTCCGCCAGCTCGCCATGGTGCAGCACCTCCATCTGAACGTGGCGTGTGTCCTGGCGTATGCGCTCCAGCAGTTTGAGCACCTCCTTCTGGTTGCCCTCCAGTTGCTGGCAAAACCGCATGCCGTCAAAGATCAAAAGTCCCGTGACTCCCAGCTCGGCATTGACCTGGCGGGCTTTACCGGCGATGTCCGCGACAACACTGATCGGGGCTTCCGGGGCGAGGGTGCTGACGTAAAGAATTTCATACAGTTTTGTCGTTTTTTTGAGCATACGCGGGCAAATGTAATGGGCCGCACATCGCACCGCAATGTCAAAAGACATATGCTCATGTACGTAAAATTCGTCTTCGATGAACAATTCAGTACCAACTACAGCGATCTGCCCGCCTGCCTGCAGAGCATGCGGACTGCGCAAAACCGGCGCTTTTTCGCCCATCGCGGTCGAAGAGCTGGATTTCATTGAGGCTTTCCGGTCTGGCACCACCACCGCCAGCGCTGGGGCCACCCTCCTGCATGAGCAAAAGCCCAATGGAAAGCTTTTCACCTTGTACGCGGGTTGGGCCTTCCGTTACAAAACCATGAGCGATGGCCGCCGGCAGATTCTCAACTTCCTGTTGCCGGGCGACTTTATCGGCTTGCAGCAAAAATTTGCCGACGGATCCATGCACGGGATTGAAGCCATCACGGATTGCAGCCTGTGCGTGTTTCCACGCGAAGGCTTGTGGGAGCTGTACCGCAACCACCCGAGCCTGGGGTACGACATTACCTGGCTTGCCGCGCGCGAGGAAGGAATCGTCGACGACCACCTGCTGACGGCCGGGCGGCGCAACGCAACCGAGCGTGTAGCCATGCTGCTGATGCATCTGTATCGAAGGCTGGACCGCGTCGGAATGGCGGAAAACGGCTGGATCGACTTTCCCATCAACCAGCAACACATTGCCGATGCGCTGGGCTTGTCTTTGGTGCACACCAACAAGACCCTCAGGCGCCTGCGCCAGCTGGGGCTGCACGAAATCGAAGATGGCCGGCTGCGGCTGCTCAACACCCGGGCGTTGGAGCGTATTGCCGACTATTACGACACGCCGCCGGCACAGGTGCCGTTGTTGTAGGCCTTCGTCGTAGGCGAAAGCCGACAGCAAGCGCCCCGGGCGGATGACAAAGACTATTGATGTGGCCTCTTATGGTGAATGCTTGGCGGATCCGAGCGAATTCAGCAGGAATCCGCGGACCCGCAACACCGGACACCGCATCATGAGCAACACCCATCCTTCTGTACCCGCGCCTTCGTTGCCGACACGGCCATGCCGCGCGCGGCTGCAGCAACAGCCTCACCGTTTCGTGGACCGCCAGCAACAGCAAAGCAGCGGGTCCCGAGAGTTCCAGCCGCGCCAGTCACCCGAGCACACTGAGCGAGGCGCGGGGCAGATGGGCCAAGAGCGGGAAAGCACGCGCGACTGATGTATGTGTCGGATGCCGCCGCCCGCAGCGCTCGCAGGTCAGGCCTAGGCCTTCTGGCCGTTCAAGGTCCTGAAATCCCGCTCATAGCGATGAAGCACTTCGACGGCTTTGCCGCGCTGCGCAGGTGTCGTGCTGTTGTGCAGCTCGGCGAATCCCTGGCAGATGTCCTGGCTCAGGCTTTCAAGGTAGTCGCGATAGGCCGTGTCGGGTGAACTCAGCGTGCGCTCAAACAGCCCTTTGACGGCTGTGTGTGTCTTGTCAGGCGTGCTTTGGCCGCCGGTCAAGGGGCGCAGTGTTTGCAGCGCATCTTGCTGGCGGCGCAGTCTTTCGCGGTAAGACACGGACGCGTCGAAATGGGACATGTCAATCCGTCGGCCGATGATGTCCAGCTGCTTTTCGTCCAGACGCCCGTAAAGCATTTCAGCCCGGTTCACGGCCTCCTTGTAGCGTTTTTTCCGGCTGGTTTTGGCGGACTCCAGAAAGTCTTCGCGGTAGTCGGCATTGCCTTTGTCAAAGCGCTGCTGCAGCTTTTTCATCTGGCTTGCGTGCAGCGTGCCGGCCAGCCTTGCCGTCATGGGCCCTGCCTGCTCAGCCACCACCTGCAGTTTGCGGCGCAGATCGGCATATACCGCACAGGCCTTTGCCGTGTCCATGTCCTGCGGCATTTGTTGCTGCAGTTTTTGCAAGGTGTCGATGTAGCCAGGAAGCTGGGTCTGCCGGTGCCAGGCATGCAGCTTGCCAAGCTCGGCCCGGACCTGCACGCCTTGGATGTCGGTGAAGTCAAAATGGCCGTCCAGGTGCCAATAGACCAGCTCAGACGCCTGGTTGTAGGCGAGTTTCATCATCACGGTACAAGCCGGCAGCAGGGCTCCCAGCAGCATGGCTGCCAGCACCCCGATAATCCGTAGGCTGCGCGCCCATCCTGCCCCGGCAGATGCGGAACGCCTTTCACTTCTCATCCTTCGAAAATCCAGAGGAAATTTCATGGCAACCCCAGTTGATGTCGTCATCATGGCCGCGGGCAAAGGCACGCGGATGAAGAGCAGCTTACCCAAGGTTTTGCACCGATTGGGCGGGAAGGCCTTGTTGCAGCATGTCATCGAATGCGCTGCTTTTTTGTCAGCGCGCAAGGCAGTCGTCATTACCGGCCACGGTGCCGACGCGGTGGAAGCCGCCTGTCACCGTTTTACGCCGCAACACGGCGGAGTGGATGCACAGCCTGTCAGCCTGCAATTCGCCCGGCAAGAGCCGCAGCTGGGCACCGGCCACGCGGTGCAGCAGGCGCTGCCTCTGCTGGCCGACGACGGCGTCACGCTGGTGCTGTCAGGTGATGTGCCGCTGACCCAGGTGGCCACGCTGCAAGCCTTGCTGGCGCAATGCGACAGCCAGCGCCTTGCATTGCTGACCCTGAACATGGACGACCCCGCAGGGTATGGCCGCATTGTGCGTGCCGGCACCGAAAGCTCGGCACAGGTCAGGGCCATTGTTGAACACAAGGACGCCACAGCCGCCCAACGCGACATCCGCGAGATATACAGCGGCATCATGGCGGTTCCCACGCGGCTGCTGCGCGCCTGGCTGGCCCGGCTGGACAACAAGAATGCGCAAGGCGAGTATTACCTCACCGACATCGTGAAGTTTGCGGTGGCCGACGGCGTGGCCGTAGTGGCCCACCAGATCACCGATGCAGCCCAGGTTGCCGGTGTGAACAGCCCCGTGCAACTGGCCGAACTGGAACGCGCGTACCAAAGCCGCGTGGCCGTGGCCCTGATGGAGCAAGGCGTACGGCTTGCCGATCCGGCGCGGCTCGACGTGCGCGGCACGCTCGGCTGTGGCCGGGATGTCGAGATCGACGTGAACTGCCTGTTTGAAGGCCAGGTCGCCTTGGGCGATGGCGTGCGCATAGGCGCCAACTGCGTCATCGCCAACTGCACGATCGCTGCCGGCGCAGTCATCCATCCCTTTACCCACATCGACGGGGAAAAGCTCGGCGTGCAGGTAGGCGAGGGCGCACTGGTCGGGCCTTTTGCACGCCTGCGCCCCGGCGCAAAACTGGGCGCCGAAGTGCACATCGGCAACTTTGTCGAAGTCAAAAACGCCACGCTGGCCAAAGGCGCCAAGGCCAACCACCTGGCCTACCTGGGCGATGCCACCGTGGGTGAACGGGTCAACTACGGCGCGGGCAGCATCACCGCCAACTACGACGGCGCCAACAAGCACCACACGGTGATCGAGGCTGACGTGCACATCGGCAGCAATTGTGTGCTGGTGGCGCCTGTCACCATCGGCGCAGGCGGCACGGTCGGCGGCGGCTCCACCATCACCCGAAGCACGCCGCCCGGTTCGCTCAGCGTGGCGCGGGGCAAGCAGATCAGTTTGCCTAATTGGAAACGGCCGGTGAAAGTGGTGAAGGGGTAATTTTTCGACGGTTTTGATTTCTGCTTTTGCGTTTTCATCCGATTGCTGGCCGGTCATTCACGGCCGGCAGCGCTGCAAAATTCCAACTTCCTAGCCTAGCAGACTAGATTTTTATCCGCTCCCGCTCTGCTCAATCTGCTTTGATATTCGCCAGCTTGACAATCCGCCCCCACATCTTGCGTTCGTTGTCCCCCAGAGTAGCCAGCTCGGCCCCGCTCATAACAACCGCTTTGGCGCCTTGCTCTTCGGCGCGTTTTTTGAAACTGTCCGACTCGACCACCTGTTTGATCGCCAGCGAGAGGCGGCTTTGCAAGTCGGCAGACAAGCCCGTCGGCCCATAGACCGCGAACCACGACGACGCCACCAGCGGCACGCCGGCCTCGATGGCGGTCGGCACATTGGGTTGCGCGGCCAGGCGATTGCGGCCGGTCACCATCAGTGCCTTGAGCTTGCCCGCGCGGATGTGCGGCAGGAGCGGTGGCGGCGTGGTGATGGTGAAGTCCACAGTGCCGGCCAGCAGGTCATTCAGCGCCGGGCCGGTGCCGCGGTAGGGAATGTGCACCATGAAGGTCTTCGTCAGGTCCTTGAGCAGCTCGGTGGTCACGTGCTGCAGCGAGCCGTTGCCGCTGGACGCGTAGTTGACCTTGCCGGGGTTGGCCTTGACGTACTTGATGAAGTCCGCGAAGTTGTCGGCCGGGAAGTTGCCGCGCACCACCAGCAGTTGTGGTGCATCAATCAAATGACCCAGGGGCTTGAGGTTGGTTGCCGGGTCAAAGCCGGGCACCGGCTGGATCAGCGGCGTGATGCACTGGTACCCCGAGTACTGCACCAGCAGGTTGGTGCCGTCGGCCGGGCCGCGCGCCACCATCTGGCCGGCGATGTTGCCGTTGCCGCCACCTCGGTTGTCCACGACCACCGAGGTTTGGAGAATCCGGCCGAGCGGCTCGGCCAGCATGCGCGCAGCAATGTCGGTGGTACCGCCGGCTGCCGTAGGAACCACCAGCGTGATCGGTTTGCCGGCGAGCTGTGCGCGCACCGGACTGAGCCAGGCAGCCGTGCTGAGTCCGGCCACGGTGAGCAGAGTTCTGCGGGAAATGAAAGTCATGGGTTTTGTCTCCAGTCGTAGTTTTAGGGTTGCTTTTTGCAGGCGGGTTTGAATTTATGAATGGGTCACGCCGATGCCGTTCGCAACTCGGCCACATAAGGCGGTGGTGCATGCAGGTCGGTGATGCGGCCGGCCTTGGCAACCTGGCCGGGCACTTCATGGCCGACGATGCCGGGCATCTGCCGCGCCACCGCCAGCAGCTTTTCAATGTCCATGCCGGTGTCGTAGCCCATGGCGTCCAGCATGTGCGCGGCATCTTCGCTGCTGATGTTTCCGCTGGCGCCGGGTGCGTAAGGGCAGCCACCCAGGCCGCCCAGCGAGCCGTCAAAGCGGGTGATGCCGCCCTGCACAGCCGCCAGCACATTGGCCAGGCCCATGCCACGCGTGTTGTGAAAGTGCAGTGTCAGCTGCAAGCCTTCAAAGCGCTGTTGCAGAACCTCCACCATGCGGCTGACTTGCGCCGGGTGGGCCATGCCGGTGGTGTCGCAGATCGTCAGGCCGCGCACACGGTCTGCGCCGAAGGCGGCAAAACGATCGCTCCAGCGCAGCACTTCTTCTTCGGGCACTTCGCCTTCCATCGGGCAGCCGAAGCAACACGAGAGTGAAATATTGATGGGCGTGCGGCCATCAACGTGACGAATCACGTCGGACAGTGCGGCAAAGCTTTTTTCGCGCGGCATGCGCAGGTTGGACAGGTTGTGCGTTTCCGACACCGACATCACCAGGTTGAGCTCGTCTGCGCGCGACTCCAGTGCGCGCTCGGCGCCGCGCAGGTTGGGCACCAGCACCGTGTATTCGACGCCGGGCATGCGACGTATGCGGCCCATCACTTCCTCGGCGTCGCGCAGCATGGGAATGGCCTTGGGCGAAGTGAACGAGGTCACTTCGATCTTGGCGTAGCCGCATTCGCTGAGCGCGTCGACCAGCGCGACCTTGTCATCGGTCGGGATGAAATCCGGTTCGATTTGGAAGCCGTCACGTGTGGCGACCTCATTGAAGAAAATCCGTTTTTTGGTGTTCACGATATGGCATCCTTTCCGGCCACGATGCCTTTGTCTTTCAAGGCCTGGATCTGTTCGGTCGAGAGACCCATCTCACGCAGCACCGCATCGGTGTCTTGCCCGACCTGCGGCGCATTGCGCCGGTGCCCACCCGGCGTGCGTGAAAGCTTGGGCACGATGCCGGGCACGGCCAGCACGCTTCCGTCGTCCATCTGCACCTCATCGAGCATGCCGCGCGCCTCGTAGTGAGGGTCGGCGGCGATGTCGGCCACGGTGTAAATACGGCCTGCGGGCACCGACACCTTGTCGAGCGCCGCCAGTACTTCATCCACTGTGAGGCCCAGGGTCCACTCGCCGATGGCTGCGTCGATCTCGGCCACACGCGCCACGCGGCCGGCGTTGTCGGCCAGTGCCGGGTCGCCGCCCAGGTCATTGCGGCCTATGGTCGCCATCAAGCGTTTGAAGATGCTGTCGCCATTGCCTGCGACGAGCGCGTAGCCGCCGTCCTTGCAGAGGTAGGCGTTGCTGGGCGCGATGCCGGGCAGGGCGCTGCCGGCCGCGCCGCGCACCGCACCGAACGCGCTGTATTCGGGCAGCAGGCTTTCCATGCAGTTGAACACCGCCTCATACAGCGCCACGTCGATCACCTGGCCTTTGCCTGAGCGTTGCCGCTCCTGCATCGCCAGCAGGATGCCGATCACGCCGTGCAGCGCGGCCAGCGTGTCGCCGATGCTCACGCCTACGCGTACCGGCACGCGCCCCGGCTCGGCCGTCAGGTGGCGCAGGCCGCTCATGGCTTCGGCCACCACGCCGAAGCCCGGCTTGTCGCGGTAGGGGCCGGTCTGGCCGTAGCCGCTGATGCGCAGCATGATGAGGCGCGGGTTCAGCGCCAGCAATTCGTCAGGCCCCAGGCCCCAGCCTTCCATGGCGCCGGGACGGAAGTTCTCGATCAGCACGTCGGCGTCAAGCGCGAGCTGGCGCACGATGGCCTGGGCTTCGGGGCTCTTCAAGTCCAGCGCCACGGAGCGCTTGTTGCGCGACTGCACCTGCCACCACACCGAGGTGCCGTCTTTCAGCAAGCGCCATTTGCGCAGCGGGTCGCCCGCACCCGGCGTTTCGATCTTGATGATGTCGGCGCCGAAGTCAGCCAGCGTCTTGGCGGCGAAAGGGCCGGCAATCAGCTGGCCGAGCTCCAGGACTTTGAGTCCGGCGAGTGGGCCTTGACTGGAAGCGTTGGGGGAAGCCGCGAGGGATTTTTCAGGGGAGGGCATGGCCGGCAGTTTGCCGCCGCCGGCCGGCTTCGTCTATTTGCGCTTTGGTGCCTTGGGTTTCGCGTTTTGCGAAGACGGGGCATCTTTGGGGCTCAGGAAGTCCACCAGCGAGGTAATGCCCGCATCGGACTGGCCCGCCATGGTGGCCGTCAGCAGCCTGCGTTTGGCCCAGGCGTCTGCCAGCGGCCGCCAGCCGAGCTTCATGCTTTTAACCATGGGCAGGGTCGCGGCCTTGGGCAGGATGGCCACACCCAGGCCAGAGGCCACCATGTGGCACACGGCGTCAAAGCTGCGCACCTGCATGCGCAGCTTGAGCGGCCGGTTGGCGGCCAGCGCGGCTTGTTGCTGTTTTTGCAGCATGGCGGCACCGGCGGTCAGGCTGATCCATTCTTCATCGAGCGTATCGACAAACGCCAGCGGCGTCTTGCTGCGCGCCAGTGCGTGGCCGGCCGGCAGGATCAGCACCAATTCGTCCTCACGAAAAAGGCGTGTGTCCAGCCCCTTGGTGTCGGGCCCTTCCACAAATACCGCCACATCCGCCCGGCCTTCGCGCAGCGTGGCCGCTACAGCTTCCGACACCTGCTCTTCCAGGTCGATATGCACCTGCGGGTGCAGCTCGCCATAGCGCGCCAGCAGCGGCGGCAAAAACTGGCTGATGGCCGCGCTGCTTGCGCACAGGCGTATGTGGCGTGCAATGCCGCGCCGCAAGTCTGCCAGCTCGCCGCCCAGCTGCTCCATGGTTTGCAGCAGCGTGAGCCCGTGTTTGACGAAGACGCGTCCGGCCGCCGTGGGCAACAGGCCGCGCGGGTGGCGCTCGAACAGCGCCTCGCCCAAGGCGTCTTCCAGTTCGCGAATGCGCCGGCTGGCCGCGGCCAGCGCCAGGTGCGAATCACGTGCTGCCGCCGTCAGGCTGCCTGTTTGGGCGCAGGCCACCGCCAGGCGGACAGACACCAGGTCAAACCGGGCGAGGTTGTAGTTCACGGCGCCGGCCTGGACTCAGGCGGTCTTCTTCTTGGCGGCGGCTTTTTTGGCTGCGGGCTTTTTTGCGATCAGGGTGTCCAGGTTCTTCACGATCTCGCCTTCGATCTTGTCTTTGAATGCACCGAGCAGGAAGCCGAGTTTGGCGCTGAGCTCAAAGCGGTCTTTGGTGACGGTCAGCGTGCCGCTGACGCCCGAGCGGGTGAAGCTGACCAGGTCTTCGGTCTGGCCTTCTTCATAGGTGCATTCCATGTCGAATTTTTCTTCTGCCTGCTCGGCCCATTTGAAGGCGACTTTGCGCGCCTCCGCCAAGCCGAGGGTGTGTTCGCGCTGGATCTGGATGTCAGCCATTCGGGGTCTCCGTGTTGTGTTTTTCAAGTGCCTTGCGGCGCTCGTCCTTGGGCAGGCGCGCCAGCTTTTTGACCTCATCATAAAACCGTTGCCAGTCGCGGCCCTCGCGCTCAAACAGCGCCTCAAAACCCGGTACCAGTTCGTCATAGGCGGCCTGCGCGCCGAAGGAGGCATTGTTGGCGTTCGCCACCCACAGGTCATAGCCGGCAAACCCGTCCCACGAGGCCTTGAGTCCGGCATAGGCATCACGAAAGCGCTTGTACGCTATGGTTTTCATAGCTCCTTGCGCCCGTTCTGATTGGGCTGCAGCATCATTTTGATCATAAATGGCGGCCAGCTCGCGGCGCGTGGCCAGCGCCAGCGCCCGGAACTGCCGGCGCCGTCCGTCAAACACGGCGTAGGCTTTGCGCGCGTCATCGCCCGCCTGCGTGGCCAGCCAGCGCTCGCTGCCCAGCCGTTCGACGGCGGTGGCAAAGGACTCGTTGAACATCGTGTCGCCCGGCGCATACACCACCTGGTGCGCGAGTTCGTGGAAAACCAGCCGGGCCAGCTCTCCCTCGGGATAGCCGATGAAGGTGTTCAGCAGGGGGTCGCCGCCGGCCCAGTTCATCCAGCCCAGCGTGGAATAGGCGGGCACGCCGTAAACGCTGGTTTCCAGGCCCTCGGCCTTGAGCCTGGCTGCTTCAGCGCGCGCTTGCGGCTCGCTGAAATAGCCGCGGTAACCGACGCAGCCCGTCACGGGAAAGCACCAGGTCTTGAGCGTGAGTGAAAACTGCGGTGCAGCCACCACGTTCCACACCACCGCGCTGCGGTGCAGATCGGCATAGCGCCGGTAGCTGGCGTTGTCGGGCAGTTTCAGCTCGGCCACGGCGAAGCTGCGGATGCGTTGCGCCAGCGCCAGACGGCTTTTCAGCGAGGCCGAGGTCTGCGTGTCGCCGAGCCACTCGTCCACGGGCCGGGCAGCATTGAGCATTTGCATGTGGCCGCTCATGGACTGCCAGTAATAACCCAGGTCGGCGCAACCCGCCAGGCACAGCACCGCGGCCGCGACCAGCGCGGCGCCCAGCTTGCCCGGTGTCATGGCGCGCACTCGGCTCACTGTGCTCAGGCGGGCTGTGCCTCGCGCTGCACCTGCACCAGGCAGTCGTAGAACACCGGGCCGCGGCCCATGTCGGTCAGGTGCTGGCTGGTCAGCTGGTTCACATTGGTGCCGTCCAGGCCCAGCTTGCGCCACCAGATGCCCAGGCCGTTGACCACGCCGGGGCGTGCCCGTGTGGAGACTTCGGCCTTGACGCGGTATTCACCGCGCCGGTTAAAGACCTTGACGATGGCGCCCGTGGTGATGCCGCGCGCGGCGGCATCGTCGGCATGGATTTCCAGCACGGGTTCAGTCTCGATGTCGCGCAGGCTTTTCACGTTGACAAAACTCGAGTTGAGAAAATTGCGCGCGGGCGGCGAAATCATGGCGAGCGGAAATTGGTCCGACGTGCCGGCCGCTTCGTGATTCGGTACGTGGTCGGGCAGGCCGCTGGCACCCGTGGCGGCCAGCCTCGCGCTGAAAAATTCGCAGCGGCCCGATGACGTGGGGAAGTTGCCTTCTGCAAACGGCGCATCAGGCAGCTGCAAAGTGGCAAAGCCTTTATCGAGCAGTTGGTGGAAGTCCACCTTGTCGCCATAAGCCGCGCGGCACAGCAGCTCGTCGCTGTCGGCAAAGCACGGGTCGGTAAAGCCCATGTGGGCTGCCAGCTCGCGAAAAATCTGGGTGTTGGGCTTGGCCTGGCCCTGCGGCGCTACGGCGGGTCGGTTCAGCAATGCGTCGGTGTGGCCGTAGGAAGCATGCACGTCCCAATGTTCCAGCTGCGTGGTGGCCGGCAGGATGTAGTCGGCGTAGTCGGCTGTGTCGGTCTGGAAGTGCTCGAGCACCACGGTGAAAAGGTCTTCCCGCGCAAAGCCTTGTACCACCTTGCCGGACTCGGGTGCCACCGCCACCGGGTTGCTGTTGTAGACAATGAGCGCCTCGATCTGCGGGCCGAACTGCGGTGATGCGGGCTCGAGCAAGGCATTGCCGATGGTGCTCATGTTGATGGTGCGCGGCTGGCGGCCCTCAAGCAGGTCGGGTCGTTGCAACGCGGCCTTGTCGACCGGAAAGAGGCCCGAGCTGCTCAGCAGCACGCCGCCGGCGCGGTGGCGCCATGCGCCCGTCAGCGCCGGCAGGCAGGCCACAGCGCGTGCCGCATTGCCGCCGCCGTGCACGCGCTGCATGCCGTAGTTCAGGCGTATCGCGGCCGGTTGTTTGTTCACCATGCATTGGCCGTAGTCGCGGGCGAGCGAGCGGATTTGTTCCGCCGGCACGCCGCACACGGCGGCCGCGCGCTCGGGGCTCCATTGCAATGCGCGCTCGTGCAGGCCGCCTTCGCGGCCTTGCCAGCCCAGCGTGTGCTGCGCGATGTAGTCGTGGTCGAGCCAGTCGTGGGTGATCAGCTCGTGCATCAGCGCCAGCGCCAGCGCGGCGTCGGTGCCCGGCAGCAGCGCGATGTGCTCATGGCATTTTTCGGCGGTTTCGCTTTTGCGCGGGTCGATGCAGATGAGTTTTGCACCGTCGCGCTTGGCCTGTTGCGCATAGCGCCAGAAGTGCAGGTTGCTGCCGATGGAATTGCTGCCCCAGATGATGATGAGTTTGGATTCGGCAAAAAACTCCACCCGCATGCCGACCTTGCCGCCCAGCGTCTGCGTCAGGCCTTCGCTGCCCGCCGAAGCGCAGATGGTGCGGTCCAGCAGCGAAGCGCCCAGCCGGTTGAAAAACCGGCCGGCCATGCTCTCGCCTTGCACCTGGCCCATGGTGCCGGCATAGCTGTAGGGCACGATGGCCTCAGGGTTGCGCGCCGCGATGGGCTGGAGGCGCGCCGCGATGTCGGCCAGCGCCGCTTCCCAGCTGACGGGCTCAAACTGCCCGCTGCCTTTGGGGCCACTGCGTTTGAGCGGCCGCAGCAGGCGCTCGGGGTGATAGGTGCGTTCGGTGTAGCGGGACACCTTGTTGCACAGCACGCCGCCTGTGTGGGGGTGGTCGGGGTTGCCCTGCACGCGAACGGCGACGCCGTCTTCCACCGTGGTCAGCAGCGAGCAGGTGTCGGGGCAGTCGTGCGGGCAGGCGCCTCGCACCTGCACGGCCGCCGGCTTCAGCCTGCTGTCAGGGTTGGCCTCGGTCTTAGGGGAGATGCGGATGGTATTGCTCATGGCTCAACTCTATATTGACAGTCATCGTCGCATCCCGGCGGGAGACATATCATGACAACAACAATAAACGGAATGCGCGCATTCCGCGCCGCCGCCAGAGCCACCATGGTAGCGGCCCTGGCCGGTCTGTTCACGGCAGGGGCTCAGGCCGAGGACGGCATCAGCAAGACCGCGGTCGCGCTGGGCCAGTCCCTGGCCATGACCGGGCCGGGCAGCACGCTGGCCGTGCCGTTCGCGCAGGGCGCGCGCCTGTACTTTGACCGCGTCAACGCCGCCGGCGGCGTCAACGGCCGCAAGATCGAGCTGACCACGCTGGACGATACCGGCAACCCCGACACCACGGTGGCCAACACCCAAAAGCTGCTGGACCAGAAGGTGTTCTCTCTGTTCGGCTATTGCGGCTCGCCGCAGGTCACTGCCGTCAATCCGCTGCTCAAGGACACCGACATCCTGCTGTTTGCGCCCATGGCCGGCGCCGACGAATTGCGCGGCTCCCTGTACCCCAATGTGTATTCGGTGCGTCCCGGCTACTCGGAAGAAGCCGCCGTGATTACGCGGCACGCCGAAACCCTGGGCATGCGCAAGCTCGCCATCCTGCACGGCAAGGACGCCGAATCGCTCGCAGCGCTGGACTCCGCCGAGCGCACCATGGGTGGCCTGGGTGCCAATCTGGTGGCCAAGTCGGCCCTGTCTGCGGGCAGTGTTGCCACCAGTGTCGAGCAGGTGCTTGCCAAAAAGCCGGAGTCGGTGCTGGTGATCAGCGACGCGGTCGGCGCCGCCAGTGCGATTCGCGATTTGCGGGCCAAGGGTTTTCGCGGACCCATCTACGGGTTCTCGACGACCGGCGAAAGCCTGCTGGCCGATCAGCTGGGCGCGGCCGGCGCTGGCGTGGTCGTGGTGCGCGTCACACCCAAATCCGACAACGCCAGGAGCGTCCTGGTACGTGAGCTGCAGGCCGACGCGACGGCCGCCAAGATGGGCAAGTCCAATGTCTACATGCTTGAAGGCTACATTGCCGCCTGGACCTACACCGAAGCGCTGCGAAAGGCCGGCAAGGACCCCACCCGCGCGAAGCTGCGCAAGGCGATCGACACTCTTCAGGAGCTGAGCCTGGGAGGTTTTCGGGTGAACTTTGACGGTGACCGGGTGGGCTCAAAACTGGTGGAGTTGAGCTTGATTGATGCGACCGGCCGGGTGCGCGAATAGGCGCCGATTTGAGACGAAAGACCGAAAAAAGCTGGCAATTTTCTAAATTTGGGGTCTAAAACAACGCAGGTGGTGCGAATCCCGCCCCGAAACGGTGATTGATGTCACGGGGTTGCCTTCTGTTACGCAATAGGTAAACAACTTGTAAGGTGTGTTGCGAAAATGAAGGCATGACGTCCACACTCAAACTCACCCGCAGAAAATTTTCCATCACGGCCGGCGCGTCCATGCTGGCCGGGTTCAATCTGGCGCACGCCCAGAACGACAAGATCATCCTGGGCCAGTCTGCCCCTTTCACCGGTCCGGCTGCACAACTGGGCATCCAGTTCTACCAGGGCGCGAAGGTGTACTTCGACCAGGTCAATGGAGAGGGTGGCGTTAACAAGCGCCTGATTGAAATCCGCAACCTGGACGACGGCTATGAGCCCACCCGCTGCGCCGAAAACACCCGCAAGCTGATCGCCGACGACGTGTTTGCGCTGTTTGGCTACATCGGCACCCCCACCAGCGTCGTCGCCCTGCCGATGGCCATCAAGGAAAAGGTTCCGTTCATTGCGCCGTTCACCGGTGCCATGGCCCTGCGCGAACCTTTCAACAAATATGCTTTTCACGTGCGTGCTTCGTACAACGACGAAACCGGCCTGATCGTCAAGCAGCTGACTGCCCTGGGCCTGAAAAAAATCGCCGTGTTCTACCAGAACGATGCCTACGGCAAAGCCGGTCTGGACGGCGTCATGCTGGCCCTGTCCGCGCAAAACCTGAAGCCCGTGGCACAGGCAACGGTTGAACGCAATACGGTGGATGTGGCCAAGGCCGTCACCACGCTGGTGGCCGCAGGCCCCGACGCAGTGGTGCAGATTGGCGCGTACAAAGCCTGTGCCGCGTTCATTCGTGAAGCCCGCAAGGCCGGTTACGGCGGTACGTTCTACAACGTGTCGTTTGTCGGCACGCAGGCGCTGGCCGACGAGCTCGGCAAAGAGGGGGCCGGCGTGGTGGTGTCGCAAGTCATGCCTTCGCCCTACAACGCGGCGCGGCCGATTGTGCGCGAGTTCGTCGACGCCGTGAAGGCGGCCGGCAAGGATGCCAAGGTCAATTTCTCCAGCATGGAAGGCTATGTGGCAGCCCGTGTGCTGGTTGACGGTCTCAAGCGCGGCGGCGCCAAAATGAGCCGCGACTCGCTGATTTCCGGCCTGGAGGCCATCGGCACTCAGTCGTTCGGCGGTTTTTCCATCTCGTTCTCGCCCACCGACCATGTGGCGTCCCACTTCGTGGAGCTGTCCATGCTGACCGGCGACGGGCGCATCAGGACTTGACTCCCCCCCGAAGCGGCCTGCGGCCGCCTCCCCCTCAAGGGGGCGCCACTGGCGGCCCGGCCCTTCGACAGGCTCAGGACAGGCCAAGGCCGGTTCCGCGGTGGCCTCGCGTGAAGTCCGCTCCCTAGCGAAGCTCGCTGGTGTTTGCCAGGCCTTTCATGAACGCCTGGCAGCGCGCCAGCTGCTCCAGGCTCACAAACTCATCGGGCTGGTGCGCCTGGGTGATGCTGCCGGGCCCGCACACCACCGTGGGAATACCGGCGTTTTTGAACAGGCCAGCTTCGGTGCCGAAGGCGACCAGCGTGGTCTCTTTCGTACCGGCCAGGCGCTGGGCCAGTTGGGTCACCGCGTCGCCCGCGGAGCCGAGAAAGGCCGGTACTTCACAAATCGTCTCAAAGCTGAAGCCGGCGTCAGGCGCTATCTTTTTCATAGCTGGTTGCGCACGTTCCGCATAGGCCACAAGCTCTTTTTGCATGGAAATCGCATCTGCCGTGGGCAGGTTGCGGAACTCGTAGCGGAACTCGGCGTCGCGCGGCACCACGTTGTCGGCAATGCCGCCGTGGAACTGGCCCACGCTGGTGGTGCTGAAAGGCACGTCGAAGCCTTCATAACGCGGCTCGTTCGCCTCGAAGCCTTCGCCCATGTCGCGCAGCTTGCCAACAACACGCGCCGCCATCTCGATGGCATTGACCGATTGCGGTGTGAGCGAGGAGTGCGCTTCCTTGCCGCGCACACAGCATTTGTAGCGGTACACGCCCTTGTGCGCGGTGGCCGGCACCATGCTGGTCGGTTCGCCAATGATGCAGGCCAGCGGTGCGATGCCCGCGTCTTTCATGTCGGCGATCAGCTCCCGCACGCCCAGGCAGCCGACTTCCTCGTCGTAGCTCAGCGCCAGGTGCACCGCAAAAGGCGCCTGGCTGTTCAAAAAATCCCCGGCGTGGGCCAGCGCCAGGCCGATAAAACCTTTCATGTCGCAGCTGCCGCGGCCATACAGCCTGCCATCGCTGACGGTGGCCGACAGCGGGTCCCGTGTCCAGTCCTGGCCGTCCCAGGGCACCGTGTCGGTGTGGCCCGAAAGAATGAGGCCGGCCGGCTTGCCTTCGCCCAGCGTGGCAAAGAGGTTGGCCTTGGTCTTGTCGGCATTGGTGGTGATGCGGCTGGCCACGCCCAGCTTCTGGAGCTCGTCGCGCACGAAATGAATCAGCGCCAGGTTTGAGTTGTGGCTGACCGTGTTCATGCGCACCAGGGCCTGGATCAGCTGAAGGGCGTGCGCCGAAACCGGTGGATACGAAGTCAAAGTGGGGGCGGGGGAAGTGGAGGATGCAAAAGCCATGGCCTCATTTTGGCGGTATTCCTGGCGACGCGGGCCCGGCCCTGTCAGTTATGCTTCCACGTCGCTTTTCTTTGGGGCGTTTTTGCCCACCCTGATGCCCTGATGTCTTCCTTGTCCTCATCCCCATTTGCCTTGATAAGGCTCATGCGGCCGCACCAGTGGCTCAAAAACGCCTTTGTGTTTGCCGGCCTCGTGTTCAGCCAGAACTGGCAGGACACCGCGTTGGACTGGCGCGTTTTTTACGCCTTTGCCGCGTTTTGCTGCCTCTCCAGCATGGTCTACATCATCAACGACTGGCATGACCGCGCCAGCGACGCCCTGCATCCGGCCAAGCGTCACCGCCCGCTGGCCAGCGGTGCGGTCGCCGTCCCCGTGGCACTGGTGCTGGCGGCCCTGTTGCTGGTGGCCGGTTTGCTGCTGGCGGCGGGCAACCGCACGCTGCTGGTGCTGCTGGGCCTGTACACCGTGCTCAACCTGGCCTATTCGTGGCGGCTCAAGCAGGTGCCGGTGGTCGACGTGTCCATCATTGCCTCGGGCTTCATGCTGCGCCTGCTGGCCGGTACGGTGGCGGTGGGCATCCCGCCTTCGCGCTGGCTGCTGCTGACCGGAATTTTTGTGGCCCTGTTTCTGGGTTTTTCAAAACGCAAGGCCGAGAGTTTTCATGAAGAAGCGAGCCAGCGTGCCGTGCTGGCGCACTACCCTGCGGCCTTGCTCGACACCTTCATGGCCGTCACCATGACCGCCACGTTGACCACCTACAGCCTTTTTGCCACCAGCCCCGAAGCGCAACTGCAGCACGGCGAGCGCCTGCTCTATACCGTGCCAGTGGTGATCTTCGGCATGCTGCGCTACACCTACCAGGTGCATCGCGGCCGTGGTGAAGACGTGGCGCGCGACATGCTGCGCGACCCGTGGATCCTGGCGGCCGGGGTGCTCTGGCTGGCCATTTTCCTGAGCCGCCGCCTGTGATTCCCGAGGGCGCACCGCCACCCGCGCAGGGCGCCTTGCCGTTCAAGCGGCTTTTACTGGTGCTCGGTGTGGTGGCCACGGTGTATGCCGCCGCGCTGCTGGTCTGGGGCGACAGTCCTAAAACTTCGTTGGCCTTGCTGTGGTCGTGGACAGGCGTCCAGGCCGCCGGCCTGTGCCTTTTGAACTACCTGCTGCGCGGGCTGCGCTGGCGCCTCTGGATGGCGCACTACAACCGCCATTTCGGATGGCTTCAGGGGCTTAGGCTCTACTTGGCGGGCTACGCTTTTACCCCCACGCCCGGCAATGTCGGCGAGGCGGCGCGCGGCCTGATGCTGGCGCGTCGGCCGCTGGGCCCGGTGCAAAGTCTGGCCATCTTCGGCGCTGAACGGCTGGCCGACCTGCTGTGCTTGTTGCTGCTGTGCCTGCCGGCCCTGGGATGGCTATTGCGGCACGGCGCGGTGCAGTCGGCGCCCGCCTTGCTGGTGGGCCTGCTGGCGGCCGGTGCTGTGCTGCTAAGTGTTGCGGGTGGGCTGCTCTTCGTCTACCGCGCGAAAATTTTGGCGCGTTTTGCCTGGCTGCGTGAGGCCTGGCATTGCCTGGCGGTGCGTCCCTGGCTGTGGTTCGGCCTCACGCTGGTGGCCTGGGCGGCGCAGGGGCTGGCGGTCTGGCTGGTCTGCCGTGCCATGAATGTTCATCTTGAACTGCTGACGGCCACCGGCTTTTACGCGGTCGCGATGGTGGCCGGGGCCCTGTCTGCGTTGCCGGCCGGCCTGGGCGGCACAGAAGCCGTGTTGACCGGCCTGCTGGTCGCGCAGGGCGCCACACCGGCGGCGGCGCTGGCCGTCACCGTGCTGGTGCGGCTGCTGACCCTGTGGCTGGCCGTGGCCATTGGGGTGCTGGCCTTGCTTTATAGTGCGGCCATCCGCAAGGAAATCAGTCTGCGCTAGCCCGCACTCACTTTCCCTGCCGCCATTCCTGCCCTGCATTGCAGCTCCCCTGCGTTGGCATGCAGATGACCGTTTCCCCAGAGCTTTCATGTCCCAGAACCACGATGCCGCCGCTTTCCCTGTCACGTTGAGCCGCTGGCTGCTGGCCGCCGGCCTGCTCTCGCTGCTGCTGCGGTTCTGGATCGCCGTGACCTTTCCGGTCACCGGCGACGAGGCCTTCTTTTACTGGTGGGGCGTGTACCCCGCCTGGGGTTACTCCGACCACCCGCCCATGGTGGGCTGGCTGATCGCGCTGATGCGCGCCACGCTGGGCGACAGCCTCTGGTCCATACGCCTGCCCATTGTGCTGCTGCCGCTGGCGCTGGGCGGGGCGCTGTGGTGGGCGCTCAAACCGGCCGACAAGGTGCGCGCCGCCTGGGCCGTGCTGTTTTTCTGGCTGGCGCCGCTGAACTGGCTCAATGTTCTGATCACCACCGACACGCCGCTGATTTTCTGGTCGGTGTTGTCAGTGGCAGCGCTGATGCGCGCCGAGCGCCGGGTGCAGCTGGACCGTGCCGCTTACGGCCTCTACGCCCTGTCGGGGCTTTTCCTGGGCTGCGCTTTTCTCTCGAAGTATTTCTCGGTGGTGCTCGGCTTCAGTTATCTCGTCTATTTCGTGCTGTACCGGCGTGAACGGCTCGCGGGTTTTGCGCTGCTGGTGCTGTGCGCCTTGCCCGGCCCGGCCATCAACATCGCCTACAACATGTCGCACGGCTGGTCGAACATCATGTTCAACGTCTACAACCGCAATGAAGATGCGGTGTTCGAATGGCGCAAGCCGCTGACCTACATCGGCATGATGGTCTACCTGATCACGCCTGTGGCGGTGTGGATGGCTGTGCGCTACCGCAAGGCATTGGTGGCTGCAGCACGCAGCCAGCGCCTGCTGGCCTGCCTGGTGGTGGTGCCGCTGCTGTTTTTTGCGCTGCTGTCGGCCAAGAAAGTGATTGGCCTGCACTGGGTGCTGTCGTTTTATCCCTTTGGCTTTGCCTTCCTGGCGTTTGCCTTGCCGGCTGACAGGCTCAAGGCCTGCGCCAAGGGGCTGGCCTTGTTTGCCGGCCTGCACGTGCTGGTGGTGGCCGGGCTGTACATGACGTCGCTGGACACCTGGCGCGCCACCAAGCTGTATCCGCAAATCATCCGCAGCTACAAGACCGCCGAGATGCTGCAGCAGGTGACCGCGCCCGGTGTGGTGCTGATGGGTGAGGCCTACACGCCCGCGTCCATTTTCGGTTTTGAGCGCCGCGAATACATGCCGGTGTTCGGCGTCGGCAAGTTCCATGCGCGCCAGGACGACATGCTGGTCGACTTTTCGCTCTACCAGGGCAAGACGGTGCGGGTCATCGTTGCCGACAAACCGCGGCTGGAGGAGTTCCAGCCGTACTTTGAGTCGGTGCGTGTGCTCAGCTTCGAACAAGACGGCGTGCCTTTTTACGCGGTCGAAGGTGCGGGGTTCAAATACCAGGCCTACCGTGAAGGCGTGCTGGGCACGATTTTCAAACGCTACTTCAACATCCCTTCGTGGCTCCCCATGACCGGTTGCCCCTTCTGCGTGCGCTACTGCGGGCAGGTGCGATGCGCGAGGTGAGCGCCCCCGAGGCCGGTCCCGTCGTCGCGGCCTTTGACTTCGACGGCACGCTGACCCGGCGCGACACTTTCACGGTGTTCCTGGCACGTGGCCTGGGCTGGCCGCGATTCCTGTGGGCCTTGCTGCGCTGTTCACCGTGGCTGGCCGGTTACGCGCTTCGCCTGGTGCCCAACCACGTCGCCAAAGGCAAGCTGATGCAGGCCACGCTAGCCGGCCGCAGCCTGGCCGAGATGCAGGACTGGACGGCCCGCTGGCTGGCCCGTGATTTCCCCGGCCAGCTGCGCGAAGACGCCATGGCGCGCCTGGCCTGGCACCGGAGCGCCGGGCATTGCTGCGTCATGGTCAGCGCGTCGCCCGACATCTACCTGCCGGTGGTGGCGCAGCAGCTGGGGTTTGACGCGCTGATTTGCACCGAAATGGAAGTGCAGGACGGACACCTTACCGGCCGCATGCGCACGCCCAACTGCCACGGCGAGCAGAAGGTGCTGCGGCTTCAGGCCTGGGCACGGGAGCGCTTTGGGCCGACCTCGCTGGACGGCGTCACCCTGTACGCCTATGGCGATACCTCGGGTGACAAGCCCATGCTGCGGCTGGCCCAGCTTGCGTGGTACCGGGGCAAGCCTTGGGCGGACGCGGCGAGTGTCAAGGGTTGATCCTGATGGCCTGCCCGGTGCATAACGCAGGGGTGGCAGCGTTGGCGCCATTGTTTTAGCTATTGTTTTGATAGCTGCTGGCGCCCGACCTACGTGCCTTTCAGCCATTTTTGGCACAAAAAAATAGCTCAAAACAGCTGAAAGACCGGCCCCGCGAGACCGGAAATCGCCAAACCGAGCTTCAAAGCGCCTGTTCAATGCCATTTTTGGCCTGTTTTTTGTATCAATTCGGCCTCCAGCCAAATGCTGGCGTGCGCGAGTAGCTATAAAAAACATAGCACCAAAGAGACAGGGCCCGTGCGCCTTGCGACGCGCGGGCCCTGCCGGGTGGGGGCGTGAAGGGTGCCGGTTCAGTCCTCAAGCTCCGCTTTGGCCATTTCCACATCCAGCCGTTCGGTGGCATCCATCGGTTTGCTGGCGGCCGCCTGTTCGTACAGTTTGGTGGCCTCTTTCATCCGCTTGTCGCCCTCCAGCATGACCAGGCCGTTGGCGTACTCAATCATGCCGATGGCAGAGCCGGGGTGCAGCTTCAGTGCATCCTTGTAGAGGGCCAAGCCGATGTCTTTTTTGGCGCCGTAGGTCATGCCGCCGATCAGCGAGCCGACCTTGTCGATCACCTCGGCATGGAAGGCCGCCAGCGCAATGTGCGCATCCGCATGTTTGGGCGACAGCTTGATGGCTTGCTCAAGGGCGGTCTTGACCTTGGTGCCCAAGCCCTGCGCCAGCGCCTTGGCCACGCTGATGCCCTGGCTGTAGCGGCCCAGCGCATAGGCCTGCCAGTACCAGGCGTTGGCGTTTTTGGGGTCGGCTTTTTGCTGGGCCTCGGCGCGCGCGGCCACCTCCATGAACATGTCCAGCTTGGTTTTTTCGCGGGTTTCCAGGTAGGTGGCGTACATGCTGGTGGCCTTGTTGGCCACGGTAATGCCGTCGCCGCCGGCCTTGGTGCCCGCGTCTGCGGCTTGCTGGAAGTCACCGTTGTGAAACAGCACCCAGGCCTGCAGCACAGCCGCATCCTTGGGCAGGGGTTCGCAGTCGCCGGTGTGAAGCCGGGCCCAGCTCTTTTTCAGGCTGGCAGCATCAAATGCGTAGTCGCCGGCGTGGGGAAAGGCAGTCCATTTGGCCATGTGTGTTGTCTCCTTGTAAATTTGTTGGTGATTGTTGTGGTGATGGGCCGGGGCGTTTGACAGGAACTCAGGCGGGGTTGCTGTAGGCGCCGACCAGCGCCTGCAAATGCGCGCGCTGGCTTTGTTCGAGATAAGGAATCAGCAAGTTGAGGACGTGGTGCGCGCCGCGCAGCAAGGCGGCCTGTGCGTTGGCCGGCTCCAGCGCATTGCGCGGGTCGCGCACGTACTCGAAGCTCAGCCAGTAGGTGAGCACCACCACCATGCTGGTGGCAGTGGCTTCGACTTCGCGCGAATCGATGGTCATGGCGCCCGCGCGGCTCATGCCGTCCAGCAGCGCTTTCACGGCGCGGGCCTTGTTTTTGAGCACCCACTGGAAATGGGTTTCGAGCCGGCGGTTTTTGCTCAGCAGGTCGTTCAGGTCGCGGTACAAAAAACGGTATTGCCAGATCAGCTCGAACAGCGTGTGCATGAAAAACCAGGCGTCTTCCACGTCGCGTACGCCGTCACTGGCGTTGAGCAGCTCGCTCAGGGATTTTTCGTAGCGATCAAACAGCGAGTTGATCAGCTCGTCTTTGGCGGGGTAGTGGTAGTAGAGGTTTCCGGGGCTGATGCTGAGTTCGGCCGAGATCAGCGTGGTCGACACATTGGGCTCGCCAAAGCGGTTGAACAGGTCCAGGGTGACCTCCAGAATTCGCTCGGCTGTGCGGCGCGGCGCTTTTTTCGCCATAAGCTTGTCTTCCTCGTTGTGGTCGTTACTCTAACCCAGCGCTTGCCCGCGCGACACTAGGGAAGTCCATCAAAATTCGTCGCCCATCCGAATGAGCGTTGGCGGCGAACCTTTGGCTTACGCCGCGACCCGCCGTTGCGCGGGATGCGGCTGCAGTGCATGGCTCAGGTCTTCCATCACGTCTTCCAGCACGGCAATGGCACGGCCCACGCGTGTGGCGGCGGGCTTCGCAGCGACCAGGTGGCGCTTGGGGTCTTCCAGCGCCTCCAGGTTCAGCGACACGCCATGGGGCGCCAGTTTGGCCGACAGCGTGGTCTTGCGTGAGCGCAGCATTTGCCGCGTGTTCTGGTAAGCGTGCTCGGCCAACTCGCGGCGCTGGCTGTAACTGAAAGTGTTGGCCAGAAACATTTCGGTGTCCCGATGGTCCGGCTCCAGCAGCACGATGTCGGTGTCGGGGTAAGCGTGCTCGTAATGCTTCATGCCAAGCTCCAGCCGCGAGTGAATCATCGAGCGGAAGGTCTGGCTCATCACGGTGGGAAGGCCGCCGTTCACCAGGCGCGGAATGGCCTGTTTCTCGCGCGGCAGGCCGCGCCGCATCACGCGCTGGTCCATCGACAGCGCGGGCGCGCGCGTGGAGTTGAAGGGCACCAGCGGGTTCAGGCAAAACATCAGGTCGATGCCTTCTTCCATCGCCACGCCCGCGTGCAGCGTTTTCTTCAGGGCGCCGTCGACGTAGTACTGCTGGTCGATCTCCACCGGGGGGAAGAGGCCGGGCAAGGCCGAGCTGGCTTGCACGGCCTTTGAAATCGGAATGTGGTCCCAGCCTGGACTGCCGAAGGGTGCGGCGTCGCCGCTGTCCAGGTGGGTGGCCACCAGCGTGAGGCGCGCGCGCAGCTGGCGAAAGTCGTTGGTGCGCCCGGGTGCAGAAAAAAGCCGGGACAGCCGGGTATCGATCTCGTCGTTGGAGAAAAGGCCCGTGGGCAGCGCCGGGCCCAGGGCCTCCAGAGCCTGCACGAAAGACTTGCGCCCGAACGTGGCCTGCCACGCGGCAGACATTGCCAGGCCGGGCAGCATGATGCCGCGCCGCAAAAATTCTCCGTAGGCTGGCACCATCAGCCAGGCCGGGTCAAACACCTCCGACGCTTGGTCGCCGTTTTCAATGAAGGCTGCGCAAAGCTCGCGCGGCGTCATGCCGTTGGCCAGGCCCGCCGCGATAAAGCCGCCCGCGGAGACGCCGACGTAGTGGTCCAGCCAGGTGAATGAAATGCCGAGCAAGGACTCGTCCAGCGCGCACAAGGCCCCGATTTCGTAGATAGCCCCCAGCGGTCCGCCGCCGGCCAGTGCCAGCGCAATGCGCGGCTTGGCGGAACGCCGGGGGGTGATGTTGGCTGTGCGGGCTGTGCGGGTAGCGCGCGGGCTACGCGGGCGGTGGGAAGACTTGGCAGGATTCATGGATCTGAAAAGTGGGCTAGCGCTTCTGGAGGGTGGTTTGCTGCTTTGCAGCAAACGCGAAGCGCCAGCCATGTTGCTCGGGCGTAAAAAAAGGGACCATACGTCCCTTTTCGTGTGTGCGCCGTGTTCAGGCCGACTTGCGCGCCGCAGGGCGCTTGGCCGCAGGGCGGGCTGCCTTCTTGGCAGCGGGCTTTGCTGCAGCGGTTTTGGCCGCAGGTGCCTTGCCGCCGCTCATCTTTTGCACATTGCGGTTGAGCTCGTCGATGCGGGCGATCAGCGCGTCCACGTCTTTCGCGGAAGGCACGCCAAGTTTGTTCAAGGCCTTGGCCACGCGGTCTTCAAAAATGTTCTCCAGCTTGTCCCACTGGTGGCCGGCCTTGGACTGAATGTCGGTGGCCATGCTGGCCATTTTGTTGGTGGCTTCAGAGATTTTGCCTTCGGCCACGGCCTGGGTTTTGCGCTGGATGGACAGGCCTTCCTTGACCAGGGTCTCAAATACCTTGCCGCCTTCTTCCTGTGCCTTGGAGAAAGCGCCGAGCCCGGCCAGCCAGATTTGCTGGGCCGATTCCTTGACGGCACCGGACAGTTGCGGGCCGGATTTCTTGTCAGCGCTCATTTTTTGCAGTTTCTTGACCATGGTGTACTCCAGACTGTTTGTTGGTTGTGGGACTTCGCGCGGGCAGTATGCCGCACGCACGGGGAAAATATAAGCCCTCCCCGCGGCGGCGTTTAGGTGCTGCGTTCTAGAACGTTAGGGACGTAGCTCTATGGAAAAAGGCGCGCGGGCAGGCTGAGCGCGGGTTTCTGCTGAATAGAGAGTGATGCCCTTTAAGCAAGAATCACTTTTTGATTGGCAGTTCAGCGGAGGAAACACACATGCATTATTTCGTTACCGGGGCCACAGGCTTCATTGGCAAGCGCCTGGTCAAGAAACTACTGGAACGAAAAGGAACGACCGTTCATTTCCTGATCCGCAAGGAGAGCGCCGGCAAAGTGGCCGCGCTGCGGGATTACTGGGGTGTGCCCGCCGCACGCGCGGTGGCCGTGCACGGCGACCTGACTAGCAAAAAACTCGGCGTCAGTGCCGAAGACATCAAGAAGCTCAAAGGGCAGGTTGGGCATTTTTACCATCTGGCCGCCGTGTATGACCTGAGTGCCGACGAGGAAAGCCAGGTCGCGGTCAATATCGACGGCACGCGCAATACCGTGGAATTTGCCAAGGCGATTGATGCCGGGCACTTTCATCACGTGAGCTCCATCGCCTCCGCCGGGCTGTATGAAGGCGTGTTCCGCGAAGACATGTTCGAGGAGGCCGAAAACTACGAACACCCGTATTTCATGACCAAGCACGAGAGTGAAAAAATCGTGCGCAAGGAATGCAAGGTGCCGTGGACGGTGTTTCGCCCGGCGATGGTGGTGGGCGACAGCACCACCGGCGAGATGGACAAGATCGACGGCCCTTACTATTTCTTCAAGCTGATCCAGCGCATGCGTCAGCTGCTGCCGCCCTGGATGCCGGCGGTGGGCCTGGAAGGTGGGCGCGTCAACATCGTGCCGGTCGACTTCGTTGTCGACGCGCTCGACCATATCAGCCACAAGGACGGCATCACCAAAAAATGCTTTCACCTGGTTGACCCGGTGGGTTACCGCGTGGGCGATGTGCTGGACATCTTCAGCCGTGCTGCCCATGCGCCCAAGATGAACCTGTTCGTGAATGCCGCATTGCTGGGTTTCATTCCGCGAGGCATCAAGAAGAGCCTGATGGCGCTGGCGCCGGTGCGCCGCGTGCGCAACGCGGTGCTGGCCGACCTGGGGCTGCCGGAAGACATGCTGACCTTCGTCAACTACCCCACGCGCTTTGACAACCGCGAGATGACAGCCATGCTGAAAGGGTCGGGCATTGAAGTGCCCAACCTCAAGGACTACGCCTGGCGTCTTTGGGATTATTGGGAGCGCCACCTGGACCCCGACCTGCATATCGACCGCTCCCTGCGCGGCACGGTGGCGGGCAAGGTCGTGCTGGTGACCGGCGGCTCATCGGGTATTGGCCTGGCCGCCGCGCACAAGTTTGCCGAGGCCGGCGCCCTCACCATCATCTGCGGGCGCGACCAGGACAAGCTGGACGAGGCCTGCAAGGAGGCCAAGGCCAAGGGTTACAGCTTCGTGGCCTACCCCGCCGACATTGCCGACATGGCCGATTGCGACCGTTTTCTGCAGGTGGTGATCGCAAATCACGGCGGCGTGGACTTTTTGATCAACAATGCCGGCCGCTCCATCCGCCGCGCCATCGAGTCCAGCTATGACCGCTTTCATGACTATGAACGCACCATGCAGCTCAACTACTTCGGCTGCCTGCGTGTGACCATGGGCCTCTTGCCCGGCATGGCCGCCAAGCGCAAGGGCCATGTGGTCAACATCAGCTCCATCGGCGTGCTGACCAATGCGCCGCGCTTTTCGGCCTATGTGGCGTCTAAAGCCGCGCTGGATGCCTGGACGCGCTGCGCTTCGAGCGAATTTGCCGACGTGGGCATTGGCTTTACCACCATCAACATGCCGCTGGTGCGCACCCCCATGATCGCGCCGACCAACCTGTACAACAACATTCCGACCCTCTCTCCTGAAGAGGCGGCCGACATGATCGCTCAGGCCTGTATCTTCAAACCGGTGCGCATCGCCACCCGGCTGGGCATCACCGGGCAGGTTCTGCACGCCCTGGTGCCCCGCGTGGCGCAGATCGCCATGAACACCAGCTTCCGCATGTTCCCCGATTCATCCGCCGCCAAGGGCGCCAAACCGGGCGACAAGGCCGCCAAGCCGCAGCTGTCGGCTGAGGCAGTGGCGATGCAGCAGATGATGCGGGGGATTCATTTCTGACCTTGCGGCCTGGCCGGGGAGCTGGTTTTACAAAGCCGCAGCGGCCTAGCCGCTGCGGCTTTTTGTCTGGCCGCGTGGGATAATTTTGTAAACAGGCGGGTGCATTCAGCGGATGCAGCCTTTCGGCGTTGAACAAGGAGATTGCATGATTCTGGTGACTGGCGGTGCAGGCTTTATCGGAGCTAATTTTGTGCTTGACTGGCTCGCGGGTCAGGACGAGCCCGTCGTGAATCTGGACAAGTTGACTTATGCCGGGAACATGGAAAACCTGGCCGCGCTAAAAACCGATAGCCGGCATGTTTTTGTTCAGGGTGACATCGCCGACGGTGGGCTGGTGGCCGAACTGTTGGCCCGGTACCAACCGCGCGCAGTGATCAATTTCGCGGCCGAATCCCATGTAGATAGATCCATCCTGGGTCCGGAGGCGTTCATCCAGACCAATATCGTCGGCACTTTCAGGCTGCTCGAAGCGGTGCGCGCGTACTGGAATGGCCTGGCATCTGGCCCGAAGCAAGGTTTTCGTTTCCTGCACGTTTCGACGGACGAAGTCTATGGGTCGCTGTCCCGTGAAACGCCCGCCTTTACAGAGTCGAACGCTTACGAGCCCAACAGTCCCTACTCGGCCAGCAAGGCTGCGAGCGACCACTTGGTGCGCGCTTATCACCACACGTATGGCGTGCCGGTGCTGACCACAAATTGTTCCAATAACTATGGGCCGTATCACTTTCCGGAAAAATTGATCCCGCTGATGATCGTCAATGCGCTGGCTGGAAAAGCACTGCCGGTCTACGGTGACGGCCAGCAAATACGCGACTGGCTTTATGTCAAAGACCACTGTAGTGCGATCCGCCGCGTGCTGGAGGGTGGTGGCCCGGGCGAGGTGTACAACGTGGGTGGCTGGAACGAGAAACCAAACATCGAGATTGTCCAAACCATCTGCGCGCTGCTCGACGAATTGCGTCCACGCCAGGCGGGTGGCAGCTATACGTCGCAGATCACCTTCGTCAAAGACAGGCCGGGCCACGACAGGCGCTACGCCATCGATGCGCACAAGCTTGAGCGTGAACTCGGCTGGAAGCCCGCCGAGACTTTCGAAACCGGCATCCGCAAGACAGTGCAGTGGTATCTGGACAACCCCGACTGGGTGAGTCGCGTGCAAAGTGGTGCCTACCGCGAGTGGACAGATCGGCAATATGGGCAGACGGCAGAGAGCGTCGTTTGAAGATATTGCTGCTCGGAGCGAACGGGCAGCTTGGCCGGGAATTGCAACGCAGCCTCGCACCGCTGGGCTGTGTGGTGGCTCCACCGCGCAGCGAGGTCGATCTGGTCAATACGGTGGCACTCACGGCCGCTGTGCGTGCGCTGCGCCCGGCCGTTATTGTCAATGCCGCTGCCTACACAGCGGTCGACCGTGCCGAATCAGAGCCCGAGGCGGCGCACGCCGTCAATGCACTGGCGCCGGGGTTTTTGGCGCGTGAGGCTCAAGCCCTTGGAGCCTGGCTCGTTCACTATTCAACCGACTATGTGTTTGATGGCCGCGGTAGCCGGGCCTGGACAGAATCCGACCTGACCGGCCCCTTGAATGTTTATGGTCAGACCAAGCTTGACGGCGAGCGCGCGATCCAGACTGCTTGCGCACACCATCTGATTTTTCGCACCGCCTGGTTGCACGGCGACGGCGGGAACTTTGTCCGCGCAATACTGCACGCTGCGCGGCAGCACCCACGGATCGTGGTTGCCAATGACCAGTTCGGAGCGCCGACCGAAGCCGCGTTGCTTGCCGATGTAACCGCACTGGCGCTGCGCCAGGTGACCGGCCAGCCAAGCCTGGCCGGTCTTTACCATCTCACGGCGAGCGGGGACACCAGTCGATTGGACTATGCACTCTTTCTGCTGGAGCACGCCAGAAAAGAATGTAATGCTACTGATTTGGTAGCGAATGAGGTCGTCCCAGTGGCCACTGATGCGCTGTCATCGGTCGCCGTTCGGCCGCTCAACAGCCGCCTGGACTGCGCCAAAGCCGTCGCTGCATTCGGCCTGAACCTACCGTCATGGCAGACTGGCGTCGCTGCGACTGTCGAGCGCCTGCTGCGGGCTGCTCCGGCAACGCGATAATCATCTCGTTTGCCGCCACGGCGCCATGTCGCGCCGCCAATTTCACCAGAACAGGGACCACATGACACAGCGCAAAGGCATCATCCTCGCGGGCGGCTCCGGCACCCGCTTGCATCCGGCGACCTTGGCCATGAGCAAACAGTTGCTGCCGGTCTACGACAAACCGATGATTTATTACCCTTTGAGCACGCTGATGCTGGCAGGGATGCGCGACGTTCTGATCATCAGCACGCCGCAAGACACGCCGCGTTTTCAGCAGCTGCTGGGCGACGGATCACAGTGGGGAATGAACCTGGAATATGCGGTTCAGCCAAGTCCCGACGGCCTGGCGCAGGCCTTTCTGATCGGTGAAAAATTCCTTGGCGACGCGCCTTGTGCACTGGTGCTCGGCGACAACATCTTCTACGGCCACGATTTTGCGCAGCTCATGGCCGACGCAGATGCCAAGGCGGCCGGCGCCACCGTGTTCGCCTACCACGTGCACGACCCCGAGCGCTACGGTGTGGTGTCGTTCGACGCGACCGGCAAGGCCGACAGCATTGAAGAGAAGCCGCTCAAACCGAAGAGCAGCTACGCCGTCACGGGTCTGTATTTCTTCGACAACAACGTTGTCGAGATCGCGAAACAGGTTAAACCCGGCCCGCGCGGCGAGCTTGAGATCACGGACGTGATCCGCAACTACCTTGAGCGTCAGGCGCTGGACGTCAAGGTCATGTTCCGCGGCTATGCCTGGCTGGATACCGGTACCCACGACAGTTTGCTGGAGGCGGGGCAGTTCATCGCGACGCTGGAGCGGCGCCAGGGGCTGAAGATTGCCTGCCCTGAAGAGATCGCCTGGCGTAAGGGCTTCATTAGTGCCGGCGCGCTCGAAGCGCTGGCCCGACCACTCGTTAAAAGCGGTTACGGCCAGTACCTGCTGCGCGTGCTGACCGAGCAGCAACCGACTTGAAGCAACCATGAAGATGCTGCGCTGCGCGATTCCCGAGGTGCTGCTGTTCGAACCGGAGGTATTCGAGGACACACGCGGGCGGTTTTTCGAAAGTTTCAACGAACGCGAATTCAACCGTGCGACCGGGCTCAATCTGCGGTTTGTTCAGGACAACCACAGCTGCTCGCAGCATGGCGTGCTACGCGGCCTGCATTACCAGATCGGGCAGCCACAGGGCAAACTCGTGCGTGTGACGCGAGGCGCGATCTTCGACGTCGCGGTCGATCTGCGCCGCGCCTCGCCGACCTTCGGCCAATGGGTCGGCGACGAACTCTCGGCGCAGAACCGCCGGCAGAAGTGGCTGCCGCCCGGTTTTGCCCACGGCTTCCTCGTGACCAGCGACAGCGCCGAGGTGCTTTACAAGACCACAGATTACTATGCACCATTGCAGGAGCGCTGTTTGCGCTGGGACGACCCGGTGCTGGCGATCCGCTGGCCGCTCTCGGGTCAGCCGGTGCTGTCAACGAAAGACCGCGCCGGGCTGCCTTTGCAGATGGTCGAAACCTTCTGAGACGACGCACCGGGACGGTCTGGGGCATCGCTTACAATTGCCCGTTCAACAATTGAACGGGTACCTTCCCCGACCGACCGCACCGCCATGACGCCTCAGGAATTGCCGTACTACCTGTTGTGCCAGCTCACCGACGAGCCGGCCGCGAGCCAGCGCAGCCTGGCCGAGCGTTTCGGCGTGAGCCTCGGCAAGGTCAACTACTGTCTGCGCGCGCTGGTAGACAAGGGGCTGGTCAAGGCCAGCAACTTCAAGCGCAGTGACAACAAGCTGGCCTACGCTTATGTGCTGACGCCGGCCGGCCTCGAGGAAAAGAGCCGGTTGACCAAGGCTTTTCTGCAGCGCAAGCTCGTCGAATTCGAGGTGCTGCAGGCGGAAATCGCTGCCTTGCGGCAAGAGGCCGAAGAAATATGAACAATTCCAACGACGCCGCCCTTAAGATCCGCCCGGTGGTGCTTTGCGGGGGTAGCGGGACGCGCCTCTGGCCGCTCTCGCGAAAAGCCTTTCCGAAGCAATTCATCCCTTTGTTTGGCGACAAATCGCTGCTGCAGCTGACCCTGGAGCGGCTGGCGCCGCTGACCGGCGGGCTGCCGCACGCGATCACCTGCGTCGCTTCCGACGAACATCGCTTCCTCGTGGCCGACGTTGCGCAGCATGCAGATCTGCAGGTTGGCCAGATCCTTGAGCCCGAACCGAAAAACACCGCGGCTGCAATGGCCCTGGCCGCGCTGGCGGCTCCGGCCGATGCGCTGCTGCTGTTTTGTCCGGCAGATCATCACATTCCCGACATCGAAGCGTTCTGCGCGATGGTACGCGGCGCAGTGCCGGCCGCGCTGGCTGGCAAGCTCGTGACCTTCGGCGTGCAGCCCAACCTGCCAAGCACCGCCTATGGCTATATCCAGAAGGGTGCGCCGGCCGCCGCGGGCGGTTTTGCCGTTGCGCGTTTTGTCGAAAAGCCGCCGCTCGAGCGCGCCGTCGAGTTCCTCGGCAGCGGCCAGTATCTCTGGAACGCCGGCATTTTCCTGATGCGCGCGCAGGCGCTGATCGACGCGCTGCAGGCCCATGCGCCTGACATCCTCGACACCTGCCGCAAGGCAATGGCCGCGCCGCAGCAAGACGGCCTGTTCCTGCGACCCGCCGCCGCGACTTTCAAGGCCTGCCGCAGCCAGTCGATCGACTATGCGGTGATGGAGCGCGCCGATAACGTGGTGGTGTACCCGTTCGGCGGCGCGTGGAGTGACGTCGGCAGCTGGAATGCCGTCGCCGGCCTGGCGCCGCTAGAGGCCAGCGGCAACCGCGCCGGTGGCGACGTCCGACATGCGCACCATCTGCGGTCGCGCGACACCTATATTCATGCCAGTGGCGGCCGTCCGGTCATGGCGCTCGGTACCGAAGACCTGCTGATCATCGATACGCCCGATGCGTTGCTGGTCGCGCGCAGCACCGACGCCGAAGCCGTCAAGGAAGTCGTCGCCAGGCTCGAGTCGCTCGATTCGGCGCAGGCTGTACAGCATCGCCGCGTTGCACGGCCCTGGGGCTGGTACGACTGTGTTGATGCGGGCGACCGGCACCAGGTCAAACGCATCACGGTGCGGCCCGGTGCCTCGCTTTCGCTGCAGATGCATCACCATCGCGCCGAGCATTGGATCGTCGTCAGCGGCACCGCCGAGGTCGTCAACGGCGACAAGCTGTTGCTGCTGACCGAAAACCAGAGCACCTATATTCCGGTCGGGCAGAAACACCGACTGACCAATCCCGGCAAGACGCCGCTCGAACTCATCGAAGTGCAAAGCGGCTCCTACCTCGGCGAAGACGACATCGTGCGCTTCGAAGATACCTACGGAAGAATCGAAAAAATAGTATGAACCAAAAAGTCGCATTGATCACCGGCATCACCGGTCAGGACGGGTCCTACCTCGCCGAATTCCTGCTCCAAAAGGGCTATATCGTGCACGGCATCAAGCGCCGTGCGAGTTCGTTCAACACGGAGCGCGTCGATCACCTCTACCAGGACCCGCACATCGATCATCGCAACTTCGTGCTGCACTACGGCGACCTCACCGACAGCAGCAACCTGACGCGCATCCTGCAGCAGGTCCAGCCCGACGAGGTCTACAACCTCGGCGCACAAAGCCATGTGGCCGTGAGTTTCGAGTCGCCCGAATACACGGCCGACGTCGATGCGATCGGTCCGCTGCGCTTGCTTGAGGCGATTCGCATCCTTGGTCTCGAAAAGAAGACGCGCTTCTACCAGGCATCGACTTCAGAGCTCTATGGCCTGGTGCAGGAAACACCGCAAAAAGAAACCACGCCCTTCTACCCGCGCAGCCCCTATGGGGTCGCCAAGCTTTACGCCTACTGGATCACCGTCAACTACCGCGAGGCCTATGGCCTGTATGCCTGCAACGGCATCTTGTTCAACCACGAGAGCCCGCGCCGTGGCGAAACTTTTGTGACCCGCAAAATAACACGCGGCCTGGCCAATATCGCTTTGGGGCTTGAGTGCTGCATCTTCATGGGCAACATGGACGCGCTGCGCGACTGGGGGCATGCCAAGGATTACGTGCGCATGCAATGGATGATGCTTCAGCAAGACCAGCCCAAGGATTACGTCATTGCCACTGGGGTGCAATACACCGTGCGCCAGTTCATTGAAAAATCAGCAGCCCAACTCGGCATCACACTGAGCTTTGAGGGCAAGGGCATTGAAGAGTGCGCCGTCGTGCGCGCTGTAGATGGTGACAAGGCCCCGGCCATCAAGGTTGGCGATGTCATCGTCCGGGTCGACCCGCATTATTTCCGGCCGGCAGAAGTCGAGACCCTGCTCGGTGACCCGACCAAGGCGAAGAATGATCTTGGCTGGATACCCGAAATCACGCTAGACGAGATGGTGCGGGAGATGGTTGCACATGACCTTGAGAACGCACGTCAGCATGCCTTGCTCAAGCATCATGGTTACGCCGTGCCAGTCAGCAAGGAAAATTGATACGAGATGACTGAACAGGCAAAAATTTACGTCGCAGGTCACCGTGGCATGGTCGGTGGGGCAATAGTGCGTGCGCTGCTCGCGCGTGGTCATGATGCCTCGCGCATCCTTACGCGCCGGCACGCTGAGCTGGACCTGGTTGATCAACGCGCCGTGACTGATTTTTTTGCCGCCGAAAAACCCGACCAGGTTTACCTCGCGGCCGCCAAGGTGGGGGGCATTCATGCCAACAACACCTACCCGGCCGAATTCATCTACGACAACCTCATGATTCAGTCGAACGTGATCCAGGCCGCCCACGCTCAAGGCGTGCAGAAGCTGCTCTTCCTTGGTTCGAGCTGCATCTACCCCAGGCTCGCGCCGCAGCCGATGGCCGAAGGGGCCCTGCTGACCGGCAAACTAGAACCAACCAACGAGCCTTATGCGATCGCGAAGATCGCCGGCATCAAGCTGTGCGAAAGTTATTGCCGCCAGTACGGACGTGACTATCGCAGCGTCATGCCGACCAATCTATACGGTCCAGGCGACAACTATCATCCGGAAAACAGTCATGTGATACCTGCGCTGATCCGGCGTTTCCATGAAGCCAGGCTCAAGGCTGCTCCCGGAGTCGCCATATGGGGCACTGGCACGCCTAAACGAGAATTTCTGTATGTCGACGACATGGCCGCTGCCAGCGTGCACGTGATGGACCTTGATCCCACTGTGTATGCCCAACAGACTGAGCCCATGCAGGCGCACATCAACGTCGGCGCTGGCAGCGACGTGACGATTGCCGAACTCGCATATGCCATCGCCAAGGTCGTCGGCTATGTCGGTGATATCTCTTTCGACCCGAGCAAGCCCGACGGCGCCCCACGCAAATGGATGGATTCCAGCCGCATCAACGGCTTGGGCTGGCAGGCTGCGGTCACCCTGGAACAGGGGCTGGCACTGGCCTACGCTGACTTCCAGCGCAGCGAAGAGGAAGAGGCTCGCGTATGAAAATCACCATCATCGGAACCGGTTATGTGGGGCTCGTCACCGGCGCATGCCTGGCTGAACTCGGCAACCATGTCTTCTGTCTCGATGTTGATCAAGGCAAGATCGACATTCTCAACGGCGGCGGCGTTCCCATCCATGAGGCCGGCCTCCAGGAGATCATCGAGCGCAACGTCAATGCCGGGCGACTGACCTTTTCCACTGATGTGGCCGCCAGCGTGGCGCACGGCGCCGTGCAGTTCATCGCGGTCGGCACCCCGCCTGACGAAGATGGCAGCGCCGACCTGCAATACGTATTGGCCGCGGCACACAACATTGGCCGCTACATGACCGGCTTCAAGGTCGTTGTCGACAAGTCCACCGTGCCCGTCGGCACGGGGGACCGGGTGGCCGAAGCCATCACCGGCGAACTGGCGGCGCGAGGCACATCAGGCACCGAGTTTTCGGTGGTGAGCAATCCCGAATTCCTCAAGGAAGGTGCCGCCGTCGAGGACTTCATGCGCCCCGACCGCGTGGTGTTGGGCGTGGCGCCGGATGCGGCGGGACAAAAGGCGCTGGCAGTCATGCGCCAGCTTTATGCCCCCTTCAACCGCAACCACGAGCGCACCCACGTGATGGACGTGCGCAGCGCTGAGCTCACCAAATACGCCGCCAACGCCATGCTGGCCACGCGCATCAGCTTCATGAACGATCTTGCCAACCTTGCCGACAAGGTCGGAGCGGATATCGAACTCGTGCGCCAGGGCATAGGCTCTGACCCCCGCATCGGCTATAGCTTTTTGTATGCCGGTACCGGTTATGGCGGCAGTTGCTTTCCAAAGGACGTGCAGGCCCTCGTCAACACCGCTGCCCAGAACGGCCAGCGTATGCGTGTGCTGGAAGCAGTCGAGGCCGTGAACAACACGCAAAAACGTGTGCTGATCGACAAGCTCGTGGCGCGCTATGGCGAGCAGCTCTCGGGCCGGACCTTCGCGCTTTGGGGCCTGGCCTTCAAGCCGAATACTGACGACATGCGCGCGGCGCCCAGCCGCGTCATCATCGGCGAGTTGCTGCAGCGCGGTGCACGCGTACGGGTGACCGATCCCGTGGCGATGGCCGAGGCCAGGCGTAGCCTGGCACTGGACCTGGCTTCCGCGCCGGGGTTGCTCGACAGCATCAGCTGGCACGAGCAGCCAATGGACGCGCTGCAGGGCGCTGACGCGCTCATCATCGCGACAGAATGGAAGGCCTACCGCAGCCCCGACTTTGCCGCGATGAAGCACGCGCTGAAAGAAGCCGTGATCTTCGACGGCCGCAACCTCTATGAGCCGAGCGCCATGCGTGATGCGGGCTTTGACTACACCGGGATAGGTCGGGCATGAGCGACTTCACCGTACTCCGGCTGCCGGGCTTCGAAGACGAGCGCGGCGGCTTGACCGTCCTGGAGAAAATCCTGCCTTTCGATATCAGGCGCGTCTACTGGATTTACAACGCAGCGGGCCAGACGCGCGGTGGCCACCGCCATCACGAAACGCGGCAGGCGCTGGTCGCCGTGAGCGGCGAGGTGACGGTTTACATGAACGACGGCAGGCAGGTGCGCGACGTGGTGCTGAGCCATCCGGGCCAATGCCTGCTGGTTGAACCCGAAGACTGGCACCGCATGACTTTCGGCGGCAATGCCGTACTGCTGGTTTTGGCATCGCATCTTTACGACAAAAACGATTACATCAACGAGGCTTACGCATGATCGAGTACGAGAGCCTGGCCCGTTCCAATGAGCAGTTCATGGCCGACCTGGAAGCGGCAGCCACCCGTGTGATCCGCTCGGGCTGGTATGTGTTGGGCCAGGAAGTCAGCGCCTTCGAAGGCGAATTTGCGCAGTATGTGGGCGCTAAACACTGCATCGGTGTGGCCAATGGCCTTGATGCGCTGATCCTGTCAATAGAGGCGCTTGACCTGCCCAAAGGCAGCGACATCCTCGTTGCGTCCAACACCTACATCGCGACCATACTGGCAATTTTGCGTGCTGGCCACAAGCCGGTGCTGGTCGAGCCTGAGCTGGCCACCTTCAATATCGACCCAGCACGGCTTGCTGGTGCGATGACGGCCACGACGCGCGCAATCTGCGTAACGCACATGTTTGGCAAAAGCTGCCGCATGGACGCGATCACCGCCTTTGCCAAAGCGAATAGTCTCAAGCTGGTGGAAGACTGCGCGCAGTCGCATGGCGCGAAGTTTCAGGGCAGGATGACCGGAACCTTCGGGGACGCCGGCTGCTTCAGCTTCTACCCGACGAAGAACCTTGGGGCCGTGGGCGACGCCGGTGCTGTAACCACCGACGACGATGCGCTGGCAGACAGGCTCAGGCATCTTCGGAACTATGGTTCCAAACAAAAATACGTCAATCGTTACGCGGGCATCAACTCGCGGCTGGATGAGCTGCAGGCGGCTCTGCTGCGCGTCAAGCTGCCGCACCTTGACGCCATGACAGCGCACAAACGCGCACTCGCTGGGGTGTATGCCGCCAACCTCCCGGCCTGGGTCCAGAAGCCCGCGCAGCACGCCGACGAGTTTGATGTTTTCCATATCTATGCCATTCGCCACCCTCAGCGCGACGCGCTGCGCCAGTACCTGCTCGACGCGGGGGTGAAAACCGAAGTGCATTACCCAATTCCGCCGCACCACCAGCAGGCCATGCGCGGCATTTTGTCGGGCCATTACCCGGTTTCCGAAGAGCAGCATGCGACGGAACTGAGCTTGCCGATTTCGAACGGGCACACCGCTGCCGATATTCGTCGGGTCTGCGAAATCTTCGCCAGCGCGCCGCCCAACCTGGCCATTCCCTCATGACCCAGAATCTCCAGACGCCGGCACCTGACCTGTCTAAAGTTGACCAGGACGGTTGGGACATCGTCATCCGTCCCCGCGGCAAAGTGGTAGCGGTTGACCTGCGCAGCGTGTGGGCCTATCGCGACCTGGCTTGGCTGTTTTTCAAGCGCGACTTCATCACGTTTTACAAGCAGACCATACTGGGTCCGCTCTGGTACCTGATCCAGCCTGTCGTGACCGCACTGACCTATTTCATCGTGTTCGGCAAAATCGCCAACATCTCGACCAATGGCCTTCCGCCATTCCTGTTCTACATGTCCGGTATTGTGATGTGGACCTATTTCTCCACCTGCCTTTCCAACAACGCCGAAGTGTTCTCGAAAAATGCGTCCCTGTTCGGCAAGGTCTATTTCCCCCGCCTGGTGGTTCCGCTGTCGGTCGCGATGAGTGGGTTGGTCACTTTTGCAATCCAGTTTGCGTTATTGACCGTGGTAACGGTTGGCTTCGTGCTGTCTGGCGCCAATGTTTCACTGCACTGGCAAGTCTTTGCAGCCGTTCCGCTGCTTGTCTTGTATGTAGCGGCGCTGGGTATGGGCGTGGGCCTCATTGTGTCTGCCATGACCGTCCGGTTTCGTGATTTGGCTTATGTAACCGGGTTTGTGATCCAGCTGTGGATGTATGCCACGCCTGTGGTCTATCCCTTCACCCAGATACCCCAGAAATACCAGTGGTTCTTTCATCTCAACCCGATGACTGCACCGGTTGAATCGATACGCCAGGTCATGTTCGGCACGCCCGGTGTCGGCTTGTCCATCTGGGCCGCCAACCTTGTGGTCACGGTGGTCTTGCTGGTTGCAGGGGTTATTCTTTTCTCGCGGGCTGAGTCTCTGGCGATGGATACGGTTTAAGCATGAGCAACGACATCGTCATTCGCGCCGAGCATCTCTCCAAGGAATATCGCCTGGGCGTCATCAACCACGGCACGCTTTACCGTGACATGCAGAGCTGGTGGGCGCGCTATCGCGGCCGCACCGACCCTAACGCAGAAATCAAGGACATCGCGACCGTCAAGCGCGACCATGCCCGCATTGAAGGTGACCTGTTCCACGCACTGGACGACGTCTCTTTCGAGGTCCAGCGCGGAGATATCGTGGGTGTGATCGGTCGCAACGGCGCCGGAAAATCGACCCTGCTCAAGATTATCTCGCGCATCACTGCACCGACCAGGGGCTACATCGGCCTCAAGGGCAGGGTTGCCAGCCTGCTGGAAGTTGGGACAGGCTTTCATCCTGAGCTCACGGGGCGTGAGAACGTCTTTTTAAATGGTGCAATCCTTGGCATGTCGCGCCAGGAGGTCGCCAGCAAATTCGAGCAGATCGTTGAGTTTGCCGAGATAGGGCAGTTCATCGATACACCGGTCAAGCGCTACTCGTCAGGCATGTATGTACGCCTGGCCTTCTCCGTCGCAGCCCATCTGGAGTCCGAAATCCTGTTGGTCGATGAAGTGCTGGCAGTCGGCGACATTAATTTCCAGAAAAAATGCATGGGGCGCATGCAGGAAGTCGGAAAAAGTGGCCGAACTATCCTCTTTGTGAGTCATAACCTGACTGCTATCAGCAGCATTTGCCCAAAAGCCATGTTGATGTCGGACGGCAAGATGGTGCACTCTGGTGATACCGCCAGCGTGATCAAGTCGTATATCAGTGAGGCAGAAAGCGGCGGCGGCGATGCGTTCTATCGCGTCAACCCTGGGGAGATGGACGGTCAGGCGGTGATTTACCAGGTGGCTGCACGAAATGCACGTGATCAGTACTCCGGATCTCTGGAGTTGACCGAACCGTTTTCCGTCGAGATGGAGTATGAGTTGCGCCAACCGCTAGCGGGCCTGAGCGTGGGTCTGCAGATCATTGCCGACGATGGGTTCACTTGCCTGTACAGCCTGTCGGATCCAGAACTGGATATTACCCGCCTCGAAACGCGGCAAGCGGGAAAGTACAAGGCTGTCGTGAACTTCCCCGCTTGCTTGCTCAATACGGGTTCTTATTCCATAAGGTTGGGCATCTCTTCCCGATTCTCGATCTATTCGGTGGCCGAGGGCATACGGTTTGATGTTGTCGACAACGTCGGCATCATCCAGATGCTGGGACAGAACAGAAAGCCTTCGTTGTCTGCATTGCAGCTTCCATGGCAGGTAGAAAAGTTATGAGCAAGTTAAAAATGACCTTCAGCGAGATTTGGCATGGATAAAGTTTTGGTGACCGGCGCCGACGGATTTATCGGTTCGCACCTTGTTGAAAGCCTGGTCAAGGCGGGTTATTCCGTGCGCGCGCTTTGCCAGTACAACTCGTTTTCAAGCTGGGGGTGGCTGGACGAGTCACCATGCCGCAAGGACATCGAGGTCGTGCTCGGCGATGTGCGTGATCCAGCCCAGATGCGGCTGGTGTCCAAAGGCATCGATACGGTGTTCCACCTTGCCGCGTTGATCGCGATTCCGTACTCCTACCAGGCGCCGTCGAGCTATGTCGACACCAATGTGCAGGGCACGTTGAATGTGCTGCAGGCCGCTCTCGACACTGGCGTGCGCCGCGTGATCCACACCTCCACCAGTGAGGTGTATGGCACGGCGCGCTTCGTGCCGATCAGCGAAGAGCACCCGCTGCAGGCGCAGTCGCCGTATTCGGCGACCAAGATCGCTGCCGATGCGCTGGCTTTCAGTTACTTCAGCAGTTTCGACTTGCCGGTGACCATCGCTCGGCCCTTCAACACCTACGGTCCGCGTCAATCGGCGCGCGCAGTGATCCCGACCGTGATCAGCCAGCTGCTCGCAGGCAAGACAAGGCTCAAGCTCGGCAGCATCACACCTACCCGTGACTTCAATTTTGTGCTCGATACCTGCGCCGGCTTTCTGGCGCTGGCGGGCTGCGAGGCTGCCGTTGGCCAGACTGTCAACATCGGTTCGGGCGGTGAAATCTCCATCGGTGACACCGTCAAGTTGATCGCAGACATTCTGGGTGTCAACGTCGAGATTGAATGCGACGAGCAGCGGCTGCGTCCGGCAGGCAGTGAAGTAGAGCGCCTGTGCTGCGATAACAGCCGCATAAAGGCCCTGACGGGCCATCAGCCGGCCTATGACCTCGAAGCGGGCCTGCGCGCCACGATTGACTGGCTCAAGCTGCCGGAAAATTTCAAACGTTACAAACCGGATGTCTTCAATGTCTAAACGGGCTGTCATTCTTGCAGGCGGCAAGGGCACTCGCCTGAGGCCGTATACCGTGGTGCTGCCCAAGCCGCTCATGCCCATTGGCGAGTATCCGATTCTTGAAGTGATCGTGCGCCAGCTCGTCAAGGCCGGCTTTGACCACATCACGCTGGCGGTGAACCACCAGGCAGAGATCATCAAGGCTTTTTTCCAGAATGGCGAGCGGTGGGGCATCCGCATTGACTATTCGCTGGAAGACCAGCCGCTGGGGACCATGGGGCCGCTCAAGCTCATCCAGGATCTTCCCGCCAATTTCCTCGTGATGAACGGCGACATCCTCACTGACCTGAACTACGCCGAATTCCATGACGCACATGCGCTGTCGGGCGATATCTTCACGATTTCTGCCATGCAGCGTGAGCACCGCATCGACTATGGCGTGCTCGACACCGGTGCCGACAGCAAGCTCAGCGGCTTTCGTGAGAAGCCTGCTGTTTCCTACGAGGTCAGCATGGGCGTGTACATGCTGGGTTCGGCCGTGCTGGACTACATCCCGGCCGGCAGGGCCTATGGTTTCGACACCTTGATGCTCGACCTGCTTGCGGCAGGCCGGCCTGCAACGGTGCGCACATTTTCGGGCTACTGGCTGGACATCGGGCGCCCCGACGACTATGCCAGGGCCATCGACGAGTTCGAGTCCATGAAATCGAGGTTTCTGGATGCTTGATGCCATCGTTACCGGTGCGGGCGGGTTTGTAGGGCGTGCACTGACTGCCGAAATGGCGCGTCAGGGTCTGTCGTTGCTTGCACTGGAACGCCAGCACGGTGACGTCGCGCATTCAGCTACCTGGCAAAACCTGCCACAGGCCAAAGCTGTCATCCACCTGGCCGGTCGCAGTTACGTACCCGACAGCTGGCAGAAGGGGCCTGAATTTGTCGAGGCCAACCTGCTCGGAACGGAACGTGCCCTGGCTTACTGCCGTCAGCATGGAGCCCGCATGGTGTACGCCAGCGCGTATGTTTACGGCATACCGCAGGGCCTGCCCATTGCCGAAACCCATCCAGCCAAGCCCAATAACCCTTATGCCATGTCCAAGTACCTGGCCGAACAGCTGTGTGAATTTGCCAGCAAGTACCAGGGTGTTTCGGCCACGGTTCTACGCGTTTTTAACGTGTTTGGCGCAGGCCAGCGCGCGGAGTTCCTGATTCCGGCCATCCTGAGCCAGGTCGTGGCGGGCAAAGAGATCCGTGTGCTTGATCTGAAGCCTCGGCGCGACTATGTTTTTATCGACGATGTGGTGAGCGCATTCTTGCAATCGCTTCAAAGTACCTCAACTTACGAAAAAATCAACATCGGTTCTGGCGTTTCGTACTCTGTGCAGGACGTCATCGACGTAATTCAATCTGTTGCCGGCACCTCCTTGCCGGTTGTTTCCCAGTCTTCTGAGCGCGCACAGGAAATACCCGACGTCATGGCCGATATTTCACTGGCCCGGCGCAACCTCAGCTGGACCCCACGATGGACATTCACAGATGGTGTCCAGAAAATATTGAATGGAGCTCAATCTTGACTGAACGTTACGTACCCATCAACAAAGGCAACTACTCCATGGATACCCAGGAGCGGGAAGACCTTTTCGATCAATACCGCGGTGAAGGCTGGGAAGAGCAATACAAGGATTACCGTCAGAAATGGTCCGCTCTGCCCAAGAGTCAGACCGTTTCTGACTATCCACTGCTGGTCGACCTGGAGCTATCGTCAATCTGCAATCTGCATTGCCCGATGTGCTACACGATTACCGACCACTTCAAAGAGCAGGTCAACACGACCCGCATGGACTGGGACCTGTATTGCCGCATCATCGACGAGATCGGCGGCAAGGTGCCGGCGATCCGGCTGAGCCTGCGCGGCGAGGCGTTGCTGCACAAGCGTTTTGCGGATTGCATCCGCTATGCCAAGTCGCGCGGCATCAAGGAAGTTTCCACGCTCACGCACGGCGGCAAGCTGACCCTGCCATTCTTCGAGGAGATCGTCGACGCCGGCATTGACTGGATCACAATTTCGGCCGACGGCGTCGGCGAGACCTATGAGAAGATCCGCAAACCGATCAAGTTCAAAGACATCATGAACAAGATCAAGGCCATGAAGAAGTTCAAAGAAGAGCGCGGCCTGCATCGTCCTGTCATCAAGGTCCAGGGTATCTGGCCGGCGATTCGCGAGAATCCGCAGGAGTATTACGACACCTTCGCGCCCAACGTCGACCTGGTAGCGTTCAATCCGCTGATTGACTATCTTGGCAATGACACGCACATCGAGTATCTCGAGAACTTCACCTGTCCCCAGCAGTACCAGCGCCTGGTGATCGGTGCTGACGGCCTGGTCATGAAGTGTTCCAACGACGAAGAGAACCGCGAAGTCATCGGTGACATCAACAAGGACACCGTGCACCAGATCTGGCACGGCGAAAAAATGACTGCGATCCGTGAGATGCAAAAGCGCGACCGCGGATTCATGGAAAGTCCGATTTGTCGCAAGTGTTATTTGCCACGCAAGACGGAAGATGAAGAGGGCGAAGTCAGCGGCCGTACCTTCAAGGTCAAGAACTATGTGTTCCGGATTCAGGTGGTGGGCAAGTGAGTGCGACCAGGATGATTGTGGGGGACCGGGCCTCCTATCGCAATCGCGGGAGCCTGGTCCAGCGTGCAATCTCCCGGTATAAGGCCATGCGCTACTTCACCGCTTGCGGCAACGATGTTGTTGTCAAGCGCAGCGCTGAATTTCGGCTCGTTGAGAACGCAGTGCTGGAGGTCGGCTCGGGTTCCACAATCCAGGATTACTCGTTTTTCCAGTTGACCATGCCGACACCAAAAGTCTACATCGGCAACAACACGGTGATTGGCAGGCACAACATCATCACAGCCAAGAACTCCATACGCATAGGCAGCGACGTGCTTATCGGCTCCTATGTTCAGATCATCGACCATAGCCACGGCATCGAACGTTCGAGTCCGATACGTGAGCAGCGCGCGCTGATTGGGGAGGTCGAAATCGGCGATGACGTGTGGATCGGTGCTGGCGCGAAGATCCTGATGGATGCAAGAATTGGGCGCGGAGCGGTGATCGGTGCCAACGCGGTGGTTCGCGGTGAAATCCCGGACTATGCGATTGCCGTGGGTTCTCCCGCTCGGGTTGTCAAATTTCGGGAATAAAGAGGCTGTGTTCGTGTTCAAAAGAATAAAGCAGCGATTGGGTCTTGCGTACTACCTGATCAGGATGCGGCTCAAGCGCCACCGCGAGAAAAATGACTTCCTCCGGCAGGTCCGCGAAGCGGAGGTATTGAAGATTGTGATCGGGTCGTCGGGCGTGTTTGAGGCGGGGTGGATTCCCACCGACTACCAGCACCTGAACCTGCTGAATCCCGCCCATTGGGACAAGGCGTTTCAGGGGCGGAAACTCGACGGTTTGCTGGCGGAGCATGTGTGGGAGCATCTCAATGCGGAAGATGGCCTGCTCGCGCTCAAACTGGTTTCCAGCCACTTGAAAAGTGGCGCCCGAATCCGCCTCGCAGTGCCTGATGGTTACAGTCCGGATCGGGCTTATATCGATGCCGTCAAGCCCGGCGGCAGCGGTGCAGGCAGCGATGACCACAAGGTACTGTACAACGTCGACTCGCTGGAGCGGGCCATGACCGAGGCGGGCTTTCGCGTTGAGCGGCTTGAGTATTACGATGCTGAGGGGCGTTTCCACCAGTCGCCATGGGCTCCCGCGGATGGCATGGTGCACCGGTCCCTGCAGTACGACGAACGCAACGTCGATGGAAAAATCGGCTACACGTCCCTGATTCTCGACGGCTTCAAACCATGACGACTCCTCACACGGCCGACAGGTTTTTGGAATGAAAAATGGCGTATAGCGATGTTTAAGAACTTCAGAAAAGACCGGTGTTACATCATTGCCGAGATCGGTGGCAATTTCACGACCTTCGAACAGGCCAAGCGTCTGGTTGACGAAGCGGCTGCGAGTGGCGCAGATGCGGTCAAGCTGCAGACCTATCGCGCGGAGACCCTGTCCAGCAAGGCGGCAATTTTTGACATGGAAAACACGGGGGTGACCTCCCAGTTCAACCTGTTCCGAAAATACGAGATTGCGGCGGCGCTGCACGATGAGGTCTTTGCCTATGCCGAGGCCAAAGGACTGGACTGGTTTTCTTCACCCTCACACCAGAGTGACGTCGACGTTCTTGAGAAATGCGGTGTCGGCGTCCACAAGATCGGCTCTGATGACGCGGTCAACTTGCCTTTCCTGCGCTATGTTGCGCGTACCGGCAAACCGATGATCCTTTCAACCGGCATGTGTACGCTTGATGAAGTGCAGGAGTCGGTCGAAGCCATCCAGGCCGAAGGCAACCAGCGGCTGATCCTGCTGCACGCGATCACCAGCTACCCAACCCATCCCGAAAACGTCAATTTGCGCGCGATGCAGACCTTGATGCAGGCCTTTCCCGGCCTGGACGTCGGGTATTCAGACCACACGCTGTCGCCGGTCGCCTGCCTCTGCGCAGTCGCGATGGGTGCGCGCGTGATCGAGCGGCATTTCACTTATGACAAGGCGGCAGACGGTCCCGACCATATACTTTCCGCCGATCCGCAGGAGATGAAGTGGCTTGTCGATGCCATTCGGGCCTTTGAGATCATGCGTGGCTCGGGCGTCAAACAGCCGGCCGAGAGTGAACAGACGACGCGACGCAATAACCGTAAAAGCGTTGTGTTGCAGCGCGCGTTGAAGGCGGGCGCGGCGATTGCGGCCGAAGACATTGCCGTCAAGCGGCCTGGGTATGGCATACAGCCCAAGTTCTACGAAGCGCTGGTCGGACGGACTGTCAAACATGACCTTGCCGCTGATGCGGTACTCGGGTGGGACGACCTCGAATGAGCCTGGGTATCGTGATCCAGGCGCGCATGGGCTCTACCCGCCTGCCGGGAAAGGTGCTCCGCCCGATTGCGGGGCGGCCTTTGCTGGAGCACGTCATCGGCCGACTGGCTTTGTCCCGGCACGAAGCGGGTGTAGTTGCTGCGACGAGCACGCTGGCACAGGACGACGCGATCCAGGCCTGGTGCCAGGCGGCCGGCGTGCAATGCTTTCGCGGCGATGAAGCCGATGTGCTGGACCGTTACCTGCGTTGCGCCGAGGCTTTTGGCTTCACGCGCATCGTGCGCCTGACGGCCGACAACCCGTTCACTGACATCGCCGAACTTGACCGCCTGATCGATTTCCAGGCATCGGCCAACCTGGACTACGCGCATTCGTTCGGCATGATGCCCATCGGCGTGGGCGCTGAAATTTTTACGCTGAATGCCTTGCGCCGCAGTCATGTTGAAGGGTTGCAGCCGCATCACCGCGAACATGTCAACGAGTACATGCTGGAGCACCCTGAGATTTTCCGCAGCGCAGTGCTGGACATTCCGGCAGAAAAGCGCGCGCCTGAGTTGCGGTTGACGGTTGATACCGAAGACGACTGGACGCGTGCCAATGCGCTGGCCGCAAGTGCGGGGCGGGGGTGGCTGGGCACAGAAGAGGCAATGGCGCTGTGTTCGCGATCTGCATAGAAAGCTCCCACGCCCGTGGTCTCGGCCATCTGTTCCGGGCGCTCAATCTCGCCGATGCACTGGACGAGCGCGGCCATGCTGTGCGTTTTCTGATGAACGACCATGCGGTTTCTGCCGGCATCCTGAAAGCCCGGGGGTACACGCCGCTGACGGTGGAGCTTGCAAACACCACCAGCGGCTGGGAGGCGGTGTTGTCGGCTGAGCATCGGTTTTCAATGTGGATCGACGACCGGCTTGACACGACGCAGGAGCACGCCGCCCAAATCAAGGCCATCGGCCTGCCTTTGGTCACCTTCGATGACCGTGGCAGCGGTGCCATGCTGGCCGACCTGCATGTCGCCGCCCTTGCTTTTGATGGGGCCCCCCTGGCCGGCAAAAAGCTTCTGACCGGGGTGGACTACCTCATCCTTAATCCTGAGATCGCCGGGTACCAGCGCGTGCGCCACACGCTGCGGTCGCTGCTGGTCACGCTCGGTGGCAGTGACACCTATGGTGCGACGGTCAAGGTGGTGTCTGCGCTGGCCAAAAAGGGCATGGGTGCCACGATCGTGGTGGGGCCTGGTTTTGCACACCGGAATGCGCTGGATGCGGTCCTGACCGATGCTTTCACCGTGCTGAGTGGTGTGCCTTCGATGATCGAGGAGATGTCCAGGCATGATTTCGCCATCACTGGCGGCGGCATCACGCCTTTTGAAGCGAACGCAGCCGGGCTGCCGTGCCTGGTGGTGGCCAATGAGGATTTTGAGGTGCCGGTTGGCCGTGCACTGGAGGCGCTGGGCGGAGCCATCTTTGCTGGCCACTACCGCGACTTCAGCCTTTCCGCGCTAGATGCTGAACTTCCCCTGGAGCAGATGAGTCGCGCTGGCATGGCCAAAGTTGGTATGGGTGGCGCCGCACGGGTTGTGGATGCGCTGGAGGAGCTGGCAGCATGAGCAAGACCGTGGTCATCCATCAGCCGGACTTTATGCCCTATCTGGGTTTTTTTCATCGCTTTCTGGAGGCCGACCTGTTCGTGGTTCTTGACCATGTGCAGTTTGTGAACGGCACCAGCCGCAGCTGGACGCACCGCGACAAGATCAAGACGCCGCAGGGCGAAAAATGGCTGACCTTGAGCGTCAAAAAAGCGCCCCGGGATACACCGATCAACCGGGTTGAGCTTTCTGACACGGTCGATTGGGCAGGGGAGAATCTTGACCTGCTTGCGCGGAACTATCGCAAGGCGCCGTTCTATGAAGACATCATGCCGCAGGTCGAAGCGCTTTACAAAGCGCCTGCGCACCTGCTTGGCGAGTTCAATTTGCGCTCAATCGAGATGCTCATGGACATGCTGGACGTGCGGATTCCCCTGGTGTTGTCCAGTACGCTGGAACCGGTCGGCCATAAAAACCAGTTGCTGGTTGACCTGCTCGGAAAAGTGGGTGCCACCCGTTACCTGTCTGGCACTGGTGCACGCGACTATATGGAGCCCCCGCTTTTCGAGGCGGCTGGCATCACCGTCGTCTGGCAGGACTTTGCCCACCCCATCTATCCCCAGCAGTTCGAAGGCTTTACGCCTTACCTGAGCGCGCTGGATGCCTTGTTTAATTGTGGTGTCGACGGCGCCCGTGAATTGCTCAGGAGAAAACCATGAACGTGTTGGCCATTGGTGCGCATTTTGACGATGTTGAACTCGGCTGCGGAGGTGCACTGGCTCAGCATGCCGCGCGAGGCGACAAGGTCTATGTATTTGTTGCGACCGTATCCGGTTTTACGAATCAGTACGACCAGTCGATACGCAGCAGTGAGATAGCGCGCGCGGAAGCCGAGGAGGCCATGAAGATTCTTGGTGTGACCAAGATGTATTGTGGTGACTTCAAGACGCTCGAGGTGGAGTTTGTCGATACCCTTAATATCCAGCTCCTTACTCTTGTCCAGGATTTAAATATCGACATGGTTTACTCCCACTGGACCGGTGACATTCACCATGACCATCAGGCCGTGGCGCGTGCATCCCTGCACAGTTGCCGGCATGTGCCACGCTTCTTGATGTACCGCAGCAACTGGTACCACTCGACCGTCGACTTTCGTGGCAACTTCTATGTTGACATCACCAATTTCTGGCCTGTTAAGGAGCGCGCCATCCGCGCGCATGAGTCCGAGATGGAGCGAACCGGCGCCAAGTGGATCAGCTTCTTCAGTAATGAGGCCGAGAATGCGGGCCAGCGCATCGGCGTTCGTTATGCAGAGGTCTATGAGGTGGTGAAGTGGCTGCAGGCATGAAAAACCTGCGTAAGTGGCTGTTGTGGCTTTTGCCACATGGTCTTCATGTCGCGCGCACCAGGCAACTCATGCGTGCGGCGGAGCCGCCAGATCTGGTTGCACGTGAGGAATTACGTCGAAATGAGGAGCTACGCGACCGCCATGCGGGGCAGCGTTGTTTTGTGCTTGGGAATGGGCCGAGCGCCAAGACACTGGACCTCGCCGCGCTTCAGGGCCGGTGTGTCATCAGTGTATCCAACGGCTACCTGCATAGCGGTTACGCTGAGGCTGCGCCGCGCTATCACTGCGTGCCGCAGATCACCTATGGACGCATGACCCGTGATGATGCCGTCAAGTGGTTTAAAGAGATGCACGAAGGCCTCGGCTTGGCGGAGTTGTTTTTGAACGAAACCGAAGCGGAGCTGGTAAGGACGCATGGGCTGTTTCCCGGGCGTAAGGTCCATTATTTGGCATTCAGGGAGAATTTCGATCAACTGCAATCCCGCGACTTGATTGATCTTGCAAGTCCGATACCGCGGGTCGAATCGGTTCCTGTGATGGCAATCATGATCGCGATGTATATGGGATTTAAAGATGTCGTGTTGCTGGGCGTTGATCACGATCACTTCATGAGCCGGCAATACCTTTATGCATTTGAACTGGGCGTTCAATCTGGAAAGGATATTTCTACCGGTGCATGCGGCGAGGTCCAGACGCCGTGGCACGATGAATTTCAATCTTTGGCGCGCCTTTGGCGTCAATATCGGGTGCTGCGCGATATTGCACTGAAAAACGGGATTCGAATCGTGAATGCGACGCCTGGTGGCGAACTGGACGAGTTTCCGCGTGCGATCTTATCCACCTTGATAGCGGGGCAGACTTGAAAAAATTCATGATGAGTCTGCCCGGCATGCATGTCGGCGTGGAACTTTCGCGTGAGTCGCCGGCTCAAGCGATAGCTCGTACCGAGCAAGAATTCCGACGGCATAACATCTACTTTGAGGGTGAATTTCCCAGTTGGAGCGCCGCTGCTCAGCTAGCCACAGGTTACGGCGCCTCTGCGATCCTGCGGAAGTTAGTTGACGCTACGCGAGAGGTTGTTGCCGGTCGCGCGGCGTATGAGCGAGACACGGTCCTCTTTGGTCAGGCACAGGTTTCTCACCCTCTGTTTTCGTGGTTGCTATACGCCGCGCGCGAACTGGATGAGCCTTTGAAGGTGATGGATTTTGGCGGGGCTCTCGGTAGTGCGTACCACCAACATAGACGGTTTCTGGAGTCAGAACTGCGTTGGGGTGTGGTCGAGCAGCAGAAGATTGTGGATGCCGGACGAGCCGAGTTTGCAACGCCATCTCTCGATTTCTTTGCGTCGGCGAGTGAATGCATGGAGTCATTTGGGGCAAACTTTTTACTGTTGTCGGCCAGTTTGCAATACATGCAGGACCCGTACGGACTGCTGGACCAGTTGCTGGCATTCAATTTTCCATACTGCCTGGTTGATAGAACTACTTCCCACAGGCTTGGGAGGGATCGCGTATTTGTACAGCACGTACCCGAGTGGATTTATTCTGCGAGTTATCCTATCTGGCTGCTGGACGCAGACAGGTTGGAGCAGTGCTTTGATCGTCATGGTTATGAGGTGATTGACCTGTTCGAGCCGTATCCTGGCAGCTTCGCGGGCAACAGGGAATTCCAGGCTCCGTATATGGGATGGTTTCTTCAGAAGAAAAGAATGGTCCGAGTTCAATGACTATCTTTGTACTTATTCCCGTTTTTAACCGGTTGGCGCACACAGAGCGTGTCGTAGCGTCACTCCGTGGGCAGCACATCGCGGAGCAGCTTTGCATTGTGGTCGTCAATGATGGTTCTACCGATGGGACGACCTCATGGCTTGAGAAACAGCAGGATGTGGTGGAGTTGCGCGGTGATGGCAATCTATGGTGGGGTGGCGCGATCCAGAAAGGTCTCGAGTACGTGTCATCGCACCAACAGTCTGGCGACTACGTCCTCTTTCTCAACAACGATACGTGGTTTGCCAAAGACTACGTCGAAACGCTCGTCAAGGTCAGCCGAGAGGGTGGAGGCGCTGCGGTCGGCAGCGTAATCCACGAAGATAATTGCGATCCGCCCTTGGTGAGCGTCGGGCCGCGGCTCAACATCAATCGCATTGCGGTGTGGGACCTGTTCAGCGAACTCTCACCAGACCAGCACCGCCAGCCTGCTGCGACTTACAAGGTCGACGCTCTGTCGGGGCGGGGGACTTTGTACCCGGTGGAGCTTTTTGAGCGCTACGGACAAATGCGCACATTCTGGCTCCCGCATTATCTTGCCGACTATGAGGTGGCGATGCGTTTTGGGCGTGCCGGGGTGCCGCTGCTGGTCAGTAGTCACGCAGCCGTGCATTCGCCACCCGTTTATGGCAACGATGTTTCGCGGATGGGGCTGTGGGACAGGATGTTCAGTCCTCGTTCGGCCAGCAATGTTATCCGCCGTCTGGCGTTTTACATGCTGGTGGGTTCGCCGCTTCAGCGCCTGACCGCACCGCTGCGCATGTTTTGCTTTGCGTCCTGGCGCGCATTGCTCCAGTTCAAATCCCGTAGAAAAGAAAGTCCCGCCCCATGAATGCTGCCGACGCACCTGTCTGTATCGCCTGTGGCGGCCGTACGGAGGTTTTCATCAAGGAAATCTGGGATGACCGGTATGGCTGCCCCGGCGTGTTTTCGATCATGCGTTGCCCAAATTGCCACCAGATGGTGACGGCGCCGCCGCTGAAGGAGTCGGACCTGCCCGGTCTTTACAGCACCTACTATCCGCGCCGTAGCGTTGACCTTGACGCATTGGAGAAAGAGGCTGCGCTCGTGCTGGAGCCGCGCGCCGGCCTGCGCCGTTGGCTGGCCGGCACGGACAACCAGGGCCACTACCTCGCAGAGCGGGGGCAAAAGGTGCTGGATATCGGCAGCGGTTCCTGCCTGTCGCTGCTTGAACAGCGTAACCTGGGCGTTGAGGGCTACGGCGTTGAAGCGGACCCCAACGTCAAGCGCATTGCCGATCATTTCGGCCTGCGTGTGCATGTCGGCAGCATCCACGATCAGCCTTTCCCAGGGGAGGCGTTTGACATGGTGGTGCTCAACCAGGTGATCGAGCATGTGCCCGAACCCGAGGCGCTGATGCGCAATGTACTGGGCCGGCTGAAGCCTGAAGGGCGCGCCGTGATGTCTTTTCCCAATGCGGATTCTTTGCCGCGCCGGCTTTCAGGGCATAAATGGATCAACTGGCATGTGCCCTACCACCAGCACCATTTCAACCGCAAGTCCTTTCGCCTGCTCGCCGAAAAGGCCGGCTATGAAGTGATCAAAAGCCGTACCGTCACCCCCAATCTTTGGACGGTGCTGCAATTGCGGGCGATGGCCGAAACCTCTGTCGAAGGCCAGGCGTCTGGCGCCTGGGCGCATGGCGGCGGTGCGGCGCAACGGGGCAGTTTTGCCCGCCGCGTCAAGGCCGGGCTGGCGCGCCGGTTGCGCAAGGTCATCAGTTTTGCGATGGGCGCCGTAAACCGGGTGGTGGACGCTGCCGGTTACGGCGACAGCCTGATCGTCGAATTGCGCGCACGCCGCAGCCGATAATCGACGCATCATGCGCATTGCGATTCTTGACACCTATTACGCCAAATTCCTGAAGGCGCATTACGCCCGCAACAAGGGTTTGAAAAAGCAGGACTCTTCAGCGCAGCGGGCGTCGTTGCTCGCTGCCGCTTTCGGGACTTCGGATTTTTACTCCCGGCATTTGAACGGCATGGGCCACGAGGCGCTGGACCTGATTGCCAACTGCGTGCCTTTGCAGGACTCTTGGGCACGCGAGAACGATGTGTCGTTCAACCCCCTGTTGTTGAAGCTTCCCCACCGTACATTCCGTCTGCCGGTGATTGGCCGCCATCTTGCGGCGATGCCTGGCCTGATGGAAGTGGCATTGGCACAGGTCAGGGCGTTCAAACCTGACGTTCTCTACTGCCAGGACTTGAGCTTTTTCCCGGGTGATGTGTTGCGCGACCTGAAAAAGGACGTAAAGCTGGTGGTGGGCCAGATCGCCTGCCCGTTGCCGCCGCAGTCCTTTCTGGACGGCTATGACCTGATCCTCACGTCGTTCCCCCACTTTGTCGAGCGCCTCAAGGCCACCGGCATCGCTTCCGAGTATTTCAAGATCGGTTTTGATACGCGTGTGCTGGATCTGCTGGGCAATGTGCCCAAGGACATCGATGCAAGCTTTGTGGGCGGCGTGAGCCGCCACCATGGCAAGGCGATTCCGGTGCTGGAGTACGTCGCCGAAAACACCCCTATCCAGTTTTTCGGCTATGGCGCCAAGACACTTCCGCGTGGCTCGCCGATTCGAAAACGCCATAACGGCGAAGTCTGGGGCCTGGACATGTACCGCGCGCTGGCGCGCAGCAAAGTCACGCTCAATCGCCACATCAACGTCGCCGAGAACAACGCCAACAACATGCGCCTGTACGAAGCAACCGGTGTCGGTTCGCTCCTGATCACCGACCGCAAAGACAACCTGGGCGATATTTTTGAAGTCGGCAAGGAAGTGGTCGCCTATTCCAGCCAGGAAGAGGCCGCAGAACTCGTCCGTTACTACCTGGCTCACCCGGATGAAGCCCGGGGGATCGCCCAGGCCGGCCAGGCGCGAACACTGCGTGACCATACCTACAAAAGGCGCATGGAAGAGCTGGTGCCGGTGCTTGAACGCCATTTGGCGGCCCAGGGCGCATGAAGGCGGCGCTGCGGGCGCTGTTGCGCCGCTCTCCACGCCTGAAGGCGGTGCTCATGCGCATTCGCGACGTGGCCCTGCCGTCTTCGAGCGTTTCATCGCGCTACATCGAAATGAGTGGTGCCTCGGCCGATGCTGAATCGGCGCGCCTTCGCGGAGCCTGGCAAGATGACGATTTGCCTCAAAAGCAGCGCGAGCTGGTTGACCTGCAACTCGCCGACTATCGCGGCGGCGCTGCCATCGATGTGTTTGATGTCATGGTCGAGGCCTTGCGAGGCTTGCCGAAAGGCGAAGGCCGGACCTCCGTGCTTGAGGTGGGTTGCTCCAGCGGCTTTTATTCAGAGGTTTTTGATATTGCCGGCCTGGGTGTCAATTACGCCGGTGCCGACTATTCAGATGCTTTCATCGCACTGGCGCGGCAGAAGTACCCGGCGCTGCGCTTTGACGTTGAAGATGCCACGGCACTGCGCTACGCTGACGATGCGTTTGACGTGGTGATCTCTGGCTGCTGCCTGCTGCACATCCCGGAATACGAGGCTGCAGTCGCCGAGACGGCGCGCGTGGCGCGACGTTATGCCGTGTTTCACCGAACACCGGTGGTTCTGGACCAGCCCAACCGCTACTTCCGAAAACTGGCCTATGGCGTTGAAACGGTCGAAATCCACTTCAACGAGCCGCAGTTTCTTGAGCTGTTGCGAACAAGTGGTCTTGAATTGCTAAAAACCTGGACCTTGTCGGAAGGTCCGGCAGCGGTCCCTACCCAGGCCGTGCGAACCTATCTTTGCCGCGTCACCTGACCGTACCCATCGCTTCTTTTGGACGCCTTCGTGCGAAAATTACCGCCAACCCCACCGCCGATTTGCAGGCGGACCCTGCGAGCTCACGCGGCGACCCGCCAAACATGACCACCCGAAACTTCTGCACGCTGTTCGACAGCAACTACCTTCTTAAAGGCGTGGCGATGCTGCGCTCTCTGTTCAAATACTGCCCTGAGGCGCAGGTGCACCTGCTTTGCATGGATGAGCAGACACGAGAAGTCATCACTGCGCTCTTCCCCGATATCGTTTGCATCTCGCTGGCAGATGTGGAGGACGCTGCCCTGCTCGAGGCCAAGAAGGACCGTTCGGTCGCCGAGTATTGCTGGACACTGTCACCGGTATTGCCTTCTTACGTGTTGGCAAACAATCCAGGTATTTCCATGCTCACCTATGTGGATGCCGACTTGCTGTTTTATTCCCCGGTCCAGCCTCTGTTTGACGAGATCGGTGATGCTTCGATCGCGATCATCGAACACCGCTTCACGCCGCGCCTGCAGCATCTCGAGGTCAACGGCCGCTTCTGCGTCGAATGGGTCAGCTTCCGTCGCGATGAAGAGGGTATGGCCTGCCTCGCGCGCTGGCGTGAACAATGTGTTGAATGGTGTTACTACCGGCTTGAAGATGATCGCATGGGCGACCAGAAATACCTCGACGCCTGGCCAGCGCGTTACCCGTCGACACACATTTTGCTGCACTCTGGTGCCGGCATCGCGCCGTGGAACTACGCTCAGTATTCGTTCGGTCAGTTCGCCGACGGCACGCAGACCGTCAATGGTGCGCCGCTGATTTTTTACCACTTCCACCAGTTCCAGCTGCTCGACAATGGTAAGTTTGACCGGCTGTCGGCCTTCTACACGTCCGAATGCCCCGAGCCGGCTGCCGTCTATGACGCCTACGAAGCGGCGCTCGGCGCGGCAGTGCTTGAGGTGCGGCGCATCAGGCCGGGTTTTCGCGCAGGCATGAAACCGGCCGCCGGGGTCGCGGGTCGACGCTGGGTCCAGCGCTTCTTGCCGCGTCCGGTCAAAGAAGCTCTGCGGCGTCTGTTGCGCCTCT
>NZ_JBDTPB010000071.1:0-43164 GCF_039932935.1 Polaromonas sp.
TGGGGTTGGGCTGATACCGGCATCACCCAGGCCAGGGCGGCCAGGCCGCATAGCACGGCGGTGAGGGTGGTGGTGGTTCTAGTTTTCAATTGCTTGCCCCCGTAACTTGCTGGACCCGGTTCAAGGCGTCGTACACCCGGGTGATGTTTCTTTGCAGGTTGCCCTGGGGGTCTTTGACTTGCTCGCCAGTCTTGTTGCCCATGCCGTCCAGGGTGTAGTTGACGGTGTTGCCTTTGGCGTCCGTCACGCCTGTCAATCTATGGGCGGCGTCGTAGCTGTAGCTCATCGCGCTGCCATCAGCTAGCGTCACGCCTGTCAGTTGGCCTGCGTTGTCGTAGGTGTATGTTGTGGTTCTGGCAACTCCGCCCGGTGGGGTGACTGTCGTGCTCGCCACCCAGCCTCTTGGGGTGTACACGGTGTCGGTCACTATGCCTTTGGGGTCGATCATCTGCCTGACTCGCCCCGCCAAGTCGTATAGCGTGAATTGCGTGACGTGGCCTGCGGCGTTGGTGATGCTCTGCAGGTCGCCTGTGGTGTGGCCGACTTCGTTGGGCGCGGTGCCGCTGAAGCTGGTGCTGCTGTAATAGGCGTAGGTCTGCTGGACGATGCTGTTGGTGCTCTGGGTGGCAACTAATCCCTGGCTGTTGTACGTCCAGCTGCTGCTGCGGGCCACATTTGTGGCTGTGTCAGTCTCGGTCCGGCTCAGCAGATTGCCCTGTGTGTCGTAGCTATAGGTGGTGGTTCTTCCCGCTTCGGTCACGAGCATGGGCAACCTGAAGGTGGCGTGCCACTGCGTTGTCGTCGTTTGCACTTCGGGCAGGCCGCTGGCCTTGGTGCTCGTCAAAGGCAGGCGCCGGTTGATGTCCCAGGTGTACATGGTGTTCACCCCCAGGAAGTCGGTCTCCTGGGTGATGAAGCCGTTGGCGTCTTGCACGCGACTGGCTGCCGAGGCGGCTCCAGTGCCGCTGGGCTTGTCGGCACCGGTCACCGCCAGCTTGCCTTTGTTGGTGCTGTAGTTGTACGTGCGTTGGGTCCCCAGGGGGTCGGTCACCGTGGATGCACCAGTTGCATAGCTGACGCTGTACTGGTCTGCACCTCCGGCATAGCCGCTGCTGGTGGCGCGGCCCTGGCTGTCATAGGCGATGGTGGCCAGCCGGACTCCCAGCTCGTCGGTGATGCCGGTGACCAGCTGGGTGAAGGTGGCGTTCTCGTAGTGATAGGTACGGGTGACGGTGCCGCCTGAGTTCCCTGGGTAGCTGACGCTGGTCAGGTGCGAGGTGGCTGTGGTGCCGTCGTAGGTGTAGCTGGTGACCTGGCCGTCGCTGGCGGTCACGCTCGTCAGCTGGCTGCTGGCGTTGTACGCAAAGCTCAGGGTGCGGCCGAACTGGTTGCTCACGGTGAGGAGGAGGCCGGGCACAGGGGCAATATTGACGGGTGTGCTGGCAGTGCTGTAGGTATAGGTAGTGATCCATCCGTTTCTCTGGGTCACGGTGAGCAGTTTGCCGGCCGCATCAAATTGCCACAGGCTGTCGTCGTCCAGGCGTTTGTAGAGAAGGCCTGCGGTGTTGGAGGTCAGGCTGTCGGCGCTGTTGCCGGCGCTCCAACTGGTGGTAGCCTCATCCCAGCCAAAGGCGCGTACGCTGCCGTCGCCGAAGATGACTCGGGCCACGCTGTTGGCTGTGCCGGCAATCCCTTCCCATTTGATGGACACGGCGTGGTTGTGCGACCAGGCTTGACTCAGCCCCGGGTTGACGGCCAAATCCCTGCCGGTTATGCCCGCCCAACCGCTTCGGTAGTGCCGCACTAAGCTCAGTGCGTCTGCTCCTTGCCCCGCATAGTCGGGTTGCGCCAGTATCTCCTCGCCCGTCGCGGGGATGATCGGTTTGGGAGTCTTCTCTCCGTCCGGCGGCGGCGGCGGTGGGAGTGCTGGACAGATCTTTGGCTTGCCTGATTCTGATGCGCTTGACTCCGGTGGAGTAGCCTCAACGGGCGTGCAAACCATGCCGATGTAACCAAGCATCGGACTGTTGTACAGGAAAGATGGGTTGCTGACCTTGGTATGGGAGTAAGTCCAATACTCCCCTGGCACGCAACTCGTGACCCAGGCAGGCTTGTTGTCTGCCTCTACAGAGTTGCTGTACTCGACTGCCTTCTGGGCAGTACCGCACCAGGTGTCAGCACGGTAATACGGTACATCCGCGTAGTAGTAAAAATAATTCAGCGTTTCACCAACTGGACACGCAGTGCGGTCGGTGTTTTGACGTTTGATCGGTATCAGACTCATGCTAGGAGACTGAGCGCTAGCCACCCCAACAAATCCGACCACCAAAGCAAGTACAAGTTTATTCAGGCAGCGTACATCACCACCACCGACTATTTTCGACATATTCCTCCTCCCAGAGGTTGCTGATCCTGGTCGCCTTGGCTGGCAAACTATTTGATGCAGCGTATGGGCGAGTCACTTGCAAGACGTCGCCATCAGTTGATGTTTTGCAGGGAGTGTTGATGAGGTGTCGTGGCCTGTCAATGCCGAAACGTTGTCAGTGAGCTTTTTACAACTGCAATTATTTACCCGGGTAAGCGGAAAGAATTGAATACCTACGCCGCAAATTTTTAATGCGTCGGATAGTTCTCAATTGCTCGCTTCATAATTTTCTGAATGCGGACCCAGCTCGTCATATATGCGAATGACATTTCTTTATTGCTTGCCTCGCGAATCTTTGACTTGTTCGCCAACCCTTGCCCGCTGATCAAAGTAATAGCTGTTCGCTCCAGCTCTTATTGGGGTTCAGGCATTTCTTGCCAGAGTTTTTTTAAGAAGACTTCACTTGCACATGCTGTAGCCGCCGGTTTCCAGGTGAAAGTGGTCACGGTGCACCGCGTTGTAGTCGGGGCCCAGCACGCCCTTGAAGTACTTGCAGGCCCCTTTGTGCACGTCGCGCAGCAGCAGGGCTTCGGGGCCGGGAGGGCCGGGTGGGGCGGCGGCATCCTCGTCGGGCCAGTGCTTTAGCACCGTGACCCGTTGGCCTCCAGCCAGCGTGAAGGCGGAGATGTCCAGCGCATTGGCCGTGGCATGGCGGCTGCGGGTGCGCGCCGGTGCATGGGAGGGCGTGCCTTCGCCGCTGTTCACGTTGCGGCAGGCATAGCTGCCCAGGTGGTCGATGCCTGTAACGCGCTGGCCAAAATGCTGCTGCGCCGCCGGCTGCAGCGCGTTTTCTTCCCACATGTAAAACGACAAGGCCATGGGGCAACTGAGCGGCAGCGCCGCGCCCAGGCGCACAGGTGCTTTGCGCAGCCGCACGGCATTGCTGAAGCCGCAATCCTCACCCGTGCTCCGGTCGGGCAAGACGTCGTACTGCATGCCGGTGCTGTCCAGCGCGGCCAGGCAACGCGCCGGGTCGTTGCGTGCCCGTGAGAGTTTGTAAATAGTCAGCAGGTTGGGCGGGGCCTTCGCGTCCAGCGGCGCCCACGGGTTGAACTCCGCCGGAATTTGCCAGGCGCCGCTGTAAACCCCATACGCTGAAGCGACCAGCGCGCTCCATACGGCCAGCCATACCCAGCGACCCCAGCGGCCCCAACGAAGCCGCCTGGCAGGCGCTGCGTCGGACGAAAAACCGGAGTCTGGAAGCGGCATGGTGATTTTGTGGCGAAGCCCGGAACAACAATGCCAAGCGTACAGGGCCGGCGCGCACGGCACGGCCGGATTTGCTCTCTTGCGGTGAAAGCCCGAGTGCTGCACGCGGTCTCAATCCGCAACCCATCCCTTCATGGCATCGTTTTGTGGCATCGTCTGGGCATGCGCACGCCTGCGCGTTGCAGCGTCCCCTTACGGAGTATTGGAGTATTTTGAATGGCCGATGAAGTCACCCGCACCCCGCCACCTGCACCCCCCGCCGATACCAGCCGGCGTCACCAGATGTTTCCGGTGCTCAGTGCCGCCGAGATCGCGCGCATGCATCGCTTCGGCAAGGTCTTGCAATTTAAAAAGGGCGACAGGCTGTTTGCCGCCGGTGAGCCCGGCCCGGGCATGTTTGTGCTGCTCAAGGGCACGGTCGCCATCACCCAGCGCGACGGTCTGGGCCATGTGGTGCCCATCGTCGTCCAGGGGCCGGGCGAGTTTCTGGCCGAAGTCGGGCAACTCTCAGGCGCGCCTGCGCTGGTCGACGGCCATGCCGAAGACGATGTGGAAACCTTGCTGGTGCCGCCCGGGCAGTTGCGCGCCCTGATCATTGCCGAAGCCGACCTGGGCGAGCGGCTGGTGCGCGCGCTGATTTTGCGGCGCGTGGCGCTGATCGAGGCCGGTGCCAGCGGCCCGGTGCTCATCGGCCAGCCGCAGTCGGCCGGCGTGATACGCCTGCAAAGTTTTCTCAACCGCAACGGCGAGCCCCATCACGTGGTGGACATTGCCCAGGACGCAGATGCCGCTGCCTTGATGGAGCAATACGGCGTAGCCGCCGGTGATGTGCTGGCGGTGTGCCCTGATGGTTCAGTGCTGGTGAACCCCGACGAAAGCCAGCTGGCGCGCTGTATCGGCATGGTCGACACCGAAGACCACGATGAGTTGTTTGACGTGGTTGTAGTCGGCGCCGGCCCTGCCGGTCTGGCCACGGCGGTTTATGCGGCATCGGAAGGGCTGCACGTGCTGGTGCTTGACTGCCGGGCTTACGGCGGGCAGGCCGGCGCGAGCGCGCGCATCGAAAACTACCTGGGCTTTCCCACCGGCATCTCCGGCCAGGCGTTGGCAGGCCGGGCCTACGTACAGGCGCAAAAGTTCGGCGTCGAGATGCTGATCCCCGCGCAAGCCCAGTCGCTGGACTGCGCGCACAAGGCCATCAAGGGCGAGCTGTACTTGAAGCTGACCGACGGCCGCAGCCTGCGCGCCAAAACCGTGGTGGTGGCCAGCGGCGCGCGTTACCGCCGGCCTGATGTGCCAGATCTGGAAAAATTCGAAGGCCGGGGCATCTGGTACTGGGCCTCGGCGCTGGAAGCCAAAATGTGCAGCCAGACCGAAGTGGTGTTGGTGGGCGGCGGCAATTCAGCGGGCCAGGCGGCGGTGTTTTTGTCCCAGCACGCGGCCAAAGTCAACATGCTGGTACGCGGGCCGAGCCTGGCGGCCAGCATGTCGCGCTACCTGATTGACCGCATCGAGGCGGCGCCCAACATCGAGCTGCGCCCGCATACCGAAGTCGTGCAGTTGCATGGTGACAGCGATGCGGGACTTTCGGCGGTGACGTGGCGGCATCGCAAAAGCGGTAGCGAGCAAGAGGCCGCCGTGCGCAATGTCTTCCTCTTCGTCGGTGCCGACCCGGAAACCAGCTGGCTCACCACCTGCGGCGTGGCGATTGACGCGCACGGTTTTGTCATGACCGGCGAGTCCGTCACCTGCAAGCATTCCGACTACAAACCCGCCCCGCTGGAGACCAACATCCCCGGCCTCTTCGCCATCGGCGACGTGCGCAGCGGCTCCGTGAAGCGCGTGGGCGGTGCGATAGGCGAGGGCGCTGCTGCGGTGGCGATGATCCACCAGCATCTGGCGGCGATGGAGCGCGCGCAATCGGCAAATAACGGATAAGCAATCGCGAAGAAAACCATGCATACGAACAGGACAAAATTTTCCGGGAAATATTCAGCTCGCAAATTTAGACAACGTGGTGCCGTAGAGTTTGCGGAGCCTTTTTTCTTGCTGATTTTTTTAGGAATTGGTGCGGTGTTGTTCGTCGTGTTTGGGGCCGCCTTGCTCATTGGCAATGGCAAACGCGGAAAGCTCAAGAGCCTCGCTGTCGCCTGCTTGATTACCTCCCCGATCCTGGTTCCGTTGGTCCTGACGTTTGTTGGCGGGACACGTAACGCTTTTCTGAAGTCCGTCACCGACTCGATCTGCAAACAGGAACTGAAGGAAACTCCTGGCCCCTTTTTAGTCAATAGCTTTGTTGACACGACTGGGGGGATGCGCTCGGAAGATCTTCAATACTTCCTGACGAAAGCGCCCATGGATTTCATTGAGATCAAGTTAACGGCGAAAGGAACGTTGACGGGTTCTCAGGACTATCCGTGGAAAGCCGAAAAATCGGAAGGGTATGCACGGTTGAGCATCGGCGGTAATGCCGATGGCAACTGCTATTTTCCGGACAGTAGCCGCCCGGAGAGCTTCTTTTCTTCGCGTCCTCCGATCAGGCCCGGCTACTGCCTCAAGGTTAGCTACCTGGATCAGCCCACTTCGGCCTATGAAGTCTCGCATGAGTTGTCAAAATATGTTCTCTCGCGGTGGGTCCTTAAGGAGCGTGAAACTGGAAAAACCGTTGCAGGATTTACGGATGCCCACAGGGCGTTTTATGACACCGCACCTTACATGACTCTGCATGAAAACGACAGATGCCGGCCGAATGGGAATTCGGGTTACTCCACGCTCATGCAGCTTATTCGCCCAACATCCGAGGCCCTTGCCCGCGCATCGTCGAGGCTGCTTCGCCGCGAAACCTTGCGGGTTCAAGGCCTGCCTCTCACGGTGGATGCGGCGAAATCCATGAGAACTCAAATTCGATCAAAAGTCCTTTCGTCGACGGACGAACCGTATGAAGACAGCTCTACCTCGATATTCAAGCCGAGAAGCGCGGCGGAGAACTACGCATTAGGAGAGAAATACGGCGCATGGGTAGACGGCAATACCTTGATCAGGCCGCAGCCCGGGTTGCTCCAAACCCTGGAGCATCAGGGTCTTTACGGAAAATGGGCAACGACGGGAACCCAGTTGATATTTGTTCAGGCAAACGAATTGGGGAGTGAGATTTCCATTTTTGGAGTTGATTTCTCCGGCAGGACGACGTGGAGCGCGCAGCTTGCGCCTCTTACCCCGTGGGGCATCGGTGCGCCATTGCGTTTTGAGTCATATCGTTTCGACTTGACTGCAGATCATTTGCTTGTTTATGGCATTTATGGGCGCGGTACAGGCGAAGAAAACCGGAGGCCTTGGACAATCAAAATCCCACTCGCCCAGCTGGAAGAAAAAAGACTGGAGGCAAAACCCTGAATCTATGAGACCTTACAAATGGCGAGAAAAAGTGGGCGATTGAATTCTTTGAAAGCAGCAACATGAAAATCAAACCTTGCACCCACGTCCCAGCCGATATCCATTCTCCCAATTCAAGAGGCTGTGAAGAATGCCTGGCGATGGGTGATACATGGATGCACTTGCGCCTCTGCGTGCACTGCGGCCACGTAGGTTGCTGCGACGATTCGAAAAACAAACACGCCAGCAAACACCATGCGACGACCGGGCACGCAGTGATCCAGTCGTTCGAGCCCGGCGAAAGCTGGATGTGGTGCTACGAGCACAAGCTCCAGGTGGGCTAGCCCGAGCCTTCCGGTTTCTTTGAGACCTTGGTGAACTCGGTCGACGCCACCATCACCGGACTTGATTTGGGGCTGCGCTGCCAGTGTTCGTCGGCCGCCTTCTGAACCGCGTCATTGTCGTAAACGCCTTTGGACAGGTCGTCCCAGACATGCACATACGCCAGGCACCAGGCGTCCCTGGCTTCATTGATTTTTTCTTCGGAGAGTTCCGGGGTGGAGCCTGGATCGGGTTCGGATTCGGGTTCGGTGGCCATGCAGCCATCCTAGCCGTCCAGGGCCTGCGAGTCCACCGCTGGTGGGTGAATCCGGCAACCTATTTTTTGACGACTTTTTCAGTGACCGGCAGCTGGGTCTCGGCATCTTCAATCCACACCGAAGAAGACTCTTTCTTGAGTTCACCCTTCACCACGTATTTTCCGTTGGGTTGCGGAGTGAAGTCCACCACGCCTTCGACCGAAAAGAAGGTTCCGGCCATCTGGCTCGCGATGGCATGTATGGGCGCAGCGGTTGTGTGGCTGGCGCGCAAAGCGACTTTCATGGGCTTTGCAGGAACTTGCCGTTCGACGATTGAGGTGGTCAATGCGAAGCCCCGCCCATAGCTGGCGCCTGCGCTGGCACCGAAACTGTTCGCAATGCGGTTGCCGTCCACGCCATCGATCACAAAAAGTTGTGCCTTGCGGCTGTCTTCTGCAAAGCCGCTGTCTGACACGGTTGCAACAGGACCGGTATAGCCTTCGGGGACTGGCTTGTAGCTTGCGCAGCCGGAAAGTGCGACGAGAAAAAAGGCGGGCGCGATGAGTTTAAGTTTCATGACCAGGTACGGAGGTTTTAATCGTTAATGAAATTTCAGTTTGAGAAGACGAATTTTCCCGCCACTTTTTTCGGTGACAAAAAGAGCAAGTCCGGGAAAATTTTGAATTGAACATAGAGGACAAAACTGCACAAGGCCACGCTGATGGCGAGCCCTGTCGCAGCGTTGAGGGGCGCAGTGACGAAACCGTCCAGCGTTCTGGCAACTCCCAATATGGAGAGCAACACATAGGCCTCGTAAGCGACCGCCTTGTTGGCATAAAAAGCCCAGGCAAAGGCCAGCGGCACCAGCGCCATCAAGGCGCTTGCGATCCAGGGAGCGTTAGGGCCAATTTTGTAGCCGATGCCGTAGCCCACAAAAAAGGCAAAAATCACCTGGATGAGCATGATCACGATCAACACCCGGACTTTTCCCCTGTGGGCCTCGGTGAGTACGGGATCCGCATAGCTCGCAATCACAGTTGCGAGTTGCTTGTCTTTCAGGCCCTGGCCGGACAACTGTGCAAATGTTGCGGTTCCCCCTTGTCCGGCCGCGAGTAACTCTCGCGCCCTCTGTTTGATCTCGGATTTTTCCATTGGCATTTGTGCTCCCCCGTGTTTTTATGGATTCTGCGCCTGATTTTAGGTGCGCTGCCTTGCGTGTCGATCTTTAAAGAAAGGTGCCTTCCTTTACGCACGCCATCGCCTGCAGCGCCGCGCTAACACACCGCCCGGATCGCACCGCAGCGCCTGGTCTTTGAGTACTCTGGCGTTGCGGCTCACGGCCACTGGAAGGTTTTGTCGCTGTGCGGCGCCGCCGCGAACTCGGGCAACTGCTCGGCCCGGGCTGAAAATTCGCACAGAGCCGGGTAGTCGGCTGCGTTTACTACCTCGGGAATCATGGCCTGTGTGAAGTGCCAGGTGATGCCCGCGGTAACGCCGTCTTGGCCCATGGTGCCGCTGGTCGCGGCCAATGGCTTGCGCTGAAGCTCCGACTCGAGTTCGGAGTAGGCGGCCAGCAGCTGGTTTGTGACGCGTGACACCCAGGGCTGGTGCAGCTTTTCGGCGGGGCGCAGGTTGCGCTCGTAAATTATCTGCACGCCTTTTTCACAGGCAGCCATGGCCAGGCCAATCACACGCAGCGCCTGCTGGCGCTCGGCAATGGCCACCGGCATGAGGCTCTTGGGCGGGGATTGCTGCGCGGCCAGCGCTTCGGCGTAGTCGATGATCAGCGTGGAATCCATCAGCACCGTGCCGTCGTCGCAAACAAGGGAGGGCGCTTTGACAACCGGATTGATCTGCCGGAATTTCTCGAAGGTGCTGAACACTGACACCGACTGGTGTTCAAAGCGCAGGCCGAGGAGTTGCAGCGAAATGGCTACGCGGCGAACGTAGGGCGAGTCGAGCATTCCGATGAGTTGCATGGCGGTCTCCGGCAAAAGGGGAGGCCATGTTAAAGCCATCTGGCCGGCCTTGCTTGGGTTTGCTCACGGCAATTTTGTTGCCGATGCTGCCGACACCTGCTTTGGCGGGCCAAACTTTCGCGGCAGCAGCCACACGGCAAGGAAACGCTGTCGGCGCGCGGCTTCCAGGATCAACAGCGGCAGCATGATGCCCGCGGCGAGGCTGAGCGCTCCAGCAACGTAATCGTTGTGGGTGACGCGGGCCAGCACCAGCGCGGCCCTGCCCTGGGCGACAGGGTGAAACACCAGAATGAGCAAGCTGCCAGACCCGATGTAGGTCAGCGGGCGCTGCAATATTGCGTAGCGCTGCAGCAGCGAAGAGACGGACAAGACCATATAAATGCCCAGCACGGCTTGTAGCGTGGCAATCAGCGGGTCGCCATAGATTCTCAAATTCAGGTCCATGGTTTCGTTGAATCGGTAATGCAGCAAGGCGAAGGCGAAGGCCGCCACCAGAAACCGGAGGGTGCTGAAGTTCAGGGACATGACCTGCCGGCGAAGCAGGAAACCCCACAAAATGCAGGCCGAGCTGATGAACGTCAGGTCAAGGCTCCAGGGCAGGCCGGGCAGGTGGTCAAGGCCCATGAAACGCAGGCTGCCGGTGTCGGTTTGCCAGAAGCGGCCCATGCAGTGAATGCCTGCTGCCAGCAACGCTGAGGCGATCAGCCCAAGCCAGAAGGAGCGGTTTCGGGCTGTGCGGGTCGCGCGCAAGATCGCCATGGAGACCACCGACGCCACGAAGAGGTGCGGCAAAAACCACAGCGGTGCCCAGGCGATGGTCGGTGCGGTGGCATACAGGACGCCGAAAAAGTAGCCGGCCGCGCTGGCATCGGCGGTGGGAACCACGTCGGGTTCAAGCGCCATCAGGATGCCGGCCAGCGCCAGCACGACAAAATATGGCTTCAGAAGCGCGTCAGCGCGTGACAGCGCAAACTTGCGCAAGGTGTCGGTGTCTTTCAGGAACAGGCCTGAGAGAAAAAAGAACAGCGGCAGGTGAAACGCGTAAATCACGCGGAAGAGTTCGCCTTTGTTCTCCAGCACCAGGCCGTTGTGCCCGAGCACCACCAGCACAATGCCGATGCCTCGGGCGATGTCCACGGTGGCGTTGCGGTGCGTGTGGGTCATGGCAGGTGTCGTGCGGGTGACGGCGGGCTCAGATCAGGCGCCTGATCGATTTTTTCTTCCAGACCAGGCGGTAATACGCTGTCTGCAGGCCCAGCATGGCCATAAACGTCACGGGATAGGCCATCCATATCCCGCTGATGCCGATTCGGTGGCTCATGAGCCAGGCAAACGGTACTTCGATCAATGCGATGCAGAAGATTGAAATGCCCATGGGCACCCACACCGTGCCGCTGGCGCGCATGATGCCGGACACCACGGCCTGCATGCCGAAGATGACGCTGCTCCAGAGCATGATGTGCAGCAGGTTTTGCGACAGCTCGATCACCGGCTCGCTGGTGATGAAAAACCCCATCAGGTGGCGCGAGAACAAGTAGCCGATCACCACCAGCGCGCCTGTCAGCGTCAAGTTCATCATCAAACCGGTGCGGGCGATGGTGCCCAGCTTGTCTGTGCGCCCCGCGCCTATGGCCTGCGCGCCCAGGATGGAGGCGGTGATCGCAATCGAGATCGCCGGGAACTGTACATAGGCCACGACCTGGTTGACCGCGCCATAGGCCGCCGTGGCACCGGAGCCGTAGCTGTTGACGAGCGAAAGCAGGGCGACTTCGGCCAGCGCGATGACGATCATCTGCACGCCGGTGGGAACGCCGACCTTGAGCACGGTCTTGAGAATGCCTGCCTTGATGCGCATGTGGCGCGCGAATTCCGCATCCGGTGCCAGCGGGCTGTGGATGCTGCGCAGCCTGAAGGCCAGCCAGGCGGTGGCCGTCACCATGGACAGCACCGACGCCACCGCGCTGCTGGCCACGCCCAGCTGCGGCAGGCCGCCCCAGCCGCGTATCAGCGCCGGTGTGACGATCAGGCCGACCACCGTGGAAATGCCCAGCGTGTAGAGCGGGTTCACGGTGTCGCCCACGCCGCGCAGCATGGCGGTGGCCAGCAAATAGACAAAAAGGCCGGGCCCCGCAAGCATCATGATGCGGGCATACAGCGTGGCGTCGGGCAGGATGTCGGCGGGTGTGCCCAGCGCCGCCAGCAGCGGCCCGGTGAAGATGCCGCCGAACAGGGCAACCAGCAGGCCGAACACCAAGCCGACGCTGAGCGTGGTGCCGGCAATCGCCTTGACCTTGCCGGTATCGCGCGCGCCCCAGGCCTGGCCGATGAGCACCGAGGCCCCGGCACCCAGGCCTATGGTGAAGGCGATGAAGAAAAACAGGATGGGGAAAAAGCTGGACACGGCCGCCAGCGCGCCCACGCCCAGCATCTGGCCCACATAGACGTTGTTGAGCGTGCCCGACAGCGACTGCAGGATATTGCTGAGCAACATGGGCGCCAGGAAGGCGGCGAAGGTCTTCCACATCGGCACGCTGTCGCTGAGCATGGCGCGCGGTGGCGGCGCCTTGGGTGAAGGAGCCAGGGGCACCGCGGCTTCAGCCACGGAGGCCGGAGGCGCGGCGATTTCGCCCGCGGCGCGCAGGTCGCCTTCGTGCACCTCGGTTTCCAGCTGGTGGTCCAGCGAGGTGATATCGGGCGGCTTCATTCGGCGCTCCAGCTGGCGGCGGCGAGCCTGGCAAGTTGCAGGCCCACGTCTTCAGGCCACGGCGCGACCAGGCCTTCGAATTTGGACTTGTCGCCCGCAAAGAGCGCGCGGGTGGCTTCTTCAAAGCCCGCGAAGTCACCGGCCATCTCACTCATGAAGCGGTAGGCGTTCTCGCGCGAAGCACGAACGCTGACGCGGCCTTCGCTAGCCTTGCGGGTTTCGTCGATCAGGCGGCGCAGGGTGACCGACGCGCCGCCGGGCTGGCTGGCCAGCCATTCCCAGTGGCGGGGCAGCAGCGTGACCTCGCGCGCTACCACGCCAAGCCTGGGGCGGCCCACCGGGCGGGCTGCCGAGGCCTCTTCGGCCGGCGCGGACTCGGCTTCGGGCCTGAGGTCCAGGTCCATGCGCTCGCCGGTGGCGTCGTTGAAAACGCGCAGCAGCGTCTCTTCAGTGGTGGACAGCTTGCGCAGCGCGTGAATGACCTGTGTGCGATCACCGGCGGCGACTTGCCGGAAGCCGGCAAAGGCGATCAGGCGAGGAGAGGTATCAGGTGAAGGAGGTGAAGGAGGAGATGACATGAAAGACCAAACTTGAAGGTGTTTAAAAAGTGTTTAAAAAGCGTCCGGAGAGGGTCCGACAGTGTCCGAAAGCGGCCCAAAAAACAGTGCAAAAGCGGTGAGAAGGAAACAAAGCAGATTAATTTAATCCGGGTGAATAAATTCTATAACACCCGGATATAAATGTGCAATACCCAATTGAAACCGGGTGTAATTATTTTTATAGCCTGAAAATCATCTAATTAACCTATTTAATATTCTTCTGAGCTTGAGTTTTGCACCTTGACATTCGCTATCCGTTCACAGAAAAGAGCCGGCACTTTCCCGAGGAAATGCGGCAAAAAAGGTCACCGGACTTCATGATCGGGTTCAAGGGCATTTTTTAAACCTGCAAGGGCCTCAGAGGTCCGGTCGAGGTCTACGGCATCATCGGCCGCCGCGAAGCGGGCACTGCGGCGTGATTACGGCAGGGTTTTTGTCGGCAAGGCAAGTGGCTTCGTGCAGGATTCATGGGGGCCGCTTTATGGTCCCGGGCAAGTTGACCGCACCGGTGCTTTTGCGGGGAATGTCGTGCGAGTCTCGTTGTAGGTCTTTGTTTTCCTGGGCGAGCGAGCCGTGTTCGTGCGCGTAAACCCAGGTGAATTCGGCGCCCAGTAAAAAGATCTGTGCCGAGTAATAAACCCAGACCAGCAAGACCACCAGGGAGCCGGCTGCGGCGAATGAGGAGGTGACACTGCTTTTGCCGATGTAAAAGCCGATCAGGGCCTTGCCGATCTCGAACAGCACGGCCGTCACTGCGGCGCCCACCCACACGTCACGCCAGCTGACGGAGGCCTGTGGCATGACCTTGAAGATCATCGCAAACAGCAGGGTGGCGACGCCCAGCGATATGACGCTGTTGATCACCTGCAGCAAGGCCTCCGCGCCCGGGAGCAGGCCGGTCGCCCAGCCGCCAAATGCCGCCACCCCCGCGCTGACGACGAGCGACACCGACAGCAAAAAACCCAGGCCGAGAATGAAGCCCAGCGACAGCAGGCGGCTGCGCAAAGTGGCCCAGATGCCGGTGGTTTTTTCGGCCGGCGGCACATCCCACACGCGGTCCAGCGCGCTTTGCAGTTCGGCAAACACCGTGGTCGCGCCCACCACCAGCACTCCGATACTGATGGCCGTGGCCACCAGGCCCTTCGTGGGTTTGTTGGCGCTTTCGATCAGCGCCTGGATGCCCATGGCGCCTTCGCGCCCGATCAGGCCCGTCAGCTGGCCGACGATTTCCCCTTGCACGGCCTCGCGTCCCCAGACAAAACCGGCTACGGCGATCACGATCAGCAGCAGCGGCGCGATTGAAAACACGGTGTAGTAGGAAATCGCCGCACCCATGCTGGGTGCGTAGTCGTCCAGCCAGGCCGTTACCGATTTTTTTCCGAGCACATAGAAATGTTTAAGGTGCACGTCGAGGCCTTGCCTTCCTGGCTGCTGAGATGGAAATGCGGTACTGGTGAATCCTCTGGCTCTGTGATCCTGTGATCCTGTGAAGACGATCCGCGCACTGAGTATTCCCAAAGGCATCCCAAGGCGGCGTCGGCCTGCAGTCCGCGCGCGTGTAGGCGGCGGGCGCTGCTGTGAGGTGCGGGGCAGGGCTGCGCCGCTGACTCACAAGTGTTGCATTTGCGAGCTGGCAAAGCGGCCTCACGCTTCGCATAATTGGTTTGAGGCTCTTGCCTTTCGGCGCTCGCGGCTTCGTGCGCGCGTCAATGATTCATTTCCCTTTTTTCTGGAGAAACACCCATGGCCCAATACAACATTGCCGTCGTCGTCGGCAGCTTTCGCAAGGACTCCTTCAACCAAAAACTCGCCAAGGCCTTGCAAAAACTGTTTCCAGCGGACTTCAGCTTTACCACCGTGCGCATTGATGACTTGCCGCTGTACAACCAGGACGACGAAGCAAACCCCTCGGCCCCGGTCAAACGGCTCAAAGACGAAATCAAGGCGGCCCAGGGCTTGCTGTTTGTCACGCCGGAGTACAACCGCTCCATTCCCGGTGTGCTGAAGAACGCGATCGACCATGCCTCACGGCCTTACGGCCAGAGCGTATGGGACGGCAAACCGGCGGGGGTAATCGGGGCGTCGGTCGGCCCGATCGGAACGGCGCTTGCGCAGCAGCACTTGCGCAACATCCTGGCTTACCTCAATGTGCCGACCTTGGGCCAGCCTGAAGCCTTTATCCACAACAAGGAGGGCTTGTACGACGCGGATGGCAATATTGGGGAAGCGAGCCGGAAGTTTTTGCAGGGGTGGGTGGATGCTTATGTGGGGTGGGTCAAGAAGCACGTCTGAGCTTGGGGTTCGTTCGGCTCTTGTTCTTCGGCTGGGGGCTGTGGTCTTTGCTTAGACTGCTGGCCGGGGGTTGCCCGGCGGCAAGTAACTTTCTTTTGCTTCGCTGTATGGACAGGAGACATGGGAAACAGGTGTTCGGAGACATAGGAAACACTTCTTCAGCGCTATTGGCGCGAGGAGAAGCGAATGCCTTGGCAACCGAAAGACCTGATGAGCATCAAACGCGAGTTCGTGGAACTGGCCTTGCAAGAAGGCGCCAACCGACGCGAGCTGTGCCGGCGCTTTGGTATTGGCCCGAAAGCCGCCTATGCGCTGCTGGCGCGCTATGCCCAGGAAGGTGACGGCGCTTTCAACGCTCGCTCGCGTCGTCCCCATGTCAGCCCGTTGCGCACTCCGGCTGTCATGGAGCAAGCGCTGCTCGAGTTGCGGCGCACGCATCCGGCCTGGGGCGGGCGCAAGCTCGCCCGGCGCCTTGCCGAGTTGGGGCACCGGCACGTACCGTGCGCAGCCACTGTCACGGCCATCTTGCACCGCCACGGCCTGATCACGCCGGCTGCCAGTGCGGCGGCCCAGCATTGGCAGCGCTTCGAACACCCCGAACCCAATGCACTGTGGCAAATCGACTTCAAGGGTTACTTTGAGACGGCTGGCGGCAAGTGCCACCCGTTGACCGTGCTGGACGATCACTCGCGCTTCAATCTGGCGCTGCAAGCCTGCGCCCGCCCGGATACGACCAGCGTGCGGGAGCATCTGACAGCCGTGTTCGAGCGCTACGGGCTGCCGCTGCGCATCAACGCCGACAATGGCGGGCCTTGGGGCTCGCCTCGCCAGGCCGTGCACGGCCTGAGCGAGCTGAGCGTGTGGCTCATCCGCCAGGGCATCCACGTCAGTCACAGCGCGCCCTATCACCCGCAGACCAATGGCAAGATCGAACGCTTTCACCGCTCGCTCAAGGCCGAGGTGCTGGCTGGACGCAGCTTTGCCGATCTGGTCCAGGCGCAAAGCGCTTTCGAACGCTGGCGAAGCGTCTACAACTGCGAGCGGCCTCACCAGGCACTGGGCTTGTGCACGCCGATCGAGCGCTACTGCAGCAGTCCCAGGGCCTATGCCGGGCAACTCGCTGCCATCGAATACAGTCCGGACGACACCGTGCGGGTCGTGGGCTGGAATGGTGCTGTCGCGTTTCAAGGCGTCACGCTCAGGGTTTCCACGGCGCTGCACCGGTTGCCCATCGCCTTCAGACCAAATCCCCGCGCCGATGGGTTCTACGATGCTTTCTTCTGCCATCATCACTTCATACGGCTCGACATGAAGACCCTCAGCGTCTCCATTTAACTGGGCAATGTGTTTCCTTATGTCTCCGAACACCTGTTTCCCATGTCTCCTGTCCATACACTTCGCCAAAAGAACGTCACCAAAGAAAAGGCGACCCGCAGTCTGGGTCCTTCCGCTTCGCTCCAGGCAACCTGCGGTGCTCGAATCAAGCGGGGTCTCGCTCGAACTCGCTGCGTTGCACTTCGCTCAGACAATCGCGAGCCCTGATCCGCTTGCCTCTGCGCTACTCGGCCCAGCCAGGACGGGGCAATCGGGAGCGGGGCCGAACCCCAACAACCTTAAAACGGCGCGTCGCCTTCGATGGTGGTGCGGTAGAGCTTGCGGCGCAGGTGGTCGGGGGTGCCGGCCGCCAGATGCGTGACTGAGCGGTTGTCCCAGAACACCATGTCGTGCGCTTGCCACTGGTGGCGGTAGATGAGTTCGGGGCGTGACGTGTGCTCGAACAATTCGTTCAGCAGCGCGGTGCTTTCGTCTTCGGGGATGTCGAGGATGCGGGTGGTGAAATGCTCGCTGACAAAAAGCGCCTTGCGGCCGTTTTCAGGATGGGTGCGCACAACGGGGTGGACGACCGGCTTGACCTCTTCAACCTGTTCCTGCGTGAGCTTGGGCCGCCAGGGGTTGCGGCTGCGCAGCTCTTCGTATTTGGCGAGGTAGGTGTGTTCGGCGCGCAGTCCCTCGACCGCGGTTTTCAGCGCAGCGGGGAGGGTGTCCCAGGCGGTGTGCTGGTTGGCGAACAGGGTGTCGCCGCCCTCGGCAGGGAGTTCCTGCGCATGCAGCAATGAGCCCAGGCTGGGTTTGTCTTTGTAGGAAAGATCGGAGTGCCAGAAATGGCCGGCATCGCCCAGGCCGATGGGCTCGCCGTTTTCCTTGATGTTGGAGACGATGAGGATTTCCGGGTGGTTTTGCAGCTGGAAGCTTTTCAGCACATGAATCTGCAGCGGGCCGAAACGGCGGCTGAAGTCGACATGCTGCTGCGGCGTGATGCGCTGGTCGCGAAAAACCAGCACGTGGTGGTCCAGGTGCGCGCGGTGGATGCGGCTGAAGTCGGCGGCGGCCAGCGGCTTTGACAGGTCCAGGCCCAGCACCTCGGCGCCCAGGGGGGCATCAAAAGGCCTGATCTCGATGGACGCGGTGTGCCGCGTGGTGGGGGTTGTTGTGGCTGGCGTATTGGCACGGCCATCCAGATCCAGAGTCGCTGTCATCTTCACCTTTCTCATTGCGCCCCATGCGCCGGTCAGGCGATGAATGTAGGGGCGTCGGCGATCATAGCGAACTACCTATTTGTCGTTTGTTAATTACTTAAAAGTCTGTCCTGCCTCGTCGGCCCGGGTAGAAACGAAAAAAGCCCGCAGTTGCGGGCTTTTTTGTGTGCGCTTTGCGCGCGCGTTGCTTCAGGCTGCCAGAGCGGTTTTTTCCTGATTGGCCGACGTTTGCGTGTGCGCGACGATCTCAATTTGCGCTGCGGCCAGCGCGGCGGCCTTGGCGGCTTCGCCCATGGCCAGGCCTTCTGCGCGCACAAAACGCACGTCGGTAATGCCGAAGAAGCCGAAGATCACCTTCAGGTAGCTTTCCTGGTGCTCCAGCGCCGTCATGGCTTCGCTGGTTGAATACACGCCGCCGCGGGCGGACGCCACGATCACTGTCTTGCCGCCGGCCAGGCCCACGGGGCCCTTGTCGGTGTATTTGAAGGTGCGGCCGACTTGCGCAATGCGGTCAATCCACGCCTTGAGCTGGGTGGGAATGGCGAAGTTGTACAGCGGAGCGCCCACAACAATCACATCCGACGCCAGGAATTGCGACACCAGCGCTTCGGAAACGGCGTTTTCGCGTTTTTGCACGTCGCTCAGGACGGTGTCGGCAGGCAAGCGAAAGCCCAGCGATTCGAGGGACAGGTGGTTGGGCGTATCAACCGCCAGGTCAAGGTAGCTCACTTCGGTGCCTGGGTTGGCGGCGCGCCACGAGGCCACGATCTGGGCTGTGAGCTGGCGGGAAACCGAGTTGCCGCCGAGGATGCTGGAGTCGACGTGAAGAAGTTTGGTCATGGTGATGTCCTTTGATGAAGTTGGGCAGATGGAGAGCTGATGCTTGGTTGAGTCGTTTCAGGCATTGCCTTGTGTGACGCAACCATGGAATAGATTGTGCGGGTGAGTCGAGTCTTTGATAAGTTGGCTAAAATGCAATTGATTGTCCTATTGGTGGGACAATTGCTCTGCCAGGATGCCGTGCTTTCACTCGCCATCGCGCTGGCAAGGTGTCGTAAAAGACGGCAAAAGGTGGTGGCAAGACGGCAAATCCGCGAAAAAGGACTTTTTGGATGCAAGACCTTAATGACATGCTGTATTTCGCCGAGGTGGTGGAGCGGGGCGGCTTTGCCGCCGCAGGGCGGGCGCTCGGGCTGCCCAAGTCACGCCTGTCGCGCCGGGTGGCCGAGCTGGAGGCCCGGCTGGGCGCGCGCCTGTTGCAGCGAACCACCCGCAAGCTGTCGCTGACCGAGGTCGGTGAGATCTTTTTGCGCCATTGCATCGCCATGCGCGAAGAGGCCATGGCCGCCTCGGAAGCCGTGGCGCAAATGCAGGTTGAGCCGCGCGGCACCGTTCGCATCACCTGCCCGGTCACCCTGGCGCAAGGCGCGGTGGGTTACCTCGTTCCTCGCTTCCTGGCGCTGCACCCCAAGGTAAAAATTGATATGCGTGTGACCAACCGGGCCGTGGACCTGGTGGAAGAGGGCATCGACATTGCGCTTCGCGTGCGCCCCACGCTGGACGACAGCGGCAGCCTGATCGTAAAAAACCTGGGGTCCAGCGCGGGGCACCTGCTGGCCAGCCCGGATTTGCTGCGGCGCCAGGGCACGCCGGAAACTCCCGACGATTTGCGAAAGCTCGACACCGTGGCCATGTCCTGGGTCGACGGCCGCGCCTCCTGGAGCCTCGTAGGCCCCGACAAGCAAGAGTACGTGCTGCAGCACCAGCCCCGTTATGTGGCCGATGATCTGCAAACATTGAAGCTGGCCCTGCTGGCCGGCACCGGCATGGGCTTCTTGCCGGAATCCCTGAGTGTGGCCGAGCTGCAAGCGCAGCTGCTGGTGCGCGTGCTGCCGGGCTGGTCGCTGCGCTCCGGCGTGGCCCATGCGGTGTTCACCTCACGGCGCGGGCAGATTCCGGCGGTCCGGAGTTTTCTGGACTTTCTGGGGGAGCACATGCGGGGCGAGGCGTTGATCTGACGGGGTTTGAGCGCCTTGGGTGCTATTGATTTAATAGCTGGTGGCGCTCATCGTTATTGGGTTTGAATCGGTTTCTCATGCCCGAAATACCGTCAAAACAGCGAAAACAGGGTGTTTGAAAGCGGCTGGGGCAGGTTCAGACGGGTAAATACGCCGTTGAAAGCCCGATTTAGCCCCATTTTTTATGAAGAATGTGGCTGCAGGCCAATCGGGATGGGCGCAAGAAGCTATCAAAACTGTAGCGTTTGTTCCCCTCCCGGCGGCCGGCCCGCTCAGGCCGCCAGGCTCAACACTGTCTTGGCCAGCGCCTGCGCACGCGGCACCAGCGTGTCGAGGCAGCAGTATTCGTTATCGGTATGCGCCTTCGCGCCCACCGGGCCGACGCCGCACAGCGTCGGAATGCCCAGCGAGGCGGTGAAACCCGCGTCGGAACAACCGCCTGTGGCTTCACCGGCAACGTCGAAGCCGACCAGGGCCGCGCTGGCTTTGTAGCGCTGCATCAGGTCGCTGCTGGCTTCAGGCTCCAGGGGCAGCGACTCCGACATTTGCGTGATGCGGATGGTGGTGCCCGGCACACCGGGTGCGGCGGCCAGGGCGTGGATGCTGGCGAATACGGCTTCGCGCTCGGGCAGGGTGCGAAAGCGCACGTCCAGCTTGGCCTGCGCGGCGGGCGCCACGGTGTTGGTCGACATGCCGCCGCTGATGAGGCCGACATTGGTGGTGATGCCGCAGCTGTAATCGGTCAAGGCATGCAACGCGGTCACCAGGTGCGCCAGGGCGCCGATGGCGCTGGCGCCGTCGGCGTGGTTCATGCCCGAGTGCGCGGCGCGGCCGGTGACTTCGATCAAAAAGGTGGCGCCGCCCTTGCGCTCGGTGACCAGGTTGCCGCTGACGCGGCCGGGCTCGGAATTAAAAACCGCCCGCGCGCCGCGTGCATGGGTTTCGATGGCGATGCGGCCGTTCTGCGAGCCGATTTCTTCGTCGGCCGTGAAGAGGCCCAACACGGGGAATGGCAGCGGCTGCAGCTTTTGCAGCGCCATCATCACAAAACATTGCAGCACCAGGCCGGACTTCATGTCGGACACGCCGGGGCCGTAGCCGCGCTCGCCCTCCACGCGCCAGGGCCGCTGGGCCACGGTGCCGGTGGGGAACACGGTGTCGCGGTGGCCCATCAAAACCACCGGCGCTGCCGCGGCTTGCGCACCCGGCAGGCGTGCCAGCAGCACGTCGCCTTCGGCGACATCCCCGCGGTGTTCGGCGTGTATGCCGGCGGCTTGCAGCCAGCCCGCCATGGCCTGTGCCACGCGGTCGGTGCCCGGCTTGTCGTGGCTGCTGGAGTCGATGTCGACCAGCGTGGCCAGGGCCGCCTGCATGGCGGGGCGCTGGCCGGCCAGCCATTCGGTGGCGGCGCAGGTTGGCGGCTGCACGGCGGTGACCGCGGCGACGGCGGCGGTCATGCGCACTCCTCCATCACGCCGGCACCTTCTTCGGCCAGGTCCCAGAACATGCCGGCCATGATCTGCAGGGATTCGCGGGTGGTGTCCACCAGGATGTGTTCGTTGGGTGCGTGCTGGGAGCAGGCGGGGTACGAATGCGGCACCCACAGCGTGGGCAGGCCCAGCGTTTCAGAAAACACGTCGTTCGGCAGCGAACCGCCCAGGTTGGGCAGCAGGGCCGGGCGGCGGCCGGTGCTGCGCTCGATGGATGCCATGCCCCAGCGCACCCAGGCGTTGTCGGGGTCCAGGCGGGTGGCGGCCATGTGCACGTCGGTGCCGCGCACTTCCACATCGTCAAAGCCATGGGCCAGCAGGTGTTGGCGGATGTGCGCCAGAAAATTCGCCGGCTCGCTGCCCACCACATAACGCATGTGGCAATGCGCGCGCGCTTCGGCCGGAATGGCATGCACCGGCATGGCGGGGTTGCCGGTGGTGAAGGCCAGCACCTCCAGGCTGTTCCAGCCGATCACGCGTTCGGCTGGCGACAGGCCTGGCTCGCCCCATTCGGGATCGATCTCGGGGTCGTTCGGGCCGCCGCCGACTTCGATGTCCTGCAGCGCAGTACGCACGCTGGCCGGGATGGCGGTGGGCAGCAGGCCGGGCACCAGGATGCGGCCGCGGGCGTCCACCAGACTGGCAATTGCATGGGCCAGGCGGATTCCGGGGTTGCGCAAAAGGCCGCCCCAGTTGCCCGAATGGTGGCCGCCGTCGCGCAGCTTGAGGTGCAGGTCAAAGTTGAAGACACCGCGCGAGCCGAGAAACAGCGTGGCGCGGGACGCCGACACGCGCGGGCCGTCGGAGGCCAGGAACAGGTCGGCCGCCAGCGCATCGCGGTGCTGGGCGCACACCTCGTTCAGGCCCGGTGAGCCGTCTTCTTCACCCATTTCCAGGATGATTTTCACGTTGTAGCCCAGACGCCTGCCGCGCACGGCCAGCACCTGTTCCAGCGCGGTCAGGTTGATGGTGTGCTGGCCCTTGTTGTCGGCCGTGCCGCGGCCGTACCAGCGGTTGCCGTCCACCACGATCTTCCACGGGCTCAGGCCCTCGCGCCACTGGGCGTCGTAGCCGCGCACCACGTCGCCGTGGCCGTAGGTCAGTACGGTAAAAGCGGCGCCGGGCTCGATGCGTTCGGCCAGCAGGAAAGGGCTTTTTCCGGGCATCGGGTTGTCGACGATGCGGCAGGCAAAACCCAGTTCCTTGAGCTTGGGTGTGATTTCGTTCTGCAGGTAGGCGTGCAGGATGGGGCCGCTGGCGGCATCCTGGCTTTCGGTTTTGTAGGCAACGCGGCGGTCCAGCGTTTGCTGGAAACGCCCGTCGTCGAAACAGGCCAGGGTTTGGGCCACGGCTTGGGTACGGCTCATGAGGGGTCCTTGAAATTGAATGGCAATTGAAATTGAAATTGAAATGGAAGTTGAAATGGGGAAGTAAAACGTCAGGCGATGGCTTCGCTGGCGATGTCCGGCACACCCAGCCCGGGCTCGGGCGTGAGGGCCGAGGCCAGCAGCATGCGGGTGTAGGGGTGCTCAGGCCGGGCAAAGACCTGCTCGCGCGTGCCCAGCTCGACGATCGCGCCGCTGTGCATCACCGCCACGCGGTCCACCAGGTGCTCGACCACGCCCAGGTCGTGGCTGATGAAGAAGTAGGTCAGCCCGAACTCGGCCTTCAGGTCCAGCAGCAGGTTCAGGATCTGCGCCTGCACCGACACGTCGAGCGCCGAGGTCGGCTCGTCGCAGATCAGGATGTCGGGGCGCAGCACCAGCGCCCGGGCAATCGCCACGCGCTGGCGCTGCCCGCCCGAAAGCTGGTTGGGGTACTGGCTGTGCGTGCGCTCGGGCATGCCGACCAGGTCGAGCATTTCGCGCACCTTGCGCTGCTGCTCCTGGGCGGTGCCCACCCGGTGCAGGGCCAGCGGCACACCGACGATGCCTGCCACCGTGCGGCGCGGGTTCAGCGACGAATACGGGTCCTGGAAGATGGGCTGGATGTGGCGTGCGAAGGCACGGCGCTGGCGGCTGTCGACTTCCTTGCCGTTGATCAGCACATTGCCGGAGGTGGGCTGCAGCAGCCCCAGCAGCATCTTGGCCAGGGTGCTTTTGCCGCAGCCGGACTCGCCGACCAGGCCCAGGGTTTCACCTTTGCGGATGCGCAGGGAGACGTTGTCCACCGCCCTGATTTCGCCGGGCGCCGTGAACAGCCCGCGCTTGAGTTTGAAGACGCGGCTGAGCGCGCACAACTCCAGCGCGATGTCTTCGCTACCGCCCGGGGACGTTGCCAAAGAGGTGTTGTCGTTCATGCAGCCTCCGCCAGCAAGGGTGAAGCCGCAACGCAGCGCACGGCGTGCCCGGCATCCAGCGCCACATAGGGCGGGGTGGCGGCGCAGCCCGCCTGCACCTGGTTGCAGCGGTTGGCAAACGCACAGCCCTCTACCTTGCCCACCAGGCTGGGCACCACACCCGGGATGGCCTGCAGGCGGCTGCCGGGCAGGGTTTTGCCGCGCACCGGAATGCAGTTGAGCAGCCCGCGCGTGTAGGGGTGGGCAGGGTGGGCGAACAGCTCGGCCACGGGGGCGGTTTCTACCACCTCGCCCGCATACATCACGGCCACGCGGTCGGCGATGCGCGCCACCACGCCGAGGTCGTGGGTGATGAAGACAACGGCGGTGCCGAACTCTTTTTGCAACTCGCGGATCAGCCGCAGGATCTGCGCCTGGATGGTCACGTCCAGCGCAGTGGTGGGCTCGTCGGCAATGATCAGGTCCGGCTCGCACATCAGGGCCATGGCAATCACCACGCGCTGGCGCAAGCCGCCCGAGAGCTGGTGCGGGTACTGGCGCAGACGGTCTGCGGCCTGCGGCACGCCCGCGCGCTCGAGCAGGTACAGCGCACGTTCACGCGCCTGGGCCATGCTGACCTTGCGGTGCGCGCGCAGCGCCTCGCACAGCTGGTCGCCCAGTGTGTACGACGGGTTCAGCGCCGTCATCGGCTCCTGGAAAATCATCGCCATGCGCGAGCCGCGCAGCACGGACATCTCCCGCTCGGGCAGGCCCTGCAGGTCCACACCGTCGAAGCGGATGTGGTCGGCGGTGCGCACCGCCTTGCGCGGCAGCAGGCCCATCAGCGCAAGCGACGTCATCGACTTGCCGCAACCGGATTCGCCGACCAGGCACAGCATTTCCCCGCGCTGCACCTGGAAGTCGATGCCGCGCACGGCATGCAGCATGCCGCCCGGGGTTGGCAGGTCGACACGCAGGTTTTTCACGTCCAGCAAAATTTCCATGGCGGTCCTCTTTCAGTTGCGGCCGTCGGGCGCGGTCAGGTCACGCAGGCCGTCGCCCACCAGGTTGATGGCCAGCACCAGCAGGGCCAGCACAACGCCGGGCACCAGGATGACCCAGGGCTGGAAGAACATGTAGGCCTTGCCTTCGGCCACCATCAGCCCCCACGACGGCGTGGGCGGCTGCACGCCCAGGCCCAGAAAGGAGAGGGTGGACTCCAGCAAGATCGCATGCGCCATCTCGAGCGTGGCCACCACGGTCAGCGGGCCCATCAGGTTGGGCAGCAGCTCGCGCACCAGGATGTAGGGGGTGGACGCGCCGAGGGCTTTGGCCGCGGCGATGAACTCGGCATCGCGCAGCTGCTGCGTGGCCGAGCGCGTCACGATGGCAAAGCGGTCCCACAGCAGCAGGCCCAGCAGGATGATGACCACCTGCAGCGAGCCGCCGATGAGAGAGGCTGTGGCCAGTGCCACCAGCACCACCGGCATGGCCAGCCGGGTGGTGATGATGTAGCTGACCACGGCGTCGGTGCGGCCGCCAAAATAGCCCGCCAGCACGCCCATGGTGGTGCCGATCAGGCCGGACACCAGCGCCGCGACCAGCCCGATGCCCAGCGAAACGCGTGCGCCGTACAAAAGGCGGCTCAGGTAGTCGCGTCCCAGCTTGTCGGTGCCGAAGACGTGGTCCCAGCTGCCCTTGTCGTGCCAGAACGGCGGGATCAGGCGCTGGGTCACGTCTTGTGCATACGGGTCATGGGGGCTGAGCCAGGGTGCGAACAGGGCGGCCACTACGGCGACGCCCAGCAGGATGCTGCCCAGCATCATTCCGCGGTGGCCCAGCACACGCCGCAGGCTGCGCCGCCAGGCGGGGATGGGCGGCAGGGGCATGGGCAGGGCTGGGGCCGGCGCGGCGGAAACGGTCAGGGAAGGAGCGTTCATGGTGAGGTCCTAGCGCGTGCGCATGCGGGGGTCGAGTGCGGCGTTGAAGACATCCGCCAGAAACGTCAGCCCGATGTAGAACACGGCGATGATCAGCACCACGGCCTGCACCACGGGGTAGTCGTTGCGCGAGATCGAGTCCCAGGCGAGCTGGCCCAGGCCCTGCATTGAATAGACCGACTCAATGACGACCGAGCCGCCCAGCATGAAGCCGAGCTCCACGGCCGCCAGGGCGACGACGGGAATGATGGCGTTGCGCAAGGCGTGCTTGAACACCACGCGCGCCGGGCTCAGGCCCTTGGCGCGCGCGGTGCGGATGTAGTCCGCGCCCAGCACGTCGAGCATGCCCGCGCGGGTCAGGCGCATCAGCGACGGCATGGCGTAGTAGCCCAGCGCAACGGCCGGCAACACAAAGTGCTGCCAGGTGGTGTTGCCCGCAACGGGCAGCCAGTGCAAACCGACGGCAAAGAGCAGGATCAGCGTCAGGGCAAACCAGAAGTTGGGCATGGCCTGGCCGACCACCGCCACCATCAGGGCCAGCCGGTCTATCCAGGTGTCGCGGTAGACGGCGGCCAGCACGCCCAGCGGAATCGCCACCGACACAGCCAGCAGCAGGGACACGGCGCCCAGCTTGAGCGTGATCGGCAAGCGCTCGCCGATCAGTTCCATCACGGTGTTCTGGAAGAAGAACGAGCGCCCGAAGTCCAGGTGCAGCGCGCTCCACAGCCAGTCAAAAAACTGGGCGGCAAGCGGGCGGTTCAGGCCGTACTGGACGCGCACTTCCTCGACGGCCGCGGCATTGGCCTCGGCGCCGGCGATGGAAGCCGCCAGGTCACCGGAAAGGTGCAGCAGCATGAAGCTGACGACGGCCACCGTCAGCATGACGCTCAGGGCCACCAGAAAGCGGCGGAATATGTATTGCAGCATGGGGGAGTACCCGGTTTGTTGCGACAGGGGCCGGGGCCACGCGGTCAGCCGGCCGTGCAGCGCATGGCCGGCCTGCGGTGGCCCATCGGGCTATTTCCAGCTGGCCTGGACGAAGCGCGGCAGTTCATCCGCATGCGCCGTGAATTTCAGGTCCGGCGTGAAGGCGTAGTTGGTCGAGTAGGAAAACATGGGCGCCATGTAGGCTTGCTCGCTGATGCGCTGCAGGGCCTGCGCGTATTTCTTCTTGCGCTCGGTTTTGTCCACTGTGCTGTCGGCGGTTTTCAGCAGCGCGATCACCTGCGGGTCTTTGGCCGTGTCGTCCGGGCCGCCTTCAAAGTAGTTGCCGACAAACGCGGACGCGTCGTTGATGGAAAACGATCCCCAGGACTGGAAGGTCAGGGGCGCGCGGCCCGAGTAGATTTCGGTGCGCAGCACCGGGTACTGCACAAAATGCAGGCGCGCGCGTATGCCCACCTTGCGCAGGTCGCCCACCATGGCTTCGGCATATTCGCGCTCGCGGTAAGCCCACAGGTCGGTGTCGAAACCGTTGGGGTAACCCGCAGCCGCCAGCAGTGCCTTGGCCTTGGCCGGGTCATAGGTGTACTTCACCTCTTTCTCGGTCTCGCAGCCGAACTGGGTGCGAAAGCACGGCGAATACACCGGCTGGCTGCCGCCGCGCACCAGGCTGTCGGCCAGGCCCTTGCGGTTGATGGCGTGGTTGACGGCCTGGCGTACGCGAATGTCCTTGAAGGGCAGGGCCTCCGGCGTGGTGCCGTTGCTGTTGATCGACATGAAACCCACGCGCATGGTTTCACCGCTCAGCACGGTGGTGTTGGGCCTGGACTTGAGCGACTCAGCCTGGTCCGACGGCACGCGCCAGATCCAGTCCACCGCGCCTGTCATCAGCTGGGCCACACGGGCTTCGGGGTCGCGGATCACCACAAACTTCACCGTGCCGATGTTCGGCTGGCCGGCCGGGCTGTCCTTGAAGTAGGCGGTGTTCTTCACCATGGTCACGCCCTGGCCCGGCACCACGGCGGTGATCTTGTAGGCGCCGGTGCCAATGGGCGCCTTGCTGTAGCCCTCCAGGCCCACCTTCTTCATGTAAGCGGCGGGGTAGATCGGCGTGGGGCCGGCCAGGTAGTCCATCGCGGCCGGAAACGGCGCCTTCAAATTGATGCGGACCTGGTAGTCGCCGAGCTTTTCGACGTTTTTGATCCAGCCCGTGTTCTGGCGGGTGGCGATCTTGGCCTCCGGCGCCGTCACCACATTGAAGGTGTAGGCCACATCGTCGGCGCTGAACTTGTCGCCGTTGTGGAAGGTGACGCCCTGGCGCAAGGTGACCAGCAACGCGGTGGCGGATTCCCATTTCCAGGCGGTGGCCAGCTGGGGTTTGAACTCACCGGTTTTGGGGTCCCGGTAGACCAGCGTGTCCCAGGCCAGGTTGGCCAGGATCACTCCTTCGCGCATGTTGTTGTGGTAGGGGCTCACGTTCTCAACCTCGCTGTCCGAGGCGTAGATCAAGGTGTCGTTGGCTTTGCCGGCATGGGCGGAAGTCAGGCCGGCACCAAAGGCCGCAAGCACAAAACTCTGACGCACCATCGTGGTGAAAAATTGCTTCATAAAAGTCCTTCGTCATGGCGTGGGGAGTGGAGACGGCTCATTCTGCGCAAGAACCAGACCGAAAGACCATTCCATGCATTAGAGAATATGTATGATTGCGTTGCCGAATCGGCAATGCTTTGGTTGCCCATGCCCAACAGCTCCGCCATCACCCGACGCCCATGACTCTTTCTCCCCAGGTTGCCCGTCAATTGCAGGACACCGCGCTGCGCTACTTCCTGGAGGTCGTGCGCTGCGGCTCCATCAGCGAAGCCTCCCAGCGCCTGAATGTCGCGGGGTCTGCCATCAGCCGCCACATCGCGCACCTGGAAGACCTGCTGGGTGCGACGCTTTTTGACCGCCATCCGAGGGGCATGGTGCCCAGCGCCGCCGGGGAGATGCTGGCCGTGCACGCGCTCAAATCGGCGCACGACTCGGAGCGCGTGGTGCATGAGATCCAGGCGCTGCAGGGCATGCAGCGCGGGCGGGTGCGGCTGGCCTGCACCGAAGGTTTTGCAATGGAGTTCCTGCCCAAGGCCATCGGCGACTTCATGAAGACGCATCCCGGCATCCAGTTTCATCTGGGTGCGCACCCCCCGGCGGAATGCTCGCGCCGCGTCCTGCATGGCGATGCCGACATCGCCCTTACCATGAGCCGCACGCCCGAAAGCGGCATTCAGGTAGAGCACCTGCAGCCGTCCCCGGTGATGGCGGCCATGCGCTTTGACCACCCGCTGACCCAGTTCAAACAGATCAACCTGAAGCAGCTGCTGGCCTATCCGATCGTGCTGCCGGAAACAAACACCACCGTGCGGCAGCTGTTTGACATTGCCTGCAGCCTGCAGGGCCTGACCGTCTCGCCGGTGCTGACCAGCAACTACGTCAGCAGCCTGAACGACTTTTTGCGCCATTACCCGGAAAGCGTCACGATTGCGGGCGAAATATCGGTGCGCTACAAGGTCCAGCGCGGCGAGTTTGCCTGCATACGCCTGCGCGACCGCGGCCTGGACTTGCGCAATGTCGAAGTGCAGACGGCCACGGGCCGCACGCTGTCGCGGGCGGCGCAGGCCTTTCTCGTGCACCTGAAGACGGAGCTATCGGGTTCACCGGCCTGAGCTGCCAACGCGGGCCATGGCTGCCGGATGAAGGGCAGCGCCCATGAGACCCGTGCCCCGTTACCCCGTTACCCCGTCGCTATCAATAAGATAGCTGCTTGCGCTCGCTCTTATTGGGCTGGAGGCAATTCTTATGCTTGAAAACACGTCAAAACACCTTGAATGAGAGTGTTTGCACTGTGCTTTGACGCTGCCAGGCGGCTTCCGGCGCGGCTTTTAAGGATAAAACTGGTCAGAACCCGAATAGCGCCGTGCGCAAGCAGCTATTAAAAACATAGCATCGAAAAAACCAATTTCTTGAATCGTTATTCGTTTATCGAGATAAATTAAGAGCGATATATTCTTTTGAGTTTTAACGCTTGCTCCCCACAATGCATGAATCTGCAACCAAGGAGCACAGCATGACCACTCTCAGACTCGGCGACACCGCCCCCGATTTCACCCAGGAGTCCACCGCCGGCAAGATTTCCTTTCACCAGTGGGCTGGCGATTCCTGGGTGGTGCTGTTTTCGCATCCCGCAGACTTCACGCCCGTCTGCACCACCGAACTCGGTAAAACCGCAGCCCTGGGCGGTGAATTTGCCAAACGCAACGTCAAGCCCATCGCCATCAGCGTGGATGCGCTGGAATCCCACGGCAAGTGGATCGACGATATCAACGAGACGCAAAACACCACGGTGAATTTCCCCATCCTGGCCGATGCCGACCGCAAGGTGGCCAACCTGTACGACATGATCCATCCGAACGCCCTGAGCACCGGCCCCACGGCCACCGTGCGCAGCGTGTTCATCATTGACCCGAAAAAAGCCATCCGCACCACGTTTACCTATCCTGCCAGCACGGGCCGCAACTTCGACGAAATCCTGCGCGTCATCGACTCGCTGCAGCTGACCGACGGCTACAAGGTGGCCACGCCGGTGAACTGGAAAGACGGCGACGACGTGATCATCGTGCCCAGCCTGCAGGATCCGGCCGAACTCGCCCAGCGTTTCCCCAAGGGTTTCAAGGCCGTCAAGCCTTACCTGCGTATCACGCCGCAACCGAATAAATGATGCCCCCACGCTTGTCACTGCGTGTACTGCGCGAGGCCTTGCAGGCCGCGGCTTGCGAGACGCTTCGCCTCTGTCGCCTGTCCAAACCTGCTCAAGCAGGTTTGGAGTCGCAGGCTCCAGCCCCTCGGGGGCGCTGCGCCTGCGGCCCGGCAAAGCCGGTTCCGCGGCCCCTGCTGGCACAGGACATATAGCGTGCGTTTCATCATCGTCCCTGGCTGGCGCGACTCGGGCCCCGGCCACTGGCAAAGCCTGTGGGCCGAACGCCTGCGCAATGCGGTGCGCGTGCGCCAGGACGACTGGATCACGCCTTCGCGCAAGGCCTGGGTCGCGTCGCTGGCCAACACCATCGCGCTGCAAGACGAGCCGGTCGTGATCGTGGCGCACAGCCTGGGCTGCATTGCCACGGCGCACCTGCCGCCTGAGGCGGTAGAGCGTATTCACGGCGCTTTGCTGGTGGCGCCGGCAGATCCGGAGCGCCGTGCCGTGCTGAGCGACTTTGCGCCCGTGCCGTATCAAAAGCTGCCTTACCGCAGCGTGCTGGTGGCCAGCAGCAACGACGCTTACTGCCCGGTGCGGCTGGCGGGCGCCTATGCGCGTGCGTGGGGTAGCGAGTTCGTGCGCATGCAGGATGCCGGCCACATCAATATCGAATCGGGCCACGGCGAATGGCCACTGGGCATTGCGCTTTTGCAGTCGCTGGCAGGCGACGCATCCCTGACGGCACCTCATCTTGATTTTTCTTCTTCGGCTCATTCTTCGTCTTCTTCTTTTGGCTCCCTGGAAACGGCATGACTTTCTCAAAACTCAAAATCGGCCTCGCCACTCTGGCATTGGCCGCGGGCGCCTCATTCACCGGCACGGCTTCGGCACAGACGCTTCTCAATGGTTCGTATGACGTGGCGCGCGAGTTTTACAAGGAATACAACGCAGCCTTCATTGCCCACTACAAAAAGACCAAAGGCAAGGACATCAAGATTGACCAGTCGCACGGCGGCTCCAGCGCCATTGCACGCTCCGTGGCCGATGGCCTCGATGCCGACGTCGTGACCATGAATACGTCGACCGACGTGGACTTCCTGGCTGGCGCCGGCGTGGTCGCCAAAGACTGGACCAAGAAGTTTCCGGACAACGCATCGCCCACCACGTCCACCATGCTGTTCCTGGTGCGCAACGGCAACCCCAAGGGCATCAAGGACTGGGACGATTTGATCAAGCCCGGCATCCAGGTCATTCTGGTCAACCCGAAAACCGGCGGCAACGGCCGCTACGCCTACCTGGCCGCCTGGGGCTATGCCAGGAAGAAGGGCGCGACAGACGCGCAGGCCGCCGAGTTCGTCGGCAAGCTCTACAAAAACGTGCCGGTGCTGGGCAAGGGCGGGCGCGACGCGACCACCGTGTTCCTGCAACGCAATATCGGCGATGTGCTGATCACGTTCGAATCTGAAGTGCTGTCGGTGAACAAGGAGTTTGGCGAAGGCAAGGTCGATGCGGTGTATCCGTCCATCAGCATCGTGGCGGAAAACCCGGTGGCGGTGGTGGAGCGTACCGTGGCCAGGAAGGGCACGGCCGACCTGGCCAAGGCCTACCTGAACTATCTTTATTCAGACGAAGGCCAGGAAATCGCCGCGCGCCACGCGTCGCGCCCGCGTTCACAGGCCATCCTGAAAAAATACGCCAGCACCTTCAAACCGCTGCAGCTCTTCACGGTGCAAGACGTGTTTGGCAGCCTCGGTGAAGCGCAAAAAGTGCACTTCAACGACGGCGGCCAGTTCGACAAGCTGTACACCGTCAAGTAAACCGCACGACTATGACTGCCTTGTCTTCTGTGGCGCCGCCTTCCGCGGTGGCGCCGGGTGTGCCTGCGGGTAACAAAAGAGCTGCCAGACGAGTCTTGCCGGGCTTCCGTCTGACGCTGGGCTATACCGTCCTGTACCTCAGCCTGATCGTGCTGATTCCGATCTCGGCGCTTTTTTTCAAGACATTCACGCTGAGCTGGGACCAGTTCGTCATGGCGGTGACTTCGCCGCGCGTCCTGGCTTCGTATCGCCTCACGTTTGGTGCCTCGCTGATTGCCGCCCTGGTGAACCTGGTGTTTGGCCTGCTGCTGGCCTGGGTGCTGGTGCGCTACAAATTTCCAGGAAAAAAGATCGTTGATGCGTTGGTAGACCTGCCTTTTGCGCTGCCCACGGCCGTGGCTGGCATTTCGCTCACGGCCTTGCTCGCCGGCAACGGCTGGATCGGACAGTACCTCGAGCCCATGGGCATCAAGCTGGCCTTCACACCGGCCGGCGTGGTGATCGCGCTGATCTTCATTGGCTTGCCTTTCGTGGTGCGCACGGTGCAGCCGGTGCTGGAAGACGCCGAGAAAGAACTCGAAGAAGCCGCGACCTCCCTGGGCGCCACACGCCTGCAGATTTTCACCAAGGTCATCCTGCCGCACATCACGCCCGCGCTGCTCACTGGCTTTGCCATGGCGTTTGCGCGGGCCATCGGTGAGTACGGCTCGGTCATCTTTATCGCCGGCAACATGCCCATGATTTCTGAAATCACACCGCTCATCATCATCGGCAAGCTCGAGCAATATGACTACGCCGGAGCGACGGCCGTGGCGGTGGTGATGCTGCTGGTGTCGTTCGCCTTGCTGCTGGTCATCAACGGCCTGCAGGTCTGGCAGCGCCGCAACGCAGGGGCACCAGCATGAGCGGCCCGTTGAATCAACCTGTTCGCCGTGTCGCGTCCAGTACGACCGAATCCCCGTGGGTGCGCTACACGCTGATCACGGTGGCGCTGGCGTTTGTCGTGCTGTTTCTGATTCTTCCTCTGGCCGCCGTGTTCACGGAAGGCTTGCGCAAAGGCTTTGGCGCCTACATTGCCGCATTGCAGGAACCCGATGCCTGGTCAGCCATCCAGCTCACCCTGATTGCCGCCGCAATTGCCGTGCCGCTGAACCTCGTGTTTGGCGTGTCCGCCGCCTGGGCGATTGCCAAGTACGAGTTCCGCGGCAAGTCAGTCTTGACGACCCTGGTGGACTTGCCGTTCTCGGTTTCGCCCGTGGTGGCCGGCCTGATTTACGTGCTGATCTTCGGCGCGCAGGGCTGGTTCGGGCCGTGGCTCCTGGCGCACGACATCAAGATCATTTTTGCCGTGCCCGGCATTGTGCTGGCCACCGTGTTCGTGACTTTTCCCTTCATTGCGCGGGAGCTGATTCCGCTGATGCAGGCACAAGGCAACGACGAAGAGCAGGCCGCCATTGTGCTGGGTGCCACCGGCTGGCAGACCTTTTGGCATGTCACGCTGCCCAACATCAAATGGGGCCTTATCTACGGCGTGATTTTGTGCAACGCACGCGCCATGGGAGAGTTTGGCGCGGTGTCGGTGGTGTCGGGCCACATTCGGGGGCAAACCAACACGCTGCCGCTGCACGTGGAAATTCTTTACAACGAATACCAATCAGTGGCCGCGTTCGCCGTGGCCTCACTGCTGGCCATCCTGGCATTGGTCACGTTGGTGATCAAGTCGGCGGCCGAATGGCGCCATGAAGCAGAAATGAAAGCAGCGGCAGATCTGCCGCCCGAACGTCCGCGTGCGCCGGCGGGAACCGCCACGGCCGCCGGCTAAAAGGAAGACATCATGAGCATCGAAATCCGCAACGTCAGCAAACATTTTGGCGACTTCCAGGCACTGGGCGATGTGAGCCTGGACATTGAGTCAGGCGAACTGGTCGCCTTGCTCGGCCCCTCGGGCTGCGGCAAGACCACGCTGCTGCGTATCATTGCCGGCCTGGAAACAGCCGACCGCGGCAGCATCCTCTTCAGCGGTGAAGACACCACCGACGTGCATGTGCGAGAGCGCCAGGTCGGGTTCGTCTTTCAGCACTACGCGCTGTTCCGCCACATGACGGTGTTTGAGAACGTCGCCTTTGGCCTGCGCGTCAAGCCGCGCGGCCTGCGGCCCAGCGAAGCGCAGATCAAGGAAAAGGTGCATTCCTTGCTCAACCTGGTGCAGCTCGACTGGCTGGCTGATCGCTTTCCGTCGCAGCTCTCAGGCGGGCAACGCCAGCGCATTGCCCTGGCGCGCGCGCTGGCGGTGGAGCCCAAGGTGTTGCTGCTCGACGAGCCCTTTGGCGCACTTGACGCCAAGGTGCGCAAAGAGCTTCGCCGCTGGCTGCGTCGCCTGCACGATGACCTGCATGTCACCAGCATTTTTGTGACGCACGACCAGGAAGAAGCCCTGGAAGTGGCCGACCGCGTGGTGCTGATGAACCAGGGCAAGGTCGAGCAGATCGGCTCGCCGCAACAGGTGTGGGACCACCCGGCCAGCCCATTTGTCTACGGCTTCCTGGGCGACGTCAATTTGTTCCACGGCCGTGCGCACGAAGGAGAGGTACAGCTGGAAGGCATGCGCCTCAATTCACCCGAACATGCCGGCGCGCAGGATGCCAAGGCCTTTGCCTATGTGCGCCCGCATGACCTGGACGTGCAGCGCTACGCACCGGGCGCCGAAGGTATCGTCGCCCACCTGGAACGCGCCATCGTCATCGGCCCCATCGCACGGCTTGAGCTGGTCCCCGCAGAAGGTTACGAACAAAAGGGCAATGTGTCGGGCGACTCGATCATCGAAGCTCAGATGCCTTCCCAGCAATTTGCCGACATGGGTTTGCACGAGGGCGACATGCTGGTGGTGACGCCGCGCAAGGCTAGGGTGTTTGTGGAGGGGTGAGGTTGGAGTTGAGCGGAGCGCAACATTAGCGGCGAAGCAGCATCTTAATGTTGCGTTCTCACGTTGAGCGACATGTTAGACCGTGCTGGCATCGAGGCATCTCTGAATTACTAAGGGACTGTTTGCTACGACCAAGTTTGAGCATAGCTGAACCATCTTCCAATTGAAGCGGTTGACTACCCCTGCAGGCCAAATTGCACCAGAACTGATTGCAATGTGGCCATCCTCATGTTTCGGAATAGGAAGAATTTCAGTTGGATCGTTTACTTGGTTTGCGTATTCGGGATGTCGCATCAAAAGCGCCTTGTTGGCGCTCAGAGGAAAGAACACCTTAGTGCCCGCCAGCCCGATTCCTGCTTCAGCTGGTGGTGGTGCTGCAGGGTTGTAAAGTGATAGTGGACTATCGGTAGTCACAAACGATGCTCCATCACCTGCTGTCACAACTTCCCATTCCATCGCTCCAAACCAAGGTGATAGTGTTCCGATGGAGAAGCGCTGTAGTCAAATCGAGCGGCATCCTTGATCTCAAGCTTGACCTTGCCCGAGGCGATTGCTGTGACTGCATCCAGCGGCGCAAGCCTCAGGATGAGTTCACGCATCAGGGCCTTTCCCATTTCGGCTTGTCTTGGCACTCGGATGCGTTGAACTTCGAAGTAAGTAAGCAAGTTGGCGATATCTTGGGCGTCCAACTCTTCTGGCACTGAGTGGAGTTTGTCGATTGCATTTTTTGCCTCTGCCTCCAACCACTCGCCCAGTTGTGTCTCCAAGAAGTTGGGATCAACTCCTTCTGGCGCCCACTCTTGCCGGTAGTAGGAGTTAATCTTCATTACCTCCTTCGGGCGTTGCTTCCTCAATTCCTTTGCCGCTCGGTCATAAACGTGTAGGAAGCCTTGAGCATCCACGAATCGTGCGAGGTACGACTGCGGAACATAGTGGTGATTCTTAGCCCGGGTCCCCATACCGTCTGATGTTAGATGTAAACGGCGATCAGTGGAGCCTCTTCGTTCACTGCCTCGCGCCAAACCTCAGTGCCGACCTGGCCCGCGCCCGTTCGGCTTCCACCTCTCGATTGCGCGGTTCGGCGTTGGTCACCAGTGAGCGGATGAGAACCCGTGCAGAGGCCGCAACCTCTTCAACAGCGCGCTCGAACGCGGCTTCGTTGGCCTTGGACGGCACATTGAAGCCGCTGAGCTTTCTGACAAACTGCAGCGAAGCGTCACGGATTTCCAGCTCTGTGGCCGGCGGTTCGAAGTTGAACAAGGTCTTGATGTTGCGGCACATGCCGGCTCCTTGAGGCGAAAGATTTCCCGTTGAAATGCCGACGGCGGCGGCGGGCTTTGCTTACCCGGCCGGTTTGATCACCACCGACTCGGCCGAAGCCACAAAAGGCCCATGGTAGACCGCTTCGATGTTGTTGCCGTCCGGGTCCAGCACAAATGCGCCGTAGTAGCCTGGATGGTATTTTCGCTCGCCCGGCGCGCCGTTGTCGGTGCCACCGGCGGCGAGGGCAGCTTCGTAAAAGGCTTTGACGGCCGCCTGATCCTTCGCCTGGAAAGCCAGATGAACATGTGAGACGGCGCCGTCGGCTTTGTCTATCCACAGTTCGTCGGCGGAAAAGTGGTCGTCGGCTTCCTGGATGGCGTCGGCCTTGCCCAAGGACTGCAGCACGGCGCGGTAAAAGCGCTTGCTGGCCGCCAGGTCATGGGCACGCAGGTGGATGTGGTCGATGAGGCGACCGCGGTGGATTTCCATCATGAGGTCTCCAAAAATCTTCAGTTCTGAAAATCTACGCCCGCCGGGTTGCCTCACCTGTAGGACAAATACTGGCAAAGGGGTGACGAGAGGAGGGCGAGGAAGCGGCGAAAAATCCGCCCTGCATGCATTGCTGAAGGGAACTTATCCCGCCCCAAACGCCCGAACCCCTGGACAATTCATAATCCATTCATAAAAAAGAGGGCTTCCCTGATGTTTTTGACGTATTTCGACGCCATGCCGCGTCGCGTGCTGGCGCTGATCGCCGTGGCCTGCGTGGCCATGCTGGCTTTTGGTCTGTACCTGCAGCATGTCGTGGGCCTGGAGCCTTGCCCCATGTGCATCGTGCAACGCTATGCGCTGGTGCTGGTGGCCGTGGTGGCGGGCGTGACGGCCATCGCCAAAAGCCGGGGCTTGTTGATCACCGGCTCGAGCCTGATGGTGCTGCTGTCGGGGTTTGGCGCTTTTGTGGCGGCACGGCAAAGCTTTCTGCAGTGGTACCCGCCTGAAATCGCCTCCTGCGGCCGCGACTTCTACGGAATGATCGAAACCTTTCCGCTCAAGCGCGCCATTCCCATGATCTTCAAGGGCAGCGGCGACTGCACCAAGATCGACTGGACCTTTCTGAGCCTGTCGATTGCCAACTGGTCTTTCCTGTGCTTTGCCGCGATTGTGGTTGTGGGCTTGATGCTGATGGCCCGCCAGCTGCGCAAACACTGAATCGACCGCATCGCCGGTTTGGCGTTGCATTGTCTCCGGCCGGCGCATGTTATTTTTCACCTGAAAAGGGGATGGTGCCAGCCGCGCGCCATGACTAGACTGAATATCCAGTCGCCGGTTTTACCGGAAGGTCAGTTCATCAACATTGCCGCGCTGCGGCAAAAGGATGGTCCCCATGGCAGCAGGAAGGGTGTTATCGCGCTTTGGCTTTCCGGTCCTGGCAAGTGCCGGTACCGCTGCCAGCGCCTATTACCTGGCAAACCAGCCGGTGGTGCCGGTCAAGTTCTCAACGTGGAGAAACACGACGGATCCAAAACAGGCAGAACACATGACCGTCAAATACGGGCGGGGTTCGTGGGGCCATTACGAGGATTTCCGGATGGGCAGCGGCCCACCCCGTACGGATTTGCCAAAGTTTGGCGCCGTGAACAAACTGACGGGCATAGACGAGTCCAAGCCTTACTCGAACCTGGCCTATGGCAGCCATACACCGACCGAGCACAGGGACCGCTTCCTGGCGCGTCCGGCCCTGAAAAGCGATGTCGATAAGGGGCGGGATTACCGCTATGACTCCAAGGAAGCGATGCGTGCAAAGGTGTCGGTGTTCGAGCTCTGGAAGCTCAAGCAGATGACGAGCGAACGCCAGCAGCACGGCGTGTTCCATCTGTACGGCGAGGCATCCGACCCCTACACGACGCGGTGCATGACGCACATTGAAACGCTGGCCAGTGTCCGTGGCCAGAAGCTGTCCCCAGACAACCCTTCAAAGGTGGCGCACCAGTTTCATGAACTCAACCCCTCCAGCACCGAGAAGCCCAAGCTGAAAACCTACTCGGTAGAGGGCGTTCAGCGCCCTGGCAATGTGCCGGTCGGCACCCCGGTCAAGAACCACTCCGGCACGCTGGACAAGGCGTATTGGGAGGCGGCCAACAAGGGCGCCCACAACGTGGGCCGGCCACCCCCGCCCAAACTCTAGGCGCGCGAACAGGGGCACTGCCGGCAAGCGCGCTGCCTCTGATTGGCAGAGAGGTGTCGATTTCCCCGGCAGCTCCCCCGGTGGGCAATTCTCGACTGGGGTACCCGGGTTTCACGCAGGTTGGCGGGTCGTTGAATCAGTCATATACTGTACGTAAATACAGTACTGCCGGCTTGACCCGGACCACCTTCCATGCCCACCCTCACTGCAACGCCCAGCGCTTTGCCGGACTTTGCCGACGCCCTGAATGCCCATGTATGGCGTGCCGGCGAGCTGGGCAGCGCGAGTGTGCAGACGGTCGCCACGGGCTATGCCGCGCTCGACCAGGCCTTGCCGGGCGGTGGTTGGCCGCAGGGCGCACTGGTCGAGTTGCTGCTGCCGCAAGCCGGCCAGCACGAATGGGGTCTGCTGGCGCCTGGCCTGGCCCGTGCCCTCAACCAGCCGGCCACGCCCGATGAACCGGGTGCGCAGCTGACCGCGCTGGTCGGCGCCCCTTACCTGCCTTTTGGCCCGGCACTGGGTGCGCGCCAGATCGACATGCGGCGGCTCATCAGCATTCACGGCAAGCCGGGCAACGCACCCTCGCTGCTGTGGGCTGCACGCGAGGCGCTGCTGTGCGCCGATGTGGCCGCGGTGCTGGCCTGGCTGCCCGATGCACGCAGCGCCCACCTGCGCCGCCTGCAGATTGCCGCGCATGCGCACCACAAGCTGCTGTTCGTCTTTCGGCCCTTGCGGGCGCAAAACGAGTCATCACCTGCGCCGCTTCGCCTGCTGCTGGAAGGCGCCGTGGAAGAGGGCGGCAACCTGCGGGTGCATGTCGTCAAGCGCCGCGGGCCTCCATTGACGGCCCCCTTGTTGCTCGACACCCGTGCGCCGCGCCTTGCCGCCTTGATGCTTGCCAGCCGCGAGCGCGCGCGCCTCAAGCGCGAAGAAACCGCGCCGCTTTTCCTGCCCGTTACCTCACCCTTGAGTCCCGTCCATGCGCTGCTGGATCGCATTGCACACCTCGATCACCACTGAGCCCGCCGCCGCCAAGGTGGGGCCCATGGACGAGGCCACTGCCCGGCGCGCGGTGGCCAGCCTGGCGCTGGGCTTCACGCCGCGGGTGGCGCTGGTCGATGAAGCGGTGCTGATGGATGTGACGGGCAGCCTGCGCCTGTTTGGCGGCTTGGCCAGGTTGATGGCCTTGCTGGACGCACGGCTGGCAGCATTTTTTGAGGCGAATCGGGCTGCAGCCAACACAAAACGGGCGCAAGGCGCTACATCATTGATAGCACTTGGGCGGCTTCGCCTGCAAGCTGAAACCCCTGGTGCGGTGAAAAAACGCGTCGCCGACCTGCCCATGCACACCCTCAGCGCCGTGCTGCCGCACCATGCGGTGCTTGAGCGCATCGGTTGCCGCACCTGGGACGACCTGCTGCGCCTGCCGCGTGACGGCGTGGCCCGGCGCTTTGGCGCTGAATTGCTGGCCGCGCTGGACCGAGCCCGCGGCAGCGTGGCCGACGACTACGAATGGCTGGTACTGCCCGAATCGTTTGAAGAAAAAATCGAGCTCGAAGCCCTTGCCACCCATGGGCCCGAGCTGATGGCCGGGGTGGAGCGCCTGCTGGCCAGCTTGCAGGCCTGGCTGCTGGGCCGGCAAAGCGGCCTGAGTGCGCTGCGCCTGACCTGGCACCTCGACAAACGCCGCTTCGATTCGGCACACATGCCACCCACTGGCGAGCTGGAAATCCGCACCGCGAACCCTGCGCAGGACTTGCGCCACATGGCGCGGCTGGTATCTGAACACCTGGCGCAGCAGCAACTGCCGGCGCCGGTACACAGCCTGACCTTGCAGTCGCTGGCAACCGAGCTGCTGGTGGATTCCGCGGCCGCCACCGCCAGCCTGCTGATGCAAGCGCAGCACCAGGGCGACAGCGCGGTCGAGCTGGTCGAGCGCCTGAGCGCGCGCCTGGGCGATGGCAGCGTGCAGGCCTGGGAGCCCTGCGCCGACCACCGGCCCGACCACATGCAGCGCTGGGTGCCCGCCAGGGGTGCTATTAAATCAATAGCTGCTGCCGCACGCCAGCAAAGGGCTACAGGCCTGAAACATGCTCAAAAAGGCCGAAAAAAGGCTTCTCTGGCCAGTTTGAACGCTCCCCATGCTGCCCCCCAAGTCAAAGTCGACGCCCTTTATCCCAGCTGGCTGCTGCCCGAGCCGCAGCGCCTGGCGACCGAAGGCAACAGCCCGGTCTATCAGGGCCGGCTGACACGCATGGCCGGCCCGCAGCGGCTGGAGGCCACCGGCTGGCTGGCGCCCAGCGAAGGCGCCTACCGCGCGCATGCAGAGCGACACACACCGCCCACCATGCGCGACTACTACATCTACCGCAGCGAGCAGGGCAGCCTGCTGTGGATTTACAGCGTGCGGCTCGAGCTGCCGGCCTCTGAGGGCTCGTCCGTGATGCTCAAACGGCAGCACTGGTACCTGCACGGTTTTTTTGCCTGAGGCGCAGCGATGCTTTCCGAAACCCTCACCCAGGCGCTGACAGGCGGCTTCCAGTTGCCCGAGTACGCGGAACTGCACGCGTTGAGCAACTTCAGCTTCCAGCGCGGTGCCTCGCATGCGCATGAGCTGGTGGTGCGCGCGGCCGAGCTGGGCTACCGCGCCATCGCCATCACCGATGAATGCTCGGTGGCCGGCGTGGTACGCGCGCATGAGGCGGCCAAACAGCAGGGCTTCAAGCTTTTGCCGGGCGCGGAATTTCTGGTGAGGGCCAAGGATGGAAGTGAAGCCTTTCGCCTGGTGGTGCTGCCGCACAATGCCGCCGGTTGGGGCAACCTGTGCGAGTTCATCACCACGGCCCGGCAACTGGATGACAGGGTTGAAAAGGGCGACTACCGCGTCGTACTGGGCGAAACGGATTTTTCGGTGCTGGTGCATTGCGAAATATTGCTGTCACCCTTGCCCGGCGCCATTGACACCGATGCGCTGTGTACCCATGCGCAGTCGGCAGTGGACAGTTTCGGCGGCCACACCTGGTTGGCCGTGGAGCTGCAGCAGGGCATGGACGACGCCTTGCGGCTGTCACAACTGCGTGAAGTTGCGCGGCACACCGGCATTGTGCTGGTGGCGGCCGGCAACGTGCTCATGCATGTGCGCTCACGCAAGCCGCTGCATGACGTGCTCACTGCCATCAAGCTGGGCTGCACCGTGCATGAATGCGGCTTTGCGCTGCAGGCCAATGCCGAGGCGCACTTGCGCCAGCGCATGAGGCTGGCCGAGGTGTATCCGCGTGATTTGCTGCGCGCCACGCTGGAGGTTGCCGGGCGGTGCCACTTCAATCTCGATGAAATCCGTACGCTCTACCGCTACCCGCAAGACGACATCGTGCCGTACACCGAAACCCCGGCGCATTGCCTGCGGCGCCTGGCCTGGCAGGGCGCGCACAAGCGCTACCCGCAAGGCATTCCGCACAAGATCAGGCGGCAGGTGGGCAAGGAGCTGGCCCTGATCGAGGAACTCGGCTACGAGATGTACTTCATCACGGTGCATGACATCGTGCGTTTTGCCCGCAGCGAAAAAATTCTCTGCCAGGGGCGTGGCTCGGCCGCCAACTCGGCCGTCTGCTACTGCCTTGAAGTCACCGCCATTGACCCCTCCGAAAGCAAACTCCTGTTCGAGCGCTTCATCAGCCGTGAACGCAGGGAGCCGCCCGACATTGACGTCGACTTCGAGCACGAGCGGCGCGAAGAAGTCATCCAGTACATCTATGAAAAATACGGCCATGACCGCGCCGCCATTGCGGCCACCGTCATCAGCTACCGCTCGCGCAGCGCCGTACGCGACGTGGGCAAAGCCCTGGGCATAGACCCTGCCACGGTGGAGCTTTATGCCAAAGAGCATTTCTGGTTTGACGGCAGCAAGGTGCTGGAAGAAAAAATCCGGGAGGCCGAGGCGCAGGCCGACATCGGGCCTGTGTTGCAGTGGCTGGAGCTGTCACGCCTGCTGATGTCGCGGCATGCCAGCGCTGAAGATGAAATCGCTGAAGCCGACGACCGCAAGAAGCGCGAAAAAGACCGGCCGGCTTTTCCGCGCCACCTGAGCCAGCACGTGGGCGGCTTTGTGCTGACGCAGGGCAAGCTGACGCGCCTGGTGCCGGTGCAACCCGCGTCGATGCAAGACCGGCGCATCATCCAGTGGGACAAGGACGACCTGGAGGCCATCGGGCTGATGAAGGTGGACGTGCTGGCGCTGGGCATGCTGTCTGCTATCAGGCGCTGCCTGCAGATGGTGAACCAGACGCGGGGTAGCGACCTTGAAATGCACACACTCCCGCTGGAGGATGAGGAAACCTACGACATGATCTGCGAGGCCGACACAACCGGGGTTTTCCAGATCGAGAGCCGCGCCCAGATGTCCATGCTGCCGCGCCTGCAGCCGCGCAGCTATTACGACCTGGTGGTGGAAGTCGCCATCGTGCGGCCAGGGCCCATTCAGGGCGGCATGGTGCACCCCTACCTGAAGGCGCGTGAAATTGAGCGTGGCGGCGGCAAGGTGGTGCCTGAATACCCCGCGCTCAACCCCGCGCTGGAACGCACCCTGGGCATTCCCATTTTTCAGGAGCAGGTGATGCAGGTCGCCATGATTGCCGCCGACTTCACGCCCGGCGAGGCCGATGAACTGCGCCGGGCCATGGCCGCCTGGAAACGCAAGGGCGGGGTTGATAAATTCCACGGCCGGCTGGTCAATGCCATGGTGAAGAACGGCTACACGCTGGAGTTTGCCGAGCGCATTTTCAGCCAGATCCTCGGCTTCGGTGACTACGGCTTTCCTGAAAGCCATGCCGCCAGTTTTGCCAAGCTGGTGTATGTGAGCTGCTGGCTCAAGTGCCACGAGC
>NZ_JBDTPB010000072.1:0-2717 GCF_039932935.1 Polaromonas sp.
CGGCGTGGCGCTGGGCCAGGTGCTGGCGCAAAACCTGCAGCAGGGTTTGCAGGGCAATGTCGCGCAAGGCGCTGCGGCCGCTGTCGCTGCGACCGTGAAGCCCGACGATGTCATGGCCACCCTCGAAAAACTGGGGGAACTCAAGGCCAAAGGCATCCTGACGCAGGAAGAGTTCGATGCCAAGAAGGCCGAACTGCTGAAAAAGCTGGTCTGAAAATGTGGCCCCCACGCTTGCCACTTCGTGGACTACGCTCCCCCTCGAAGGGGCCGTCGCTTGCTCGGGGCGGCTCCTCGCTGCGCGTGTCCCCTGTCTGGCGCTAACCTGCACCAGCTGTGACTGAAGTCACCTCGCAACGCGCCTACCGCGCGCCGTGCCCAGGGTGTGGCGCGCCTGTCGAATTTCGCAGCGCGCAGTCCACGCACGCGGTGTGCGGCTACTGCCAAAGCACCGTCGTGCGTGATGGCGATACGCTGTCGCGCATCGGCAAGATGGCCGAGCTGTTCAATGACTTCAGTCCCCTGCAGTTGCAGGCCTCGGGTGTCTACGAGGGCCGTAACTTCACGTTGGTCGGCCGGTTGCAATACAAGTATGCACAAGGCACCTGGACCGAGTGGTATGCCGTTCTGGACGACGGCAGTACGGCCTTTCTGAGCGAAGACAACGGCGCTTATGTTTTCAGCCGCCCCAGCAGCCTGCAGCGCACCGTGCCGCCCGCAGAAAATTTCCGGGTCGGAGCCACCACGGCGATCAACGCCAAGCCCTTTAGCGTAGCCTCCAACGAAAGCGTTGCGCTGCTGTCGGCGCAAGGCGAATTACCTCGGCTGCCTACGCTGGGCGCCCCGTTTGCCATGGTGGAGCTGCGCAGCGCCGACGGCGACGTGCTCAGTGTGGACTACGGCACGGCATCCACCAGCGGGGCGCCCGCGCTGTCGCTGGGCCGGTCCGTCCTGCTGGAAGACCTCAACCTCACCGGTTTGCGCGACGAGTCCGCGAAAGACGAAAGCGGACGGCAGTTCAGCTGCCCGAACTGCGGAGCGCCGGTAGAGGTCACGCTGGCAGGCAGCAAAAGCATCACATGCCGCTCCTGCAACAGCATCATCGACCTGACACAGGGCACCGGCGCGGCGCTTCAGCATGCGATCCAGGATGCACCCGTCGCCCCGCTGATTGCGCTGGGCAGCACCGGCCAGCTGCAAGGCGTGCAATGGCAGGTCGTCGGCTTTCAGCACCGCATGGGAGAAGAACCCGACGACACGGATGAGCAGTTTGGCTGGGACGAATACCTGCTCTACAACCAGAAGCGCGGCTTCACCTTTCTGGTGGACGCCACCGACGGCTGGAGCGTGGTCAAGCCTGTCACGGGCGCCCCCCAATTCAAGACGGGTGGTGACAGCGCCACCTACCTCAAGACGACCTATCGTTTGCAAAGCAGCTACCGCGCCGAGACCACGTATGTCGCGGGCGAGTTTTACTGGCAGGTCCAGCGCGGCCAGAAGACGTTCAACCGCGATTTCGCCAGCGGCGGCGCCCTGTTGTCGCAGGAGGAGTCTCCCCATGAGGTCACCTGGTCCAGCGGCAGCAAGCTGGATGGTGATATGGTGGCCAAGGCCTTCAAACTCGAAGGCAAGAAAGACCTCTTCAAAAGGGCGGATGCAAAACCGCTGAGCGCTTCTTCCGGCATGGGCTGCGGCACCATCGTCATTGTGGTGTTGGTCATACTGCTGTTTCTTTTACTCATCACGCGTTGCTCGCGCTGCGACCCCAACGTCGAGAACTGCTCTTCGTCCAGCAGCGCGCGCAGTTCAGGCGGCTCGTATGGTGGCTATTCCGGCGGAGGCGGCCACAAATGAAGACCGCTCCTTTCTATTCAACCTGGCAGATTTTTTCTGGAGAACATCATGGGACTTGAATGGCTTAAACCCGCCGCTTTCCTCGGCTCAATCCTGTTCGCGCTGATCGGCGTGGTCATCTTCTGGCTGAGCTTTGTCATCATCGACAAGGTCACGCCGTATGACCTGTGGCTGGAGATTGTCGAGAAGCAGAATATGGCACTGGCGCTGGTGGTGGCCGCGATGGCACTAGGCATCTGCGTAATAGTAGCCGCCGCCATCCACGGGTAGTTCCCGGCTACTGCGCGAACTGGGGGCGGCGTTGGCCGGTGCTCGGAATCCTCATATACCCGCAGGTACATTCCGGTTCCTGCGCGCCGTCCGCCTTGCCCGCAGCTCGCTCGCTACGCCCTTGACGCCGCCGTGATACCGGCTCGCTTCGCATCGCGCTTCTGCGCATCCTCCTCCATCGGCACTTTTTCTTTGAACACTGAAGCCTCTTCCCCCCCTACACCACGCCCTCTCGAAGTCGCGCTGCTCGCCAGCGTCTTTGTGGTGGCGGCGTGCGGGCTGGTGTATGAGCTGGCGGCGGGGGCGCTGGCGTCTTACCTGCTCGGTGATTCGGTGTTGCAGTTCTCCACCATCATCGGCAGCTACCTGTTCGCCATGGGGATTGGTTCCTGGTTGTCGCGTTTTTTCGAGCGCCAGCTGCCGGCTCATTTTTTACGTATTGAATTGATGGTCGCGCTGGTGGGCGGTGCGCTGCCGGCCACGCTGTTTCTGGCGAATGCCTATGTCCCCGGCGCTTTCCGTTTCCTGCTGTATGCCATGGTGCTGCTGGTGGGCACGCTGGTGGGGCTGGAGATTCCGCTGGTCATGCGCATCCT
>NZ_JBDTPB010000073.1:0-216122 GCF_039932935.1 Polaromonas sp.
TGACTCTTGAGGTAGCGAGACAGGCGTTACTTGGTCGTGTTGAATTGACATGGATAGGCACTCCGTGCGTCGTCTGAGGTCTAACGTAAAAATGACCGGGCCACCACCATTCGCGGCGAAGCCGCTTCCTGCAGGTGTGGGTCCGTGTCGATTGACATGTTAAGCCTTGCGCTCATTCGCTTGAACTTGGCTGGCGGTTGTGGCCACACTTCAACTCAAGGGTCCCTTGCATTACCTTGAAGATTGCAGTGTCCTCGCAGTACACCTGGGAAGACCCGTCCCACTCAACTAAATTGAACCACGGAGTCGCCGCATCACCTACGGCGATGATCTCAAGCGCTTCTCCCGGTAGCAACGTGAAATCCTCGCCCCAGGGTTCTACGGCTACGACATGGCATACACCTCTGTGGTTTTGAACGCCAATCTTTGAAGTGATAACTGCCATGGACGTCTCCGAGGTTTAACGTGATATCAAAGTCGATTCCACTACGTATGGCGGGTCAACCTTGGCGCTGTGAAAAAACTGTTTCTGCATGTTGTTGATTTATAACCGGTTTTTCCACTCCCGCCGTTGCGAGGTCGGTCAACGGTCCCTGATACGCAGCAGAATCAACCGATAACATGGCAGCGGTGCTGAGTATCAGATTCTGAAGATTGATCTGAAACGCGCGTGTCTAGGGCATTCATCGATAAAAGTCCAACTTTTTTCAGATGTAACAGCCTTGGCAAACGCAGCAAAATTCCAATCCCTACGTCAACTTGGAGTGACGTTCTGAACGGCTGCGAAGGACCGAATAGGACCCAGAGCAAGCCTTTGTCAGTCGGCCGCTAGCTGCCAGTAAAAACCGCCAATTGCGCATCGAAAGCACGCTGGTAGGCGGGCCGCGCCTCGCCGCGGGCGACATAGGCACAGAGGTTGGGATATTTCTCCAGCAAGCCTGATCCGTTCAGCCTACGCAGCACCGTCACCATCAGCAAATCACCGGCGCTGAACGCACCGTCGAGCCAATCGGCGCGCCCGAGCCGGCTGGAAAGTTCACTCAGCCGGACATGAACACGATCTTCGAGAACAGGCAGGCGCTCTGCATGCCAGGGCTTGCCTTGCTCCAGGACAACAGCCATTGAGCGGTCGACGATGGGCGGCTCCACCGTGTTGAGCGCCGCAAACATCCACGTGATCGCCCGTGCGCGGGCATTCGCCTCGTCAGGCAGCAGGCCTTTATGGCGCTCTGCGATATGGAAGACGACCGCCCCCGATTCGAACAGCGCCAGGTCGCCTTCTTCATAGGTCGGAATCTGCCCGAACGGATGAAGCGCACGATGCGCGGCCTCCTTCATCGCGCTGAACGACACAAGACGAACCTTGTAAGCCTGGCCCACTTCTTCAAGCGCCCAGCGAACGCGCATGTCTCGCGCCAGCCCTCTGCCGCGATCGGGCGAGCGTTCAAAGGCCGTAATGGTTGGGGTTGTCGGAAGGGACACGGTGATTTCTCCTTTTACTGGATGTCTGGCTAACTGCTTGGTTAAGTGCATGGTGATGGCGGATAGGCAAATTACCGCTTATCTACCAGACGACGTTCGGGGCGGGTCGAAATCGACATCTCTGAAACATTTTTTTGCTAACTTTCAAAGGTCGCACCTCAAACGACGTGGCTGCGACCGGTCGGCGCTCTCCCCCAGCTCAAGCCTGGCGAAACTTCCCAAGCGTCTTGAGCAGGTTGCGTGTAGCGCCATCGAGCACGGCAAGTGGCCGGTGGACCATGGCGGTATGACGAACTAGCGCGGGTTTCAGCGGAACCAGCTGCACATCGTGCCTCACATTGGACTCCTCCAAAGACTGCTCCCTGGGCAACACCGCGGCGCCGTAACCGGCCGCCACCAGGCTCTTGATCGCTTCGGAATAGTTGAGCTCGATGCGCGCACGCGGCGAGAAACCCGCATCGGCAAACCAGGCCATGGTCATGCGGTACATGTGGGTGGGCGTCTCATTGAAGATCAAGGGGCGCGTGGCCAGCCAGGCGGGGGTGGCATGTTTGGGCGCCTTCCAGCGCTTGGGTACAAACGCCATCATCGGGTCGCTGCGCCAGTGTGTGATCACCATGCCGCGCTGCGCGGGCGGGGGCGTGGCGACGAGGCCGACGTCGAGCGTGCCGTCGGTCAGCCGCTGCAGGGTGTCTGCCGAGCCGAGGATGCTGACCTCGACATCGATATCGGGATGCGCCTGCTCCATGGCCTTGAGCACCTGCGGCAAAAAGTACACGAGCACCCCGGTAGTGGAGCCCAGGCGCACGCGCCCGGTGCGGCCCTCGACGTGGCGCTTCACCGCATCCACGGCCTCGTCGGCATCACGAAGCAGGCGGCGGGCCCGCTCAACCAGCATGGCCCCGGCCGGCGTGGGCTCAACACGCCGGCCACCGCGTACCACCAGGGGCGTACCCAGGCGGCTTTCAAGCTCGCTCACATGCAGGCTCACGGTGGGCTGCGCCAGGTGCAGGCCCTGCGCCGCCGCAGAAAAAGTGCCCAGGTCGGTGATGGCCACCAGGGTGCGTAGCTGGTCCAGATTCAGTTCGCGCATAAAAACCACCTTATCAGTAATCCTGATAGTTTTTATCAGAAAACTCAACTTCCACAATACCGGAATAAATTGCACCATGGCGCCTGACTTGATTCATCGCGTTCACCCCACCCAAGGAGCACCCCATGCCTTCCGCCGCCATTCCCACCGTCACCTCTGGCTTCAGCCTGCGGGCAGGCAGCCTGGCCGGCCTGTCGGTGGCCATGCGCGGGTTGATCCGACGCCTGAGCGACGCCTGGTTCAGGGAGGTGCCGTCAGATGGCGCACCACGCGAGCCAGCGCCAACCCGCCTGCAGCGCGATGAACTGATGGCCATGAGCAGCCATGAGCTGAACGACCTGGGCGTTGGCCGCTGCGAAATCCCGGCGCTGTTTGGCGAAACCTCGCTGTAGCGTGCCCGCCGCCTGGCGCCCGGCCGCGCGTTTTGGCACGCACCGGTCTTGCTGCGAGAATCGGACGGATGAACGCCCCCACCGCATCGCACACACCCGACGACTCCTGGCTGAGCGCCGCGATCGCCCGCATCGAGGCCGACTACCAGCGCAGCGCTGACACGCACCTGATCCCGCTGCCCCTGCCAGCCTTTGCCGCGCGCGGCATCGACTTCTACCTCAAGGACGAATCGACCCACCCCACCGGCAGCCTCAAGCACCGGCTGGCGCGGTCGCTCTTTTTGTATGCACTGTGCAATGGCCTGATACATCAGCGTTCTACGGTCGTTGAAGCGTCCAGCGGTTCCACGGCCGTCAGCGAAGCCTACTTTGCGCGCTTGCTGGGGCTGCCCTTCATTGCGGTGATGCCGCGCAGCACCTCCCCCGAGAAAGTGGCACAAATTGAGTTTTACGGCGGGCGCTGCCACTGGGTGGAAAGCGCGGTGCAGGTGTACGACGAGGCACGCCGACTGGCGGCCGAAACCGGCGGCCACTATATGGACCAGTTCACTTACGCCGAGCGCGCCACCGACTGGCGCGGCAACAACAACATCGCCGAAAGCATGTTCAGCCAGATGGCGCACGAACGGCATCCGGTGCCGCGCTGGATTGTGGTGGGCGCCGGCACAGGCGGCACCAGTGCCACCATTGGGCGCTATGTGCGCTACCAGCGCCACAAGAGCCAGCTCTGCGTTGCCGACCCGGCCGGCTCGGTGTTTGGCGACTACCACCGTACCGGCGACGCAAGCCTCACGGGTGCGGGCTCACGCATTGAAGGCATTGGCCGCCCGCGCGTGGAGGCCAGCTTTATCCGCACGGTCATAGACCGCATGATTGAAGTGGCCGACGTGGACTCGCTGGCCGGCATGCATGCGCTGTCGCAGTTGCTGGGCCGCAAGGTCGGGCCGTCGACCGGCACCAACCTGGTGGGCATGCTGACGTTGGCCCACGAGATGCTGGCGCGCGGCGAACAAGGTTCCATCCTGTCGCTGCTGTGTGACTCAGGCGAGCGCTACCTGCCCACGTACCACAACGCCGCCTGGGTCAGCGAAAAGGTGGGTGACTGCACGGCGGCGAACGAGCAGATCAACCGGCTGATGCGGCCTGCGCAGGCCTGAGCCACCGAACCTGCCATGCACACGCCGCCCCTATTGCCCGCCGGGTTAGCAAGGCGCCATTTGCTGCTGGGGGGTGCTGCCGGACTGGCGGGCTTGGTTTCTGCGGCCCATGCCCTGCCGGCCCAAACGCTGGTGTTTCCGCGCGACCGCGGCGCGCACCCCGGTTTTCGTACCGAGTGGTGGTACATCACCGGCCAGGCCACGGCCAGCCATGACAGCAAACGTCTGTTCGGCTTTCAGCTTACTTTCTTTCGTTCACGCGTGGACGGCACCCAAGACATGGCATCGCGGTTTGCCGCCAAGCAACTGCTTTTTGCGCATGCCGCAGTGACGGACGTCCAGGGCAAAAAGCTCTGGCATGACCAGCGTATCGCGCGGGATGGGTTTGGCATCGCGGCGGCCAGCGAAACGGACATGGCCATCAAGCTGCGCGACTGGTCCCTGACGGCCGATGGCACGCGCTACACGGCAGACCTTTCTGCCAGCGACTTCGCGCTCAAGCTGCAATTTGAGGAAACGCAGGACGTGCTGCTGCAAGGCAACAAAGGACTGTCGCGCAAAGGCCCTGAGGACAAGCAGGCCAGCTACTACTACAGCCAGCCGCAACTCGCCACGCGTGGCAGCCTGCAAGTCAAGGGCCAGGCTTTCGACGTGACCGGAAAAGCGTGGCTGGACCACGAATGGAGCGAAGAAATCCTGCATCCCGACGCATTGGGTTGGGACTGGATCGGGATGAACCTGCTGGACGGAAGCGCGCTCACTGCGTTCAGGCTGCGGGGCAAAGACGGCAATGCGCTGTGGGACGGGGGTTCTTTTCGCTCCCCCAAAAGCGGGCTCTACACCTTCAGCCGGGGCGAAGTGATCTTCAAGCCCGTACGCCACTGGAAAAGCCCGCTGACCCAAGCCACCTACCCGGTGGAATGGATAGTTCGCACACCGGCAGACTTCTACACGGTCAGGGCCGTCATTGACAACCAGGAGCTGGACAGCCGCCAGTCAACGGGTGCCATTTATTGGGAAGGTTTGAGCGAGCTGATCGACAGCAACGGCAAGCTTGTGGGCATGGGCTACCTGGAGATGACGGGCTACGCGCAGCGCCTGAAGATCTAGCGCGAAAAAACGGCGCTGGCCGCAGTTGCGGCGCAGCGCCTTTGGGCGTATCAGTAGTCAGCGCGAATCAAACGCTGGGCGCGCGCACCCATGTTGCTGCGGATATGCGCCGGCAACCACGGGTAGGGCTGAGCGGCCGAAGGCTTTGCCGCAGCGGCGCCAAAAGATGCGTTTGCCAACAGGATACGCGCGCCATCCACCACATTGCGAATGAAAGAAGAAGCCGGCAACGCGCGGTTGTCGATCGAGGCGTTGGCTGAATTGGCGAAAAGTGCAGTGCGTGTCATGGAAGGTCCTTTCAGAGTGACATGACCGGCAGAAAGAAAGATCGCCGAAACAGAGGTCATGGCAGAAATATAGGGTTTACGAGTATAAAAGTAAAATGACTTATATTCAGTTTGAGTGCAAAAATTTTGCTCTCTGAAATACCACCGAAACGGAAATGCGCTCATGGACATCAACCTCGCCCGTACCTTTCTCGAGATCGTTTCCAGCCACAGCTTTGTTCAGGCCGCGGAGCGGCTGCATGTGACCCAGACAGCCGTCAGCGCGCGCGTCAAAACGCTGGAAGACCTGCTGGGCCGAAAGCTTTTTGTGAGGAACAAGGCCGGCGCCTCACTGACGGCGGCGGGTGAGCAGTTTGTCCGGCATGCCATGACACTGGTGCAGGTATGGGAGCGCGCCCGACACCAGATGGCGGTGCCGACCGGGCGGCGGGCATTGGTCACGGTAGGTTGCGAAATCAGCCTCTGGCATCCGTTGATGCTGGACTGGCTGTTATGGATGCGCAAAAGCGCGCCCGACCTGGCCCTGCGGACCGAAGTCGGCGTTGCCGAAGACCTGCTGGAGCGTGTGGCCCATGGAACGCTGGACATCGTGATTGCCTACGCACCGCGACAACGTCCGGGCCTCAGGATCGAGCTATTGATCGAGGAAAAACTGGTGCTGGTGACCACATCCCCGAAACTTGAGACGCCGCAGCCGGCCGACTATGTGTACGTGGACTGGGGACAGGAATTTTCGGCACAGCACAGCCTGGCGTTTCCCGAACTTTCAAGCGTCGGCGTGTCGTCCAGCCTGGGGCCGCTGGGGCTGGAGTATCTGCTTGCCGTGGGCGGGGCCGGCTATTTCCGGCAGAACGTGGTGCGCAACCACATCAAGGAAGGCCGCCTGTTCAGGGTGCCCGGCAAACCCGAGTTTCTGTACCCTGCCTATGCCGTCTATGCCGCGAATGCGGACATGAAGGTGCTGGAGCCTGCACTGGCCGGTTTAAGGCAGGTGGCGGCAGGCGGCCAAAGCGGCAAGGCACGGGCTGCCCGGCTTCCAAAGGTAGCCCGTAAAGCCAAGCCCTGATCGGCCTGAGACGTCGCCATCACGTTGCGACAGCCCCGTAAACTTGTTCATCAATTGATTTTGCAAAGGAAGACGCCGATGCGCTGGATAGCCCTGTTTGACGACACGCCCGACATGCTGGCCATCCGGCAGGCGCGAGAACCTCTTCATCTGGCCTACCTGCGTGAGCACCAGGATGAAATTTTGGTGGCGGGCGGCTTGCGTGAGGCACCCGGTGGCGGGTTTGTCGGCGGGCTCTGGGTGATGGAGGTTGAATCCAGGGAACGCGCTGCGACGCTTGTGGAAAACGACCCGTACTATGTTCCGGCGCATCGCAGTTATCGCCTGTTGACCTGGGGCAAAGCCTTGGCCGAAAGACAGGTCATTTTGTAAGCCAGCGTACCGGGGCACCGCCATCGACAAGAATGGTGTCACTACACTCAGCTACGCTGGCAAAGCTTTTCGCTCGCTTCCCCGCTTACACACGCACTCACTCACGCAACCAGGTTTGCCATGGAATTCTTTACCTTGGTGGTCTTTACCACCATCGCCCTCTTCGCCCTCAAATGGAAAGAGGAACGTCAACGCATCGCACTGCTGGGCAGCCATCTGGGCCACTACCAGATTGAAAAGCTCATGGAGACGCTGGCCGGCGGCTACCTGCGCGCACTCGGTGAAAAAGAGCCGGCGCGGCGCGAACAGGTCTGGCAGCAACTGGCCAATTCCGAAGGGCAACTTGCGGCCCAGTTCAGCAAATTTGCGGCAGAGTTTGCCAAAGTGCCCGAGCCGGCGGCCCGGGTCAGCCGCCTGCCCATAGGCCTGCCATTCATTACCCAGGCCCTGCCGGCCATGACATTCGACATGCGCCAAGCCCTGGCGATCCACGCTGCCGGTATCGCGCGTGTGGCCCAAAATGCCGCAGAACTCAGCCCCAAGGCCAAGGCGTTCACGATGTCAGCAGAGCTCTTTTTGATGCAACACACTTGCCACTGGTTTTGCAAATCGAAAGCCATCGCATCGGCCCGCGTGCTGGTGCGGCACCAAACACCGCATACGCAGCTGGTGGAGTCGGTGTCGCCTGAGACGCGTGAAGCTTATAGGGCGCTCACGGGTGGCGGCAGATAAACACAGGGCGGCGCTGCGCTTCCCGGAGCATGCCTTCCTATAAGCTAATAAACCACTTCATGACGCCTAGGGTCTCGCAACAATGGTCCTCACCTCTTCATTGAGACGAAGAACTTCCGAGCTTGTTGTCGCTCCGACAGATATCGCATCCAGGCCCTCGACCATCTTGCATTTGAAAGTCGTATCCGCCTGCCTGTTGCACTCCATGACACCGCGAAGATTGCCATCTGCCTTGAAGCGCGCAGGATGAAAGACATAAGTGAAGTCTGAGGGATCTTTCGGGTAGACAGTTCGATCCAGGAGATCATCCGGAAATTTCTTCTCGGTCATTTCCCTGATGAGATAGGCCATACGAGCCCCAAGTTGCGGCATCGCTTGTTTGGTATCTTTGTTGTGTGCACCGTGCAGGCCAATCATCGTTTTGGCCAGCGGGCTGCCGTCACTGTAGTAGCGGTTTACCCCTCCAAGAAAAACCAGTCCGCATGCAGACTCACATCTGCCTGACACCGCAGTGTCGAGACCGGCCTCTCGAATGCGCCGGGCAAGTTCTTGCCCATTCCAGAGATCACCGCCGGGGCTGTTGTGAAGCAAAACCAGTTTCACCCGATTCGTAGCAACCTGGTCCTTGAAGTGGGCAACGTCATCGCCGAGCACAGGTCCCGACATGATCAAGGTATCACCAATGAGATTGAAGTCCATGGCCACAGCCGACGTGACTGCGAGCTGAAACGCCATTACTGCGAGCCACTTCTTGCGGTTGAACGCCATTCTTTTTGTCTTCATGGATGGACTTAGTTTAAAAAATGACCGGGCAACGTGAAAGTGATCGGCGACCAAGAAGAAGAGACGGTGCAGCCAGTGAACGCCCATGGCCGTCCATGTCGATCATGCAGTAATTGGATAGTCAGCATAAGTGATCAGCTACCGAGAACCCCCAGAAATACGAGAAGTGCAGCCAAGCCTAAGGCGGCGGAAATGGAGCGCACAGGCAGCGACACAAGCCAATAGAGCGGCGCGCAAGCTCGAAACAATGCACCTCGAAGGCCACCCGCATGAATCTCCTCACGAAGTTCAGCGTCTTTTCGAGAAATCTCATCGCGCTGCTGGTCGGTGAACCAACCGATACACCAAACGACATACGCACCGTAGGTAAATCCGCACACCGAAAGGAATAGGAAGACCTGAGTCATAGCTGCGCCTTACGCAAAAATAACCGGACCGCCACCGCTTGCGGCGAAGCCGCCTCCTGCAGGTGTAGATCTGCCACTTCCGCTATTTCCAATAATCACGATGCGCATACCACTCAACTTGAAAATGAGTACACCAACAGCCTCCGCCAAATGGCCGCGTCAATTGGCATGCCAGGTCCTCGCGCGCTACTCACGTTGACGTTCCATTGCGGCAGAAGACAAGTTAAAACCCAATTTTGAGAAGAACTCGGGAGCGTCCGGACGTCCGGCACGAAGCACCCACGTGATGCCGCTCTCCTCACCGAGAACTAGGCGTACCAAGGCCGCACCAACGCCCTTGCGCTGATGCTCCGGAGCGACCACGACCATAGAGAGATAGCCATTCGACAAGCCGTCCGTGATGCCGCGGGCAAAGCCCACAACTTCGCCGGCGACGACCGCTACGGCCACACGCTGGGAATTGGCGACTAGCAGAGAGAACCACTCAGGCGAACCGATACGATGCTCCCAACCGTTAGCGCACAAGAACTGACGGATCGGCTCAATTTCAGACGGTAGCGGCGCGCGTATTTGCATGAGACTTAAGGTCGAAGTTGAGCCGCGGACCGAGCTTACCAAGAACTACTCGCTCGAGAAACAGGTTAGAGCGCATTTTCCTCCGCCCGACACTTGGCATACATGAAGCACGCTCTTGGTTCCAAAGAGATATTCGGATGGATGGTGTGACGCTCAAGGCGGCCCTCCCGATCGAAACCAGATTTCTCCAGCGCGCGCTGCGACGGAATGTTCTCGGTGTCACACGTTGCTTGAATTCTAAACAAGCCGGGTACCTGAAGCGCGGCACTCGCCAATGACTGGATTGCCTCCGGCATAAGGCCCCGGCCCCAGTGCGAAGGCGCCAAAACGTACCCAATGTCAACGGTGGCGTCTTGTATTCGCGCCTCAAGCATTCCAATCGCTACGTCAGAGTGCTGCTCGGTGATGACATATGGCAGACGAATTCCTGTCTTCCAAGCCGTAATGCACGAGGCAATAAATTCACGCGTAACAGATTCCGACGCATGAGGCCGCCAGATCATGAATCGGCAGACCTCCGGGTCTTGGGCATACGACCGGAACACGGTGCCTGCATCGGCCATCACGGGGCGACGCAATTGAAGCCGTGGCGTTTCTAGCGTTTGTGGCAAAAGAGACATCAATGCGATTTAACGTAGGAATGACCGGATCACCGCGATTCTCGGCAAAACCGCCGCATGCAGACATGGGTCATGTGTCGATGGTAGGCGTCATTGAGGGCCGAGAAGACGCTGGGCTCCATTCTCTTCTTCAATAGCTCGATCAAATGCAGCCAGTCCAAGCAGATTGAAGACACGCTTGAACTGAGCAGCGACAACGGGTTTCAGTGTCGCCAATTTCACTGCGGCATTCCACGATGCTTCATCCAGGCCTGAGTCTTCTACGACCTTCCACACGAGACCCCAGGCCAATGCCTGGTGAGCGGTGAACTCTTCACCCAAGAGGGTAAGCGCCTTCGCGCGAGCAAGTCCGACCGCCGCCGGCAGTGTGACACTGAGGCCCCCGGTGACAAAAACGCCGAGGGACGCCTCAGGCAGCTTGAAGCGAGTCGTCTCGGCAGCGATGACGACATCGGCGTCGAGCATCCACTCGAACCCGGCTCCAACGGTCCAACCGTGCACTTCAGCCAGGACCAGCTTCGGATTTCGGACAATGGACTGAGCCACAGCTTGAACAAGCACCAGGTCGTCTTCGGTTGGAGGGGCGCCCACATCACGCCCAGCGCAGAACGCGCGACCATTGCCGCGCAGCCGTATTACCCGCACTGTTTCGTCTGTAGCTCCGGCCTCAAGCGCTTGAAGCAAGCTCCTGGATAGGTCGTTGTCGACCGCGTTGAGTTTTTCCGGGCGATTCAGCGTCAAGGTCAGGACGCCATCGCGCGAATTCGTGAGAAGTTTCGGTTCGGACATCGGGTTTGGTGTGAGGTGATTGATCTGCAAAATTCGGAATGATGCCTAACTGGCCAGCTTCTCAATGTTGTACACCATGCAGCACAGATTCCACTGCATGCTCACCTTATCACTCCACCGGTGGTTCAGGCGGCTCAATCGCTTGTTGTGCAACGCCTTAGCTTTGGCCTCGCACGCGAACTGCGACAAGAGGAGCGACGAATGTGACCACCAGAACCAGGGGCCAGAGATTCCCATTCTTGAACGTGTACGCCTCAAGAAGCTCAGACCAACTGCGGTGCTGCAGGAGCCGCCCGAAGCCGAACTCGAATACAAGCGTAAGGCAAAGCCAGAATAGGCCGAGATACAAGCAATGTGTGACTTGAAGACTGCCGAGCCGCGGAACAAGCATGAATGAAACGGCAAGGATGCAGGCCGACAAGAGTAAGCCACTTAGTACCAACGCGACGGGATTACCAAAGTTCGGAATCAGGACTGCCTCACGAACAGCGCCGTTAAGTACGGCGCAGATCAAGATGAGTACCCAGATGCCGATTGCTTTGAAGATGAGCATCAGCTCACACGCTTTGAAAAGAAGAAGCGAAGAACCAACATTGCCAGTCCCGCAAGCAACATATAGCGACCAACTCCTTTCTGAGCATCAGAGGAGTCATCTTGGTTGATGTCTTGAAGCGTGCTGGGCGCTTCGGGAAGATAGCGGACCGTCATAGCCCCTGGGCCTGGTTTGTTTCTCAAGGTACGCCCAAGGTCTGCAGGAACGCCTACTTCGGTCCGAATTTCGCGACCATCTTCCGTGGTAAAGCGGACGTGCGCTGTGTACTGGCTATCAGCGTGGTTAGTCTTCTTCTCCTTCCACTCCAGCTTGGTGATATCGGCCTTGGTCGTCTTGCCGTGATCACGCAAGGCCGCGAATTTGACTGCGTTCTTGTGGCCGGCATACGTGAGAAAAATGCCGAACACAACAAGACAGATCGCGACAATTGGGCTAAAAAAGATGCGGAACATAGGTGATTCTCCGAGGCTTAACGTTGGAGCCAAGAGATGCCGCAGGCATCCGACTTGGGCGAAATGTTAAGTTGCATTAGTACGCGCCTCCTTCGGGAACTTCACCACTCTCATTCGGGACTTTACCCTCAGCAATCCGCAATTGCTCCTCGTGTGGAAATGGCCATACGTCGATAGCGTCCCCCGGTTCCGTTTCTGATTCGAGGAACTCCAAGAACTTTTCAAAATCTCCGAAACCCAGCGGCGTCGGTGAACGGGAGCCAAAGTAGTGCCAGTGGAGAACCGCGATGTGGCCCACCGTATCAAGGTGCTCGCGTATCGCATTTAGTTGCGCAGCACTCATGATGTTCACCCCAACTTTGGACCACTTAGGCGCTTCCATCATTGCAATTTAACGTTTGACGTGAGGGGCAGCGCAAAGGGCGCGGAGGGGCCTTTGTGATGTCCCCTCGGTGGAGGGGTTAGAGCGCATTTTATGATTCACGGAACATCCTCCAGACTCGGCGTGCGGCTAGTACCCACAGCAAGGACCAGAAGTACTGGGCCAGGCACGCAATGACAAAACCAACCAAGCCAAGCCGATTAGCCAGGGCGTCAAATACGTACAGAAACGGTGCAATGCCGAATAGCCCAACAAAGTGGAGTGCAAGCGAATCTATCCCATAAGGGATCCAAAGAGCTCCGAATGCAAGGAACTGTGGCAAGGCTACCAAGGCGCCCACCCACGCGGAGGTTTTCAGCTCCTGCCTCACGATTCGCGCCCAGGCATGTTATGCATCTTCATCGATTTCCCGTCTGATCTGATCCAGTTGTTCGAGCAACCCGTCGTAAAGAGCGCGCACATTCACTTCGATCTGATCTTCCACGCGTTTCGAAATCATCGTTTGGGGAAACACGCGTATGGACGTCTCCCCATAGCGGATCGCTGGATCGCGCCCATACTCGTCTTCGACCATCCACCAGTCGTAGTTCTCGTTTGCATTGACAAATACTTTGCCGAATGCCAAACCAAGCGCTTGAAGCGAATATGTGGCTTCGCGCTCGACCAGATTTCTATCGATCACCTGCTGCAACAACGCAAGATCCGACAATTGCCCTTCGAGGTGTTTTCCCAAGGCCGAGTAGACAAGATCGTCGGCATGCACAAGCCGTTCAGCAATCCATCTCACGTCTTTCTTGTTCGGAGGCTCAATCTTCATTTCGGAGCGCCTGATGCATAACGTAATTCAGACCGCGAAACTGCGGTTTGACTTGGCGACTGAGGTTTAACCCGGACATACAAATTTCCCAAAAACTCTTTATCTACTGGGTTGCCAACGTGCATTCTGTATACAGCCACAAATGCTTTTTATGAGACCCGATGAAGCCTCCGCTGCAATCAATCCGTTTGCTTCGCCAAGTCAGGGAACGGATTTGTTACCTGCACTATAGCCTCGGCATTGAAAAGCTTTGTGTGTACTTGATTCGTCTTTTCATACGCTGGCATGGCTTGACGCGTCCGCGCGACATGAATGCCATAAACCGAGGATCAACAGCAGAAAGACCAGTGCCGAGATACAGAGCACTTCACAAGCCACCAGCATCCAGGCCCGCCAATCGACCAGACGATTGATGGCATCCAGACTCGATCACGTTCCCAGCGCCCTCCCCTGCCGCATCGGGTTGTCGCTCACGCTACAGCGCACAGCTGCAGCCCGTCCTATATTTCCATTCATGAGCGAACAAACACTCCTTAACACCCTGCAGGCCGTGAACCAGAGCGCATCGTTCAACCGGTGGGCGGGCTTCCAGGTCACGCATGCTGCAGCCGGCGAAGCTGAGCTGCGCATGGACTGGCGAAAAGACGACATGGGCCAGTACTCGGGCTACCTGCACGCAGGCCTGATCGGTGCAATGCTGGATACGGCCTGTGGTTACGCTGCAGCCACTGTGGCTGGCCGGGTTCTGGCGTCAAACTTTTCGGTGAACTGCCTGGCGCCGACCGTGGGCCGGAGCTTTGTGGCGCGCGGGCGTGTAGTGAAGGCCGGGCGCAAGCAGGTGTTTGCCAGCGCGGAGCTTTATGCCGAGCAGGATGGCGGCGAGTTGTTGCTGGTGGCCACCGGCAATGCAATCCTGGTGCCTGTAGAACCGCAGGGAGTACCCATTTCGGGCGCCTGATCAGGGGCTATCAGCCCTCATATGAGAGTACTGCCAAACCAAGCGCAGGAATCACGATCAGGCCGCTTTCCTGGCTGGCGGAATAGAACGAGCCCCGGGTGCTCATGGCCTTGCCGATGCCGTTCCTCAGCGCCTCGTCCATGCTCGGCCACTAATTTGATAGCAATCGAAAAGGGCGCCCATGGCGCCCTTTTTTTCGCAAGCTCATCGCCGCCTCAATGCGCCCCAGCCGCCGCGTCCGCACTCCCCGCCCCCGCCTTGGTGTGTCTTGTCAAAAACACCAGCGGAATCAGCAACAGAAAGATCAGCGAGGACGCATAAAACACGTCATTGGCGGCGAGCATGTAGGCCTGCTGGTCAACCAGGCGGTTGATGGTGCCCAGCGCCTGGTCGGGCGAAAGGCCGGCGCCGGCCAGGCCGGTGAGCGCGCTGTTGGTGGCGCTGCTGCCCTGGTTCACGTACTCGCTGATCTGGGCGTGGTGCATGGCGGCGCGGTCTTGCCAGATGGTTGTGGCGATTGAGGTGCCGAAGGATCCGGCGGTGATGCGCACGAAGTTTGACAAACCCGAAGCCGCAGGAATCTTGTCTGGCGAGATGCCCGACAGCGTGATGGTGACGAGCGGGATGAAGAAGAACGCCATCGCCACACCCTGGATGATGGTGGGGATCATGATGGTGCGGAAATCAGCCTGCGTGTTGAAATTGGACCGCATCCACAGCACCAGCGCAAACACCATGAACGCAAACGCGGCGAAACGGCGCGGGTCGACCTTGGCGATATTTTTTCCGACCACGGGCGACAGCAGCAAGGCGAACAGCCCCACGGGCGCGAGCACCATGCCGGCCTGCGTGGCGGTGTAGCCCATGTATTGCTGCAGCCACAGCGGCAGCAGTACGACGTTGCCGAAAAAGAGGCCGTAGCCCACCGACAAGGCCAATGCACCGGCCCAGAAGTTGCGCTTCTTGAACAGCGTCAGGTCCACCACGGGGTGCTCTTCGGTGAGCTCCCAGATCACAAAGGCAATCAGGCCCACCAGCGCGATGATGCCCAGGGCGATCACTTCACCGGAATGGAACCAGTCGAGCTCCTGCCCCTTGTCGAGCATGATTTGCAGCGAGCCGACCCAGACCACCAACAGCGCCAGCCCCACCGAGTCGATGGGCAACTTCTTGGTGGGGCTTTCCCGTTTTCTGAAGATGCTCCAGGTGATGAAGGCGGCGGCAAAGCCGACGGGAATGTTGATATAGAAAATCCAGGGCCAGGAAATGTTGTCGGTGATCCAGCCGCCCAGCAGCGGCCCCATAACGGGCGCGACTAGCGTGGTCATGGACCAGAGCGCCATGGCCAGCCCCGCCAGCGCTTTCGGGTAGCTTGAGAGCAGCAGCGCCTGCGACAGCGGGATCATGGGCCCGGCAACCAGGCCCTGCAGTACGCGCAGAAAAATCAGTGTCGTCATGTTGGGCGCCAGGCCGCACAACCACGACGTGAGCACGAACAGCATGACGCTGGCCGTGAACAGACGCACCTGGCCGAAGCGCTGCGACAGCCAGCCGGTGAGCGGTACGGCGATCGCGTTGGCCACGCCAAAGCTGGTGATGACCCAGGTGCCCTGGTTGGGGCTCACGCCGAGGTCGCCGGCAATCGCGGGCAGTGACACGTTGGCGATCGAGGTGTCGAGCACGTTCATGAAGGTCGCAGCCGACAGGGCCAGCGTGCCCCACAGGCGCGCCGAGCCTGTCAGCGGCGGCGGTTGGATATAAGCAGAAGCGGGTGCGGAAGCCATGAAAGCCTTGCGAATAAGGGGCTGGTGGAAACCGCTGCGGGAAATAATCGCTGCGGTGACGCGTGCTGGGTGTGTGGCTTACGGTGCCGTACGGCCGGCCAGCGACAGCGTGTGGCTGAACGCGAGGTGCTGCGCATCGCTGCCAGCCTGGGCAGGCGACACGGCCCCGCCCGGCGCAGGGGTGGGCTTGGCCACGCTGGCGGCCTTGGCCAGTTTCACGGTCTTGCCGATGTTGGCGCTGATCACGCGTTGCACGTCCTTGTCGGCGGAATCGTCCTGTGCGCCGTAGGTTTGCGTGTGCGCGACGGCAGCGTCGCGCGGCGCATCGGCCAGCGTCTTGCCGTCCTTGTTGCTCACGTCTACCTCCGCGTCCATCGACAAACCCACGCGCAGCGGGTTGTCGGCGAGCTGTTTGGCGTCGAGCGCGATGCGCACGGGCACGCGCTGCACGACCTTGATCCAGTTGCCGGTGGCGTTTTGCGCGGGCAGCAGCGAGAAAGCCGCGCCGGTGCCAACACCGAGCCCGGCGACCTTGCCCTTGTATTCCACCTTCTTGCCGTAGAGGTCGGCCACCAGCGTCACGGGCTGGCCGATACGGATATTACGCAGCTGGACTTCCTTGAAGTTAGCGTCGACCCAGACCTGGTTGAGCGGGATGATGGACATCATCGGCGTGCCGGCGGCCACGCGCTGGCCGAGTTGCACCGTGCGCTTGGCCACATAACCATCTACGGGCGCGAGCAAACCGGCGCGCTGCGTGGCCAGGTAGGCCTCACGCACCTTGGCTGCGGCCACCTGCACGCTGGGGTGTTGCTCGACGCTGGTGCCTTCTGTCAGGGCCTGGTTGCTGATGAGCTGCTCGCGCGCAGCCACCACACCGGCTTGCGCAGCGGCCAGCGCGCTTTTGGCGGTGGCCAGCTGCGTCTGCGCGTGGTTGAGTTCTTCTTTTGACACCGCGCCGTTGCCGGTGAGCGATTGGCGGCGGTTCAGGTCGTCGCCGGCGCGGGCAATGTCGCTTTGCGCCTTGACCACATCGGCATCACGCAGGGCGATCTGGGCGGACAAGGTGCCGTTGTTGGCATAGAGCGTGCGCACCTGGCGCACGGCTTGCGCCAGCGCAGCCTCGGCCTGCTCCAGCGCGACCTTGGCGTCGGCCGGGTCGAGCTGCACCAGCGGCTGGCCGGCTTTCACAAAGTCGGTGTCATCAGCCATGATGGCCATCACGGTGCCGCTGATCTGCGGCGTGATCTGGATGACGTTGCCCTGCACATAGGCGTTGTCGGTGGACTCGTAATGGCTAGCCACCAGGTATTCGTACGCCCCCCAGCCCAGCCCGGCAACAACCACCACGGCCGCCAGTGCCGTCAGCGCTTTTTTGCGTTTGGGGTTTCCGGCGGGCGGCTGCACTGGGGGCGTGGCGCCGGTAGGGGCGGCAACCGGCTGTCCGGTCACATCAGAGGCGGGGGAACTGGTGGATGGTGTGTCGTTCATGATGCGTTTCTTGTGGAAGTTGATGCAGTAAACCGTGTCGGATTAATGCGTTGCTGGCTGATTTTTTGAATCAAAACTGGCCGCAGCCCAATCAGGACCTGCGCCAGCAGCTATTGTTTTTGTAGCGCCTTGTACCTGCTTCGCCTGTGCCGGGGCGGCGCTGTAGCCGCCGCCCAACGCGCGTATCAAGGCGACCTGTGTGTCGAGCGCGCGGGCCGAGAGGTCTACCGCCAGGCGGCGCTGTGCCAGCACGCTGGTTTCGGCGGTCAGCACATTGAGGTAAGTGCCAAGGCCCGCCTTGTAGCGCTGCACGGCGATGTCATAGGCGCCTTCTGCGGCTTCCTGCGCAGCGTGCTGCTCGGTTTGCTGGCGCGTGATGGCTTGCGAAGACGCCACCTGGTCAGCCACATCGCGCACCGCGTCGATCACGGCGGCGTTGTAGCTTTCCACAGCGGCGTCGAGGTCGGCGGTTTTGCCGCGCAGGTTGGCGCGCAGGCGGCCCGCGTCAAAAATTGGGAGGCGCAAGGCCGGCCCGACGCCCCACTGCTGGCTGCCGGAGTCAAGCAACCGGCCCAGGCCAATGCTGGAAAAACCGGCGAAGGCGACCAGGTTGACGTTGGGATAAAACTGGGTTTTGGCGTTGACCACGTCTTTGGTCGAGGCCTCGACGCGCCACCGCGCGGCGGCGATGTCGGCGCGCCGGCCTAGCAAGTCGGCAGGGATAGCCGTGGCAGTTGCTACGTTTTTAATAGCTGCTTGCGCTGGTAGCGTAGGGGCTGCAGTGCCATTTGGCTTACCAATCAGGGCATCCAGCGCATTGCGGGTAAGGGCCATTTGCTCCTGCAGGGTTTCAAGCTGCAGGCGCGCTTCAGGCAGGCCGCCTTCACTCTGGCGCAGTTCCAGGCGGGTGTCCAGGCCGGCGTCAACGCGGTCGCGCACCAGCTTGAGGGTTTCGTCGCGCTGGGCCAGCGTCCGGCGGGCCACATTCACCTGCTCGTTCAGGCGAACCAGCTGAAAGTAGCTGCGAGCCACATTGCTGGCCAGAAGCAACCGGGCAGCCTGGGCATCTGCCGCGGCCGCACTGGCAGTGCCCAGGGCGGCATCCAGCGCTGCGCGGTTCTTGCCGAAGAAATCAAGCTCCCAGCTCACCGCGAGCTGCGCCGTACCGCTGTTGCGGATGGAGCCTGCCAGCGGCGCGGGCACGGCCCCGTTGGCGGTGTATTGCTGCCGTGTCAGGTCGAGTTGCCCGGTGACTTGCGGCAGCGTGGCGGCATCTGCGACCTCGGTGACTGCCAGCGCGCGCGCCAGGCGGGCCTGGGCCAGCTTGAGGCTGGGGCTGGTTTGCAAAGCCTGGTCGACGAGGCTGTTGAGCTGGGCGTCGCCAAATTCCCGCCACCAGTCGGCAGCCAGCGGCGCCTGGGCTGGCGTTAGGCCGGCGTCGGCAGGCAGGCCGAGCGAAGGTGCGTCACGCAGGCTGGACTGCGGCGCGATGCCCGACATGTCGGCACAACCCGTGAGGCCGGTGGCCATCAAGCCCACAGCCACCACGCTGGCTGCAGCGACAAGGGCCATCTGAAAAGAAGCGCGCCAGAGCGGCAGGCGCGGCGCGGCGTCCTCGGGTTGGCTAGCGGAAGCGGAAACGCTGCAAAGGGCGTTGTGGTTATTTGTCATTTTTTTCATTCACTGCTTGAAGGGTGTGCGCAGTAGCAAGGATGCGGCGCAGGTAGCCCTTGAGGTTTTGCCACTCCTCGACCGAAAAGCCGGCCAGGTGGGCGTTTTGCACGCGGCTCAGCGCGGCGGGAATTGCCTTGGCGGCCTCGCGGCCTTCAGGCGTCAGTTCGATGTTGACCACACGCCTGTCGTCACTGGAGCGGATGCGGCGGCAAAAACCCTTGGCTTCGAGCCGGTCCAGCAGGCGCGTCATGGAGCCGGCGTCAAGCTGGCAGACACGGGCCAGTTCTGCCACCGTGGAGGCTTTTCCGAGGTAAAGCTTGAGCATGGGCACCCACTGCGCGTTCGTCAGACCCTGCGGCTCCAGTTCACGTGCGACTTCCTGCGAGACGCTGTTGAGAATCTGGCGCATCAATGCGCCGGTGCTCTGTCCGGCGTCGTAATCCGCCGCGCAATAAAACTCCGCCGGCAACCCGCACAGGGAAGTTTCAGGCGCTTGCGGAGGGGTGGTTTTCGATTTCATGGACACGAATAATACATGCCTAGACAAACATTGTCAAGGCTGTCTTTGTGCAGACATCTTTTATGGCTAAACTCCCCGCATGGCTACCTCCTCCCTTTCCAATGCGCCCAAAGGCGCACCCCGCTCGCTCTCCGGCCTGGTTCCTTTCTTGCGCCCCTACTGGGGGCGAATTGTTCTGGCGATGTTTTTCCTGGTGATGGCGGCAGTTGCCACGCTGGTGTTTCCGCTGGCCCTGCGCAGCCTGATTGACGGCGGGCTCAGCGCGGCGGACAAGGGCCAGCAACTGATGGCGCTGCGCACCCATTTCTTTGAACTGTTTGGCGTGGCGGCAGCGCTGGGTCTCTTTTCCGCAGGTCGTTTTTATATGGTCAGCTGGCTGGGCGAGCGCGTGACGGCGGACTTGCGCAATGCGGTTTATGCGCACGTGGTGCGGCAAAGCCCCGAGTTTTTTGAAACCACGCAAACCGGTGAAGTGCTCTCACGCCTGACCGGCGACACGACGCTGGTGCAAACGGTTGTGGGGTCATCACTCAGCATGGGCCTGCGCAATGCCGTGATGGGTGTGGGCGCACTGGGCATGCTGGTCTACACCAACCCCTACCTCATGGTGCAGGTGCTGGTGGTACTGGTGTTGATCGTTGCGCCCTCGGTCTGGTTTGGCCGGCGTGTGCGCAAGCTGTCGCGCGCCAGTCAGGACCGCGTGGCCGACTCCAGCGCCATTGCGGCCGAAGTGCTGAACGCGATTCCTGTGGTGCAAAGCTACACCGCCGAAGGCCGCGAGGCCGCGCGCTTTGACGCGTCCACCACCAACGCCTTCAACACCGCGATCCGCCGCACCAAGGCCCGCTCGGTGCTGGTGGCCTTCATCATCATCGCCACATCGGCAGCGCTGCTGTGGGGCCTGTACCAGGGCACGCAGGCAGTCATGCGGGGTGACATCACGGCGGGGCATCTGGGCCAGACTGTCGTTTACGTGATCATCCTGGCCAGCGCAGCGGCCGTGCTGGGCGAGGTCTATGGCGACCTGCTGAGGGCGGCCGGTGCCACGGAACGGCTGATGGAGCTGCTGACGTCGCGCTCGCCCGTGACCTCGCCGGCGAACCCGGTTCCCGCCCAGCTCACGCAAGCGGGAAGCGCCGTCAAATTTGACGCCGTGACGTTTCACTACCCGTCGCGGCCCGCACAGGCTGCCCTGACAAACTTCTCCCTCAGCGTGTCATCCGGCGAAACGGTGGCCATCGTGGGGCCCAGCGGCGCGGGCAAGAGCACGGTGTTTCAGTTGCTGCTGCGGTTTTATGACCCGGCCTCTGGCCACATTGAACTGGATGGCGTGCGAACGGCCGACATGGCGCTGCACGATTTGCGGCAACGCATCGGCATCGTGCCGCAGGACGCGGTAATTTTCTCGACCAGTGCGCTGGAAAACATCCGCTACGGTAAACCCGGAGCCACTGACGAAGAAACCCGGGCGGCGGCCAAAGCGGCGTTCGCGCACGAGTTCATCACCGCCCTGCCCGAGGGTTACGACACCTTTCTCGGCGAGCGCGGCGTTCGGCTCTCGGGCGGCCAGCGCCAGCGCATCGCAATTGCGCGGGCGATGCTGAAAAACTCCCCGCTGCTGCTGCTGGATGAAGCCACCAGCGCGCTGGATGCCGAAAGCGAACGCATGGTTCAGGCGGCCCTGGAGTCGGCCATGAAAGACCGCACGACCCTGGTGATTGCGCACCGGCTGGCCACGGTGCAGCAGGCCGACCGCATTCTGGTGCTGGACCACGGCCAGCTGGTGGAACAAGGCACCCACGCCGAACTGGTGAATCGCGGCGGTGTGTATGCGCGGCTGGCGGCGCTGCAGTTCTCGGTGTAAATGACTTTTGGGGGCCGTCTCAGGCGGTTCCGCATCATCAGCGCGAATCTGGCGCCAAATCCAGACTATGCATTTTTTGCATAAACATGGATCAACAATGCCTTGGACTATTTGAGCAGAGGCTCTTAAGCTCCGTGCACTGATCTTCCCCGCAGATTTTTCCCGCAAGAAATCCCACCAGGAGTTTTTCAATGTCACACGCAGCTGCTTCGTCGTCCCCCTCCCCCGCCGGATCCCATCCGCTTCCGTCCTACCTGCAGGCCGACAACCTCGGCCCCTGGGGCAACTACCTGCAGCAGGTCGACCGGGTCATTCCGCATCTGGGCAGCCTGGCGCGCTGGGCTGAAACCCTGAAGCGCCCCAAGCGCGTCCTGATCGTGGACGTGCCCATCCACATGGATGACGGCACGGTCGCGCACTTTGAAGGTTATCGCGTGCAGCACAATGTTTCGCGCGGTCCCGGCAAGGGCGGTGTGCGTTTTCACCAGGATGTCACGCTGTCTGAGGTGATGGCCTTGTCGGCCTGGATGTCGGTCAAGAACGCGGCAGTGAACGTGCCTTACGGCGGCGCCAAAGGCGGTATCCGTGTCGACCCGAAAAAGCTCTCACGCGGCGAACTTGAGCGCATGACGCGCCGCTACACCAGCGAGATCGGCATCATCATCGGCCCCAACAAGGACATCCCCGCACCGGACGTCAACACCAACGACCAGATCATGGCGTGGATGATGGACACCTATTCGATGAACACCGGTTCGACATCGACCGGCGTCGTCACAGGCAAGCCAGTGGACCTGGGCGGCTCGCTGGGGCGGAGGGAAGCCACCGGACGCGGCGTGTACACCGTGGGCGTCGAGGCGGCCAGGCACATCGGCATGGACATCAGCACCGCGCGGGTCGCCGTGCAAGGCTTCGGCAACGTAGGCGGTGTGGCGGGCAAGCTGTTTGCCGAAGCCGGCGCGCGCGTGGTGGCGGTACAGGACCATGGCGGCACCATCTACCGCGAAAGTGGGCTGGATGTACCCGCCCTGCTCAAGCACGTGGAAGCCAACGGCAGCGTGGCCGGGTTTGCACCAGCCGAGGTGATCGCCAATGACAAGTTCTGGGACGTGGAGTGCGACATTCTGATTCCGGCGGCGCTTGAGCAGCAGATCACCGCAGAAAACGCAGGCCGCATCAAGGCGCGCATGATTATTGAAGGCGCCAACGGCCCGACGACACCAGCTGCCGACGACATCCTTCATGACCGCAACGTGCTGGTGCTGCCGGACGTGATCGCCAATGCCGGCGGCGTGACGGTCAGCTACTTTGAATGGGTGCAGGACTTTTCAAGCTTCTTCTGGGACGAAGAAGAAATCAACGCACGCCTGGTCAAGATCATGAAAGATGCGTTTGCCGGCGTATGGGCCGTGTCACAAGACCAGAAGGTCAGCCTGCGAACAGCCACCTTCATCGTGGCCTGCAAACGAATCCTGCATACACGCGAGTTGCGCGGCTTGTACCCCTGAGTTGCTGTACGGAAGCGCTGCATCAATGCGGCTCTTTCTTTCCCAGCAAGGGCCGCGGGACTGGCTTAGCCAGACCGCAGGCGCAGCGGCCCCCTCGGGGCTGGAGCCTGCGGATCCAAAGCTGCTTGAGCAGCTTTGGACAGGCGACAGAGGCGAAGCGTCTCGCGAGCCGCGGCCTGCAAGGCCTCGGGAGCTACACGCAGTGAGCGACCGTGGGGGCCACGTTGACCGTGGGGGTCATATCACTGCAGCGTTTCCTTGACGCCGGGCAATAAGGGCAAAGGCATGACGTCTATGCCCTCTTCGATCAGTTCCACGGCTTCGCGTGCACTGGCTTGGCCGCGAATGCTGCGTGCCTCAACTTCGCCATAGTGCATGCGGCGGGCCTGTTCCGCAAAACGCTCTCCCACGTCTTCGGTATGCGCCATGACATGGCGCACGGCTTTCAGGAACGCAGCCTGCTCGGCCTGGCCCATTCCGGTTGGCGTTCCCGTCGTGGCGACAGCGTTGCTACCCGCCCCCTGCGCCGGGCCTTGGGCGACAGCTTGCGAAGCGGCAGGCTGGCTGGCCGCGCTTGTGGGTTCGTGCACTCCCAGGTTGAGGCGCGGCGCGCTGGGAAGTTTCTGGATGCTTTTGTCGGCACACATCGGGCACTCGACCAAACCACGCGACAGCTGACTCTGGAAGTCGTCCTCGGACGCAAACCAGCCTTCAAATGAATGCTGGTGCGCACACTGGAGATTCAGGACTTTCATGGCCGGATTATCACCGGGGATCAAATCGTTGCAGCTTGCCAGTCCAAAGTCCACGCACCGGACAACACGTTCTGCAACCACAGTGCCCCCGTCAACGTTTTTGCGTCCGTGACCTTGCCGCTTGCGCACCACGCCAGAAGCTCGGCAGTGGTGGCGGTAAACACATCCAGAAATTCGCCAGCATCGAGCTTTCTCGGCCCCAGGGTCAGCCCGCGCGCGAACCAGATGTCAATAAATTCGGTGGAATAAGAAATCACCGGGTGTAGCACACCCGCCCTCGCCCATTCACGTGCGGTGTAGCCGGTTTCCTCCAGCAATTCACGCTGCGCGCAGGCCAGCGATGCCTCGCCGGCGTCAAGTTTGCCTGCCGGGAACTCCAGCATGACAGCCTGCACCGGATAGCGGTACTGCCGCTCCAGCACCAGGCGCCCATCGTCGAGCTGGGCCACGATCATAACGGCGCCGGGATGAATCACATACTCGCGCGTGGCTTCAGTGTTGTCAGGCAGTCTGACCGTATCGCGCATGGCGTGCAGGAAACGGCCCTTCAGAATTTCGACAGAGTCCACCCGGGTCTCGACAAGGTGCGAGTCGGCTACGGTGGCTGCTTTATCGATGCCGGGCGGCGCTTTCATGGGCGGTGTTTAAACAGGTAGCGCCAGGTGAACCCGGGAAACGCAAAAGTAATGAAGAGCGTGCCCGTGATGGCATAAAACTCCCAGCCCTGCGGGGCGATCTGGCCGGTAAGCTGCTCCAGGTACAGGCCCAGCCCACCGACAAGGTGGTACCAGACCACCATCTCCCCCACACGAATGGCGAGGTTTTTGGGTTGCTTGAGTGCATAGACCGCGAAGAGGCGGTTGCTGATGAAAGGCAGGTTGGCCACTAGCAAGGCCAGCAGCACAACCAGCCAGACCGAGGCTGTTTGCGTCATGAAACGGTTCAGCTACCCAGTGACTTGACGATGCTGCTGATCGACTGAGCGCAAAGCGTCATCAAGCCGCCGGGCGCCATGCCCAGAATCAGGAGGAGCGCACCGTTGATCGCCAAGACCACCTTGGCATCCGTCGGCGCGGAGACCGGCTGCGCGTTATGAGCCAGGGGCGCGTCAAAGTACATGACCTTGACCACACGCAGGTAATAAAACGCGCCGACCAGCGACATCATCACCGCAAAAATGGCCAGCACAATATAGCTGGTTTGTTGCGACGAGATCAGCGCCTGCAGGACAGAGAGCTTGGCATAGAACCCCACCAGCGGCGGTAAGCCGGCCAGCGAGAACATGCTCATGGCCATCACACCGGCATACAGGGGGCTGCGCTGGTTCAAACCGGCCAGATCCGTGATCTCTTCGGATTCGTGCCCGGCACGCGCCAGCAACATGATGATGCCGAAAGCACTCAACGTGGTCAGGACATAGGTCACGGCGTAGAACATCGCCGCGCTGTAAGCCGATTCGGTGTTGAGCTGGTTGCCGTTCACCACGCCAGCCAACAAGCCGAGCAACAGGAAACCCATTTGTGAAATGGTGGAAAACGCCAGCATGCGCTTGAGGTTGGACTGGGCCACCGCGGCAAGGTTACCCACCAGCAAGGACCCAATGGCCATCAAGCCCAGCATCTGCTGCCAGTCTATTGCCAGCGGCAGCAGGCCTTCGACCAGCAGGCGGATGCAGATGGCAAATGCCGCGAGCTGCGGGGCACCGCCGATCAAGAGCGTCACCGCAGTTGGGGCGCCCTGGTAGACGTCAGGCAGCCACATGTGAAAGGGCACAGCCCCGAGCTTGAAGGCCAGGCCCGCAACAATGAACACCAAGCCGAACACCAGCACCTGGTGTTTTACCTGGCGGCTGGCGATGGCATTGAACACTTCGTTGAGATCCAGCGAGCCAGTCGCGCCGTACAACATCGACAGGCCATACAACAGGAAACCCGACGCCAACGCACCCAGCACAAAATACTTCATGGCCGCTTCAGTGGCTGTGGCGTTGTCGCGGCGCAGTGCCACCAGCGCATAGCTCGAAAGCGTCAGCAGCTCCAGCCCCATGTAGATCACGAGGAAGTTGTGGCCCGAGATCATTACGAACATGCCCAGCAACGCGAACAGGCTGAGGGTGAAGAATTCGCCCCCGCGCAGCATGTCTCGCTCTGCCGCGTAAGGCCGGCCGTACACCAGCGTCACCATCAAGGTGATGCAGGCGAAACACTTGAGCCAGCCGCCCATGGGGTCACTGACCACCATGTTGCCAAAGCCATAAAAGGTTTGACCGCCAGATGCGTAGGCGGCTTCCATGGCGCCCACGACGGCCAGGGTCAACAGCGTGAGCACATACGTCAGGGTGCGCTGCGGCGTCTTGACGCCCAGGTCCACGAGCGCAATCACGCAGGCCATGATCAGGAGGACGATTTCGGGGTAAACCGCGATCCAGGATAGTTTGTCGATCATCTGAATTCTTTGTAGTTGCTCAGTTCAGCTTCAGTTCAGCTTGGAGACTGCGACATGCTTGAGCAGATCAGCCACCGAAGTGTTCATCACGTCCGTAAACGGTTTGGGATAGATGCCCATGTACAACACGGCAATCGCCAGCAAAGCCAGCATCAGGAACTCGCGGCTGTTGATGTCTGTGAGCGCCTTGACATCGTCGTTGGCCACGGGGCCGAGGTAGACGCGTTTGTACATCCACAAGGTGTAGGCCGCGCCAAAGATAAGTGCCGTTGCTGCGGCGCCGCCTATCCAGAAGTTGTATTTGGTGGCGCCCAGGATCACCATCCATTCGCCGACGAAACCCGCCGTGGCCGGCAGGCCGCAGTTGGCCATGGCAAACAGCAGTGCAAACGCCGCGAACTTGGGCATGGTATTCACCACACCGCCGTAGCTGGCAATTTCGCGCGAATGGACGCGGTCGTACAACACGCCGATGCACAGGAACATGGCGCCGGAAACAAAGCCGTGGGCAATCATCTGCACCAGACCGCCGGAGACGCCCAGGTCATTGAAGATAAAGAAGCCCAGCGTGACAAAGCCCATGTGAGCCACGGACGAATAAGCCACCAGCTTTTTCATGTCCTGCTGCACCAGAGCCACCAGCCCCACATAAATTACTGCAATCAATGACAGTGCAATCATCAACCAGGCCCACTCGTGCGAGGCGTCTGGCGCAATCGGCATTGAGAAGCGCAGGAAGCCATAAGCGCCCAACTTGAGCATGATGGCGGCCAGGACGGCCGAACCGCCGGTAGGTGCCTCAACGTGCACATCGGGCAACCAGGTATGTACCGGCCACATCGGCACTTTCACGGCGAATGCGGCGAAGAACGCGAAGAACAACAGCGTCTGCACGGTGCTGCCCAGCGGTAGCTTGTGCCAGATCAGGATGTCGAAACTACCGCCCGATTTGTTGTACAGGAAGATCAGCGCGACCAGCATCATCAGCGAGCCGAGCAGTGTGTACAGAAAGAACTTGAACGCCGCGTAAATCTTGTTGGGTCCGCCCCAGATACCGATGATGAGGTACATCGGGATCAGCGTGGCTTCGAAGAAAACGTAAAACAGAATTCCGTCAAGAGCCGTGAACACGCCGATCATCAGCCCGCTCAAGATCAAGAAAGAAGCCATGTACTGATTAACGCGCGTGGTGATGGCTTCCCAGCTGGCGATGATGACCACCACATTGATAAAAGCCGTCAGCAACACAAACCACAACGAAATGCCGTCTACACCCAGGTGGTAGTTGACGTTAAAGCGCTGGATCCAGCTGCCCTTCTCCACAAATTGCATGGCCGAGGTGTCCAAGGCAAAGCCGCTGTACAAAGGCAACGTGACCAGAAAACTGATGACCGCACCCATCAGCGCGATCCAGCGAACGCTGCGCGCCTGCTCATCACGGCCTAGCGCCAGCAGAACCACACCGAAAACAATCGGCGTCCAGATCGCAAGACTCAACAAACCCATTCTTGTTCTTCCTTGTTTTTGTTGAACTGATCAGCGGTTGAGCCAGACGAAGTACGTCATCAACACAAACACGCCAATGATCATGCCGAAGGCATAGTGATAGATGTAGCCGGACTGCAACCTGCGCACGAAGCTGGAAACCCAGCCAACCAGTTTCCAGGAGCCATTGACCAACGCGCCGTCGATCAGTTTCTGGTCGCCACCCTTCCACAACGCTGTGCCCAGAAGCCGTGTGCCGCGAGCCAGCACATTTTCGTTGAACCAGTCGAGGTAGTACTTGTTTTCGAGCAAGGTGAATACGGGCATGAACATGCGCTTGATCGCGGCCGGCAGCGCGGGGTTGATCATGTACATGTACCAGGCCAGCACTGAACCCGACAGGGCCAGCCAGAACGGCGCGGCAGTGAGACCATGCAAAGCCATCTGGGCCGGGCCGTGGAACAACTGCTTGAGCTCTTCCATGGCGGGGTGTTTTTCCAGATTCACCAGGATGGAATCCTTGAAGAACTCGCCGTATAGCATGGGCTCTATTGTCATGAAGCCGATCACCACGGACGGAATCGCCAGCAGAATCAGTGGCACCGTTACCACCCAGGGAGATTCGTGCGGCTCGTGGTGTTCGTCATGGTGGCCGTGGTCGTCGTGGCCATGGTGATGCGCATCGGGGTTTTGGTCAAAACGCTCCTTGCCGTGGAACACAAGGAAGTACAGGCGGAACGAATAAAAAGCCGTGACGAAGACCCCGGCCAGCACTGCGAAATACGCGAAACCAGAACCTGCCAGATGGCTTTCGTGCACGGCTTCAATGATGCTGTCCTTGGAGTAGAAACCTGCAAACAGCGGTGTGCCGATCAGGGCCAGCGTGCCCAGCAGCGAGGTGATCCAGGTGATCGGCATGTACTTGCGTACGCCACCCATCCAGCGGATGTCCTGGTTGTGGTGCATGCCGATGATGACCGAGCCTGCAGCCAGGAACAGCAGCGCCTTGAAGAAGGCATGCGTCATCAGGTGAAACACCGCGACGGAATAGGCAGAGGCACCCAAAGCGACCGTCATGTAACCCAGCTGCGAGAGCGTGGAATACGCGACCACGCGCTTGATGTCGTTTTGGATGATGCCCAAAAACCCCATGAACAAGGCGGTGATCGCTCCGATCACCATGATGAAGCTGAGCGCAGTGTCGCTCAGTTCAAACAGGGGCGACATGCGGGCCACCATGAAAATTCCGGCGGTCACCATGGTCGCGGCGTGAATCAGCGCGGAGATCGGGGTCGGGCCTTCCATGGAATCGGGAAGCCAGACATGCAGCGGGAATTGCGCCGATTTACCCATGGCGCCGATGAACAGACAGATGCAGATCACAGTCACCAGCATCCAGCCGGTACCCGGAAAGCTCAGTTTCGACAGCGCGTCGGCCTTGGCAAAGGCTTCTGCGTAGTTCAGCGTGCCGGCATAAGCGGCGATCAGGCCGATGCCGAGGATGAAGCCGAAGTCGCCTACGCGGTTGACGAGGAAGGCCTTCATGTTCGCAAAGATAGCGGTGGGCTTGTTGAACCAGAAGCCAATCAGCAGGTAAGAGACGAGACCCACGGCCTCCCAGCCAAAGAACAGCTGCAGCATGTTGTTGCTCATCACCAGCATCAGCATGGAGAAGGTGAACAGCGAGATGTAGGCGAAGAAGCGGTTGTAGCCCTCGTCTTCTTCCATGTAGCCGATGGTGTAGATGTGCACCATGAGCGACACAAAGGTCACCACGCACATCATCATGGCCGTGAGGCCGTCGACCAGGAAGCCGATTTCCATTTTCAGGCCGCCCACGTTCATCCAGGTATAGAGCGTTTCATTGAACCGCGCGCCATCGATGGCCACACTCTTGAGCGTCATGGCCGAAATGACGAAGGCCACCAGCACGCCGAGGATTGTAAGGGTGTGCGACAGGCGCCGGCCTATCCAGTTGCCACCGAAGGAGGTGCCGAGGATACCTGCCGCCAGGGCACCGGCCAGGGGTGCCAGCGGAACGGCCAGTAGAGTTGAAGCGTTGAGGGTGGATGCCATATCAGTTTTTTTCCGCCGAGCAAGTTGCGCAGGCAAACAAGAAAGCCCTGCCGGGGCCGCCACGGAACCGGCTCTGCCGGGCCGTCAGCGGCGCCCCCTTGAGGGGGAGGCGGCCGGAGGCCGCTTCGGGGGGGAACGTCATCTTTAGCCTTGGAGCGTGTTGAGTTCGTCTACGTTGATGCTGGACTTGTTGCGGAACAGCAGCACCAGGATGGCCAGGCCGATGGCCGATTCGGCCGCCGCGACGGTCAGGATAAAAAACACAAAAACCTGGCCGGCCATGTCGTTCAGGTAATAAGAGAAAGCCACAAAGTTCATGTTCACCGCCAACAGCATGAGCTCAATGGCCATGAGCAGCACGATCAGGTTTTTGCGGTTCAGGAAGATGCCGATGACTGACAGCGCGAACAGCATGGCTCCCAGCGAAAGAAAATGTCCGAGGGTGAGCGTCATGGTTTCTTTTCCTCGGCAGGTGCGGCGGCCGCGGCGACAACCGGTGCGGCCACGACGGATTTCATCTTGACCAGGCTGACGCGGTCGGCGCGCTTGACCCGGATCTGTTCTGAGGGGTTCTGGTATTTGGAGTCCTTGCGTGCGCGCAAGGTCAGTGCGATAGCGGCAATGATGGCCACCAGCAGAATTACGGCCGCCACTTCCAGCGGATAGAGGTATTCGGAATACAGCAGCTTGCCGAGTTCCTTGGTGTTGGAAACCTGCGCACCAATCTGGCCCGCGGCGGTCGCCACCTTGGGAGGCTCACGGAAGCCGCCCATCAGCACATAAGACATTTCCAGCGCGATGATGGCGCCGACTGAACCGGCCAGCGGGAAGTGCCTCCAGAAACCCTTGCGTATGCTGTCGATATTGATGTCCAGCATCATCACGACGAACAGGAAGAGCACCATCACGGCCCCCACATAAACCAACACCAGCGTGATGGCCAGGAATTCGGCTTTAAGCAAGATCCAGACGGCAGACGCCTGGAAAAAAGCCAATACGAGATACAGCGCCGCATGCACCGGGTTGCGCGCGGTAATCACCTTGAATGCTGCAAACAGCAGCACTGCGGCGAAAACATAAAAAAGACCTGTTTTAGCGTCCATGTTGTGGTGGATTCTTTCTTGAGCCAGCAGCCTGGTAAGTGGGTTCAGCGGTACTTGGCGTCTGCCGCGCGGTTGGCGGCAATTTCGGATTCGTAGCGGTCACCCACAGCCAGCAGCATCTCTTTGGTGAAGTACAGGTCACCACGCTTTTCGCCGTGGTATTCAAAGATATGGGTCTCGACGATGGAGTCGACCGGGCAGCTTTCTTCGCAGAAACCGCAGAAGATGCACTTCGTCAGGTCAATGTCGTAACGCGAGGTACGGCGGCTGCCGTCTTCACGCACGTCCGACTCAATGGTGATGGCCATCGCCGGGCACACCGCTTCGCACAGCTTGCAGGCGATGCAGCGCTCTTCGCCATTTTCATAACGGCGCAGCGCATGCAGGCCGCGAAAACGCGGGCTCAGCGGGGTCTTTTCCTCGGGAAACTGGACCGTGATCTTGCGGCTGAACATGTACTTGCCGGTCAGGGCCATGCCCTTGAACAGCTCGGTGAGCATAAAGCTCGAAACAAAATCTTTGACGGAGGCTACGGCACTCATGATGATTTCCTGCGCAACTGGGTCAGACAAGGGCTGCTGTTCAAGCAGGGGCCGCGGGACTGGCTTCGCCAGACCGCAGGCGCAGCGGCCCCCTCGGGGGGCAGTGCATTACACGAAGTGAAAAGCGTGGGGGCCATAGTCACTTCCAGATGTTGTAAGGGGTCTGCATCCAGGCCCCAACGACCACCAGCCAGACCAGGGTCACAGGAATGAAAATCTTCCAGCCCAAACGCATGATCTGGTCGTAACGAAAGCGCGGGAAAGTGGCGCGCACCCACAGGAACATGGTGACCACGACGAATGTCTTGGCGCCCAGCCAGATCCAACCCGGGATGAAGCTCAGGGCTTCAACAGGTGGCAACCAGCCGCCCAGGAACAGCAGCACGGCCAGGATGGCGACCAGCCACATGTTTGCGTATTCGGCGAGGAAGAACATCGCGAAAGCCATGCCCGAGTACTCAACCATATGGCCGGCCACGATTTCAGACTCGCCTTCGACGACGTCGAAGGGGTGGCGGTTGGTCTCTGCCAGGCCGGAGATGAAGTACACGACAAAAATCGGCAACAGCGGCAACCAGTTCCACGACAGGAAAGTCCAGCCGTGGCTGGCCAGCGTGCCCTTGTCCTGGCTCATCACGATGTCCGTCATGTTGAGGCTGCCCGATACCATCAGCACCACCACCAGGCAGAAGCCCATGGCGATTTCGTAGCTGACCATTTGCGCCGAAGCGCGCATGGCGCCGAGGAAGGCGTATTTGGAATTCGACGCCCAGCCGGCGATGATCACGCCATAGACTTCCAGCGAGGTAATAGCCATCAGGAACAGCAGGCCGGCATTGATGTTGGCCAGCGCGATCTCCGGCCCGAAAGGAATCACGGCCCAGGCGGCTAGGGCCGGCATGATGGTCATGATGGGGCCGAGCACGAACAGGCCCTTGCTCGCGGCCGTCGGGATGATGATTTCCTTGGTCAGCAGCTTGAGCGCATCGGCAATCGGCTGCAGCAGGCCGAAAGGCCCGACCCGGTTGGGGCCCAGGCGAATCTGGGTGAAACCGATGGCCTTGCGTTCCCACAGCGTGAGGTAAGCCACGCAACCCATCAGCGGCAGCAGGACGCAGACGATCTTGATGAGCGCCCACAAAACAGGCCACACCGTGGCGGGCCAGATACCGCCCATCAAACCCTGACCGAAAGCGTAAATCGCGTCAATCATGCGACCACTCCTTCCAGCTTGGTTTGAAGGCCGCCGGCCTGGCGGGCATCCGCCGTCAGCTGCAGCGATGTGGCGCGCCTGACCAAGCCGTCAAGCTGATAGATGCTGGCTACGGCCGGCACCTGGGTGTGCGCCGCCGACAGCTGGATGCCGCCCTGCGTGGCATTGCCCAGTTTGCCTGCGGGAAGCTGCGCCGCTTCGGCGCCTGCGACCTGCTTGAGCACGTCTTGCGAGGATTCGAAATCAAAACCGGGCACGCCCAGCAGATTGGCGAGCACGCGCAACACCTTCCAGGCTGGGCGTGTATCACCTAGCGGTTTGACGACGGCGTGAAAGCCCTGCACGCGACCTTCGGCGTTCACAAAGGTGCCAGGGGTTTCGGTGAAAGGTGCAATTGGCAGCAACACGTCGCTAAAGCCCATGTTGGCCTTGAAAGGGCTCAGGGTCACGACCATTTGCGCGGCGTTGAGCGCGGATTTGGCCCTGATGCCTGCGGCCGAATCAAACTCGGGTTCGTTGTTGAGCAGGATCACGGCCTTGAGCTTGCCGTCCAGCATCTGGCCTGCATTGAGGCCCTTGTTGGCGGGCAAGGCACCGGCCAGTTGAGCGCCAACGGTGTTGGCGGCTTCCGTGAGGTAGCCCACGGTGGCGCCGGTCTGCTCGCCTATCCAGTTGGCCAGAGCCAGCAGGCTGGACGCGTTGGCGTGGTGTGCCGCGGCATTGCCCAGCAAGATGGCTTTACGCTCGCCACCCTGCAGGGATTTGGCGATGGCCTTGGCGGCATCGGTGGCCTGGCCGGCGGCGGGCGCCGTGATGCCCTTGTCGGCAGCAATCGCCGCGGCCACATCAGCCAGGGACTGCGCCCAGGCTTCGGGCGCTGCCAGCAGCGTGTTGGCGATGGGCATGGCCCAGGCCTCGGCGTTTGCCAGTTCAGCGGTCGAATTGATGGTGCTCAGCGCCGCGCCCTTGCGGGCGGCCTGGCGGATTCGCTGCGCGAACAGCGGATGGTCCTTGCGCAGGTTGGAGCCGACCACCAGCACACGCTGCAGTTGCGACAGCGATACGATAGAGGTGCCCAGCCAGCGGATGGCCGAAGGCGCGGTGAACTCGGCATTGCGCAGGCGGTAGTCGATGTTGTCGCTGCCCAGGCCGCGCATCAATGACGCAGCAAGGTAAAGCTCTTCGAGTGTGCTGTGCGGGCTGGCCAGCGTGCCGATGCTGTCGGCGCCGTGGTCGGCCTTGATCTGCTTGAGGCCGTTGGCCACGTATTCGAGCGCGGTCTGCCAGTCGACGGTCTTCCATTCGCCGCCCTGCTTGAGCATGGGGCTGGTCAGGCGTTCGTCGCCGTTGAGGGCTTCATACGAGAAGCGGTCGCGGTCGGCGATCCAGCATTCGTTGACGTCTTCGTTCTCCAGCGGCACCACGCGCATGACCTTGTTGCTCTTGACCTGGACGATCAGGTTGGCACCGGTGGAGTCGTGCGGGCTGACCGACTTGCGGCGCGAGAGCTCCCAGGTGCGGGCGCTGTAGCGGAAAGGCTTGCTGGTCAGCGCGCCGACCGGGCAGATGTCAATCATGTTGCCGGACAGCTCGGAGTCCACCGACATGCCGACGAAGGTTTCGATCTCGGCGTGCTCGCCGCGGTGCGACATGCCGAGCTCCATCACGCCGGCCACTTCCTGGCCGAAACGTACGCAACGGGTGCAATGGATGCAGCGGCTCATTTCCTGCATGGAAATCAGCGGGCCGACGTCCTTGTGGAAGACCACACGCTTTTCTTCTTCGTAGCGCGATTCGCTGCCACCGTAACCGACGGCCAGGTCTTGCAGCTGGCACTCGCCGCCCTGGTCGCAGATAGGGCAGTCCAGCGGGTGGTTGATCAGCAGAAACTCCATCACACCCTTTTGGGCCTTGATGGCTTTGTCGTTCTTGGTGCGCACGATCATGCCTTGCGTGACGGGCGTGGCGCAGGCCGGCATGGGCTTGGGCGCCTTCTCCACGTCAACCAGGCACATGCGGCAGTTGGCGGCAATGCTCAGCTTCTTGTGATAGCAGAAGTGAGGAATGTAGGTGCCGGCTTTTTCGGCCGCATGCATCACCGTGCTGCCTTCGAGCACTTCCACCTTCTGGCCGTCGAGTTCTATTTCAACCATATTTTTTTCTTTCCGCAGTTCAGGCTTGCACAGCAGCCGGAACCGAAGCGTGAGGAACCTGTGGTTTGATCATGGCTTCAAACTCATGACGGAAGTGTTTGATCATGGCGCGCACCGGCATGGCCGCCGCATCGCCCAGCGCGCAGATGGTGCGGCCCTGGATGTTGTCTGCTACCGAGTTGAGCAGGTCCATGTCGGTCTGCTTGCCATGGCCGTTATGGATGCGGTCCACGACGCGCCAAAGCCAGCCCGTGCCTTCGCGGCAAGGGGTGCATTGCCCGCAGGATTCGTGCATGTAGAAGTAGGACAGGCGCTTGAGCGACTCGACCATGCAACGGCTGTCGTCCATCACGATCACCGCGCCCGAACCCAGCATGGAGCCAGCCTTGGCGATGGAGTCGTAGTCCATGGTGCATTCCATCATGATGGACGCTGGCAGCACGGGCGCCGACGATCCGCCCGGAATCACGGCCTTGAGCGTGCGGCCTTTGCGCACGCCACCAGCGAGCTCAAGCAGCTTGGAAAACGGCGTGCCCATGGGCACTTCGTAATTACCTGGCAATTCGACGTCGCCCGAGACCGAATAAATCTTGGTGCCACCGTTGTTGGGCTTGCCGCACTCGAGGTAAGCCTGACCGCCGTTGCGGATGATCCATGGCACCGCAGCGAAGGTCTCAGTGTTGTTGATGGTGGTGGGCTTGCCGTAAAGGCCGAAGCTCGCCGGGAACGGCGGCTTGAAACGCGGCTGGCCTTTTTTGCCTTCAAGCGATTCCAGCAACGCCGTTTCTTCGCCGCAGATGTAGGCGCCAAAACCGTGCGAGGCATGGAGCTGAAAGCTGAAGCCGCTGCCGAGTATCTTGTCGCCGAGGAGGCCGGCGGCACGCGCCTCTTCAAGCGCTTCTTCAAAACGCTGGTAGGTCGCGAAGATTTCGCCGTGGATGTAGTTGTAGCCCACGCTGATACCCATGGCATAGGCGGCAATCGCCATGCCCTCGATCACGCTGTGCGGGTTGTACTGCATGATGTCGCGGTCTTTGCAGGTGCCCGGCTCGCCTTCGTCGGAGTTGCAGACCAGGTATTTCTGGCCCGGGAACTGGCGTGGCATGAAGCTCCATTTGAGCCCGGTCGGGAAACCGGCGCCGCCGCGGCCACGCAAGCTGCCGGCCTTGACTTCGGCGATGACCTGGTCGGGCGTCATGCCCTCGCCGCCGTCCTGCTTGAGGATTTTGCGCAGGGCCTGGTAGCCGCCGCGCGCTTCGTAGTCCTTGAGCCGCCAGTTGCTGCCGTCGAGGTCGGCCAGGATTTGCGGATTGATGTGCCGGCCGTGGAAGCAGGTTTGCACGCCAGTGGCCGCGAACTGCGACAACACACTTTGCGCGGCTGCGCTGTTGGGAGACAGGGGTGCGAGCGTCATGGTTGCTTTGCCTCGGCGGATTTGAGACCCTCGATCAGCTGGTCCAGCTTCTCGTTGCTCATGAAGCTGCACATGGTGAGGTCGTTGACCAGCATCACCGGCGAATCGGCGCAGGCGCCCAGGCATTCGGATTGCTGCAGCGTGAACAGGCCGTCGACGCTGGTCTCGCCCATGGCGATGCCCAGCTTGTGCTCCAGGTGCTTGAGGGCCTTGGCACCGTCGCGCAGCTGGCAAGGCAGGTTGGTGCACACATTAAGTTTGTACTTGCCAACGGGACGCTGGTTGTACATGTTGTAGAAGGTGGTGACTTCATGCACGGCGATGGGCGCCATGCCGAGGTACTCGGCCACGACCTTCTCGCTTTCCGCGCTCACGAAGCCGTGCTCTTCCTGCAGGATGGTCAGGCATGCCATGACGGCCGACTGCTTCTGGTCCGCGGGGTATTTGGCGACTTCGCGGTCGAAGCGCGCTCTGGTTTGTTCAGAAATCATGAGAGAAGCCATCCGGTTTAGCGATCAATCTCGCCGAACACAATATCCATGGTGCCGATCACGGCCACCGCGTCGGCAATCATGTGGCCGCGCGACATTTCGTCCATGGCGGCAAGGTGCGGAAAACCCGGCGGACGGATCTTCAAGCGGTAGGGCTTGTTGGCGCCGTCGCTGACGATGTAGATGCCGAATTCGCCCTTGGGGTGCTCGACCGCCGCGTAGGCTTCGCCTTCGGGCACGTGAAAGCCTTCGGTGAAGAGCTTGAAGTGGTGGATCAGCTCTTCCATGTTGGACTTCATGGATTCGCGGTCGGGGGCGGCGACCTTGTGGTTGCTGGTGATCACAGGGCCGGGGTTCACGCGCAGCCAGTCAATGCACTGTTTGATGATGCGGTTGGACTGGCGCATCTCCTCGATGCGGACCAGGTAGCGGTCGTAGCAGTCGCCGGTCTTGCCGACCGGGATGTCGAAGTCCATCTTGTCGTAGACGTCATAGGGTTGCTGCTTGCGCAAGTCCCAGGCGAAACCCGAGCCCCTGAGCATGGGGCCGGTGAAGCCGAGGTTGAGGGCGCGCTCGGGCGATACGACGCCCACGCCGACGGTCCGCTGCTTCCAGATGCGGTTGTCCGTCAACAAAGTTTCGTATTCGTCGACGTAACCCGGAAACTTGTTGGTGAAGTCTTCAATGAAGTCGAGCAGCGAGCCCTGGCGGTTTTCGTTCAGCGCTTCAATGGCCTTGGCGTTTTTGACCTTGCTGACCTTGTACTGCGGCATGCTCTCGGGCAGATCGCGATAGACGCCACCCGGACGGAAATAGGCTGCATGCATGCGCGCGCCGGAAACAGCCTCGTACATGTCGAACAGCGCTTCGCGTTCGCGGAAGCAGTAAATCAGGATGTTCATCGCGCCGCAGTCGAAACCGTGCGCGCCCAGCCACAGCAGGTGATTGAGCAGGCGCGTGATTTCAGCGTACATCACGCGGATGTACTGCGCACGAATCGGTACGTCAACGCCGAGCAGCTTCTCGATGGCCAGGCAGTAGGCTTGCTCGTTGGACATCATGGAGACGTAGTCCAACCTGTCCATGTAAGGCAGCGACTGGATGTAGGTCTTGCTCTCGGCAAGCTTTTCGGTTGCGCGGTGCAACAGGCCGATGTGCGGATCGGCGCGCTGGATCACTTCGCCGTCGAGCTCTAGCACCAGGCGAAGCACACCGTGCGCCGCAGGGTGCTGTGGCCCAAAGTTAAGCGTGTAGTTTTTGATTTCAGCCATGTTATTAAAGCTTCCCCCCGAAGCGGTCTGCGGCCGCCTCCCCCTCGAGGGGGCAACACCAGTGGCCCGGCAAAGCCAGCTCCACGGCGTTCACTTGAAAAAGCCCGCCCATCACAAAACACTCATGTTTCATGATGCCAAGCCGCCGTAATTGTCTTCACGGATCACGCGCGGCGTGATCTCGCGCGGCTCTATGGTGACCGGCTGGTAAATCACGCGCTTTTGCTCGGGGTCGTAGCGCATTTCCACATGACCCGAGGTCGGGAAGTCCTTGCGGAAAGGATGGCCGATGAAACCGTAGTCGGTCAAGATGCGGCGCAGGTCGTTGTGGCCTTCAAAGATGACGCCGTAGAGGTCAAAGGCCTCGCGCTCAAACCAATTGGCCGAGTTCCAGATGCCGTTGAGCGAGTCCACCACGGGAAAGTCGTCATCGGGGCAAAAGACCTTGAGACGCACACGCTGATTGAGACTGACCGACAGCAGGTGCGACACCACGCAGTAACGCAGGCCGTCGTACTGGCCATCCTTGTATTCGGAATAGTCGACGCCGCAGAGGTCGATCAACTGCTCGAAGCGGCAAGCGGGCGCATCACGCAGCAAAGTGGCGACCGCCAGGTAATCGACGGCGGAGACTGTGAGGGTAATTTCGTCAAGCGCGATCTTCAGGCTTTTGACCTTGTCACCGAGCACCGCGCGAATCGTCTCGGCGAGTTGCTCCATGGAAACAGGAGAAGAGGACATGCTTATGCCCTCGCAATCGTGTTGGTGCGTCGAATTTTTTGCTGCAACTGGATGATGCCGTACATCAGCGCTTCCGCCGTGGGTGGGCAGCCGGGTACGTACACGTCGACCGGCACGATGCGGTCGCAGCCGCGAACCACCGAATAACTGTAGTGGTAGTAGCCACCGCCGTTGGCGCACGAGCCCATGGACAGCACCCAACGTGGCTCGGACATCTGGTCGTAAACCTTGCGTAAGGCCGGGCCCATCTTGTTGCACAGCGTGCCGGCCACGATCATCAGGTCGGACTGGCGCGGACTGGGACGGAACAGCATGCCGAAACGGTCAATGTCGTAACGGGCCGCGCCCGCATGCATCATTTCGACCGCGCAGCAAGCCAGGCCGAACGTCATGGGCCAGAGCGAACCTGTCTTGGCCCAGTTCACCACCGAGTCGTAACTCGTGGTCATGAAGCCTTCGTTGAAAACACCTTCAAGTGACATACCCGTACCTTTGTGGCGAGACTCGCCTAGAGAACCCTCGGGATCTTTTTATTCCCAGTCCAGCGCACCTTTTTTCCACTCGTAGACAAAGCCCACGACCAGAATGCCCAGGAAAATCATGACGGACCAGAAACCGACAGGACCGATATCCTTGAGCGCCACGGCCCAGGGAAAGAGGAACGCGATTTCGAGGTCAAAAAGAATGAAGAGGATGGCGACCAGGTAGTAGCGCACATCGAATTTCATGCGGGCATCTTCGAAAGCCTCGAAGCCGCATTCATAGGGGGAGTTTTTTTCACTGTCTGGCCGCACGGGACCCAACAAACGCCCCAGGACCTGAGGCACCACGCCGACACCCACACCGACCAGAATAAACAGGAGAACAGGAAGGTATTGATCGAGGTTCATCGTGGATTCAACTTCTGAAAAGCCACTGCGCGGCCTGTTTCAGCTTGCCGTTTGAGCCGACAACATCACCGCAGTGCGGTTGCCGATGCTTGTCAATCTGGTGCGGACGGCGAGACTCGAACTCGCACACCTTTCGGCACTACCCCCTCAAGATAGCGTGTCTACCAATTTCACCACGTCCGCGGTATTTAACTGCCTGGATGGCATGAGGAACCTTGCGGTTTTTGGCTTTCCAGGCAGTCTTAGAGTTTACCCCGAAATATTGCCCCTCCCGACTGCGGGCGGCAGCAAAATCTCGTTATTTCGTCGGGATTTGCGCAGCGCCGGATGCTGCGGGTGCGGGCGGGACAGGAACTGCTGTGCCGGCGCCTGAAGGCACGGAGGTTCCCGGAATCTGGGCTGCACCGGAGGCCGCCACCGCAGGCGCGGGAGCGGTCACGGCTGCACCGTCCAGAACACTGGAACCGGTACGCGCGGGCGCGTTGCCAAAATAAGCCAGCAGCAAAGTGCAGGCAAAAAACAACGCGGCCAGGACGCCCGTGGTGCGCGACAGAAAATTGGCACTGCCGCTGGCGCCGAAAAGGCTGCCCGAGCCGCCGCTGCCAAACGCTGCGCCCATGTCGGCACCCTTGCCGTGCTGCACCAAGATCAGGCCAATCATGCCAAGCGCCGACAGCATTTGCACAGCGAGGACAATGGTTAATACAACGTTCATATCTACTCCTAAATTAATAGCGGGCTGCGCTCGTCAGTTGCGGGCTGCAGCAATAATTGTCAAAAAATCGGGGGCTTTGAGCGACGCACCACCGATCAGGCCCCCATCAATGTCAGGCTGGGCCAGCAGGGTGGCTGCATTGGAGGCATTCATGCTGCCGCCGTACAGGATTTTCACGCGGGCAAACTGATCGGTCGCCGCCTTCAACTGGCCTCTCAGCACGTGATGCACGGCCTGGGCTTCTTCGGGCGAAGCCGTCTTGCCGGTGCCGATAGCCCACACGGGCTCATAAGCCACGACGATTTCGCTGATGCAGTGACCGTTGGTGTGAATCACCGCAGCCAGCTGGCGCTTGACGACTTCTTCGGTATGGCCGGACTCACGCTCGGCCAATGTTTCGCCCACGCAAACGATGGGCGTGATGCCCGAAGCCAGCGCGGCCTTGGCCTTGTCGGCCACCAGCGTGTCGGTCTCGCCGTGGTATTGGCGGCGCTCCGAGTGGCCCACAATCACAAAACGGCAGCCGAATTCTTTGAGCATGGCGGCGCTGACCTCACCCGTGTAGGCACCATTGGCATGGTCCGACACATCTTGCGCACCCAGTTCAATGCTCGACAGCGTAGGTTTTGCCGCCCGCAGCAACTGGACCTGCGCCAGATACGGCGCGGGAACACATACAGCCACCTCGCACGCCGGAGGATTGACCAAGCCCTGCGCCAGCGCATCCAGCAAAGCCGCGTTGGCCTCGAGGCCTCCGTTCATCTTCCAGTTACCTGCAATGAGCTTCTTCATGCCGCCGTTACCAGGTTAAAACAATTTTGCCGATGTGCTGATTCGATTCCATCAGCGCATGTGCGCTGGCGGCATCGGCCGCGGCAAACGTGCTGTGAATCACCGGTTTGACCGCACCGCTCGCGAGCAATGGCCAAACCTTGTCTTTCAGCGCAGCCGCAATCGCGCTCTTGAATTCGACAGAACGTGCGCGCAGGGTCGAGCCGGTGACGGTCAATCGTTTGCGCAGCACCAGCCCGGCATTGAGTTCGGATTTGACGCCGCCCTGTATCGCGATGATGACCAAGCGGCCATCTTCAGCCAGGCATTCCACCTCACGCGCCACGTAGCCGCCCGCCACCATGTCGAGAATGACGTCAACGCCTCGCCCACCGGTCAATGACTTCGCCTCCACCGCAAAGTCACTGGTCTTATAGTTGATGGCATGGTCGGCCCCCAGGGCCACACAAGCAGCACATTTTTCGTCGCTGCCGGCAGTCACCAGCACGGTAGCGCCCATGGCCTTGGCGATCTGGATGGCCGTCACGCCGATGCCGCTGGAACCGCCTTGAATCAGCAAGGTTTCACCAGGCCGCAGAGTGGCCCGCTCAAACACATTGCTCCAGACCGTGAAAAAGGTTTCGGGCAACGACGCCGCTTCAATGTCGCTCAGTCCCGGAGGAACTGGCAGGCACTGCCCCACCGGGGCAACACACAACTCCGCATAACCGCCGCCCGCAACCAGCGCACAGACGCGGTCACCGACGCCGAGGCCAGCCACAGCCATGGCTGCAGCATCACCCGAGACGATCACGCCCGCGACTTCAAGCCCCGGAATATCGGACGCACCGGGCGGCACCGGGTAATGACCCATGCGCTGGAGAACATCAGGACGATTGACGCCGCTGGCGCTCACGCGGATCACTACCTCGCCAAGGCCTTCGACGGGCGCCGGGCGTTCGCCCGGGCGCAACACCTCAGGTTTGCCGTAAGCGGTAATTTCAACAACTTTCATGGGATGCCAAGGTCTAAGGTATTTTGGGCTGCTAACGCCCGGTAGACGGGCGCGAGCAGCTACAAAATCAATAGCAGTACGAATTAACCCCGATCCTGGTCCTGAGCGGGGCGGTCAAGCAAAGCTTTCATCGACAGCTTGACGCGACCCTTTTCGTCCGTCTCCAGAACCTTGACTTTGACGATCTGGCCTTCGCTCAGGTAGTCGGTAACCTTTTCGACGCGCTCGTGGGCGATCTGGCTGATGTGCAGCAGGCCGTCCTTGCCGGGGAGCAGGTTGATCAGTGCGCCGAAGTCCAGGATCTTGGTGACCGGGCCTTCGTACACCTTGCCGATTTCGACTTCGGCGGTGATCTCGGCGATGCGGCGTTTGGCTTCATCGGCCTTGGCGCTGTCGTTCGACGCGATGGTGATGGTGCCGTCTTCCTCGATGTTGATCTGCGTGCCGGTTTCTTCGGTCAGCGCGCGAATGACGGCGCCGCCCTTGCCGATCACGTCGCGGATCTTCTCGGGGTTGATCTTCATGACGTAGAGGCGAGGTGCGAAGTCGGACACTTCAGCCTTGGCTTCGCCCATGGCTTCCTGCATCTTGCCCAGAATGTGCATGCGGGCTTCCTTGGCCTGAGCCAGTGCGACCTGCATGATTTCCTTGGTGATGCCCTGGATCTTGATGTCCATCTGCAGCGCAGTGATACCGAAGGTGGTACCGGCAACCTTGAAGTCCATGTCACCCAGATGATCTTCATCACCCAGGATGTCGGTCAGCACGGCAAAGCGGTTTTCTTCCTTGATCAGGCCCATGGCGATGCCGGCCACGTGAGCTTTCATCGGCACGCCGGCGTCCATCAGCGACAGGCAGCCGCCGCAGACCGAAGCCATCGACGAGGACCCATTGGACTCGGTGATTTCAGACACCACACGCATGGTGTACGGAAATTCTTCCTTCGTGGGCAACACGGCGATCAGCGCGCGCTTGGCCAGGCGGCCGTGGCCGATTTCGCGGCGTTTTGGCGAGCCGACACGACCCGTTTCGCCTGTGGCGAACGGAGGCATGTTGTAGTGCAGCATGAAACGGTCTTCGTAGTCGCCTGACAGCGCATCGATGCGCTGTGCATCACGCTCGGTGCCCAGCGTGGTCACGACCAGCGCCTGGGTTTCGCCACGCGTGAACAAGGCCGAGCCGTGGGTGCGCGGCAGCACGCTGTTGCGGATTTCAATTGCGCGCACGGTGCGCGTGTCGCGGCCGTCGATACGCGGCTCGCCGGCCAGGATCTGGCCGCGGACGATTTTTGCCTCGATGTCGAACAGCATGCCGTCAACAGCCACGCCGTCGAATTCGACGCCCTCAGCCTTCAGGCCGGCTTTGGTCCAGGTGGTCACTTCGCGGGTGGCATGGGTGCGCGCCTGCTTGTTGCGGATCTGGTAAGCGGCTTGCAGTTTTTCTTCGGCCAGTGCTACCACCTTGGCTATCAGCACTTCATCCTTGGGAGGAGCGCGCCAGTCCCAGACCGGCTTGCCGGCATCACGAACGAGTTCGTGGATCGCATTGATGGCAACGTTGCCTTGCTCATGGCCAAACACGATGGCGGCAAGCATGATTTCTTCAGACAGTTGCTGGGCTTCGGACTCGACCATCAGCACAGCAGCTTCGGTACCGGCCACAACCAAGTCCATCTTGGATTCTTTGAGCTGCGTCTTGCCGGGGTTCAGAATGTACTGGCCGTCGATGTAGGCAACGCGTGCAGCACCGATGGGGCCGTTGAACGGAATGCCGGAAATTGCCAGCGCTGCGCTGGAGGCGATCAACGCAGGGATGTCGCCTTCGACTTCTGGGTTCAGTGACAGCACATGGATCACGACCTGCACTTCGTTGAAGAAACCTTCAGGGAACAGCGGGCGGATCGGGCGGTCGATCAGGCGGGACGTCAACGTTTCAAATTCGCTGGGGCGGCCTTCGCGCTTGAAGAAGCTGCCGGGAATACGGCCGGCGGCATAGGTTTTTTCCAGATAGTCGACCGTCAGCGGGAAGAAATCCTGGCCGGGCTTGGCTTCGGTCTTGGCGACCACGGTGGCCAGCACCACGGTGCCGTCCATGTCCAGCAGCACAGCGCCACCGGATTGACGCGCCACTTCGCCGGTTTCCATCGTGACCTTGTGCTGGCCCCATTGGAAGGATTTGGTGACTTTGTTGAAAATGCTCATGTTCTTATCTCCACTAAATTCACGCACTTGAGGCAGTGCGGGAGGCCCGGAGTGGCGGCTGGCTGAACACGATGCCATTCCACAAAATGCCTGAGATCAGGGACCAGCCCAGGACTTTTTTTGTGGAATGACACAGCGCGTGCTCGTTTTGCCTTGCTCCGAAGTAAAAAGCGCCTGAGCTAGTGAACTAACTCAGGCGCTTTCAAATCGTTGTTACCGATTACTTGCGCAGGCCAAGCTTGGCGATCAGCGCGGTGTAACGTTCGGCATCTTTGGACTTCAGGTAGTCCAGCAGCTTGCGGCGGCGGCTCACCATGCGCAGCAGACCGCGGCGGCCGTGGTGATCTTTGGCGTTGGCCTTGAAATGGGGGGTCAGTTCGTTGATGCGGCCGGTCAGCAGCGCCACTTGAACTTCAGGGCTACCGGTGTCGCCGGCGGCACGTGCGTTGGCCTGAACGATTTCGGCCTTGATTGATTTTGCAATCATGTTTTCTCTTTCTTGCACCGAAGTGCGCTTGCGAGCGAAGCAGCGTTCCCGATATGGGAGTTGAATAACCGCTTTCGTCGTGTTCCGGCAGCCAAACGCCCAAAAAAGGACCTCAAACTGCGCAGAGCCTTGGATTATAGCCCAAGCCAGCGCTGGAGGCGCTCCACCCCTTGCCCCAGCCTGGCGACGTCCTGGCTGGCGAAACACCAGCGTAACCAGCCCTGGGCCTCAGGCCCGGGGTTGACCATAAAGGCATTGCCGGGCGCCAAACCCACCCCCCCCTCCACCACCAGGCGTTTGGCAGTCTCCAGAGAATCCCCAAACCGCGCCTGGTCTTCCAGCCTGAAAAAGGCGTACATGCCGCCTTTGGCAGGGGCCAGCTGCACACCCGGCACCGCTTGCAGCAAAGGCACCAGGGTGTCGCGGCAGGTTTTGAGGTGGGCGACCACCCGCGGCGTGATGTCGGCCGTGCGCTCGATGGCCACCAGTCCGGCGCGCTGCACAAACACCGGCGCGCAGGAGGTGTTGAATTCCACCAGCTTGCTCATATGCGGGGTCATGGCCGGCGGCATCACCAGCCAGCCCAGGCGCCAGCCGGTCATCAAAAAGCTCTTGGAGAAGCTGTGGACGACCACCAGACGGTCCTCTGGCGCCGCAATATCCAGAAAGCTCGGCGCGCAACCGTTGGGGGTGGGTTCGTAATACAGCCGCTCATACACCTCATCAGCCAGGATCCAGGTGCCGGTTTTGCGGCAATGGGCCAGGATAGCCTCCTGCTCGGCACGCGACAGCGTCCATCCGGTGGGGTTGTTCGGCGCGTTGACGATCAGGAGCTTGGTATTCGGCGTGATGGCCGTCAGCAGTTCAGCGACATCGAGTCGCCACTCGCCAGCCACGGGCTTGAGGCTGACGCACGTCACCCGCGCACCCATGATGGCAGGCTGCGCCGTCAGGTTGGGCCAGACCGGCGTTACAGCCACCACCTCATCGCCCGCATCGACCAGCGCCTGCACTGCCAGCATCAGCGCATTGACGCCGCCCGACGTGACTGCGATGCGCTCGGCCGTGATGGACGCGGCGCCCGAACAGCGCAAGCCTGTCGCATAGCTGGCAATAGCCTCGCGCAATTCCGGCAGGCCCAGGTTCTGCGCGTAAAACGTTTCGCCTTGCTGTAGCGACGCAGCCGCCGCCTCGCGAATAAAAGCGGGCGTGACTTCGTCACTTTCACCAAACCAGAACTTGAGCACATCGCTGCGCCCCATGCCCGCGTTGGCCACCTGGCGGATCATCGATTCTTCAAGGTTTAAAACAGCCTGTCTCATGGAAATGCTCGATCTGCCTGCCGGCGTCAGTCAATAAGGAAAAATCTCAGGGCCGGACCATTTTGCAGCTGCTCGGCTGCTCGGCCCGTTCAGACGAAATCGTCTTGATGACGCGAAAGCCGTAACCCGAGCCTTCCACATCAAACTTCACGCCCGGCGCGCCTTGTTTGCCCATCAGCGCCACCAGCAGCGGCTGCTGGAACTGGTGGTCAGCGGTGCGCATCGTGCCTTTGTGGCCGGCGAAAGTGACGGCAGTGTGCTCCAGTTGCGCGGCCACCGCGCCCGCGTCGGCGCTTCCCGCCTTGTCAATACTTTGAGCCAGGGCTTCAACCATGAGCTGCATCCGCATATGCACATAGTCGTCCTGCGGCTTGGGAAAACGCTGGCGGAAAGATTGGTAAAAAGCCTCGGACTGCGCACCAGCTTCATTGGGGAACCAGTCAGCCACCGCGAGGACCTTGCCCACACCCGCGTCGCCCAGCGCACCCGGCACGCCCAGCGCGTTGCCGTAAAAAGTGTAGAACTTGCCTTCGAAGCCAACCTCTTTGGCCGCCTTGATCAGCAGCGTCAGGTCGTTGCCCCAATTACCCGTCAGCACCGCCTGCGCGCCGCTGGCCTTGATCTTCACGGCGTGGGGAATGAAGTCCTTGACACGGCCCAGCGCATGCAGCTCGTCGCCCACGATTTGCACATCGGGTCTTTGTACGCCCAGCTGCTTGCGCGCCTCGCGCAGCACCGCCTGGCCGAAGCTGTAGTCCTGGCCGATCAGGTAAATGCTTTTGAGCGCCTTGTCGTCCTTGAGCACATCCATGAGCGCGGCCATGCGCATGTCGGCATGCGCATCAAAACGGAAGTGCCAGTAGCTGCATTTTTCATTCGTCAGGATAGGGTCGACCGCCGAATAGTTGAGGAACAGCACGCGTTTGTTCGGCTCGCGCTCGTTGTGCTTGTTGATGGCATCGATGAGCACTGCAGCAATGGCGGACGAGTTGCCCTGCGCCACGATGGTCACGCCGTCATCGATTGCCGAGCGCAAGGCCGCCAGCGCCTCTTCGTTCTGGCCCTTGTTGTCGTAGCGCTCCACAACCAGGTTGCGCGGCCCGCCGGCCAGCTTCACGCCGCCACGCGCGTTGACGCGCTCGGTGGCCCAGACCAGATTTCGAAACACCGCTTCGCCGGTATTGGCAAACGCACCCGACAGGCTTTCGATCAGCGCAATGCGCACCGGCGGCAGGTTGGTGGTCTGTGCACCAGCGGCCAGCGAGGCGCAAAGACATAGGGCCGTGAACAGGCGTTTCAAGTGTTTCCGCATAAAAAAATAGACCCTTGCCTTTTGCTTGATTTGGCTTGAATAAACCGCCGGCATACCAAATTGGAATCCATGCGGCAATCACGGTGAACGCCGCGCAGTGTAAGGGGAAAACGCCCCTTGTTAACCCATCAAGGAATCAACATGTTTTACTCTCTCGCCAACCGCCCCGCCCGCGCATTTCATCGCCACTACGCGCCCGTCGTGAGCAACGGCGCACTGGAAAACTTCCTCAACGACACCTTCTCTTCACTGTCCGACACCGGCGCCGCCAAGGCCGCCAGCGTGGAAGACCTTGAAAAGGCCTACACCCTGCAGCTCGACGTTCCGGGACTGGCCCGCGAACAGCTGGACATCGGCATCGAGGGCGACGTGGTCCGCGTGTCCAGCAAGGAAGACGCGCCCCGCAAGGTCAAGGCCGCCTGGCGCTTCCCGGTGGAAATCGACACCGCCAATAGCAGCGCGAAGCTGGAAAACGGCGTGCTGACTTTGACGCTGGGTAAGAAAGTGCCCGTCAGCAACGTAGCGCGTCTCGATATCCAGTAATCGCTGATCAAGCCGAGTATCCGCCGGAATGTTTCCGGCGGGCGCCCCTCAGGGAAATGCCCTCCTGGAGGGGCGGAAGCTACAGCAGCCAGGGCCGCGGAACTGGCTTGGCCAGGCCGCGGGCGCAGCGGCCCCCTCGGGGGCAGGGGGCTACGCGGAGCGAGCGACCGTGGGGGCGAGAGGCCAGCGCGGCTTCACGTCAAAGGTGTAGCCGTGTTGCAGCGTTTCCAGCCCTGCCTGCAACCGCATGGCGGCGGCCAGGGCAATCATGGCGCCATTGTCGGTGCACAAATGCAGCTCGGGGTAATGCACGCGGATGCCGCGTTGTTTACACATCGCATTGAGCTGGCTGCGCAGCAAGCTGTTGGCACCCACGCCGCCGGCCACGACCAGGCGCTTGAGCCCGGTTTGGGCCATGGCGGCCAGTGATTTTTTGACCAGCACTTCCACGATCGCAGCCTGCGTGGACGCCGCCAGGTCGGCTTTGCGGCTGTCCAGTTCGGCGCCCAGTTTTTTGGCCTGCGTGAGCACCGCGGTCTTGAGCCCGGCAAAGGAAAAATCGAGGTCACCGCTGTGCATCAGCGGCCGCGGCAGTTTGAAGGCGGCGCTGTCGCCGCCTTCGGCGAGTTTCGATAGATGCGGCCCGCCCGGGTAAGGCAGGCCCATGAGCTTGGCCGACTTGTCAAAAGCCTCACCTGCCGCGTCGTCAATGGTTTCGCCGAGCAATTCGTAGCTGCCCACGCGGTCCACCCGCATCAGCTGGGTGTGGCCACCCGACACCAGCAAGGCCACAAAAGGAAATTCAGGGGGGTCGGCACTCAGGAAGGGCGAGAGCAAATGGCCCTCCAGGTGATGCACACCCATGGCCGGCCTGCCCAGCGCCGCCGCCAGCGAGCAGGCTACGCCCGCGCCCACCAGCAAGGCGCCCGCGAGGCCCGGCCCGCGCGTGTAGGCCACCACATCGACCTGCGCCAGGCTGCTGCCGGCCTCGGCCATCACCTGGTGCGTCAGCGGCAGCACACGGCGGATGTGGTCGCGGCTGGCGAGCTCGGGGACCACGCCGCCATAGGCCTGGTGCATGTCGATCTGGCTGAATAGCGCATGCGACAGCAGGCGCGGCACCCCGAGGCCCTCGGCACGCGCCAGCGCCACACCTGTTTCATCGCAAGAAGACTCGATTCCCAATACCAGCATGCGCGCAAGTGTAAAGTGTCCCTGCACGCCAGGGCCTTGCAGGGTCTTGCGGCACGGATGTTGCTGCCCTCCAAAAAAACCATGATGAAGTCCGGACTCAGTTTTCTCGTCGCTGCCCGCCAATGTGAAATCGGCGAACTCGAACAGCTTGCACTCACCAGTGAGCTGGTCAATGCCATAGGCCGCCTGATCCACGCGCTGCAAAGGGAACGCGGTATTTCCAACGTGTTCCTCGGCTCGCAGGGCACACGCTTTGCCGATCAGCGCCTGCAGCAGGTCGCTGAATGCGGGCGGGTCCAGCAGTTCGTGCTGCAGCATTTCGACGCGCTGGACACCGACCCCGCGCGCGTGCGCAACGGCGCGCGTCTGTTCAGCCGCATTGCCTTCGTGCTGCACGCGCTGGATGCCCTGCCCGCCTTGCGCCTGCGTGTAGCCGCCCAGGAGACCACGCCCGGCGAAGCCACCACGGCCTTCACGCGCTTGATCGCCGGATTGCTGGTTGTCGTCTTCGAAGCGGCCGACAGCGCCACCGACCCCGAAATTTCCCGCGTACTGGTGGCCATGTTCAACTTCATGCAGGGCAAGGAGTTCGCGGGGCAAGAGCGTGCCTGCGGCGCCGCCACCTTCGCCTCGGGCCACACGGACACGGCGCGACAGCAGCAGTGGCTGCACCTGATCGAATCGCAGGAGCGCTGTTTTGAGGTGTTCACCGATTTCGCGGACCCAGCAGTCCTCAATGCCTGGAACGTCGCCCAGCCGGTCGAATCCATGGCCGAGCTGGAGCGCCTGCGCCGCACAGGCTGTGCCCCAAATGCCGGCGGCAAGCTGGACGCCAACCTGAGCCAGACCTGGTTTGACTGCTGCACCCAGCGCATCGACGCCATGAAAACGGTGGAAGACCTGCTGGCGGCAAATCTGCGCGGCCTGTGCGAACGCAAAATCGCCCAGGCGCATGACGAACTGCGCGACCAGAAGGCCATCCTGGACGAACTCTCGCGCCAGGCCGATGCCGGCCCGCATGCGCCTGCGCACTACGGGCCGCAGGTAGAACGCTCCATCCTCGGCCTGGTGCAGGAGCAGGCCCACCGCCTGCAGGTCATGAGCGACGAACTGGAAACCGTGCGCGCCGCGCTCAACGAACGCAAGGTCGTGGAACGCGCCAAAGGCCTGCTCATGGCCACACGCAAGCTCAGCGAAGACGACGCCTACAAGATGCTGCGGCAAACGGCCATGAGCCAGAACCGCCGGCTGCTGGACGTGGCCGAATCCGTCCTGGCGATGGCCGAGTACCTCTAGCGCGGCTTCACGCGACGTCACGCAGCCTGCCGCCGCGCACGCCAGCCTGCTGCACTGCACAAATCCCGTGCCTGCAGCCTCGCCGCGCACCACGATGGGAGCACCAAGACCTCGTCATACCCCACCGACCCTACGGCCAAGATCCTTGTTTTTAAAGGAAAAACCCGGCATCACCCCACACGCAACCCTACTGGCACGCTTTCTGCTTGGAATATTGCCAAGTTGAGCCAAAGTCGGCTCGACAGCAGGTCTTCCAAGGCTTGTCCCGGACAACGGCGTCCATCTCTTACCCGCTTAACGCAGGTGAAAGGTGGACGCCGTTTTTGTTTTTCAGCGTGTCTTTTTCTTTTTTTCTTCTCTTCCTTCTTTGCCACAGGAGTTCAGCATGACGCAGCAGTCTTACGGCCCCTTCAAACCCGCCCGCCGCGATTTCATCAAAAAAGCCAGCGCCGCCGGCAGCGCCGCGCTATTCACCGGCATGCTTCCGGGCGGGGCCTGGGCCGCTGGCTCCGATGCGCCGGAAAAGAAGGAAGTGAAGATAGGTTTCATCCCGCTGACCGATTGCGCCTCTGTCGTCATGGCCTCGGTGCTGGGCTTCGACAAGAAGTACGGCGTCAAGATCACTCCATCCAAAGAAGCCAGCTGGGCCGGTGTGCGCGACAAGCTCGTGAACGGTGAACTGGACATGTCGCACGTTCTGTACGGCCTGATTTACGGCGTGCACGTGGGCGCTGGCGGCCCCAAAAAGGAAATGGCCGCGCTGATGGGACTCAACCGGAACGGCCAGTCCATCACACTCTCAAAGGCCCTTGCCGACAAGGGCGCAGTTGACGCACCTTCCCTGGCAAAAGTGATGGCGAAGGAAAAACGTGAATACACCTTCGCGGGCACCTTCCCCACGAGCACCCACACCATGTGGCTCAACTACTGGCTTGCCAGCGCTGACATCAGCCCCATCAAGGACGCCAAGGTCATCGTGGTGCCACCGCCGCAAATGGTCGCCAACATGCGCGTCGGCAACATGGACGGCTTCTGCGTGGGTGAACCCTGGGGAGAACGCGCGATTATCGACAAGGTAGGCGTCACGGCCATCACCACGCAGGACATCTGGAAAGACCACCCCGAAAAAGTATTGGGCACGCGCGCGGAGTTCGTCAAAGCGAACCCCAACACCTGCCGCGCCGTGATGATGGCCGTGATGGAAGCCAGCCAGTGGATTGACGCCAACCTCTCCAACAAGATGAAGATGGCAGAGACCGTCGCCGAGAAGTCTTACATCAACACCAGCGTGGACGCAATCAACCAGCGCATCCTGGGCCGCTACCAGAACGGCATGGGAAAGACCTGGGACGACAAAAACCACATGAAGTTTTACGACGACGGCCAGGTGAACTTCCCTTACCTTTCCGACGGCATGTGGTTCCTGACGCAGTTCAAACGCTGGGGCATTCTCAAGGAGCATCCGGATTACCTCGCGGTGGCCAAACAGATCAACCAGATCGATCTGTACAAGGAAGTCGCCGGTGCCATGAAGGTCAGCGTGCCCAAGGACGTCATGCGCAGCAGCAAGCTGTTTGACGGCACGGTCTGGGATGGCAAAGACCCGAAGAAGTACGCCGACGGCTTCAAGGTCCACGCCTGAGCCCACATCCCGCCCTCCTCCACCCCTACGCAAAGAGGTCACGCCATGGTCAGTGCCGTATTCCACAGTCCGCTTGAAGCCCCACCCGTGACCCGTAGCGGCGACAAAACCCGGGCCAGGGAAGCCGGCGCCCCACAACCAGAGGCCGCGGCCCACACCGACATGACACAGCCCACCATCACCCAATCACCGGCCCAGGCTGGCGCCGCCATCCCGGTGGTGCGCGCGTCCTGGGATGTATCGTTTATCTGGCTGAGCATCCTGCCGCCCTTGCTGGGCCTGGGCCTGCTGGCGCTGGTGTGGGAGCTGGTCTTCATGGGCACGGGCGGCAGCATCCCCTCGCCCCGGGACACTTTTGTGCAGGCGGTACAGATCTTCAGCGACCCTTTCTACAGCAAGGGCCCCAACGACCAGGGCGTGGGCTGGAATGTGCTGTCTTCGCTCAAGCGCGTAGCCATTGGCTTCGGCCTGGCGGCCGTCGTCGGCATCCCTGTCGGCTTCCTGATCGGCCGCTTCAGCTTCCTGAGCCGCATGTTCAACCCGTTGATCAGCCTGTTGCGCCCGGTCTCGCCGCTGGCCTGGCTGCCGATAGGCCTGCTGGTCTTCAAGGGCGCCAACCCGGCCGCCATCTGGACCATCTTCATCTGCTCGATCTGGCCCATGATCATCAACACCGCCGTCGGCGTGCAGCGCGTGCCGCAGGACTACATGAACGTGGCGCGCGTGCTGAATCTCAGCGAATGGAAGATCGTCACCAAGATCCTCTTCCCCGCCGTGCTGCCCTACATGCTGACCGGCGTGCGCCTGGCCGTCGGCACAGCCTGGCTCGTCATCGTCGCAGCCGAGATGCTGACCGGCGGCGTCGGCATCGGCTTCTGGGTCTGGGACGAGTGGAACAACCTCAACGTCAAGAACATCATCATCGCGATCTTCGTGATCGGCATCGTCGGCCTGCTGCTGGAGTTCGCCCTCATCAAGCTGGCCACGGCCTTCACCTTTGAAGAAGTCAAGAACTAAGAAAGTTCCCCCGAAGCGCCTTCGGCGCCTCCCCCTCAAGGGGGCACCACCAGCAGCCCGGCAAAGCCGGTTCCGCGGGTGGTCCTCCTAAAAACCGGAGCCACATCATGAGCGAATCTTTCAGCACTAAATACATCGAGATCCAGGGCGTCGAACAGACCTTCAAGACCAAGAAAGGGCCGTTCTGCGCGCTGAAGAACATCAACCTGACGGTCGCCCGGGGCGAATTCGTCGCGCTGATCGGCCATTCGGGCTGCGGCAAATCCACCCTGCTCAACCTGATTGCCGGCTTGACTACGCCCACCGAGGGCAGCCTGCTGTGCGCCAACCGCGAAATTGCCGGACCCGGCCCCGAGCGTGCAGTCGTATTCCAGAACCATTCGCTGCTGCCCTGGCTCACCTGCTTTGAAAACGTCTACCTGGCAGTTGAACGGGTTTTTTCAGCCACGGAAAACAAGGCCCAACTCAAGGCCCGCACTGATGCTGCACTGGCCATGGTCGGGCTGACGGCCGCAGCGCAAAAGCGCCCGGGCGAGATTTCTGGCGGCATGAAGCAACGCGTCGGCATTGCACGCGCGCTGTCCATGGAGCCCAAGGTGCTGCTGCTGGATGAGCCTTTCGGCGCCCTTGACGCACTGACCCGCGCCAAGCTGCAGGACGAACTGCTGCAAATCGTCGCCACCACGCAAAGCACAGTGGTCATGGTGACCCACGACGTCGACGAAGCGGTTCTCCTGAGCGACCGCATTGTGATGATGACCAATGGCCCCTCGGCCACGATTGGCGAGGTGCTCGCCATCGACCTGCCGCGGCCGCGCAGCCGGGTGGAGCTGGCCGAAAGCACGCAATACCTGCACTACCGCAAGGCGGTGATCGATTTCCTCTACACGCGCCAGGCGCATGTGGAAAAGGCCGCCTGAGCCTGTATCCCAGAAACCCCAATACAGAGACAAACCCAAGGAGACCGCGATGGACATGCGAGTCAAGGAAAAGCAAAAACTGGTAATGGTCGGCAACGGCATGGCCGGCGTGCGCACGCTCGAAGAGCTGCTGAAAATCGCGCCCGGCATGTACGACATCACCGTCTTCGGCGCCGAGCCCCATCCCAACTACAACCGCATCCTGCTGTCGCCGGTGCTGGCCGGCGAGCAGACGCTGGACGAGATCGTGCTGAACTCCTGGGACTGGTACAAGGACAACCACATCACGCTGCACGCCGGCAAAAAAGTGGTGGAAGTCGACCGCATCAAGCGTGTGGTCCGCGCCGAAGACGGCACTGAAGAGGCTTACGACCGCCTGCTGATGTGCACCGGCTCCAACCCCTTCATCCTGCCGGTTCCCGGCAAGGACCTGCAAGGCGTGATCGCCTACCGCGATATTGCCGACACCAACGCGATGATCGATGCGTCCGTGAAATACAAAAAAGCGGTCGTCATAGGCGGTGGCCTGCTGGGCCTGGAAGCGGCCAACGGCCTGATGCTGCGCGGCATGGAAGTCACCGTGGTGCACGTCATGCCCTGGCTCATGGAGCGCCAGCTCGACGACGTGGCGGGCAAGCTTCTGCAAAAATCACTGGAAGACCGCGGCCTCAAGTTCATGATCGGCGCGCAAACACAGGAACTGGTAGGCGGTCAGGACGGCCGCGTGACCGCGATCAAATTCAAGGATGGCACTGAAGTGGCCACTGACCTCGTTGTCATGGCAGTGGGCATCCGGCCGAACACACAGCTCGCAGAATCCATGCGCCTGCACTGCAACAAGGGAATCGTGGTCAATGACACCATGCAGACCGTGACCGACGCGCGCATCTACTCGGTCGGCGAATGTGCAGCGCACCGGGGCATCGCCTATGGCCTGGTGGCACCGCTGTTCGAGCAAGCCAAGGTCGCGGCCAACCACCTGGCGCAATTCGGCATAGGCCGGTATTCGGGCTCGCTCACGTCCACCAAACTGAAAGTCACCGGCATTGACCTCTTCAGCGCCGGTGAATTCATGGGCGGCAACGGCGCCGAAGAAATTGTGATGAGCGACCCGTTCGGCGGCGTCTACAAAAAACTCGTTATCAAGGATGACAAGCTGATCGGCGCCTGCCTGTACGGCGACACGGTTGACGGCAGCTACTACTTCAAGCTGCTGCGCGACGGCCGCAACGTCAGCGATATCCGCGATAAGCTGATCTTCGGCGAGTCCAACCTCGGCGACGCCGGCCACGAAGGCCAGAACAAGGCCGCACTGATGGCCGACGACGCGGAAGTCTGCGGCTGCAACGGCGTCAACAAGGGAACCATCTGCAAGGCCATCAAGGAAAAGGGCCTGTTCACGCTCGATGAAGTGCGCAAGCACACCAAGGCCAGCGCATCCTGCGGGTCCTGCACCGGATTGGTCGAACAGATCCTCATGTTCACCGCGGGCGGCGACTACTCGGCCACGCCCAAGCTCAAGGCCATGTGCGCTTGCACCGACCACGGCCACCAGGCCGTGCGCGACGCCATCCGCGCCAGCAAGCTGCTCAGTATTTCGGACACCTTCAAGTTCATGGAATGGAAGACGCCCAACGGCTGCGCCACTTGCCGCCCTGCCGTCAACTACTACCTGATCAGCACCTGGCCCAAACAGGCCAAGGACGATCCGCAAAGCCGCTTCATCAACGAACGCAGCCACGCCAATATCCAGAAAGACGGCACCTACAGCGTCATTCCGCGTATGTGGGGCGGCGAGACCACCGCGAGTGAGTTGCGCCGCATCGCCGACGCGGTCGACAAATACAAGATCCCGACCGTCAAGGTGACCGGCGGGCAGCGTATCGACTTGCTGGGCGTCAAGAAAGAGGACTTGCAGAACGTCTGGAAAGACATCGGCATGCCCTCCGGCCACGCCTATGCCAAGGCGCTGCGCACAGTGAAAACCTGCGTGGGCAGCGAATGGTGCCGCATGGGCACGCAAGACAGCACACAGATGGGCAAGGACCTGGAGCGCGCCATGTGGCGCATGTATGCACCGCACAAGGTCAAGTTTGCGGTGAGCGGCTGCCCGCGCAACTGCGCTGAGTCCGGCATCAAGGACGTCGGCATCATCGGTGTCGATTCGGGCTGGGAAATGTACATCGCCGGTAACGGCGGCATCAAGACGGAAGTCGCCCACTTCTTCACCAAGCTCAAGACCGCGGCAGAGGTGCTCGAATACACCGGCGCCTTCTGCGAACTCTACCGCCAGGAAGGCTGGTACCTCGAGCGCACGGTTCATTACGTCAACCGCGTCGGCCTGGACTATGTGAAGAAAAAAATTCTGGAAGACCACGAAGGCCGCAAGGCGCTGTGGGAACGCCTGCAGTTCGCGCTCGACGGCGAGCCCGATCCCTGGTTCGACCTCAAGGAAGCTTCGGTCGACACACGCCAGTTCTCCGCCCTGCCCGCCTGAGATGCCGCTCCGCCATTCACCACACAAAGACCATTTGATGCGCCACCTTTTTCAACGCCGGGATTTTTGCAGCCTGGCCCTTGTTTCGCTGGGCTCGCTGGCGCCTGTCGCAGCCCACGCGCAAGTCGCCGGCATAGGCGACGCCATCAACAAGGCCGGCCGCCTGCGCATGCTGTCCCAGCGCATGGGCAAGGCCTGGTTCGGCCTGGGCCAGGGCATACAGGCCGAGTCGGCACGTCGTGTGCTGGACCAATCCATGGCACTGTTCGATCGGCAACTGGTGGAACTCAAGGCTTTTGCCCCGGCCGGCGAGACCCGCGATACCTATGCCCAGCTCGAGGGGGCCTGGGGTGAGTACAAAGATCTGCTGACAGGCGCCACGCCGTCGCAAGACAAGGCCAAACAGGTGCTGGAGCAGGCCGGCAAGGTGCTGGCACTCGCGCACAAGGGCACCGGGCTGTTCGAGCAGCAGGCCGGCAAACCCGGCGCCAGGCTGGTCAATGTGGCCGGGCGGCAGCGCATGCTCTCGCAGCGCATGGCCCAGTTTTACCTGGCCAGCAACTGGAACGTCGAAAGTGCGGTGAGCCTGCGCGAGATCAACAAGGCGCGCGAGGAATTCGTGCCGTCGCTGGAGCTGCTGCGCAGCGCGCCCGAAGCCACGCCGGAAATCAGGCAGGAACTTGCGCTGGCCGACAACCAGTGGTTCTTTTTCGACAACGCACTGAAGGCCCGCGTGACCGGCGCCAAGGCGGCCACCGACGTGTTCGTCAGCAGTGAAAACCTGCTGCAGGTCATGGACCGGGTCACCGGCATGTATGCCCGGGTTCTTGGTTAAACGGGCTAAGAGGAGACAGTCATGAGCGAATGGAAAAAAATCTGCCTGGTCGACGAAATCCCCGTGCTGGGCTCACGCCGCATTTCACGCGCGCAGGGCATGGACGTCGCGGTGTTCCGCAATGACCAGGACCAGGTGTTTGCGCTGCTGGACCGCTGCCCGCACAAAGGAGGCCCGCTGTCGCAGGGCATCGTGTTTGGCACCAGCGTGGCCTGCCCGCTGCACAACTGGACCATAGGCCTGGTGGACGGCTGCGCCAAAGCGCCTGATGAAGGCTGCACCCCCAAGTTCAGCTGCAAGGTGGAGATGGGCCAGGTGTTCCTGGATGCCGCCGAGCTGGACACGCTGGCGCTGGACTTGCAGCCGCCGCGCGCCGGCCCCGGAGCAAGCGCAGGTGCTTTGGGCGATGAAAGCTTCAGCGTGCAGGCGCCGCAAACGGCATGAGGGGAGGCCCCCTCGATCTTCATGACTGATACAAGATCAACCTGCCCCTATTGCGGTGTCGGCTGCGATCTGGCAGCTTGCGCTGCTGATCGCTTTGCGATTCCTTGGAAACACCGCAGCCGCGGCTCCGTTCACCATGGTTGAAACGCGATCAACCTGCCCTTATTGCGGTGTCGGCTGCGGTGTAATCATCGAATCGCAGGGCGACGAGATCACCGGTGTGCGGGGGGACCCGGACCACCCGGCCAACTTCGGGCGGCTGTGCACCAAGGGTTCGACGCTGGCGCTGACCGCAACCGCCTCCGTCACGCGGCAGACACGCCTCTTGCAGCCGATGCGGCGCGAGCATCGCCGTGAAGCGCCCAAGCCGGTGTCCTGGGACGACGCGCTGGGTTTTGCCAGCGAGAGCTTTGCACAGATCATCCGTGAGCACGGACCCGACGCCGTCGGATTTTATATTTCAGGCCAGTTGCTGACGGAAGACTATTACGTCTTCAACAAATTGGCGAAGGGCCTGATCGGCACCAACAATGTCGACACCAACTCGCGCCTGTGCATGAGCAGCGCCGTGGCCGGCTACAAGCAGACGCTAGGTGCGGACGCCCCTCCTTCTTGCTACGACGACGTGAACCATGCGCAGTGCATTTTTATCGTCGGCAGCAACACGGCCTATGCGCACCCCATCCTGTTTCGCCGCATTGAAGACGCCAAGGCGGCCAACCCGGCGCTGAAGATCATTTTTTGCGACCCGCGCCGCACCGACACGGCCGAGATCGCCGACCTGTACCTTGGCATCCAGCCGGGCACGGATGTGTCGCTCTTCAACGGCATGCTGCATATCATGCTGTGGGAGGGCTGGACCGACGCCGCCTACATCGCGGCGCACACCACAGGCTTTGACGCCCTGAAGGCGACAGTACGCGACTACACGCCCGACCTTGTGGCGGAAACCTGCGGCATCAAAAAAGAAGACCTGCTGGCTGCCGCCAAACTCTTCGCCACGTCAGCCCCCACATTGAGCCTGTATTGCCAGGGCCTGAACCAATCCAGCAGCGGCACTGCCAAGAACGCCGCGCTCATCAATTTGCACCTGGCCACCGGCCAGATCGGCAAGCCGGGCGCCGGGCCCTTTTCTCTGACCGGGCAGCCCAATGCGATGGGCGGGCGCGAAGTGGGCGGCCTGGCCAACCTGCTGAGCGCGCACCGGGACCTGGCCAACCCTGAACACCGCGCCGAAGTTGCTGCGCTGTGGGGCCTGCCCTCTGTGCCGGAAAAACCGGGCAAAACCGCAGTCGAGATGTTCCAGGCTGCAGCCGACGGCGAGATCAAGGCACTGTGGATTGCCTGCACCAACCCGGCGCAGTCCATGCCCGACCAGGCCACCGTGCGCCGTGCCATGGAGCGCGCCGAACTGGTGATCGTGCAGGAAGCCTTTGCCACCACGTCGAGCTGCGACTACGCCGACCTGCTGCTGCCGGCCACCACCTGGGGCGAAAAGATTGGCACCGTCACCAACAGCGAGCGCCGCATCAGCCGCGTGCGGCCGGCCGTGGCTGCACCGGGGCAAACCCGCCATGACTGGTCCATCGCGGTGGACTTTGCCCGGCGGCTTGAAAAGCTGCTGCCCAACCGAACGGAAGCAGGCGCGGCTCTCTTCCCTTATTCGCTGGCCGACGAAGCCGCCGGCGTGGAAACCATCTGGAACGAACACCGCGAATCAACCCGCGGCCGCGACCTCGACATTACCGGCTTGAGCTACGCACTACTCGACGTCGGGCCGCAGCAATGGCCCTTCAAATCGGGCGATACGGCGGGCAAAGTGCGGCTCTATGAAGACGGCGTGTTCCCCACCGCCGACGGCAAGGCCCGCTTCGTCAACACCGTCTACAAGCCAGTGGCCGAGCCACGCGAATCACGTTACCCGTTTTCCCTCACCACCGGCCGGCTGCGCGACCAATGGCACGGCATGAGCCGCACCGGCACGCTGGGGCGCCTGTTCGGCCATGTGGCCGAGCCCTCGGTGCAGATGAATGCGCAGGACATGGCACGGCGCCTGCTGAAAGACGGCGACCTGGTGTATGTGACCTCCAAGCGCGGCTCCATCGTGGTGCCCTTGCAGGCTTCGCCCGAAGTGGCGGTGAGCCAGGCCTTTATCGCCATGCACTGGGGCGAAGAGTATTTGAGCGGCCAGTCCACCGGCGGTACGCCGCTGACCGGCGTCAACGCGCTCACCACTTCGGCTTACTGCCCCAGCTCCAAACAGCCCGAGCTCAAGCACGCGGCGGTGAAGATCATCAAAGCCGAAATGCCCTGGACATTGCTGGCCGTGGCCTGGTTGCCGGAGGGCGATGCGCTGTCGGCGCGTGAACAACTCAAGCCCCTGATGGCGCAGTTTCCTTTCACCAGTTGCGTGCCATTTTCGAACAACACGCCGCTGGCCGACCGCAGCCGCGAGCGCACCGGCCTGCTGTTTCGCGCCGCCAGCCATGAAGCGCCGCCTGACGAAACGCTGGCGGCGCTGGAACGCATTCTCGGCCTGGACGGCGCCGACGTGCTGCGCTATGGCGACCGCAAGAAGGGCCAGCACCGCACCATGCGGCTGGTTCGCAACGAAGGCAACGCCCAACTAGACGGCTTTGTGCTGGCAGGCGACACCAGCGCCCAGACCTGGATCAAAACCCTGCTGCAGGACGAGCTTTCCGCGCAGTCCTATGGGCGCCTGCTGCTGCTGCCCGGCGCCAAACCGCCGGTGGCGGTGCAGTCACGCGGCAAGCCGGTGTGCACCTGCTTTAATGTGAGCGACATGGCCATCGACGAGCACCTGACCTTGCTCGCTCAAGGCGGCGGCGGTGCCGGTCACCTGGGCACCGATGAAGAGCGCCTCACTTCACTGCAGGCCACGCTCAAGTGTGGAACTAACTGCGGCTCTTGCGTGCCTGAGCTCAAGCGCCGGGTGCGGTCGGCGCGCGACATCCCGCCCAGTCCACAGGGACCCTCCCGCACGGTGATTCCCCTGCGGCAGGTGGCTTGAGCAGGAAGGATGGCATTCTGTGCAGACATCCTTCATTTTTCCGCCGGGCCGCCCCAAGGAAAATCATCCCCCTCGGGGGGGCAGCGCATTACGCGAAGCGAAAAGCGTGGAGGCCCTTAAGCTCATAACGAGAAGTTATCAATCTTCGCCGACAATCGCTCCCATGGGCATTAGCCAGTACATCAAGGAAATCGGTCGCGGCAAGGATGGCGCCCGCGCGCTGACGCGCGAGCAGGCCACCGACCTGCTGGGCCAGGTGCTCGACGGCAAAGTGACTGACCTGGAAATCGGCGGCTTTTGCCTGGCCATGCGCATCAAGGGCGAAACGCCCGAAGAGATGGCAGGCTTTCTGGATGCGGTGCACCAGCGCCTGGACCACCTGCCTGCCAGCGACACGCCTGTCGTGGTACTGCCCAGCTACAACGGTGCGCGCAAGCTGCCGGTGCTGACGCCGCTGCTGGCCTTGCTGCTGGCGCGCAAGGGCGTTCCCGTGCTGATCCACGGAACGCCCACTGAAAGCAGCCGCGTATTTTCATCAAAAGTGCTTGAAGCCCTTGGTATACGTGCGCAAGCAGCTACTAAAAAGATAGCAAATGGCGAGGTTGTCTTTACCCCGACCGAATTGCTGCTGCCGGCGCTGAAGCGCCTGCTGGACGTGCGCCGCGCGGTCGGCCTGCGCAACCCGGCGCACAGCCTGGTCAAGATCATGACCCCTTGCCTGGGCAAAAGCCTGGTAGTGAGCAGCTACACCCACCCCGAATACGCGGTATCAATGGCGCAAACCTTTGAGCTGACGGGCGCCAACGCCATGCTGCTGCGCGGCACCGAAGGCGAAGTGGTGGCCGACGCGCGCCGTATGCCGCAGATGGACGCCTTTATCGGCGGGCAGCGCTCACTTCTTCAGGAAACGCAGGCCGGCACGCTGGCCTCCATCCCTGACTTCCCCAAAACGGTGGACGCTGCCGCCACGGCGGACTACATTCGCGCCGTGCTGGCTGGCGACACGCCAGTGCCGCCTTCGATTGCGCAGCAGGTGGAACATATCTTGCGTTTGCTTCCTCAAATCAAGTTGCCCCAAACAGCCCCACCCACGATCACTTCCCCATCATGAACAACGGAAAAGTCACACTGGTAGGCGCAGGCCCCGGCGATCCGGAACTGCTGACCCTCAAGGCCCTGAAAGCTATCCAGCGCGCCACCGTGCTGCTGGTGGACGACCTCGTCAGCGACGAGATCGTGGCCTTCGCACGGCCCGAAGCGCGCATCGTCTACGTGGGCAAGCGCGGCGGCTGCAAGTCCACGCCGCAGGCCTTCATTGAAAAGCTCATGCTGATGGCCGCCCGCGAAGGCGAAGACGTGGTGCGGCTCAAGGGCGGCGACCCGTTCATCTTCGGCCGCGGCGGGGAAGAAGTCGAACACCTGCGCGCCGCCGGCGTTGCGGTGGAAGTCATCAACGGCATCACCGCGGGCCTGGCGGCTGTCACCTCGCTGGGCGTGCCGCTCACGCACCGCGAACATGCGCACGGCGTGGTGTTTGTCACCGGCCATGCCAAGCCGGGCGACACCGGCACCGACTGGAAAGCGCTGGCCGCCACGGCGCACAGCGCGCGGCTGACGCTGGTGATCTACATGGGCGTCAGCGGCTCCGGGCGCATTCAGAACGAGTTGCTCTCGGGCTTGCCTGCCGCCACGCCGGTAGCCGTGATCCAGAGCGCATCGCTGCCCACGCAGCGCCACATCACCACCACACTGGGTGCGCTGGCCGCCGCCATCCGCGAAGCCGGCCTGGCCAGCCCGTCCGTCATCGTGGTGGGTGACGTGATCAGCGGTGTGGCGCTCGCTGCCGCGCATCCTGACGCAGTCCGCGCAGCCTGAACGCGAGCCTGCCCCGCAACGTCGTCATACCCCCGTCATACAGCCCACCTAAGCTCCCGGTCTTTCGACTGGAGCATTCATGTCTCACCGTTTTCTGGCTGGTGCGCTGCTGGCGCTCAGCCTGGCTTCCGCCCAGGCGCAAAATTTTTCATTCGGGCTGTGGGGCGACATGCCCTACCAAAAAGCCGGCGACGACCCAAAGATTCCCGCGCTGCTCAAGAGCATCAACCGCTCCGACATCGCCTTCTCGATCTACGACGGCGACATCAAGGACGGCAGCTCCAAATGCACCGACGATATCTATGCCGCGGCGCTCACCATGTTCGGCGAGCTGAACAAGCCCGTCATCTATGTGCCCGGCGACAACGAATGGACAGACTGCCACCGCCTGAACAACGGCGGCTATGACGGCATGGAGCGCCTGACCTACCTGCGCAAAACCCTGTTCCCCACCACCCGCAGCTTGGGCAAACGCACGCTGCCGCTGGTTCATCAGGCCCCGCAGGGCGAGAAGTTTGTGGAGAACACCCGCTTTGCGCACGGCGGCATTGTGTTTGCCACACTCAACGTACCGGGCAGCAACAACAACAAGATCCTGGACGACAAGGACTGCACGCAAAAAAGTGCGCGCACCGCCGTCCAGTGCGAAGCCTCCAATGCCGAATACCTGGAGCGCGACGCGGCAAACGTGCGCTGGCTGCAGCAAGCCTTTGCAGAGGCCAGGGCCGGCAAGGCGCGCGGCGTAGTGCTGGTCATACAGGCCGATCCGGGCTTTGACCTGCCTGAAACCGAAGGCACGGACGAAAGCCAGGCGCCGGGCGTCAGCGGTTACCGCAACTTCATCAGCAACGTCATCGCCGAAACGGAGCAGTTCGCCGGCCAGGTCCTGCTGGTGCATGGCGACACGCATTTCTTCAAGGTCGACAAGCCGCTGTACAGCCCCGGCAAGCTGCTGGCCAACCTCACCCGCCTGCAAACTTTCGGCAGCCCGCTGATCCACTGGGTGCGCGTCACGGTGGAGCCTAAAAACCCCAACGTCTTCACAATCCAGCCCGTCATCGTCAAACAGTAAGCGGGGCTGGGAAAGAAGCCGGGAGGCGGTAGGGCGCACACGTGTGCGCCCCGCCTTACCGCCCCTCGCACAGCTACACTCCCGAAGTCAAACAACAACAGCGGGAGCCTCACGGTGCTTGAAAAACTCAATGAACTGACGGAAAGCCACGGCGAACTGCGCCGCGGCAAGGGCATGATGAGCGGGGTAATTGCCCTCAGCCTGGGCATTTTGTGCTTTCTGGGCGTGCTGGCCTTTCATTTCCCCGAATACCTGACCACGCCGCAGCTGCGCAAAAGCTACAACGTCGACGTGATCCGGATTGTCATGTTTGCCTCGCTGGTGATTGCCGGCGGCATCTCGCTGGTCAACATCATCTTCAACCGTTCGCGCTGGCTGTCCGGCGCTGCCTTCCTGCTGGTGGCCGGCACCGCGCTGCTGGGCGGCCACAAGGTACCGGTGAACGACTTTGCCGACAACACGCCCTACATCGGCCTGGACTGGTTCATCCTCGACTTGCTGGGCTCCTCGCTGATCTTCATCTTTATCGAAAAGCTCTTTGCGCTGCGCAAGGACCAGCCGGTGTTTCGCGCCGAATGGCAAACCGACTTTCACCATTTCATCGTCAACCACATGATCGTGGGCTTTGTGCTGCTGGCGACCAATCTGCTGGTGCACAAGTTCTTCGGCTGGGCCGCCAACGACGGCATACGCGGCTGGGTGCAGGGCCTGCCTTTCTGGGGCGGTGTGCTGCTGATCGTGCTGGTGGCCGACCTGGTGCAGTACTGGACGCACCGCGCCTACCATGAGGTGCCGGTGCTGTGGCGCCTGCACGCGGTGCACCACAGCGCCAAAAGCATGGACTGGCTGGCCGGCTCGCGCCAGCACATCCTGGAACTGCTGATCACCCGCACGCTCATCCTGGCACCCATCTATGTGCTGGGCTTTTCCAAGGAAGTGATCGACGCCTACATCGTCATCGTCGGCTTCCAGGCGGTTTTCAACCATGCCAACGTGAGCGTGCGCCTGGGACCGCTACGCTACATCATCGTCACGCCCAACTTTCATCACTGGCACCACAGCCAGGACCAGGAGGCGCTGGACCGCAACTACTCGGCGCATTACGCCTTCATCGACTATTTGTTCGGCACCGCCGTCAAAAGCACCCGCCTCTGGCCGGAGCGTTATGGCGTGCTGGGCGACTACGTGCCGAACGGCTTCCTGAAGCAGCTGAAGTTTCCGTTCACCTGGAAACCGTGACCGCGGCGACTGCAGTGGCATTGGGGCGTCGACCGGTTGGTCGCTACGTTATTGATAGCTGCTTGCGCTCGTCCCTATTGGCCTGGAGCACGATTTGACCCATAAATTCGACGCCGTGGTGATCGGCGCGGGTGCCGCCGGGCTGTTCTGCGCGGCCCAGGCCGGCCAGCGCGGCCTGAAGGTGCTGCTGGTCGACCACAGCGAGAAGGTGGCCGAGAAGATCCGCATCTCGGGCGGCGGACGTTGCAACTTCACCAACCGCGACGCCACGCCGGCCAACTTCCTGAGCGAGAACCCGCACTTTTGCCGATCGGCCCTGTCGCGCTACACGCCGCAAGACTTTATTGAACTGCTGCAGCGCCACAACATCCCGTTTCACGAAAAGCACAAGGGCCAGCTGTTTTGCGACCACTCGGCCGAAGACGTGATCAACATGCTGCTGGCCGAGTGCGATGCCGGCGATGTGACGCGCTGGCAGCCTTGCGGCATAAAAAGCATCAAATACAGCCCTAACCCAGATGGGACGGGCGCAAGCAGCTATCAAATTGAGAGCGACCGCGGAACGGTGGAAACGCCGCAAGTGGTCATCGCCACCGGCGGCCTGTCGATCCCGAAGATCGGCGCCACCGATTTCGGCTACCGCATCGCCAGACAGTTCGAGCTGCGCCTGGTCGAACCACGCCCCGCGCTGGTCCCGCTGACCTTTGACGGTGACGCCTGGGCGCCGTATGCGGGCCTGGCCGGCCTGGCCTTGCCGGTGCTGATCGACACCAGCCCCGCAGACGCAACGCCCAAGCAGCGCAAGAAAGCCATGGTGTTTTCAGAAGACCTGCTGTTCACCCACCGCGGCCTCAGCGGCCCGGCGGTGCTGCAGATTTCCAGCTTCTGGCGTGAGGGCCAGCCAGTACATATCAACCTCGCCCCAGGCATCGACCTGCCCGCCCTGCTGCTGCGTGCCAAGGCGCACTCGAAAAAACTCATTGCCAACGAGCTCGGCACCCTGGTGCCGGGCCGCCTGGCCGATGCCTGGGCCAGCACCGACCCCGCCTTGCAAAAACCCGTCAGCGAGGCAACCGACAAGGCCTTGCTGGACCTGGCCGGGCGGCTGGCCGATTGGCAGCTGACGCCGAACGGGTCGGAAGGCTACCGCAAGGCTGAAGTCACCATCGGCGGCGTCGACACCCGCGATTTGTCGTCGCAAACGCTGGAATCAAAGCAGCCGGGCCTGTATTTCATCGGCGAAGTCGTTGACGTGACCGGCTGGCTCGGTGGCTACAACTTTCAATGGGCCTGGGCCTCGGCGCATGCCTGCGCGGAGGCGCTCAGCGCTGCGCACCAGACCGCGGGCGAGGCAACGCACTAACCCTGCCGGGCCAGCTTCCATTCGCGCGGTGTCTGGCCGCTTTGCGCCTTGAAAGCGCGCGACAGCGCCGCCTCGCTGCCATAGCCAACGTCAGCAGCAATGAGCTTGAGCGGCCGCCCCCGGCGCAGCGCCTGCTGCGCCAGGCCCACCCGCCAGCGCTGCAGGTACACCCCGGGCGTGCAACCGACCGCGTCGCGAAACCGGTTGGCAAACACACTGCGCGACATGCCCGCGTGATCGGCCAGGGCTTCCAGGCTCCACTCCTGCGCAGGGTTCTGGTGCATGGCCACGATGGCGTGGCGCAGGCGCGGATGCGACAGGCCCGCCAGCATGCCGGACCGGGTTTCACCGCTCTCCATCAAATGCCGAAGCACCTGGATCAGCACCACGTCAAACAGCCGGTCCAGCAATGCCTGCCGGCCGCAGCGCTGCTCGAAAGCCTCCTCGAAGAGCAGTTCCAGCACACCCGCAGCGCCTGCAATTTGCCCCAGCGGCAGGCACACGAAGGACGGCAGCGCCGCTGCGATGGGGTTGGCCGCGCCGCCTTCAAAGCGCAGGTGTGCGCAGACAAAATCCGCGCCGTGTATCGGGTCGGTGATGAACCGATGCGCCATCGGCCTCGGGTAAAGCAGCAGGCAGGGTCCGCTGACGCGCAGCACTTCGGCGCCGCCATGGCTGACGCCGACGTCGCCGCTGCGCACCAGGTGCAGCTGGCCGGCCCCCTCTTCCTCGTCGAGGTCATTGACGCCGCAGAGCGCACCGGAATGGAAGACATTTGCGGTCACCGAAAAATGCCGCAGCAAGGTTTCGAGTCGATCGCTCATCGATACTCCTTATCAATTTTTAAGGATTATTAAATACTTATCGTATTTTGTGAAGCGTAAAGTTCGTTCTGTCGATTCCGACTTGTCTCAACCCCGCAAAGGAAACCGAAATGAACGCCTTGACCCGCATCACCGCCGCAGCCGCACTGGCCACCGCCGCAATCGCCTCTGGCCCTGCCATGGCCGCTGGCGCGCCGCAGCAGCCAGCTGCTGCTGCACGCAGCGCCAGCTACATCACGACCTCGGACGGTGTGCAGATCTATTACAAGGACTGGGGCCCGAAGAACGGACCGGTTGTGAGTTTCAGCCACGGCTGGCCGCTCAATTCGGACAGCTGGGAATCGCAGATGATTTTTCTGGCCTCCAAAGGGTTTCGTGTGATTGCCCATGACCGTCGCGGCCACGGCCGCTCCAGCCAGCCCTGGGACGGCAACGACATGGACCACTATGCCGCCGACCTGGCTGCGGTGATCGACACGCTCGGCGTCAAGGACGTGACCCTGGTGGGTTTCTCAACCGGCGGCGGCGAAGTTGCCCGTTACATCGGCCGCTACGGCACGGCCAAGATCAAAAAGGCGGTGCTGGTCAGCTCCGTCCCGCCGCTCATGCTGAAAACCGCGGCCAACCCGGGCGGCCTGCCGATCGAGGTGTTCGACGGCATCCGCCAGGGCGAGCTGGCCAACCGGTCGCAGCTTTACCTGGACATTGCCTCCGGCCCCTTCTTCGGTTTCAACCGTCCGGGTGCCAAAGTGTCGCAGGGCCTGATCCAGTCGTTCTGGGTGCAGGGCATGCAGGCAGGCCACAAGAACACCTATGATTCGATCGCGGCGTTCTCGGCCACCGACTTCACCGAAGACCTCAAGCGCTTCGACGTGCCGACCCTGGTGATCCACGGCGATGACGACCAGATCGTGCCGATTGATGCGTCTGGCCGTGCCGCTGCAAAACTGGTGAAAAACGCCAAACTGATCGTCTACGCAGGCGCGCCACACGGCCTGGCTGACACCCATAAGGAACGCCTCAACAACGACCTGCTGGCTTTCATCCGGGAATAAAACACCGCCCCCCCCCCGTCCAGGCTCACTGCGTGTAGCCTGTTCCCCCCTCAAGGGGGCAGGCGCCTGCGGTCTGGCAAAGCCAGTCCCGCGGCCCCTACTGGGGTGGACAGCCCGCCAGCCACTCAAGGCGATGCGAAGCGAGTCGATCAAAGGCCAGCATGAGCCACGGAACCGGCTTTGCCGGGCCGTAGGCTCTGTCCCCTGCAAGGGGAAAAGGGCTACACGCAGTGAGCCCGATAGGGGTGTGCCAATTTTCGGCTTTGCCGGGCCGCAGGCGGGCGGCCCCCTCTGGGGGCAGGGAGTTACACGCAGTGAACGACTGTGGGGGTGCTATAATCTCAGGCTTTGCTAGCAAACCCGCGCCTGGCCTGATCCTGATCAGATCAATTAAGGCGCACCTTTTGGATCAATTGAACGATGACCACCATCCGTGTAAAAGACAATGAGCCCTTTGATGTGGCTCTGCGCCGTTTCAAGCGCACCATTGAAAAACTCGGCCTGCTGACCGACCTGCGCGCCCGCGAGTTTTACGAAAAGCCAACGGCTGAACGCAAGCGCAAGAAGGCAGCCGCCGTCAAGCGTAACTACAAGCGTATCCGCTCGATGCAGTTGCCCAAGAAGCTGTACTAATTTTAGTACCGCCTTACGGCAACAAAAAGCCCGCACGAGGACGCTCTGCGGGCTTTTGTGTTTTTGGCGCCTGCCAATTCCATCCTGCCAGCCTTTCCGCTTCCCATTCTTCATTCCTCTTCATCCATTGCCCCCCTTCAGGAGCCCCAATGTCAGCACTCAAAGACCAGATCACCGAAGACATGAAGACCGCCATGCGCGCCAAGGACAGCGAGCGCTTGGGCACCATCCGCCTGCTGCTCGCCGCCCTCAAGCAAAAGGAAGTGGATGAGCGCGTGGTGCTGGACGACGCGGCCGTGGTCGCCATCGTCGACAAGCTGATCAAGCAGCGCAAGGACTCGCTCGAGGCCTTTCAGAAGGCCGAGCGCAAAGACCTGGCCGACAAGGAGGCCGCCGAACTCGTCGTGCTGCAGGCCTACTTGCCTGCGCGCCTGAGCGCCGACGAAGTCGCGGCGGCAGTGAAGGCCATCGTGACCGAACTGGGCGCCACCGGCCCCGGCGACATGGGCAAGGTCATGGGCGCGGTCAAGGCCCAACTGGCCGGCAAGGCCGACATGGGCCAGGTGTCTGCGGCCGTCAAAGCTGCCTTGGTGGGCTAAACCCCCTTCAAGCCGGGGCCGCGGAACTGGCTTTGCCAGACCGCAGGCGCAGCGGCCTCCTCGGGGGGAGGGAGCTACACGAAGTGAGCGACCGTGGGGGCTCTTCTCTTCCCAAGCCGGGGTCGCGGAACCGGCTTCGCCGGGCCGCAGGCGCAGCGGCCCCCTCGGGGGGCAGCGACCCACACGAAGTGGGGGAGCGTGGGGGCTCTAGCTCCCCGCAACCTTCATGCGGTTGACGAGAATGGAGCCGACCGTCTTGGCGCCGTAGTTGTACGCATCAGCGCCCACGGCTTCAATGCCCATCAACATGTCGCGCAGGTTTCCGGCAATGGTGATTTCTTCCACCGGAAAAGCGATGCGGCCGTTTTCTACCCAGAAGCCGGAGGCGCCGCGCGAATAATCGCCGGTCACATAGTTCACGCCCTGCCCCATCAACTCGGTCACAAAAAGGCCCCGGCCCAGCTTGCGCAGCATGGCGTCCAGGTCGTCGCCCTGGCGCGTCAGCCGGCTGGTCATGACAAGGTTGTGTGAGCCTCCGGCATTGCCGGTGGTGCGCATGCCGAGCTTGCGCGCCGAATAGGTGCTCAAAAAATAGCCTTCGACGCGGCCGCCGTCGACCACCTGGCGCGCCTTGGTCTTCACGCCTTCTTCGTCAAACGGTGCACTGCCCTTGCCTTTGCGCAGATGCGGATCTTCGGCAATGTCGACGTGCTTGGGAAAAGCCGGTTTGCCCAGGCTGTTGGCCAGAAAGGTGCTTTTGCGGTACAGCGCACCGCCGCTCACGGCCTGCACAAAGCCGCCCAAAAGGCCCGCGGCCAGCGGCGACTCGAAGAGCACAGGGCACTGTGTCGTCGGGATCTTGCGACTCTTGAGCCGCGCTAGCGCGCGCTCGGCAGCGTAACGGCCCACCGCCTCGGGGGGCGCCAGATCACGCGCGTCGCGCATGGAGCTGTACCAGGCATCGCGCTGCATCTGGTCGCCCTTGCCGGCAATAGGCGCCACTGAAATGCTGTGCCGCGAACTGGCATAGCCGCCGCGAAAACCTTTGGTGTGAGCGCTGAAGAAATGGCTTTGCTGGGCCGACACGCCCGCGCCCTCGCTGTTGGTGATCAGCCGGCTGGTGCCCAACGCCGCAGCTTCGCACAGCAGGGCCAGTTGCGCGGCTTCTTCCGAGTTGATGGACCAGGGGTGAAACAGGTCCAGCGCCGGATGCACACGCGCAATGTCGCGGTCGTCAGGCAGACCCGAGGTTTTGTCTTCCGCCGTAAAGCGCGCGATGTCGTAGGCCGCTTTCACGGTCTGTTCGATGGCCGCCTTGGAGAAATCACTGGTCGCTGCATTGCCGCGCTTCTTGCCGATATAGACAGTAATGCCCAGTGATTTGTCGCGATTGCGCTCAACGTTTTCCAGCTCGCCCTTGCGCACGCTGACGGACAAACCACAGCCTTCCGAGGCTTCCGCCGCGGCATCTGTGGCACCCAGTTTTTTGGCATGGCTCAGCGCACTGTCGACGAGTCCCTCAAAAAAATCACGGTGGTAGCTGAAGCCGGATTCGGGCTGGCGTTGCTGGCCATTGGGGCCCGAAGCGGGACGGGATGCACTGCGAGTTGCGCCGCTGGCGCGTGAGGAAGCTTTTTGGGTCATATGGGTAGCTATGATACTGACTGCTATGAACAACAAGACTCCCAAGGCCATCAAGGGCTACTGGTCCAACGGCCGCTTCGTCAAACCCGAGGAAATCGCGCTTGAAGAAGTCGGCCCGCCCAGCAAAACCCAGCTCAAGGCCGAGGCCGACGAAAAACAGGCGCTCGGTGAAGCGCTGCTAACCTTGCGCGCCGACCTGATGGCGCGCCTGGACCTGCCCGACAAGCTGCGCGACGCGATCGCCGACGCCAAAAAGATCACCAATTTCGAGGGCAAACGCCGCCAGATGCAGTTCATCGGCAAGCTGATGCGCCCGCTGGACCCTGATCCGATTCGCGAAGCGATCAACGAGCAGCTCAACGGCTCAGCCGACCTGACGCTGGCCCTGCACCTGGCCGAGCAATGGCGCGACAAGCTGATCGCCGACGACGCCGCGCTGGGCACCTGGCTGGGGGAGCACCCCGATACCGATTCCCAGCAACTACGCGCACTGATCCGCCAGGCCCGCAAAGACGCCAAGCCCGAAAAGCCCGGCGAAGCCGCGCGCCACGGCAAGTCCTACCGCGAAATCTTTCAGCTCGTGCGGCAGACGCTTGCCCGGGGACCTGGCGAGGCTGAGGAACCCGAAGAGCCTCAGGCATGAGCGAAGCCTTTGACGCCGTCAGGATCGGCATCGTCTCGGTCAGTGACCGCGCCTCAGCCGGCGTCTATGTCGACAAAGGCTTGCCGGCGCTAAAAGACTGGCTCACACGCGCCCTGCGCAACCCCATCGCCTTTGAAGAGCGCCTGATTCCCGACGAGCAGGTGCACATCAGCGCCGCGCTGATTGAACTGGTGGACGCCGGCTGCTCCCTCGTACTGACCACCGGCGGCACCGGCCCTGCGCTGCGCGACGTGACACCCGAGGCCACACTGGCAGTAGCCCACAAGGAAATGCCCGGCTTTGGCGAGCAGATGCGGCAGATCAGCCTGAAATTTGTGCCTACGGCCATCCTGTCGCGCCAGTGCGCTGTCATCCGCGACAAATGCCTGATCATGAATTTGCCAGGCCAGCCCAAGTCCATCGCGGAAACCCTGGAAGGGTTGAAGAACCCTGACGGCTCCCAGGCCGTGGCCGGCATCTTTGCCGCGGTCCCCTACTGCGTCGACCTGATAGGCGGGCCCTACCTGGAAACCGATGCCTTGGTCTGCCAGGCGTTCAGGCCGAAAAGCGCCATACGCCCACCGCGTTGAGCCTGGCCGCTCTCCGGTTTTGGGGCGGCTTTTTTCTCACGTAGTATTCGTGCTTTACAACACGAGGAGCCGAGATGGACGATCTGACTGAAACGCCGAGCAAGGAATCCAGGAACACCGCCGTGCTGATCTGGGTCGGAACCCTGTTTCTGGGTTTTATTCCGGGCCTGATTGTGTACCTGGTGAAAAAGGACGACACCTACATCCTGGACCAGTCCAAGGAAGCGCTGAACTGGTCCATCACCGCGGCCATCGGCTATGTGGCGGCGATCATCCTGACCTTCGTGCTGATTGGCTTTCTGGTGTTCGCGGCCCTAGGCATCTGCCACCTGGTGTTCTGCGTCATGGGCGCGCTGGGCACCTCCAACGGCAAGGCATTCCGGGTGCCGTTCGCGCTTCGCCTGATCAACTGAACGCGCCACTAAGGGCAAAGAAAAAGGAAGGGTGCGCCCTTCCTTTTTTGTTGCTACTTGCCGACCAGCTGGTTGAGCTTGTCGGCCTCAAAGGTTTCCGTCAGCGCCGCGTCCTTGGGTACGCAGTCTTTGCTCATGGCCGTTTGCGGGCCGGACAGCTTTTCAATCGCCTGCCAGAGCAGCGCAATCTGGTGCTCCTGCGACGAGGCGTTGTCGATCAGCCCCTTCATGGCCTGCCCAAGGGGGTCGTCGTCCAGCGTGATGCCGTAGGCAGAGAACTTGGGCGAGGTCGTGACGTCGGCGCTTTCACCCACTTTGGACGGGATGATGCGCGCCGGAATGCCAACCGCCGTAGCGCCGGCCGGGACCGGCTTGATGACGACGGCATTGCTGCCTATCTTGGCCCCGTCACCGACCAGAAAACCGCCCAACACCTTGGCGCCGGCGCTCACCACCACGTTACGGCCCAGCGTGGGATGGCGCTTTTCGCCCTTGTAGAGCGAGGTGCCGCCCAGCGTCACGCCTTGGTAAATCGTGCAGCCGTCACCGATTTCAGCGGTCTCGCCGACGACAACACCCATGGCATGGTCAAAAAACACCCGCTGGCCGATTTTGGCGCCTGGGTGGATCTCAATACCGGTCACCCAGCGCGAAAAATGCGAGATAAAGCGGCCCAGCCACTTGAGCCCGTGGTTCCAGCACCAGTGGGCCCGACGGTGCAACAGCAAGGCATGCACGCCCGGGTAGCAGGTCAGCGCCTCCCAGGCCGTACGGGCGGCGGGATCGCGGTCGAGGATGCACTGGATGTCGGAGCGGAGTCGGGAAAACATAGGCGAAGTCTACTGAGGGTGGGAGCTGCGCGCTTGGACGGCTGTTTTGGCCCCGGTTTCAGAGGCTTTCTGCAGCATGGCCTTGGCCACGCCTCGCAGAATGTGGATTTCCTCGGGGCTGAGCTGGGCACGGTTGAACAGCTGGTTCAGACGCGGCATCAGTTTTTTCGGCGAAGCCGGGTCCAGGAAGCCAATGCCGGTAAGCGCTTCTTCCCAGTGCTTGAGCATGCCGGCCACCGCCGCCGCATCGGCCAGCGTGGGCTCGGCCCTGGCCTGCTGCACACTGAAACCGCCCAGCGCCTGGCGCCAGTCGTAGGCGATCAGTTGCACCGCCGCGCCCAGGTTGAGCGAACCGAACTTCGGGTCCGTCGGAATGCTGAGCGCCACATGACAGCGGTAGACGTCTTCGTTTTGCATGCCGAAGCGCTCGGAGCCGAATAGAAAAGCAACGGAATCGGGCTTTGAGGCAATAGGGACGGGCGCAACCAGCTCCTCTTTTGATAGCGGATTCGTTTTTCCCAACAGACCCTCGAAGTGCTCTCTCGGTGCCCGCGTGGGCGGTCCGAAGTCGCGCGGCGTCATGGCGGTGGCGCACAGGTGGGCCATGCCCTCCACGGCTTCGTCCAGCGTCGCCACAATGCGGGCGTTTTTGAGCACGTCCAGCGCGCCGCTGGCCCGCTGTATGGTTTCTTCGCGGTTGAGCACATTGGCCCAACGCGGCGCCACGAGCACTAGGTCGTCAAAGCCCATGGTTTTCATGGCGCGGGCCGTTGCCCCCACATTGCCGGCGTGGCTGGTGTTGATCAGGATGAATCGCGTATGCATGGAGCTGGATTGTCCTATGCCGGCGGCTTCAGGACCTGGATCAGGGCCCGGATCTTGGGCGACATAGCGCCTTTGCGCCAGATGAGGTCGGTTTGCGCGCAGTCGCTGCCGGGCGGCAGTGCATGCACGCTCAAGCGCGCCCGCTCCGGAAAGGTCGCCAGCACGCTAAGCGGTACCAGCGAAATGCCCATGCCCACCACCACACAGCCCAGCATGGCGTGATAGGACGTGATCTCGATGGTCTGCACCGGCATGCTGTTTTTTCCGGCGTACCACTGCTCCAGCCGGGCGCGGTGCGGGCAGCCGGGTTCAAAAGCCACGATGGCGCGGGGCGGCGCTAAACCCTCAGCGGCCCCCGACGTGATCGCGGGATGCCCGGCGCTCGCAACGATCACCAAGTCTTCGCTGTAAATCGGCTCACGCTCAAACGGACCGTCGGCAATCGCCCCGGTCACCAGCGCGGCGTCCATGTTTCCGGCCAGCACGCCAAAGGCCAACTGCTGCGGGTTGCCGGTCTTGAGCGCCAGTTTGACTTCGGGGTACTGCCGCACAAAGTCGCTGAGCGGGCCGGGCAAGCGCACGGCTGACGTGCTTTCCATCGCGCCCAGCACAAAAGGGCCGCGCGGCTTGCCGTCTTGTACGGCTTCACGCGCCTCGTCGGCCAGGGCCAGAAGCCGTTCTGAATAAGCCAGCAGGGTTTGCCCCGCCGGCGACAGGTGCAGGCGCTTGCCTTCGCGGATGAAAAGTGCCACGCCCAGTTTTTCCTCCAGCTGGCGGATACGTGTCGTGATGTTGGACTGCACGCGGTGCAGCCGCTCAGCCGCACGCGTGATGCCGCCGGCCTCCACCACCGCCCGAAAGATCACCAGATCGCTCAAATCCATAAATCTCTTATTTAGATGTTATTTATCTTTATTATTCATTTTTAAAAATGATCTGTCACGCGTATCGTCCAGCCTTTGATCACTCAACCCACAAGGAACAACGATGGCAAAGGCTTACTGGATCGTGCGCGTGTCCGTGCACAACGAGGCGCAATACCCCGCCTACCTGGCCGCGGCACGGCCGGCTTTTGAGAAATTCGGCGCGCGCTTTCTGGTGCGCGGCGGCGCGTACGAATGCATGGAAGGCAGCTCGCGCGAGCGCAACGTGGTCGTGGAATACGCCGATCTGGCCACCGCCAAAGCCTGCTACGCCAGCCCCGAATACCAAGCCGCCAAAGCCATACGCCAGCAGCATGCCGACGCGGATTTTCTGATCGTCGAAGGCGCCTAGGGCTGGGCGCACGCGATATCGGTCTCTGGGGGAACGGTATCGGGGTTTATGGGAAAATACGCAGATTGCCCGCCGCCCGCATCGCCAGCGCCGGTTTTTCCCGTTCTTCCCTACAAGTTATGTCCAGCAATCTCCATCCCATGCTCAACGTGGCCATCAAGGCTGCGCGCGCTGCCGGCGCCATCATCAACCGCGCGGCGCTCGACGTCGAATCGGTCCGCGTGTCGGTCAAGCAGACCAACGATTTCGTCACCGAAATCGACCAGGCGGCCGAAGCGGCGATCATCGAAACGCTGCTGACCGCCTATCCCGGCCACGGCATCCTCGCCGAAGAATCTGGCAGCGAGCATGGCGCCAAAGACTCCGACTTCGTCTGGATCATCGACCCGCTGGACGGCACCACCAACTTCATCCACGGCTTTCCGGTCTATTGCGTCAGCATCGCGCTGGCCGTCAAGGGCAAGGTCGAGCAGGCTGTGGTGTACGACCCCACCCGCAACGACATCTTCTGCGCCACCAAGGGCCGCGGCGCTTACATGAACGACCGCCGCATCCGCGTGGCCAAACGCACCCGGCTGCAGGAATGCCTGATCTCGACCGGCTTCCCGTACCGCCCCGGTGACAAGCTCAAAAGCTACCTCAACATGCTCGGTGAAGTGATGAGCCAGTGCGCTGGCGTGCGCCGCCCGGGTGCGGCCGCGCTCGACCTGGCCTATGTTGCCGCGGGCTTCAGCGACGGATTTTTCGAAACCGGCCTCAAGCCCTGGGACGTTGCAGCCGGCTCGCTGCTGGTGACCGAAGCCGGCGGCCTGATCGGCAACTTCACGGGCGAGGCTGACTTCATGGACCACGGTGAATGCGTGGCCGGCAACCCACGTATTTATGGCCAGCTGGTCACCACCCTGGGCAAATACAGCAAATTCGCCGGCGCCGGCGACAAGGCCACAGTGCGCCAGGCTTTGCAGGACACATCCAGCGGCGAGACCGTTGCCGACGCCCCGCCTGCAGATAAACCGACCCTCACCGCCCGAAAAGTCAAGACCCCCGCGGTGCGCCCTGACAGCGTCTGATGCGCCCTTCCAACAGCGGACATCGCCGGCGTGCCGCGGCGATGGATACCGCTGCGCCTCAGCTAAAATTTCCGCTCAACACAGACTGACGCGTAATGCGCCCGCCCTGCTCCGAACAGCTTCATACTCCACCATGACCATGCCTGAATCCACCTTAAAAGCTTCCTCCAAATCGGCTGATGAAGCCCTGCTGCGCGAGGTCGCGGAACTGGTGGTGAGCGCCCTCAATCTCGAGGTGAGCGCGGGCGACGTAAAACCCGACGAACCGCTGTATGGCGACGGGCTGGGGCTGGACTCCATCGATATTCTCGAAATTGCACTGGTGGTTTCCAAGCGCTATGGCCTGCAACTTAGGGCGGACCACGAAGACAACCACGCCATTTTTCATTCGCTGCGAAGCCTGGGCGACCACATTGCCGCCCAGCGAACCCAGTGAAGGGCGTGCTGGCGACACGGTTTACCCAAGCCTGTCGCTGGGGCGGTATTGCGGCCCTGGGAGTCGGCTACGCCGTGCTCTCCCATCTGGCCGCCGCCTCGGCGACGCCCGGCCTGCTTGAAGCCCTGGTCGCTGTGCTTCCGCTGCTGGGACTTGCCTTTGTTCTGGCCTGGCGTTCACCACAACGCACCACCATGCTCGCTCTTTGCGGGGTGGCTTGTTTCGGGTTTTATCTTGCCCGGCAGTGGCTGATTACCCACTACAACTGGGTCTTCCTGCTGCAGCATGCGGGCATGTACGCCCTGCTGTGCGGAACCTTCGGCCGAACACTGGTACAGGGACAAACACCGATGATTTCGCAATTTGCCCGCATCGTGCATGGCGAACTCTCGCCCGCACTGGTTTCCTACACACGCTCTGTCACCTGGGCCTGGGCGCTTTATTTCGGTAGCGTGGCGGGGCTTTCCCTGCTGCTCTTCTGGCTTGCTCCCGTCTATGTCTGGTCCACGTTTGCCAACCTGCTGGGCATGCCCCTGCTCGGACTGATGTTTGCGGGCGAGTATTTGGTTCGCTGCCACACGTTGCCGGTTGAAGACCGTGCCGGCCCGCTGGAGTCGATTCGCGCTTATCGGCAGGCTTCCGCCGAAAACCGCGCACGCCGGCCATGACGACATTTCCGCTGATCGCCCATACCCAGGCAGATGATGTTGTGGCTTGCGGCCATGGCCAGACCGTCACCGCCGGGCATTTTCTGGCCGACGTGAGACAGCTTGCGGCGGCCCTGCCGGCAGGTAAACATGTACTCAATGTCTGCGCGGACCGTTACCGGTTTGCTGTCGGCATGGCGGCCGCACTGCTGGCCGACAAGATCAGCCTGCTGCCGCCCACGCTGACACCAGAAATGGTGAAACAGGTCCGCAGCTTCGCGCCGGATGTGTTTTGCCTGGCGGACCAGCCACAGAGCTTTACGCTTCCATTGCTGCATTGGGCGGATGCGATGCCTCCCCGTTCGCCAGACACCGCAAGCGTGGCGCCCTACGAGGTCCCGCAGATTCCCGCGTCGCGAATTGCCACCATCATGTTCACCTCCGGTTCTACCGGCACGCCCGTGGCGCACCGCAAAAGCTGGGGTGGGCTGGTCCGCAGCGCGCGGGCGGAAGCCGGCCGGCTCGGCCTGCTTGATGGCCGCAAGCACAGCATCGTGGCGACCGTACCGCCGCAACATATGTTCGGTTTTGAATCCACGGTGTTGCTGCCCCTGCAAAGCGGTGCCATTTTGGTGGCCGCTCACCCTTTTTATCCCGCTGATATCTGCACCGCGCTGGCTGAGAGCGGGCGCCCCCGCATGCTGGTGACCACACCGGTGCATCTAAAAGCGCTGATGTCCTCAGGACTGGATATTCCAAAGACCGATCAGCTGTTGTCCGCCACGGCACCCTTGCCACCGCAGCTGGCTTTGGCCACCGAGGAGCGCCTACAGGCCCCGCTGCTGGAAATCTACGGATCCACCGAAACCGGACAAATCGCCACGAGGCGCATGACCCAGGACGAGGCGTGGACGCTTTTCCCAGACGTCACATTGAGTGTCAAGCAGGGGCAAACCTGGGCCTCGGGCGGCCATATCGATCAATCCACCCCTTTGGCCGACGAACTTGAATCGCTGTCAGAAACACGCTTTATCCTCCATGGCCGCACCGCCGACCTGATCAATATCGCAGGAAAACGAAGTTCTCTGGGCTACCTGAACCACCAGCTCCACGCCATACCGGGCGTGATGGACGGCGCCTTTTTCATGCCCGACGACGGCCCCGGCGACACCGTGGTTCGGCTGATGGCTTTTGTGGTGGCCCCGGGCCTGACGGCACCGACCTTGCTCGCGGCGCTGCGGGAACGTGTCGATGCCATTTTTATCCCACGGCCGCTGGTGCTGCTGGACGCATTGCCCCGCAACAGCACCGGTAAATTACCCCGAGATATGCTGGCTGCGTTGGCCCGCGAACACCTTCAAAAGAGGCCTTTGTCTCCGATGGAAACCCGCTTTTCCATTGAGCCTGACCATCCAGCGTTTGCCGGGCATTTCCCTGGCTCGCCGATCGTTCCGGGCGTGCTGCTGCTCGACGCCGCGCTGCACGCCGTGCGGCAAGCGCGTGGCACCCCTGGTTCGGCAGGCGCCACAGTCCCTGCGGATATCTGCCAGATCAGCTCGGCGAAATTCCTCAGTCCCGTGGGCCCAGGTGAGACATTGACAATTTCCTGCACGAACACGGCCTCTGGCGGCACGCGCTTTGACATTTGCAGCGGCGACCGGAAAGTCGCCACAGGCACGCTGGTGCTGTCGCCGTCCCCATGAACGCAGCACACGGAGCGAACGCAAAATCGGGAGCCGAATGGCAGAAGGTGCCCGAGCGCAGCAGCGGTTTCATGTTGCGCGTCATGACCTGGATTTCGCTGAACATGGGCCGCAGCACCAGTCGCATCGTCCTCTACGGGATCGCAGCCTATTTTCTTGCTTTTGCACCGGCGGCGCGCCGCATGTCACGCAACTACTTGCGCCGCGTGCTTGACCTGCCCTCCCCCGCTGCGGTGGGCTGGCGTCACCTGTTCCAGCACTTCCTGAGTTTCGCGTCCACCATTCACGACCGTGTTTACCTGCTCAACGACCGCTTCGAGCTTTTTGACATCCGTGTGCACAACCAGCCCTTGATCGATCAGGTGGTGGCGGACGGCAAAGGCGTGTTCCTCATTGGCGCGCATATGGGCAGCTTTGAAGTCTTGCGTGCCATTGGTCGCCAGCAGCCCGGCTTGCGCATCGCCATGGTGATGTACGAGGAAAACGCGCGCAAGATCAACGCCGCTTTGAGCGCCATCAATCCCAAAGCGGAGATGGATGTCGTGGCATTGGGGCACATCGACTCGATGATCAAGGTGCACGAGCTGCTGGATCAGGGCGCCGTGGTTGGCATGCTGGGCGATCGTTCGCTGGGCAACGACGACACCCATTTGATCGAATTCCTGGGAGACGCAGCTGGCCTGCCGCTGGGGCCTTTTCGCATGGCGGCCATCCTGAAGCGCCCGGTGTTGTTCATGACCGGCCTGTACCGCGGCGGCAATCGCTATGACATTCACTTCGAGCCGCTGGCCGACTTTTCTGCGCTGCCGCCGCGCGGGCGCACAGTCGCAGTGCAATCCGCCATGACACGCTATGCTGCGCTCATGGCGCAATACTGCCGCATCGCGCCTTATAACTGGTTCAACTTCTTTGATTTCTGGCGAAGCACGCCGCAACACACCGGCCGCCCTGAACAAAACTCCTGAACATATGACAGACCTTCAGCCAACCGCTTTGACCTCGCTTTCACTTCGCATGATGCGTTGGCAGCCGCACGCTGGCCGCGTGCTGGCTGCAGTCCTGCTCGGAATGGCCCTCGCCGCATTGAGCCCCGCAGCTCAAGCCGCCTGGGACATCCAGCAACTGATGGATTCGCTGGCCCAAAGCAAATCAGGGCGCGCCACCTTTGTCGAAAGGAAAAATATCGCGATGCTCGACAAGCCGGTGGAGTCGTCAGGAGAGTTGCTTTACACCGCGCCCGACCGGCTCGAAAAAAAGACACTCAAGCCCAAGCCCGAATCCATGGTGATCAATGGCACAGAACTGGTGATTGAACGCGGCAAGCAAAAATATCAGCTGCGGCTTCAGGCCTACCCGGAGCTGGCGGCGTTCATCGAGAGCATCCGGGGCACCCTGGCAGGTGACCGCAACGCGCTGGAGCGCAACTACCGGCTCAGCCTGGAAGGAACAGCTGAGCGCTGGACCCTGCAGTTGCTGCCCCTTGATCCCAAAATGCAGGCCGTGATCCAGCGCATCCGGATCACGGGTGTGCGTGACCAGTTACGCACCATCGACATCGCGCAGGCCGATGGCGACAGCTCCACAATGACCATCGAACAAGTGGCTGCCCCGTGACAAACGGCGCACGCGGCCGCATCACGGCCATTGCGCTATGGCTGGTTTTCCTGATCGGTTGTGGCGTTGTCATCGCCCGCACACATTTCACCACCGACCTGTCGGCGTTCTTGCCGCGCACACCGACACCCGAGCAGCAACTGCTGATGGACCAGCTGACCGAAGGGCTGGCTTCACGGCTTATCCTGGTGGGAATAGAAGGTTCCGATGCGCCCCAGCGCGCAGAACTTTCCAAAAAAATCGCGCAGCAGCTCCGCACCGATCCAGCCTTTGCCAGTGTGTCCAACGGCGAGCCTGTCAATGTCGAGCGTGATCGCAACTTCCTGCTGACAAACCGCTACCTGCTCAGCCCGTCGGTCACGCCGGAGCGCTTCAGCGCAGACGGCCTGCATGCAGCCCTCGGCGACAGCATTGAACTGCTGGCTTCGCCCGCAGGTCTGATGGTGAAGGCCTTGCTGCCGCGCGATCCTACGGGCGAAATGGTGCAATTGTTGGGCCAGCTCAACAGCGGCAGCCAGCCGAATCAGGCCTATGGTGCCTGGGCCTCGAAAGACAGCCAACGAGCCTTGCTGCTGCTGCAAACGCAAGCCGCAGGGTCTGACACGGACGCCCAGCAACGTGCCATGGAGGCGATTCATCAGGCGTTCAACGCAGCTGGCGGTACCGCGAGCGGCGCCAGCGTCGTCATGGCGGGCCCCGGCGTGTTCTCGGTCACATCCCGCGAAACCATCCAGAGCCAGGTCAGCCACCTCTCAATGATCAGCGTGGTGTTGATCGCAGCACTGTTGCTGCTGGTTTATCGCTCCGTCAGCGCGCTGGTGCTGGGTTTTGTGCCCGTAGTGACCGGCGCACTGGCAGGGGTTGCCGTGGTCAGCCTGGGGTTCGGCTCGGTGCACGGCATCACATTGGGCTTTGGCACGGCCCTGATCGGCGAGGCAGTGGACTACTCCATTTATCTTTTTGTGCAGTCCGAAGACGACAGGGATCAGTCGCACTGGGTCAAGCGCTTCTGGCCTACCATCCGCCTCGGCGTTCTGACTTCCATCGCAGGCTTCGCCTCCCTCCTCTTTTCGGGTTTCCCGGGGCTGGCACAACTCGGCCTGTATTCGATTGCCGGCCTTGTCGTGGCGGCCGCGGTGACCCGCTACGTCCTGCCTCATCTGCTGCCGCGTCACTTTCGTATTCACGATGTGTCGGCCATCGGTCATCTGCTGGGCAGACTGGTGCAGCGTGCGACGTCTCTGCGATGGGCCGCCGTGGCCCTGCTGGCGGCAGCCTGTGCCATCCTTGCGATGCACCACGACAGTCTGTTCAATGACAAGATATCTTCGCTGAGCCCCGTTTCCCAAGCCGATGTGGCGTTGGACGAAAGGTTGCGCGCGGACATGGGGGCGCCTGGCGTACGGTATGTGGTCGTGGTTTCCGGCGCCAACCGTGAGGCAGTGCTGCAAACCGCCGAGCAGGTTTCCAGCCTGCTCCAGGCACAGGTCGAGCGCGGCGAGATCGCCGCGTTTGAAAGCCCCAGCCGTTACCTTCCAAGCCTTGCCACGCAACGCGCCCGCCAGGCCAGTTTGCCCCCGGCTGAGGTTCTGCAGGCACGAATGGCGCAGGCAACAAAAGGCCTGCCAGTGCGCGCGGAGGTATTCGCGCCCTTCACGGCTGACGTCACCGCCGCACGCAATCAGCCCTTGTTGCAGCCGGTCGACCTTGAAAAAACCTCCATGGCGATGGCGCTGTCCGCGTTGCTTATCGGCAAAGAAAGCCGCTGGAGTGCTTTATTGCCGCTGACAGCGCCTCAGGGGCGCAACATTGACGCACACGTCATTCGCAACGCGCTGGCTGCCAAGGCCCTGCCCGGGGTGCTTTTCGTCGACATGAAGAGCGAGTCAGACCACCTGTACTCCAGTTATCTGCGCGAGGCGATCATGCTATCGCTGGGAGGTCTGGCCGTCATTGTCGCCTTGCTGTTGGTAGTTTTCCGGTCATTCGCACGCGTGCTGCGGATCATTGCACCGCTGGCGGCCGCGGTCATCACGGTGACGGCGGGGCTGGCGCTGCTGGGCCAGCAATTGATCCTTTTGCATCTGGTCGGGCTGTTGCTAGTTGTGGCAGTGGGCTCCAACTACGCCCTGTTTTTTGACCGGCCCAATCCCAGTGCCCCGGTGGCGCCGCGGACGCTGGCTTCCATGCTACTGGCCAATCTGACCACCGTTGCGGGTTTCGGGCTGCTGGCTTTTTCCAAGGTGTCTATCCTGCAGGCCATGGGCGTCACCGTCGCCCCTGGCGTCATTCTGGCTCTGATCTACGCGGCAATTTTTGCCAGAAAACCGCATGCCTGACTTCATTTGGAAGCCCAGCATCCTGATACGTGCAAGTCTCGCATTGCACGCGGCTGCACTTGTCGCTGTTGTGATTGATCCCGGTCAATGGCGTTGGCCGCTCACCGCCGTGATCCTTAATCACCTGCTTCTCACTGCTGTGGGAATGTGGCCTCGCAGCCGGTGGCTGGGCCCCAACTGGACGCGCCTGCCCGAAGCCGCTGCTGCCAGACGGGAAGTCGCCCTGACCATTGACGACGGGCCTGACCCTTTGGTCACCCCGAAGGTTCTGGACGTGCTCGACCGGTACGCGGTTCGCGCGACTTTTTTCTGTGTCGGGGAGAAGGCATCCCGCTACCCCGAACTATGCCGGGAGCTGACGCGGCGCGGGCACGCCGTGGAAAACCACAGCCAAAACCACCGCCACTGGTTTGCGTTGACCGGCCCACGCAGCATGTTGCGCGAGCTGCAGGCGGCACAGGACACCTTGACCCAATTGACCGGTCAGCGGCCCCTTTTCTTTCGCGCGCCCGCCGGCCTGCGAAATCCCTTTCTGGATCCCGTGCTGGCACGGCTCGGCTTGAAGCTCGCCAGCTGGTCCGCTCGCGGCTTCGACACGCGTGTCGGCGATCCCGGACGCGTCAAAGACAAACTCACTGCCGGGCTACAGGCCGGTGCCATTTTGCTGTTGCATGACGGAAATGCAGCACGTACACCCCAAGGTGTTCCGGTCATCCTGGATGTCCTGCCGGCTTTGCTGGAATCCATCGCGGCGGCAGGCTTGCGCACCGTCACCCTGCGACAGGCCATCACATGAAGCCAACTCCGTCCCGGCAAAGTCCGTGGCCCCAGATCGGGCGTGTCATCTTCCAGCACTTTTACCTCAAAGGCATTGGAACCATGGCTTTCATCGCCGTCTTTTTCGGTGCCTATTTTTATCTGCTCAAGCACCCGGCATTTCCGATTGTGGTGATGCCGCTGACGTGGCCCGACCGCCTCATCGGCTTTGAGCCGCTGGCCCTGCCTGTGTATCTTTCGCTGTGGGTTTATGTTTCATTGCCTCCGCTGTTCTTCAGTGACCGAAGTGAACTGCTGCGATATGGTGGTGCGATTGCTTTGACCTGCCTGGCGGGCCTGCTGGTGTTTTACTTTTGGCCCACGGCCACCCCTCCAGCAGATATCGATTGGGTGAAATACCCTGAAATGCTTTTCCTGAAAAACATGGATACCGCGGGCAATGCCTGTCCATCTCTGCATGTTGCGACAGCGGTTTTTTCAGGCATCTGGCTGCACTACCTGCTGATCCGGTTTACCGTACCCTCATGGTTGCTGACGGTGAATGCCATCTGGTGTTTCGGCATTGCCTATTCAACGTTAGCCACGCGGCAGCATGTCGCAGTAGATGTCTTCGCAGGCATACTGCTCGGGGGACTGGCAGCGTGGCTGTCCCTCTTTCTTCACCAACGGCGCATCGCAGGCAGGTAACAGCTGGTGTCCGGCAAGGCGGGCACGCCGAATCTGCCGGCTTGTTTTGCTAAAGTGTCCTTTTCTTTCAGACAGGCTTTTCTCTGTACCCTCTTCGGCTTTCCCATTTCACTGCGACCAGTAGCATAGGCTGCGGTCTTGTGCAAACTCTTGACGCACTGCGTGCGCGGCGGGGCGGGCTCGCGCCATCCAGCTTCGACACGGTCGACTTGCCAACTTTTGTGGGCGAAGTCGCCGGCGTTGACGACGTGCGGCTTCCCGCGCAGTGGGCCCGCTTCGATTGCCGTAACAACCGGCTCGCGTTGATGGGACTCCAGCAGGACGGTTTTTCCCAGGCCGTTGCCGCTGCCGCTGAAAAATACGGTGCGAGTCGCGTCGGGGTTTTTATCGGTACCAGCACGTCGGGCATTCTTCAGACAGAACTGGCCTACCGAAGGCGCGACCCGGTGAGCGGCGCCCTTCCCCCCGACTTCATCTACGGAACAACACACAACACATTTTCCGTGGCCGACTTCACACGCCACTATCTGGGGCTGACGGGCCCCGCGGTGGTGGTTTCGTCAGCGTGCTCTTCAAGCGCCAAGGTGTTCGGGTCGGCGCGAAGGATGATGCAAGCGGGCCTGATCGATGCCGCGGTGGTGGGCGGCGTCGACTCGCTGTGCTTGACCACCTTGTATGGGTTCAACTCGCTGGGCCTGACTTCCACGCAGGCTTGCCGGCCATTCGACGCCGCGCGAGACGGCATTTCCATTGGCGAAGCCGCGGCTTTCATATTGCTGGAACCTGCATCGGCGCAACCCACTCCCGGCGACGTGCTCTTGTGGGGTGTTGGCGAGTCCAGTGACGCCCATCACATGTCCTCGCCGCACCCCGAAGGCCTGGGCGCCCGGCTGGCCATGGAGCAGGCCTTGGCCATGGCCGGCCTTGCCCCGGCCGCGATCGACTACATCAACCTGCACGGCACGGCCACGCCCAGCAACGACGCCGCAGAAGCCAAAGCCGTATCAGGCGTGTTCGGCAACGGAACGCCCTGCAGCTCTACCAAGGGCGCCACCGGCCACACCCTCGGCGCTGCAGGCGGGATTGAAGCCGTGATCTGCGCGCTCGCATTGCAGAACGGCTTCAAGCCCGGCGGCATCAACACCACCGCGTGCGATCCCGACTTACCCGTCGGCTACCTGACAGACAACCAGGAGATCGCTCCGCAATTTGTACTCAGCAATTCCTTTGGTTTTGGCGGCACCAACTGCAGCCTCATTTTTGGCCTTGCCGGCTGATCCCGACATGACATATCTGAAATCCAGCCCAGCGCAGACCTTGACCGCCTTCGTGGACGGTGTCGGGCTGCTGGGCCCGGGACTGGTCAGCTGGGCGCAAGGGCGTGAGCAATTCAAGGGCAGTGCCCCTTACCAGCCTGTGCGCTGCGTGCTGCCCGCCCCCATGGCATTGCCCCAGGCCGAACGCCGCCGGGCGGGCGCCGTCGTGAAGGTGGCCTTGGGGGTGAGCGAAGAGGCCATTGCGGCATCCGGGCTGGAGGCTGCCTCTTTAATTTCCGTCTTCTCGTCGTCGAGTGGCGACGCCGTCAATTGCCATGAAATCTGCAGCGCGCTGGCGTCCAGCGACCGGCTGATCTCGCCCACGCGTTTTCATAACTCCGTGCACAACGCCGCCTCCGGATACTGGAGCATCTCAAGCAGTTCGATGGCTTCTTCGTCGGTGCTTTGCGCGCGTGACGCGAGCTTTGCCGCGGGCCTGCTCGAAGCCATGACCCTGGTAGCGACGGAACAGATACCCGTGCTGCTCGTGGCCTACGACACCGATTACCCCGAGCCGCTGCACAGCACGCGCCCCATTCCCGACACCTTCGGTCTGGCCTTGGTGCTGGCGCCTTGCCGCAGCGAACGCAGCCAGGCGCAATGGACACTGGAACCCGGCGACTGCCTGACGGCATTGCCGGCAGACCGGCTGGCCGACGCGGCGCTTGAGAAAATGCGTACAGACATTCCAGCAGCGCGTTGCCTGCCCTTGCTGTGGAGCACGGCACGGCAGCGGAGCAGCCGCGTTGTGCTGGACTACCTTGAGGGCCTGCAGCTCACCCTTCAGGTGGCCCCATGACTCTTATGGCACTGATACCCACCCCAATGATCAGCGCTCCGCCGGCGCTGGAGCACGGCGAGATTATGCGTCGCATTCCCCATCAGGGCCGCATGTGCCTGCTGGATCAGGTGACGTCATGGGACGAGAGCCAGATTTTTTGCCAAGCCACCAGCCACAGAGCCATCGACAACCCCCTGCGCGCCTATGGGCGGCTTGGGGCCGCATGCGGCATTGAATACGCGGCACAGGCCATGGCCGTGCACGGCGCACTGATCTCCGAATCTGCTGCCGTGCCGGGATCATGCGCCGCCGAAGGCACCAACGGTTACCTGGTCAGCGTTCGCGGTGTCACCCTGTACGTCGACAGGCTTGACGACGTCGAACTCGACCTGACCATCCATGCCGAGCGCAGCAGCGGTGATGCAGCCAGCATTTTGTATGGTTTCACGGTCCATGCGGGACCTGCCCTGCTTCTGTCGGGGCGCGCCGTCGTGATACTGGAGGCACCCGCTCAAACCTCAACCGCTCTATCCAGAGGAAAACCATGAACGCCCCCGCTCCCAAACGCGCGCTGGTCACAGGCGGCAGCGGCGCGATCGGTTCGGCCATTTGCCGGCAGCTCGCTGCCGACGGATTCCATGTCCTTGTGCATGCCAACCGTGGCCTTGAGGCGGCGTCGGCGCTGGTCGCGTCAATCCAGGCTTCAGGCGGCCTCGCCGAGGCCGTGGCGTTTGACGTCACCGCACCCGCCGCAACCGCCACCGCCCTGGAAACGCTCTTGCTGCAAGGGCCGATCCAGGTGATCGTGAACAACGCCGGCATTCATGACGACGCGGTGTTTCCCGGCATGCAGCTGCGGCAATGGCAACAGGTCATCGACGTGTCGCTCAACGGCTTTTTTCATGTCACCCAGCCGTTGATGATGCCCATGATCCGTACGCGTTGGGGGCGTGTCATCAACATCACGTCGGTAGCCGCAGTCACGGGCAACCGGGGACAAGTCAATTACTCAGCGGCCAAGGGTGCATTGCATTCGGCCACCAAATCTCTCGCGCTGGAAGTCGCCAGCCGCGGCATCACCGTCAATGCCGTTGCACCGGGCATCATCGCGACGCCCATGAGCCAGGGCAGCTTTGACGCTGCGGCGATTGCGCAGATGGTGCCCATGAAGCGCGCCGGCAAGCCCGAAGAGGTGGCAGACCTCGTGAGCTTTCTGGCTTCGGATCGGGCGGCTTACATCAGCGGCCAGGTTATTTCCGTCAACGGCGGCATGATTTAAACAACAAGGAATTCCATGGCTACCCCCGAAATCACCCCTACCGTGCATGCACCCCATGCCCCCCTGACCGAGTATTACAAGACAGAGCAGGACCGACAGGCATATCTGCGCAAGATTTTTGACAGCACGGCAGCCGACTACGACCGCATCGAAGCCATTCTGGCTTGGGGCAGCGGCTCCCGTTATCGGCGCGATGCACTGATTCGCGGTGGCCTCAAGCCGGGCATGAAAGTGCTCGATGTGGGCGTGGGAACCGGGTTGGTTTCAGCGCAGGCCTGCCTGTTGACGGGCGACCCTGCCCTGGTGACCGGCGTGGACCCCAGCCCCGGCATGATGGCTGCCAGCAAGCTGCCCAAAGCCATGGCGCTGGTGGAAGGCCGGGCCGAATCGCTGCCGTTTCCAGACAACCATTTCGATTTTTTGAGCATGGGTTATGCCCTGCGCCACATCAGCGATCTGGGCGTGGCATTTGCAGAATTCGAGCGCGTGCTAAAGCCCGGGGGCCGGCTCTGCGTGCTTGAAATCACGCAGGCAAAAAGTAGCTGGGGCCGGTGGCTGCTTAAAACCTACATGCGCGGCGTGATTCCCCTGCTGACGCGGCTCGTTTCGCGGCAAAAAGAAACCGCATCCATCTGGCGCTATTACTGGGACAGCATAGAGGCCTGTGTTCCGCCCGAACAGGTGCTGGCTACGCTGCGTGCAGCAGGTCTGACGCAGACCAGGCAGCACCTGGAAGCCGGTGTTTTTTCGGAGTATCAGGCGATCAAGCCGCTGCCCGGCTCCGCCGCATCAGCTTAAGGCCGCTGAAATAGGCGCCTGGCCACCAGCAGCGGCAGGCGCAACACAAACCCAAGAAACAACCGCGAGTGCATCCAGGTGAGCAAGAGGTTGTCACGCAGGTAGTTGAAGTGCGACACCCCGCCCTCGTCCGGGCGAAAGTACTTCACGGTGGCCGGCAAATTGATGGGCTTGACGCCGCGCCAGCACATGCGAACAACGGCTTCCGGGTCAAAGTCGAAGCGGCGCATCCAGCGTTGCCCCGCCATCACCTCGCGCAGCGGCGCTATCGGGTAGACACGAAAGCCGAACAGGGAGTCTCCGATGCCGGCCCACAGAGTTTCCAGGTCCGCCCAGCCATTGGAAACCTTGCGGCCATTGACACGCAGACGGGGCGCGTCCGCAGCGAACACAGGCACGCCGAGCACCATGGCTGCGGGCTGGGCCTGTGATGCCGCCATGAATTCCGGAATCAGGTGAGCGGGGTGCTGGCCATCGGAGTCCATGGTCAGCACGTGCGTGAACCCCTGGGCCGCAGCCAGTTCAATACCGCTCAGTACGGCAGCGCCCTTACCGACATTGCGCGGCAGCACCACCACGTGCAGACGGTCATCACCCGCCGCCATTGCCAGCAGGCGGTCGGCGCTGCCGTCGGTGCTGCCGTCGACCACGACCCAAACGGGTGACCATTGCGCCAACGCGCTGCGGACGGTTTCGTCCACCTTGACGCCGGGGTTGTAACTGGGGATCAGCACCAGGTGAGTGCTGGGCCCGTCTCGGACAGAATCATTCATCGAGGGGAACTTGAAGTATGTGCGGCTCAGGCCAGCGGGGAAGAGACTGCTGCGGAGGATGAAGGCGTGCGCTTCAGCTCGGCATGAAAGTAATGCTCCAGCTCCGCTGTAAAGTGCGCCGTGTCACTGGCAGGCTCAAAGCACTTGCCAAGGCGTACACGGTAGGTGACAGGCATTTTAGGGGTCCAGAGCAGGGACCAGCCTTTGCCAAGAAACTTCGAGTCGGTTTCGATGAAAATAGTCTGTACCGGCACACCCGCAAACTTCGAAATCAGGCTGGTGGTGCCTTGCATTCGCTCGACGGGCAACCGCCGCGTACGGGTACCTTCCGGAAACAGCAGCAAGCTGTTGCCCTGACTCAGGTCTGCGACGGCCAGCTGCACCATGGTGCGCAGCGGTGTGTTTCGGATGTAGCCCACCAGCCGCGCACCGGCGCCGAAAAATACGTTGTTCACGATGTCCGCTTTCATGATGCAGGTAGCGTTCGGCAACCGGGACAGGATCATGATGGCGTCCAGCAGGGAGGGATGATTGGGCGCGATGATCACCGCAGGGCCCGCCTGCAGGGCATCCAGCGCCGTCAGATCGAACCGGCAAGCTCCCATAAACACCAGCAGGCGCAGATAGGACCGAAAGCTGGCAGCCACAAGCACGCGCCCCCACCGCCGGCTCAAAACCCTGGGCAACAGCGGCCGCATGAGAATTGCCAGCAATGAGACGGTCAGACTAACCCCCACCAGCACCAGATAGCCCAGGCACAGTCGGGCAGTCTCGTGTACGGCCCTGCGGCCTGCATTCAGTGGAGGTGGGTCGGCAAGCACAGCGTCAGATTTGTTTTCCATTGAAGCAGTTCGCAGGTGGCTTTAGCATAGAGGGCGTTTCCGCGCTTTCGACATCCCGGATGTTAGCCGTGAGAAGCGTCATACTGGCCGTGGATGCGAGAAATTTCAGCCAAAGTCACGTGAAAAATGCCCCATAGTGCGAACGGCATGCTTGGCTTGCCCATCGCCAGCCCTCCGATCGAGATTGCAAACAGGTCAATGCCGGGATCCGGTGGCCGCAGCCAATCGTTGCGCCTGCAGAAGCCCATGAAGTCTACCGTTGTCCTGAACCGTTTGGGACGCCTCGGCGGTTTGATTTACGGCGTAAAGATTTGGGCCGCCCCATCTTCAGCCGCAGCTTTCGCGCAGAGAGGCTGAGCCCTGTCGCAAGCGCCGGAGAGTAAAGGACAATCGGAGCGTGAACCCCATCCCGGCGCCGCTTCCAGGATGGACGGTTGAATCCGCAAAAATGCGAAAAAGGAAGAAGCGCAACGCGCCAGGTCATTGATGCAAAAAGAAACAATTCCGCGCAAGAATGCTGCCGGTGGAGCGGCAGAAGACACGCCCATGATGACGCAGTACAAGCGCATCAAGGCGGAATACCCCGACACCCTGGTTTTCTACCGCATGGGCGACTTCTATGAAGTTTTCTTTGCCGATGCGGAAAAAGCCTCGCGCCTGCTGGACATCACCTTAACCCGGCGCGGCCAGTCCGCAGGCGAGCCCGTGGTCATGGCGGGCGTGCCTTTTCACTCACTCGAAGGCTACCTCGCCAAGCTCATCAAGCTGGGCGAATCGGTCGCCATCTGCGAGCAGGTCGGCGACGTCGCCACCAGCAAGGGACCAGTCGAGCGAAAAGTAGTGAGGGTGGTGACGCCAGGCACGCTGACCGACACCGAACTGCTGAACGATAAAACCGAATCGATTTTGCTGGCGGTGCACCAGGGTACGCGCAATACCTGCGGCCTGGCCTGGCTCAGTGTGACGCAAGGCGAGATTCACCTGGCGCATTGCGCCAATGACGAGCTCGAGGCCTGGCTGGCCCGCGTGGCCCCCAGCGAACTGCTTTACAACGTCGACGTCACACCGGCTTTCGAGCAGCGCCTGAAAGCGCAGCGCTGCGCCTCCACCGCCCGCCCGGCCTGGCAGTTTGACGCCGCGCTGGGCGCGCGCCGCCTGCTCGACCAGCTCAAGGTCGCGTCGCTGGCCTCCTGGAACGCCGAAGCGCTGGGCGAGGCTCACGCAGCGGCATCGGCACTGCTGGGCTACGCCGAACACACGCAAGGCCGGGCGCTTTCGCACGTGCAAGGCCTTCAGGTAGTGCGGTCGGGGGAGCTGATCGAGCTGCCGCAAACCACGCGACGCAACCTCGAACTCACGCAGACGCTGCGCGGCGAAGATTCGCCCACGCTGTTTTCATTGCTGGACACCTGCGCCACCGGCATGGGCAGCCGTGCACTTAAAAGCTGGCTGCTCACCCCGCGCCGCGACCGCGCCCAGGCCGCCGCGCGGCTCGAAGCCATCACACATTTACGCAGCGGCTCACAGCAAACCCTGCGCACAAAACTCAAGGGCTGCAGCGACGTGGAACGCATCACGGCCCGCATCGCGCTGCGCCAGGTGCGCCCGCGCGAGCTGGTAGCGCTGAAAGACACGCTACAAAAAGCAGAGCTGGTAGCGCCCGCCCTGATTGGGCTACCGGCACTTTTGACTAAAATTTTTGAAGACCTGCAGCCGCCAGCGGGTTGCCGAGAGTTGCTCGGCCGTTATGTGCTTGACGAGCCGGCGGCACTGGTCCGTGACGGCGGCGTCATTAACCACGGCTGCGACGCCGACCTGGATGAGCTGCGCGCCATTCAGACAAACTGCGACGACTTTCTGCTCGACCTCGAAGGCCGCGAAAGGGCCCGGACCGGCATCGCCAACCTGCGTGTGCAGTTCAACAAAGTGCACGGCTTTTATATCGAGGTCACGCAAGGGCAACTCGACAAGGTGCCCGACGACTACCGCCGCCGCCAGACACTGAAAAACGCCGAGCGGTACATCACGCCGGAACTCAAGGCTTTTGAAGACAAGGCCCTGTCGGCACAAGAGCGCGCCCTGGCACGCGAGAAATGGCTGTATGAGCAGTTGCTGGACCAGTTGCAGGACTTCATCCCCGCGCTGAGCCGCCTGGCGCGCGCATTGGCATCGCTTGACGCGTTGTGCGCCCTGGCCGAACGGTCGCTCACCTTGAACTGGGCCGCACCGGTGTTTGTGCGCGAGCCCTGCATCGACATTGTTCAGGGCCGCCATCCCGTGGTGGAAGCGCGCCTGGCCGAAACCGGCGGCAGTGCCTTCATTGCCAACGACAGCAGCATGAGCGGCAAGCACCGCATGCAGGTCATTACCGGCCCCAACATGGGCGGCAAGTCGACCTATATGCGTCAAGTTGCACTGATTGTTCTGCTCGCCAGCGTCGGTTCCTACGTTCCCGCCGCCAGTTGCCGGCTCGGCCCCATCGACGCCATCCACACCCGCATTGGCGCTGCCGACGACGTGGCCAACGCGCAGTCCACCTTCATGCTCGAGATGACCGAGGCCGCGCAGATCCTGCATGCGGCCACACCCCATTCACTGGTGTTGATGGACGAAATCGGCCGCGGCACTTCGACCTTCGACGGCCTGGCACTGGCCGGCGGCATCGCGGCCTACCTGCACAACAAGACGCAGGCCTTCACGCTGTTTGCCACGCATTACTTTGAGTTGACCGAATTCCCGGCGCAGCACCACGGCGCCATCAACGTCCACGTGAGCGCGGTCGAGTCCGGCGCCGACATCGTCTTCATGCACTACATCGAGCCCGGCCCCGCCAGCAAAAGCTACGGGATTGCGGTCGCCAAGCTGGCCGGCGTGCCCGCCGCTGTCGTCAACCACGCCCGTCACGCGCTCAATGCACTCGAAGCCCACCAGACCGAAGTGCGCGCACAGGTCGACCTGTTTGCCGCTCCGCCTGAATCAGCCGCGCCCGAGCAAAGCGCCGTGGAGAAGGCATTGGGTACGATAGACCCCGATGCACTGAGCCCGCGTGAAGCGCTCGATGCCCTGTACCGCCTGAAGAAAATTTCGATCGCACCGTGAACCAGCGCAACCCGACTTCCCCAGCTTCCCCCACGTCCTCCACACTTCCAGACCACCTCATGACTTATTGCGTCGCTGTCAAACTCAACGCCGGACTCGTGTTTTTGTCCGACTCCCGCACCAATGCGGGCCTGGACCACATCAGCACCTTCCGCAAGATGATCGTCTATGAAAAGCCCGACGACCGCTTCATGGTGCTGCTGTCGGCCGGCAACCTGTCGATCTCGCAATCGATTCGCGAAATTTTGCAGGTCGAGCAACTGAAAGACCGTGAAGGCGCCGAACCCATCACGATCTGGAACGCCAAGAGCATGTTCGACGCCGCCCGCGTGCTGGGCTCGGCGATCCGCCGCGTCTATGACCGTGATGCCGAGGCACTGAAAAACGCCGACGTGGACTTCAATGTCTCGCTGGTGTTCGGCGGGCAGATTCGTGGCGAGAACATGCGCCTCTTCCAGATGTATTCGGCCGGCAACTTCATTGAAGCCACCGACGAGACGCCCTACTTCCAGGTCGGTGAATCCAAATACGGCAAGCCAGTGCTGGACCGCGTGCTGACCCCCGCCACGCCGCTGGCCGAGGCCGCCAAGTGCGTGCTGGTGTCGATGGACTCCACCATGAAGTCCAATCTCTCGGTGGGCCTGCCGCTGGATCTGGTGGTGTACGAAGCCGACACCTACAAGAGCGACAAGATCGTCTGCATCGACAACGACAACCCTTATTACCGCATGATGCACAGCAGCTGGGGCCAGAAACTGCGCGAAGTGTTCGACAGTATCGAAGACCCGGTTTGGGACGATGCACACACCGACATCCCGCTGAAGATGCCGGCCGTGCGCCACGAGCCCCTGAAGAAAATCACCACGCCTGAAGAAAAGTTAATTTAAGCCGTGCCTGCTTCGACAAAACCGCTGGTCATTTTTTCCCATGGCAACAGCTTTCCGGCCAGTACCTATGGCGTTGTCTTCCAAAGCCTGAGAGCGCGCGGATTCCAGGTCAAGGCCATCGAAAAGTTCGGCCACGATCCGCACTACCCCGTGACCAGCAACTGGCCGCACCTGGTGCAGCAGCTGGCGGACTTCACCGCCCATGAGGTTGAAAAATCCGGTCAACCGGCATTTCTGGTGGGCCACTCGCTTGGAGGCTTTTTAAGTTTGATGTGCGCGGCACGCAACCCGGTGCTGGGCGGCCACCCGGTCGGGGGCGTGGTCCTGGTTGACTCACCCGTCCTCGGTGGCTGGCGCGCCACCGCGCTGAGTGTCGCCAAACGTGCGCAACTGGTCGGCACCCTCTCCCCCGGCGCCGTCAGCCGCAAACGCCGGCACCAATGGCTGGGAAAAGACGAGGTCTTCGAACACTTTCGCAGCAAGAAAGCATTTGCCGCCTGGGACGAGCAGGTGCTGCGCGACTACATCGAGCATGGCACGCACGACGGTGCCGAAGAAGGCGAACGCCTGCTGAGCTTCGACCGCGATGTGGAAACAGCGATCTACAACACATTGCCCCATAACCTGGATGGCCTGCTCAAGCGCCACCCACTCAAGTGCCCCGTCAGTTTTATCGGTGGCCGGCAATCGGCCGAAATGAAACAAGTGGGCATGGCCATGACGGAGAAAGTGACCAAGGGACGGATCATGATGCTCGATGGGAGTCATCTGTTTCCGATGGAGAAGCCGTTGGCTACGGCGGCTGCGGTTGAGGCAGCTTTGAGGAACTTCCAGGAATAAGCAGCGGCCTTCCCTACCGTTCAGGCTGGGTATCCCTACCGTTCGGGCTGAGGTATCGAAGCCTGCATTTCACCCCGGAACACACAAGAGGCTTCGATACCTCAGCCCGAACGGGGAGAGCTTAGCCCGAACGGGGAGAGCTTGGCCCGAACGGGGAAGAGGCCGCCCTACAAAACCTCCGCCGCCGACAAGACCGGCGTCTCGGCGATCCGCGCCGAAATCCCCCGGCAAGCTTCCACCAACGGCGCCACATAAGCCCCCTCAGGATCCGCTTTCTGCCGAAACATCAAAGTGCTCACACTGATCGCAGCAACAGGCGCGCCGCCGCTACCTCGAATGACGGCACCGTAACAGAAGATGCCAGTCTCATGCTCCTCGGCATCCACCGACCAGCCCCTCTCCCGCGTGACTTGCAACTGCTTGCGCAACTCCGGCAGCTTGACCTGCGTGTTGCCGGTGTAACGCGGCAAAGGCAGCCTCTGCAGCAACGGCTCGAGCACAGCAGGCTCCAGCGCCGCCATGTAAGCCTTGCCGACTGCAGTCGCATGCAGCGCCACGCTGGTGCCGATACGCGATGCCATGCGCACCGCGCTCGGACTCTCCAGTTTCTCGATGTAGACCATGGTGTTGCCGTTGGGCACGGCCAGGTGCACGGTCTCGCCGGTGAGGTCGCGCAGGCGCTTGAGTTCGTCGACTGCTGCCAGGCGCAAGTCTGAGCGGCCCCAGCTGCGGCTGGCCAGCTGGATCAGGCGGGGCCCAAGCGCCAGCAGCGCGCCGCGTTCGTTCTCCACCAACAGGCGCTCAGCCACCAGTGCAGCGACGATGCGGTACACCGTGGGCCGGGGGTAGCCGCTGGCCTTGACCAGCGCGCCGACGTTGAGCGGTTCTTCGGCGTCGGCCACCAGTTGCAGCACATGCATGAACTTGGAAAATGCCGCCGTGCCGGCCACCTGCAAAGGAGGCGGCTTGGCGGCTTGGGGCTTGGCTGTTTTGGGCAAAGCGTTCACTTGATCAAGACACCATGTAGCCGCCGTCCACCGGCAGGATCACGCCGGTCATGAACGCAGCCGCCGGTGTGCAGAGAAACATCGCGGCTTCGGCCACGTCTTTGGGCGTACCCCAGCGGCCCATGGGCGTGCGCGCCAGGATAGGGCCGGCGCGCGCAGGGTCGTCTTGCAGCGCTTGCGTGAGCGGCGTGGCGATCCAGCCGGGGGCGATCGCGTTGACACGGATACCGTCGGGCGCATAGGCAATTGCCAGCGACTTGGTGAGCTGCGCAACACCGCCCTTGCTGGCCGCGTAGCCCGGCACCAGGCCGCCGCCGAAGAAGCTCAGCATGGAAGCTGTGTTGACGATGCAGCCGTGGCGCGCCTTAAGGCGCTCTCGCGTGGCGGTGCACACACGCATGGTGCCGGTGAGGTTCACGGCCAGCACCTTTTGGAAGACCTCAATGTCGTGCTCGGCCCCGCGCTGGATGATGCCGGCACAGTTGAACACGATGTCGAGCTGGTCAATGCCAGCCAGCGCGGCATCCAGGCTTTGCGCCGAGGTCACATCGGCCTGGCGCACATCGACAGCCGCGTCCAGCGTGCCATCGCCGCCTCCCAGCCCCAACGCGGTCACCTCAGCGCCCAGTGCGGTAAGGTGGTTGGCAATCACGGCGCCTATGCCTTGCGTGGCGCCAGCGACCAGCGCGCGTTTGCCTTTGAAGAGTCCTGCCTGGTAGGTCATGAAAGTGCTCCGAGGGGTCGTGATTTGTTGTCGGGTGAGCGTCTGGCCTGGACTGCGGCGTCGGAAGGCTGGAGCTTGGTGCTATTAAAAAAGTAGCTGCTTGCGCTCGTCTCTATTGGGCTGCAGGCTTTTTTTCCTAAACTTCTTCAAGTTTCCGGTTTTTTCGACCCGGTTTGGAGGTCAGCGGATGAACTGCTTCGTGTAGTCGGCGCCCAGGCCGACGGCGTCGAAGTGCTTGTTGCACATGTCGATCTTGGTGAACACGTCCTCGTAGCCCGTGCCTTTGCCATACGGGTCGGTGTAGTACATGACACCGTTGACCTGGAAGTAGGTGATCATTTCCTCGACGTCCTCGGGCACATACAGCGTGTGGGTTTCGCCGGGCGGCTCAAACACATAGCTGCCCTCGGTGGCTTCCCAGTCGTGCTCCAGATAACGCCAGCGGCCCTTGAGCACAAAGCCGTGCACGGCTTGTGGATGGCGATGCCGGCTCAGCACGCCGGACTTGCGCACACGCAGAAGATTCATCCAGTAGCCCTGGCTGGCATTGAGGCACAGCGGGCGGAACCAGACGTTCTCGGCCTGCGGCACCCAAAGCCGCTCGTCAGTCGGGATGGCATGCTGCACCACGATTTCCGCCCTGGCGTCGGGCGGATTGGGGTACTGGTAGGGCATCAGCGGCGTCTGGTCAGGGGTGTCAACAGGCATTTGGTTGTCCATAATGTGGATACGTGTCCACATTGTAGATTTCTAATACCTAGTCGATGCCCGGAGTTACCCCAACGCCAAGGCACGGCCGCAAAGACGCGATGACCGCCTGGCGGCCATGGCGGACAAGCTCAGGTCACCCCGAGCGTTGTCACTAATCCATCAAATCGGCAGGCACCTTGCCGCCGTTGGCGGCCAGCTTGTTCATGACCTGCTTGTGCAGCCAGATGTTCATGGATGCGCTGTCATTCATGTCGCCCGTGTAACCCAACTCTTTGGCCAGTTCCTTGCGCTCGCCGAGGCTGCTGTCCAGGTGCAGCAGCTTCATCAGGTCAACGATGGAGGTCTTCCAGTTGAGTTTTTCCGGGTTCTTGCTGGCCATGTCGTTGAGCAGGGCTTCGACATCGACCTGCTGCATGGGTGGCGCTGCGGGTGTGGGGGCTGCAGGCGCTGTGCCAGCGGCCGGCGGTGTGGCGTCGGCTGTTTGAAGCGACGGAAATATTTTGCCGAAAATTTTGCCGAGAATACTCATGATGCGCCCTAGGGTGGATTGTAAAAATCCAGCCTAACACCGGGACGTGACAGCGCGTGTCAGACGTCACGCCAACCGCAAACGTGAAGTGGCACCGCTCACCGGGCTGGCGCACCCACTCGCTTCAGGCTCGCTTCACTTGCCCGCGCTGCCACATCGGGTTGCCACACGACCTGGTCGTCCACCGCGTACAGCCAGCACACTGTGCGGGCTTTAGCGCACATATTAAACACCACGCGAATCGATTCCGGGTTGCCCGCGTTGAAATACCACCGGCCGTTTTCGGTCACCGCAAAAGCCTTGGGCGACGGCAGTTTCCTGAAGTGGGCATAACGGTCCCTACCGCTTCCGGTCACAGGCACGGCTGCCAGGTCGTCAATGGCGGCAAAACCGCTGCCGGGTGGAACCCGGTAATGGTGCCCCTTGATGCGCTGGGCATGAGACATCGCGAGCGGTTGGCCCAGCTGGGCCGAAAGAAAATCAAACAGGCGCATATGCGACGCCTCCCTGGCCTCGGGATTGCCGCCTATCGTGGCTTTGCCGCTTTTGGTGTTGGCGACGTTGTCCCTCACCGTCACCGGCCCGGTACTGTCAAAGCCATGATGGCTGCCGGGATAGACCACCAGGTCAGACGAAGCATTGGCAGAATTTTTCTTCAGCTGGCCACTCAGGGTGACGCAATAACTAGCAGGGGCCCAGTCGTCGATCTCCCCCACCATGAGCAGCAGCGGAGAGCGAATTTCATAGTTCCACATTCGCGTGAACTTGGCGCAGCCGGGATAAAAAGCCACGCCCGCCGCGGGTTTGATTTTTTGCGCCTGCACAAATTTGTCGCCGGCATCCAACACGCTGAGAACCGTCTGCCCGCCATGCGACCAGCCCAGCACGACGATGCGCGAAGCATCGACCGAAGCCTGTTTGGAGAGCCATTCAATCGCGGCGAAGACATCTTCGCGGCGCTCTTCCTCGTTGATGGTGCGGCGGGACGTGAGGATTTCGCAGATGGACTTCTGGCCCCGCGGCGTAAAGCTGTCCAGCACCAGAAAATGCATGTGCTCGGCATTGAAGTAGCCTGCATAGCGAAAGAAGCGATCGCTGAAATTGCCTTGGCCGTCCAGGGCCCCGCCGCAGCCATGCAGCCCGATAACGACGGGCCGGGGGCCTGTGTCGCCGCTCTCGAACCAGTAAGCCGGTATCTGGAGTTTGCCGTCCTGGGAGGGGATTTGAACTGGCCCGGCCAATGACGTGGCGGGCCAAGCAAGCACGCCTGTCAGCAACCACAATATGGCCCAAGTCAAGACGACGAATCGGTTGCGCACCATCATGAAACGACTCCCGTAGGACTTGCGTTAAATCAGCCCGCCCAGGTCACCAGCCCACTCCACGCCGTGGCCAGCACCACAATGCCAAACGCGATGCGGTACCAGGCAAACGGCACAAAGCTGTTGGTCGAGATGTAGCGCAGCAGCCAGCGCACGCATAGCCAGGCGCTGAAAAACGAGAACACCAGCCCGACTGCAAACAACGGCACATCGGTCACGGACAGCAGCGCACGCTCTTTGTACAGGCTGTAGGCGCCGGCGCCTATCAGCGTGGGCATGGCGAGGAAGAAGGAAAAGTCGGTTGCGGCCTTGCGCGACAGGCCCAGCAGCATGCCGCCGATGATGGTGGCGCCGCTGCGGCTGGTGCCCGGAATCATCGCCAGGCATTGCACCAGGCCCACCTTGAGCGCGTCCATCACGGTCATGGCGTCGACCTCCTGCACCCGTGCGACTGCCGGGTTGTTTTGCTGGCGCTTTTCGGCCCACAAGATGATGAAGCCGCCAATGATGAAGGTGCTGGCCACCACCACCGGTGTGAAGAGGTTCTCTTTAATTGCCTTGCCAAACAGCAGGCCCAACACCACCGCCGGCACAAAAGCCACCAGCACATTCAGCACAAACTGTTGCGCCTGTTTCTCGGTCGGCAGGGCTACTACGGTGGCGCGTATCTTCTGCCAGTACACCAGGATCACCGCAAAAATGGCGCCGGTCTGGATCGCGATGTCGAAAACTTTCGCCTTCTCATCGTCAAATCCGAGCAAGGCCCCGGCCAATATCAGGTGCCCTGTCGAGGAGATGGGCAGAAATTCGGTCAGGCCCTCGACGATGCCCATGATGGCGGCTTTGATCAACAGTGCAATATCCACGCTGGCTCCAGAAATGAAGCGTGAATTATCGCTTCACGCCGGCGTGGGCAACCCTGCATGTTGACAAAGCGCCGCGCGGGGCAGCAGCCCCTTCTGCGTCTGGGTCTGTGCTCAGGATGGCAGGCGGATGGCCTGGCGTGCCAGCAATTTCCACGCACCGCCCTGTTGCTGCCAGACCTGCAGGATGTTGATCTTCACCATGCCGGGCTTGCCGCCGTCCAGGGTCTTGGCCGTCAGCGTGTGGCGCACGATGGCAGCGTTTTGCGACACCTTGACGGTCTGGTCGGTGATCTCGATGCTCACGAAGTCCGACTTGCCGCTGACCAGGTCGGCGATGAAGCTGGTCCGGGTGTCGATCTTGCCGCCCGAATGGCCATAGCTCAGGTCCTCGGCAACGATGGCCTCCAGCTGCGCGCGGTCAGGGTCCACCATCAGCACGCGCAGCTTTTCGGCCGCAGCGGCAACGCTGTCAGCGCCGCCCTGCCCGGCCGGCATGACGGAACACGCGCACAAGGCGGTGATGGCAAGGACCATGGCGGCAAGATTCTTGAACACGACGTGTCTCTTGATGATTTGCGGTTAACCGCGTTTTGAAGCAGCTAAAAACCTGACGGCCGGCAACCCGGCGCCATTGCTCGTGGCGCCGTGCAGCCAGCTGTTTACTGAGGGCCCAGGCTGTGGATCAACGCCTCAAGCGCCTCGTACTCGGCGGGTTTGAGGTCTGTCAGCGGGGGCCGCACCGGCCCTGCGCCGTGGCCCACGATGCGGGCCCCGGCCTTGACGATGCTGACTGCATAGCCCTGGCTCTTGTTGCGAATGTCCAGGTAAGGCATAAAAAACGAGCGCAGCAAACGGTGTTGCGTGGCGTGGTCGTCCTTTGCCACCGCATGGTAAAAATCCATCGCGGTTTTGGGGATGAAGTTAAACACCGCCGACGAATACACCGGTGTTCCCAGCGCCTTGTACGCCGCGGCATACACCTCTGCGGTGGGCAAGCCGCCAAGGTAGGCAAACCGGTCACCCATGGTCTGGTAGATCGAGGACATCAGCTCGATGTCGCCGATGCCGTCCTTGAAACCCACCAGGTTGGGACACCGCTCGGCCAGGCCCGCAAGCGTGGCCGGCAGCAACCGGCACATACCGCGGTTGTAAACAATGACGCCGAACTGCACGCTCTTGCAGACAGCCTCCACATGGGCGGCCAGGCCTTCCTGGCAGGCTTCCGTCAAATAGTGCGGCAGCAGCAGCACACCGTGTGCGCCGGCCTTTTCAGCCTGCTGCGCGCATTCAATGGCAAACCGCGTGGGGCCGCCGGCGCCGGCAATGATGGGCACCTTGCCTTTGCAGGTGTCCACCGCGCGCTGAATGATTTGCGGGTACTCAGACCCCGTCAGCGAAAAAAACTCGCCGGTGCCACCGGCGGCAAACAGCGCGGTGGCGCCGTACGGAGCCAGCCACTCAAGTCGGCGGGAATACGAGGCAGCGTCAAAGTTGCCCTGGTCGTCGAAATCCGTCACCGGAAATGAGAGTAACCCGCTGCTGACGGTCGATTTGAGTTCTGAAGGGTGCATACGTGTAGAGGTCATAAGTTGTCCGACATCTTAAAGACTCATAAGTAAGGCAGTCACAAGGGTTAACACGTATTTTTTCAACAAATTGCATTTTTAATACCCAGAAATCAGCCGAAATTGCCCTCAGTTGTACGATGAGAGGCCAAAGACAACGGCTCCCAGCCTCATAGCGCCCTCTACGGATCGCGGCAACGGCAAACCAGCCAACCCGTCACGCGTTGCGGCAATCGCATACGGTTTTTCGACCAAAAAGCAGCCATCACCCAATACAGACGAGCGCCAGCAGCTCCTGATTTGATAGCACGGCTCGAACTGGCGGACACCGGATCAGGGAAGCGATGTGCGTCTAGCGAGCCGCAACGCCCCCGCCAGCCTGCTCCACGCCCCGCACCATATTTAGATCAAATTGATTCTTTTCAGTGCGTTTTAGCGCGGTAAGGCGCCCTAACAAAGCGCATTAGTACAACTTATCTACTCGCACATTCAACGCAAAGCAGGGGAACCCCACTATCGCTTCATGACGGTGAAACCTACATTCAGTTACACCAACATACAACCAAGGTTCTCAGCATGACCAGCTCCAAATTCCGCCGCCATACCCTGGCAGCACTGACCGCCACAGTTGCCGTCACCGGCGCGCTTTTGTCGGGCTGTGACAGCCCGCCCGACACCATCAAGATCGGCGTTGCCCAGCCGCTGTCGGGAAACCTCGCCGCGTTGGGACAGGACCTGCACAACGGCGTGAAGCTTGCGGTGGACGAAATCAACAAGGAAGGTTTCCAGATCAAGGGCAAGACCGTGAAGATCGAGATCGTTGCGATGGACGACCGCTCTGATCCGAAAGCCGGCGTCGAAGTCGCCAAACAGCTCGTCGACGCGGGCGTGGTCGCCGTGATCGGCAATCTCAACTCGGGGGTGAGCATTCCGGCCGCACCGGTGTATGCCGAAAACCACATCGCGCAGCTGGCCATTTCGACCAACCCCAAGTTCACCGAACTGGGCCTGGACACCACCTTCCGTCTGGTGGCCAACGACAACCTGCAGGCCCGCGCCATCGGCTCCTTCGCAGCCAACCAGCTCAACGCCAGCAAGTTCGCCATCGTCGATGACGGCACCACTTACGGAAAAGGCCTGGCCGCCGGCGCAGCCACCGAGCTGAAGAAAGCCGGTAAAGAGGTGGTGGTCACCTATTCGTCGGACGACAAAACCACCGCGTTCGACGACCTGGCCGGCAAGATCAAGGCGGGCAACGTCGAGGTGATCGTGTCCACGCAAGGTGACTTCCAGGTCCTGGCGCTCATGGAAGCGCTCAAAAAGATCGACTACACGCAGCAGGTCAGCATCCTGGGCGGAGACACCATCAAGACCACCGCCATGCTCAAAGGCAGCGACGTGGTCAAAGGCCTTTATGCCACCTCGCCCATCCTGGACGCCAAAGAGTTCGTCAATGGCAAGGCTTTCCTCAGCAAGTACCAGGACGCCTACAAAATGGAGCCAGCCTACGGCGGCCATTACACCTACGACGCGATGTACATCCTGGCCGGCGCCATGCGGCGCGCCAACTCCGTGAAGCCCGCAAAAATCACCGAAACCCTGCGCACCTTCGACGGCTACGCGCCCATCACCGGCTCCATGAAATGGGACTCGGTCGGCGAGCAGCGCTACGGCGTGGTGGGCGTTTACTCGGTGCGCAAGGGTGTTTGGGACCTGCAGCTGCGCTCCGACCGTTGGTAGGCTAAGCTCGCGGTCGTCATGACCGAGCCCAACCCTGTACCGCAACCATCCACCCGCCGCCCTGCCACGCCTGCCGAGGTCCTTGCCTTCTGGCTGGGCGACGGCGTTGAAAAAGGCTGGCCCACGCAGGATCTGGGCAAGCAGTGGTTTGGCGGCGGCGCCCAGCTGGATGAAGACATCAAGGCGCGCTTTGAGACCGAAGTCCGCATGGCTTTGGGCGGCGGGCTCCCCGACTGGGAACAGCCGCCGCTGAGCCGCCTGGCGCTGGTCATCCTGCTGGACCAGTTCACCCGCAATGTCTTTCGCGGTACTGGTCAGGCTTTTGCAGGCGATGCGCGTGCGCAGCAGCTGGTCATGGACGCCATCGCCTCGGGCGGCGACCTGCAGCTTCCCTGGGTTGGCCGCGTGTTCATCTACATGCCGCTGATGCACGCCGAAAGCCTGGCATTGCAGGACGAATGCGTTGCCCGCTTTTCCCGGCTCATGTCCGACGCGCCTGATACGCTGAAACAGCGCCTGCAAGGCAACCTCGATTTCGCACACCAGCATCGGGACATCATTGCCCGCTTTGGCCGCTTTCCTTATCGCAACGCAGCGATGGGACGAGCTGACACGCCGGAGGAAGCCGACTTCCTCCTCAAAGGCCCGCGCTTCGGGCAGTAGCACGGCACCCCCGTCCAGGCTCACTTCGTGTAGCCCGTTCCCCCCTCAAGGGGGCGGCGCCTGTGGCCCGGCAAAGCCGGTTCCACGGCCCCCGCTGGTGGAATACCCCGTGGGCTCGGCTCTGCTGGGATTTATGCATCAAATCGGCCTCCAGCCCAGACAGAATGTGCACTAGCAGCTACCAATTTTATAGCACGTGACGCCAGGCGCGATGCGAAGCGAGCTGTACCAAGGCCAGCATGAGCCGCGGGACTGGCTTTGCCAGACCGCATGGCGAGCGGCCCCCTCGGGGGGCAGGAAGCTACACGCAGTGAGCGACCGTGGGGGCTCACCTTTTTGAATCCACCAGGGCCGCTGCGCCGTACTACCTGCAGGACGTCACGCCAGATCGCCCATAACAACGGCGGACGTCCTGCCACCGGCCGCCCCGGCCGTTCATGAAAACACAGGAGTTCACAATGAAATTACGCACCGCAACCGCCTCAGCTTCAGTTCTGCTCGTATCCCTGCTCGCCGCCTGCGGCAGCATGTCCCCCATGGCGCCGATGTATTCGCAAGCCAGCCTGCCTGCCGCCGTTCAGGTGCCGGCCGGCAACAAGGTCGCGATGGAAACCGTCGGCGTGGGCGAGATCACCTACCAGTGCAACGCCAAGAAAGACATGGCCGGCCAGTTTGAATGGGTGTTCGTCGGCCCCGACGCCAAACTCAATGACCGCAGCGGCAAACAGGTCGGCAAATACTACGGCCCGCCCGCCACCTGGGAAAGCATGGACGGCTCCAAATTGACGGCGACACAAATCGCGGTAGCCCCGAACAGCATGGGCAATATTCCTTTGCAGCTCGTCAAGGGCAACCCGGCCATGGGCAACGGCGCCATGAGCGGCGTGACCTACATCCAGCGCGTGGACACCCGCGGCGGCGTTGCACCCGCCATGGCTTGCGCCGCCGGCAATATGGGCAGCAAACAAATCGTGAAGTACCAGGCCGACTACATCTTCTACAAGGCGATGTAAGGCCCTTTAAGGCCGTTGAAGGCCAGTTTTCCCCCGCCGGTGTTGGCCCTGACGTGATCCGGGCCACGCCCCCAACCAGGGCGCCCAGGACGCGCCGGCGGAACCACCCTTTTCCTTCAGGGTGAGCAACCAGCGCTGAAATTAGGCGGAGCTGGTTTTCAGGCCCACAGGCTTGCCGCAAGGCCGGTTCTGTGGGCTTTTTTGCGTGCTTTTGCCTGGGCATTCCAGTGTGTGTTGACCTGGGGCACGCCTCACGCCAGGCGCTGGCACGAAGGCTGCGCGGCGTCCTACAGGTGTTTGAAGGCCGCCCGGTTTTACTCGCTACTAGGGAAAAAAACCTTACGAACAACAACCGGGGAAACACATGAAAAGCACACACAACATTCTTTGGGCCTACACCAAGAGCGCAAGCGTCACGCTGGCCATGGTCACCGGCACCGCCGCGCTGATCACCGCCTGCAGCGGCGTTGCTCCGCTCCCCAAGGAATACAGCCAGGACCAGCTCGACAGCCAGATCATGGTGCCACCGGGCCAGGTTGTAGCGCTCGAAACCACCGCCAGTGGGCTGCTTCACTACGAGTGCAAGGCCAACGCCACCACGGCCGGCACCATCGGCTGGGTGCTGGTGAGGCCAGAGGCCGACCTCCTGGACCGCACCGGCAAAACCGTCGCGAAATATTCCGGCCCGCCTGCCACCTGGACGCACATCGACGGCTCCAGCGTTGTCGGCACGCAAGTGGCGCTCGCGCCTCGCGTGGGTGCCACCAACCTGCCGCAGCAGCTTTCTACCGGCGCATCCGGCACAAGCCCCGGTGTCCTGCAAAACATCACCTACATCCAGCGCATCAAGACCAAGGGCGGGCAAGACCTGAGCAAGACCTGCACGCAAACTGAGCTGGGCAACAAGATGACGCAGTCCTACCAGGCTGACTACATTTTCTGGAAAGCAGCTTAAGGCAGCTGTTCCAGGCGCGCCCTGAAAAGCGCGTCCGTCCATTGCGGCAAAGCGGCAATGGAACCCAGCCCGCAGACCGAGGTCTGCGGGCTTTTTCGTTTCCGTCTCTGGCCACGAGCCAGCCATCCACCAAAACCTGAATTTCACCAGGTTTCAACGCAAACTGACAGTGCCGATGTCCGCCCGCAACCTTTCCTTGTAGCGTCCTACACCTGGCCATGGCCTGAACTGTTGTACTCTGCTCAACACTACGCCCACTCTGGAACTGCCGTGAAATACAAAGCCCGCCGACTTCTTTCGTCTCGCCTGCTGCAAAGCTCGTTGCTGGTCATGGCAGCTGCGGGCGTTCTGGCGGCTTGCAGCGCGCGCATGCCCAACCTGTTGCACACCCAGCTAACCCTGCCCGAGCCCATACGCGTGCCGCAGGGCTATAAAGCCGTGCTGGAGGCACAAGGCAAAGGCGATCTTCTGTACGAATGCCAGGCCGTTAAACGCGCGCCATATGAATACGCATGGCTGCTCCAGACCCCCGGCCTGCGGCTTGAAGGCGGCGCCGGCCAAACCATCATGTACTACCCCGGCGCGCGGTCACGCTGGGTTCACAGCGACGGCTCGCAAGTCATTGCGCAAGAACTTGTCGAAGTCACCACCGACCGCAGCAGCCTTCCCTTGATACGAGCCCTCGCAAGGCCTTCAACCACTTCGGGGGCGCTTGCAAACATCAGTTATATCCAGAGCCTCAAGACCGCGGGAGGCGTGGTAGCGGCCCCGGTGTGCACGTCTGCAAGCCTGGGCATGCGCGTGTCGGTTCCGTACGAGGCCAGTTACGTCTTCTGGCAGCCAGCGGCCTGAACGCCCTTGCCACACAATGGCCACATAACGGCCACACAACAAAAAGCCCGCTCGAAGCGGGCTTTTTGTTGAGCCAGACACTACAGCGATGGCTGTTGGTCGGCTTGACTTAGCGCTGGTAGTAAACCGGTGCTGCGCGGTAACCAGGTCCGTAGCCCTGACGCGGCGCCTGCACGTAGTAGCCACCGTGGTGCCTGTGGCCGTGTGGGCGGCCGTAGTACACCGGCTGCGGCACCACATACACAGGAGCGGGCCTGACGTACACAGGGCGCGGCTGGTAGTAAACCGGCGCAGGTTGGTAATACACGGGTGCCGGTTGAGCATAAACAGGCTGCTGGTACACCGGATAGGCGTTGGTTACGCCCACCTGCACACCTGGCACGCCGATGCCCACGGAAAACGACACATTGTCGCGAGCCTGGGCAGCACCGGCAAAGCCCATGGCTGCCAGGGCCAGCGTGGCGGCGGCGCCAGCCAGCGCGACGGAGCGGTTTGCTTTGATGGTTGTCTTCATATGATCTCCTTAGCAGGGCAGGAAATGCCCATGTGTTTATTAAACGCGGCACCCTGGTAACGGCATACCGTACGCACAGTGAAGAGCGTAGCCAAACGTAACCCTTTCGTGTAACGCCTAAAATCGCCCGATGACCTCCCCCGCCCCTTCCCAAGCGTCCCAAGCCGCCCCTGCCGACAAAGAAACCCACAAACCCAGCAACTTTCTGCGCCAGATCATCGAAAAAGACCTGGCAGAGGGTACTTATGCCAGCCGCCGCTGGGGCGGCAGCCCCGGGGACGCCGCCCACCACGCTGGAGGCCAGCCCGACCCGGCCAAGGTACGCCTGCGCTTTCCGCCCGAACCCAATGGCTATTTGCATGTGGGCCACGCCAAAAGCATTTGCCTGAACTTCGGTCTGGCGCGCGACTATGGCGGCGTATGCCACCTGCGCTTTGACGACACCAACCCCGAAAAAGAAGACACCGAATACGTCGACAGCATCATTGAAGCCGTGAAGTGGCTGGGCTATGACTGGGCACAAGTGGGCCAGCCATCTGGCGGCACCAGCCCTTACCAGGCCAGCGACTACTTCGACTTCATGTACCGCGCGGCGGAATATCTGATTGAAAGCGGCAACGCCTACGTCGACGAACAAAGCGCCGAAGAAATGCGCCACAACCGCGGCGACTTCGGCCACCCCGGCACCAACAGCCCCTTCCGCGGCCGCACGCCCGCCGAAAACCTGGCGCGCTTTCGTGAAATGCGTGACGGCAAGTTGCCCGACGGCGCGGCCGTGCTGCGCGCCAAGATCGACATGGCCTCGCCCAACATCAACATGCGCGACCCGGCCATCTACCGCATACGCCGCGCCCACCACCACAACACCGGCGACAAATGGTGCATCTACCCGATGTACACCTTCGCCCACCCGGTCGAAGACGCGCTCGAGCAAATCACCCACAGCATCTGCACACTCGAGTTTGAAGACCAGCGCCCGTTTTACGACTGGCTGCTCGACAGATTGGCCGAAGGCAAGCTGATCGCCACGCCGCACCCGCGCCAGTACGAATTTGCGCGCCTCAACCTCACCTATGTGCTCACCAGCAAACGCAAGCTCGCGCAGCTGGTGACCGAAAAGCGCGTGAGCGGCTGGGACGACCCCCGCATGCCAACCATCGTCGGCCTGCGCCGCCGCGGCTATACACCCGAAGCGATTCAACTCTTTGCCGAGCGCATCGGCGTGACCAAGAGCGACAGCTGGATCGACTACAGCACACTCGAAGGCTCACTCCGCGACACGCTGGACCCGATTGCCCCACGCGCCATGGCCGTGCTCGACCCCGTCAAGCTGGTGCTCACGAATTGGGACGAAGTGATGGGTGCAGGCAAGCTCGATGATTGCTCGGCGCCTGTACACCCGCACCATGAAGAAATGGGCAAGCGCCAATTCAAGATCGGCAAGGAAGTCTGGATTGAACGCACCGACTACGAAGAAACGCCGCCCAAAGGTTTCTTCCGCCTGTTCCCGCCCCACATCAACGCCAGCAAACAAGCCATTGCCGGCAGCAAGGTCCGCCTGAAATACGGCCACGTCATCGAATGCACAGGCGCAGTCAAAGACACCGACGGCAAAGTCACCGAAGTACACGCCACTCTGATCCCAGACACCAAGAGCGGCACCCCCGGCTCCGACAACATCAAGGTCAAAGGTGTGATTACCTGGGTCAGTGTGAGCGATGCGGTGCAAGCCGAAGTGCGCTTGTATGACCGCCTGTTCAGCGTTGAGCACCCCGGCACCGGCGACAAGGACTTTCTGGATGAGCTGAACGCGGATAGCTTGAAGACTGTGACGGCGTATGTGGAGCCGTCACTGACCAACGTGCCCGCTGGTACGCGCTTTCAGTTTGAGCGGCATGGGTACTTTGTGACAGACTCAAAAGATCATCAGATTAGAGGAGAGGGTAAGTCCGTCTTCAATCGGGTCACGGGTATGAAAGACTCGTTCAGCAAGTAGCGAGGAGCTCATGCTTCATCGCTGCTTGGAAAAAACAATCCTGCAGTCAACGAAGGAAGTGTTTTGACGAGCCCAATCAGCAGCGTCGATATTGAAGCGGAGCTTAGTTACGCGTTCTTGCACGCAGTAGCTTCACATGCGCAAGCAACTTGTCGACAGGCCGAGAGACTTTCTGACAACAGGGGCATAGATGTTCAACTCACATCTTGGGGCCCCTTCCCTCCGGGTGCAAAGAAAGAAGTTGATTTAAAAATTCAACTCAAAGCGACCATTAGTACGCCTGCAGATTTAGGTACACACCTCTCATACTCAATAAAAAAAACATCGCAGTATGACGATCTACGAGCTGTAGGAGCATATGCCGTTCCTCGCATTCTCGTCGTCCTGTTTTTACCAGTCGAGGAGCACAACTGGCTAGACGTTACAGAGCACTCTCTTGCATTGAAAAAATCTGCATACTGGGTTAGCTTATCGGGCGCAGCAGCGGTGACTACTGCGTCAGCGACCGTACATATTCCAAAAACAAACTTACTTACATCATCAGCCCTTCGGACTATATTTGCCGAACTCTCTCAAGGCAGGCTTCCTAGCTATACGCCGATGGGAGGGAGCACATGAATCTAAATCTGACACAACTGCAAATATTCTTGCGATCGCACGGATGGATGAATTCCGATGTCGCTAGATTCTCCGAGCATGTAGTAGTCTTTACCAATCCCCAGCACCCAGATCGAGAATTAACACTTCCCACAAAAGAAACTGCGCCCGACTATCAAGATGCGATGCACGTTATGTTCTCGAAATTGGCCTCCTTGGAGCACAGGTCAATAGCGTTACTGGTACGGGAAGCCGAAGATGCTAAAGATGGTCACTTACCAGAAACCAGTGACGACCTGATTCTGCGTATTGTTAGGCCGAGCCAGGACGGCGACGCAATACCGTTAACTCTCGCACGCACCGCTTTGAAAGAAACCGAGGTGTTGCTAATGACGAGCAACTGCCAGGCCCTAAAACCGGCTCCCTACTATCGACGGATTGACAACAAATCCTCAACATCACTGGTAGATAGGGCTGTGTTTAACCACACACGGCATGGAAGTTTTGTGTTGACTGTTTCATGCCCACTTCTTTCCGAGGGTGAGCAACTAAACCTCTTGTGGGATAACAGCAATCTGCCAATCACCAGAAGATCCTTCCTCGCGCTTCACAAAGGGCTAGAAGATTTATCGTCTGCTATCGCCAATGAACGGTGGGAAGAATTTACAGCGGATACTCTTGCTTCGACTTATCCTTCCGTATCCGCAAACTTAAGCGATGCCGTGGGAAACATTGCAGCATCGGAAGAAGGTGGTGGGATCGAGATAGGGTTTAGATGGTCGCCATTGGTTGTAGCCCCTGTACTAAGCAATGCCGAGAAAACTTTTTTATTCACCAAAAGCAATGCGACTCAGCTTTACTCGATTGCAGCGAAACTTCGTCCAAAGGAATCGTCACTTACAAATAGGTTTATAGGTACTGTAGAAGCACTTCGGGGCGATTTAATAGATGAGAAAAGATCCGGTTGGGTTGAGCTGGCACTACTAATTCCCAACATCGGTATCGTCCGCGCTACAGCCGAATTAAATGCACAGCAGTATCAAATTGCGGATCAAGCGCATATTGATGGTGCACATCAATTCATCGCCATTACAGGGACTGTCGAACCAAGGCCGCGGGTTTGGGTATTTTCTGTAGTTCAGGACTTTGAAGCTGTTAACTCTCCTTAGCATCAATTTCGGTGGAGTACATATATAGCTGCTCTGATTTATCCTTTTTCTGAAGCTTGTTTTAGTCGAACATGGAGATGCACGCCGGCCGAGCCCTCCATGGCAACTTCCTTGACCTCCAGATAAGACTGCCTGCGCATTAGTTCTCCCAGTTTGGAAAAACCATAGTTCCGCGGGTCAAAGGAAGGCTGATTCTTGGTCATCTGGCTGCCAACCGGACCTAAAGCCGACCAGCCGTCCTCACGCGTCACTGCGCCCAGTGCGGCAAGCACCATGGGCTTAAGCGCAGGTAATGCAGGGCCGTCCGTAGTTTTGTCTTCAGCCGGCTCGGTCCGTAAAATTTCCGTATAAATAAACTTGTCGCACGCGGCAACAAAAGCCCCAGGCGTCTTGCGCTCGCCGAAGCCATAAACAACAAGCCCGGCCTCGCGCAAACGGGTAGCAAGGCGAGTGAAGTCGCTGTCCGATGACACCAAGCAGAACCCGTCAACGCTGCCCGCGTGCAACACGTCCATCGCGTCGATGATGAGTGACGAGTCAGTGGAATTTTTTCCGCTCGTGTAGCTGAACTGCTGGATAGGCTGAATGGCCATCCTGTGCAGTGTTTCCTTCCAGCTCTTCAGGTTGGTCGTCGTCCAGTCGCCGTACGCGCGCTTGATGGTGGCGGTGCCGTATCGCGACACCTCCGCCAATAACTCCTGGATGACTGAAGCCTGGGCGTTGTCCGCGTCGATCAACACCGCCAGCCGTTTGTTGTCCTGAGTTGCCATGTTCACCCCTAATGTTGGTGCATCGTACTGGATACGCCGAGCACTGGAAACAAACTGAAACAGCGCCGTTTTGGTGAATTGTTCCCGGCCCATTCAGCGACCAGGCGCATGGCCGCCCGTATGATCGGCCGATTCAAATCAAAACAAAAGGACGTTCCCCATGGCTGCTGCGCGCACGATCCACGCTGACCTCTGGCGGGTTTTTCTGCTGACCCTGGCGTCGCTCTTTCTCATTCCGGCGGCCACGCTGGTTTTCACGCACTACGCGCTGCAGGCCGAAGACCAGAAGTTCATTCAACGCATCAACGCACAAATTAATACCGACAAAGACCTGAGCCCGGCGCAAAAGGCGGACGAGATCGCGTTTTACGACACGCACAGACTGTCGATGGCTTGCGCCGCCACTGGGCCAGAGAACCAGGTCTTTCACGACAAGGTCTGCAGCCCCTACTCCATGCACTGGCACTTTCACTGGGCCGAACGTGTCGCCTTCTGGACATTGATTTTGGGCGCAGCGCTGCTGGTGGCGGCCGGCGTGCTGGGCGCGCTGGCCTTTGTCAACCGCGGGCTGCGCTACGCGAGCTTTGTAACGGGCTGGCGTCTCATGACGTTCTCCAGCGCGGTAGAGGTCACGCTGCAAAGCGTGATGCTGGTATGGCTGTCTTTCTGGCTCACGGCTTACTTCTGGCACAGCTACTACATCAAGCTGGTCGGCCTTGCCGGCATCATGGCAGCCATGGCGGTTTTCTACGCGATTTACACGCTGTTCAAAAAACTGCCATCGGGCAACACCATTGAAGGCGAGCTCCTTTCTGAAGCCGATGCCCCGCGCCTGTGGGACCGCATTCGCCAGCTGGCGGGCCGCGTGAAGACCTCGCCACCGGACCAGATCATTGCGGGCATCGACAACAACTTTTTTGTGACTGAGGCGCCCTGCACGGTGGCCGGGCAGGCCCTGACGGGCCGCACCCTGTTTGTGAGCATTCCGCTGCTGCGGGTGCTGGACACCGCCGAGGCCGACGCCGTGCTGGCGCATGAGCTGGCCCACCTGGGTGGCGGCGACACACGCAGCAGCGCGGCGCTGGGCCCCAAGCTCAACCAGTTTGACCTGTACACCTGGGAAATGCGCAGCGGCGGGCTGACCATCGTGGCGCACTACCTGCTGCGCCTGTACCGCATGGTGTTTGAGTTTGCGCTGGCACGCGACAGTCGCGAGCGCGAGTACACCGCCGACCGCGTGGCCGCGCAATTGACGGCGCCGCAGTCCATCGTGCAGTCGCTGATCAAGATCTCGGCCTATTCCAGCTACCGCAACACGGTGGAAAACAAGCTGTTTGAGCAGGAGCAGCAACACACCGGTGCCTTGGGAATTGCCGGCTTTGTGGCCGACGGCCTGCACCCCTATGCCCGCTCGGGCGAGTTTGCGACGGCCATGAAAACCGCCGCCGTGCCGCACCCTTACGACACGCACCCGCCCCTGCTGGAGCGCATGCGCAACGTGAACCACAAGGTGGCCGAAGACAGCTATGGCGCCATCGTGACCACCGTGCCGCAAGCCACCTGGGCCGATGAAATAGCCACCGCCGCGGCCATTGAGCAGCGGCTGTGGAGCGACTACGAGCAGCGCTTTGCCGCCGCGCACGAGCAAAGCCTGGCTTACCGCTACGAGCCGGCCACCGAAGAAGAACGCGCTGTGGTGCTGCGCTACTTTCCGCCGGTGTCGTTTGACCTGGGCAACGACAAGCGCATTGACATCACCTATGAAGGCCTGCATGCCACCGCAGACGACGGTGTGCCGGTGTCGTGGGACGAAGTCAAGGCCATGGCATTTAACAACAGCAGTTTTGGCAACACGCTCACCATCACCCACTTCGACAAGGGTGTGATTGGCTCGCGCACCAGCAAGGTCAAGCTCAAGGGCCTGGCCAAGCAGGAGGATCGTTTCAAGGCGGTGCTGGGCCACTACTGGGAGCGCCACCAGATCATGCGGGCGCAGCAAAAAGCCCGCGCCGCTGAAGCAGCCGAGGCCTGAAGCACTGCTCATGCCCAACCCGGCCGGCGCCCCGCCGCAGCTCATCTGCTTTAACAAGCCCTATGGGGTGCTGAGTCAGTTCACGCCCGAAGGCCGCTGGCGCGGGCTGAAGGACTTTATCGACCTGCCCGGTGTTTACGTAGCCGGGCGGCTCGACGCCGACAGTGAAGGCTTGCTGCTACTGACCAGCGACGGCCAGCTGCAGGCGCGCATCAGCGACCCACGCTTCAAGATGCTGAAGACCTATTGGGTGCAGGTTGAGGGCGAGCCAGACGATGCCGCACTGGCGGCCCTGCGCAGCGGCGTGCAACTGAACGACGGCCCCACGCGCCCGGCCACTGCCGAGCGCATAGGCGCGCCACCCGGCCTGTGGGAGCGCGAGCCCCCGGTACGGGTGCGCAAGGCCATACCGACCTCCTGGATAGCGCTGGGCATACGCGAAGGCCGCAACCGCCAGGTGCGGCGCATGACAGCCGCGGTCGGCCACCCGACCTTGCGGCTGATTCGTGCGTCCATCGGCCCCTATGCGCTTGACGGCATGGTGCAAGGCAGCTGGCGTGAAATCGAAGAGCAGGCCGAAACTGCCTGAGGCGTCCCCCAACAATGACTCAACCCGACTTCAGCCCCGCTGCCGACCGCAACAAGCAAGTGATTCTGGACGTGCTACGAAAGGTCTTGCCCGAAAGCGGCAAAGCGCTGGAGATTGCCTCGGGCACCGGCCAGCACGTCGCCTGGTTCGCCGCGGGCCTGCCGCAATGGACCTGGCAGCCCACCGACGCGATGCCCACCGCGCTGGACTCAATTGCTGCCTGGGTGGCCGAACAGGGATTGCGCAACGTGCGCCCCGCCCTTGTGCTCGACGTGATGGCTCCCCAGTGGCTGCCGGCCGATGCGCAATTCGACCTGATCTACTGCGCCAACATGCTGCACATCTCACCCTGGGCGACCTGTGCGGCACTAATGCAGGGCAGCGCGCGCCATTTGGCCGATAACGGCGTGCTGGTGACTTATGGGCCCTACCTGGAAGACGGCGTGGCCACGTCAGAAGGCAATCTAAGCTTCGACCAAAGCTTGCGCGGGCAAAACCCCGCCTGGGGCATCCGCCGCAGGGAAGATGTGGAGCAGGAAGCGGCGCGGGCCAGTTTGCGGCTGCGGGCGCGGTATGCGATGCCGACGAACAATTTGTTGCTGGTTTGGTCCGGCGCGTTGCACCAGCCGTAAGACCTGCAGGCGGTGCCGTCGCGAGCTCACCTCGTGCAATCGCGGCCAAGTTTTTTCCGCTACCTGCGCGTCCTCGCATTTTCGGACTTCATGGCATCACCCGGGTGACCCACAAGTTGTCGGTTCTTCTGTCACAAACCGGGGCTGTCAAACGTCTAATAAAGTAGATGACACCGAAATTCCAGTGTGCACCTTCATCCCCCCTATGCCCGGCAGTATCAATGCTCCGCGCTTACCCATCAACCCGAAGCAAAAGCAAAGCATCAGCAAGGAACCCTATGAACATCACCCTCACCCCCACGGCCGCATGGCTGGTTCTGCTGGTTGCCGGCCTTCTGGAAACCGTCTGGGCCACCAGCATGAAAGCGTCTGAAGGTTTCACCAAATTGAACTACACCGTGGTCACTCTGGTCGCGGCCGGGTTGAGTTTTTGGTTGCTGGGCCTGGCCTTGAAGGCACTGCCTGTCGGTTCAGCCTATGCGGTGTGGACGGGCATTGGCACTGTGGGTGCGGCGGTGCTGGGCATCGTGTTGTTCAACGAGCCGGCAACCCTGGCGCGGCTGGGCTGCATTGCCCTCATCGTGGGCGGCATTGCAGGCCTGCAGCTCACCAGCGGGCATTAAGCCGGTGGTATTAAGCCCCGTTAAACGGGTGACTCGCGCAGAATTTTCTGCATCACCTTTCCTTTGGCAAGCTCATCAATCAGCTTGTCCAGGTAGCGTATTTTTTGCATCAGCGGGTCTTCAACCTCTTCTACGCGAACACCGCACACCACGCCTTTGATCAGCGAAGCATTGGGATGCCAGGCGGGGGCCTGGGCGAAGAAAGTTTCAAAATCGTTCTGCTGTTCGATTTGCCGATTCAACCCCGCCTGGTCATAGCCTGTCAGCCAGCAGATGATCTGGTCGACTTCTTCTTTCTTGCGGTGTTTGCGTTCCGCTTTTTTAACATACAGCGGATAAACCTTTGCAAACGCCATCGTGAAAATGCGGGGCTTGGGCATCGTCATTTCTCCTGTGCCGAGATCCAATCGCGGACACGAAGATTGTATGAGCGGCCCTGGCTTAAGCCTCCGCCTCGATCGAAGCCTTCAACCTGCCCAGTGCCAGCTCCCACTGTCGGCCAATGGTTTCCAGTGCCTTGCGGGCTTCTTCCATCTGGGCCGGGTCAAATTGCCACAGGCGTTCTCGGCCCATCTTCAAGTCCTTGACCACACCGGCATCGGCCAGCACCTGCAAATGCTTGGTCACGGCTTGCCGGGTCAGGTCGGTGTTGGCGGTGAGCTGGGCAATGGAGAACGCGCCGCCGGCGCACAGCACGGCGATGAGCTGCAGGCGCGTTCTGTCGCCCAGCGCAAAGAAAACCGAGGCCAGGTCGGTGACGGGCCTGGCCGTTTTGGCGGGTGCCTTGTTATTGCGCGACATAGTTGCCAATGTTGCGCAGCTGGCCTTCCCAGCCGCCACTGTTCATGCGGAAGGCTTCGGCGCGCCGGGCGGCAGGCACCTTGTCAAAACCACTTTCCACCACGGTCAGCAGCGTGCCGTCCGGTGCGTCTTTCAGGGTAAAGACCACGGTGGTGCGTTCTTCTTTTGAATAGTCGATGGCGGCGTCAACCGCGTAGGGGTGCCAGCGGTAGCTGAGCAGGCTCTCGGGCTCGACGCGTTCGAACACGGCGTCAAACATGATCTTGTCGTTGCCGGCCACGGTGAAGTTGATCAACCCCGTGACATGCTGGCCGGGCTTGAAGGGGCCGCCCTTGAGTGTGGCGCCAAACCATTTGCCGAAGTCTTCAGCGTTCGAGATGGACTGCCACACGCGGGAGCGCGTCGCCTTGATGTGGATGTTGCGTTCGATCCGGTCGGTGTTGCCGGTCTGCCTGGCGGGGGCCGCCTGGGTGGTGGTGCTCATGAGGTTCTCCTGTGCAGGGATGATGAATAGGACTAAGCGGCGCAGAGGGAAGGAAACGAACTAAACGAGATCGAGACCAACGAAATCGAAATAATGCAACCGATTAGTTGCTTGTATTTTGCACCTGCTTTTTAAATTGCGCAACCCATTGGTTGCATTTTTTGACCGGCACGACATCAGCTGCCCGGACGCAAGCACTTTCACCCCCGCCAAAACGTCGAGCAAACCCGGCTTTTTCCGACAGACAGACGCTTGTCCAGCGTGCTTAATAGTGTTGAAGCGCCCCAGCCTTGGGAGTGCGTAACCAACAGGAGATAGCCATGCCCCAGTTCGCCATGATTACCGGTGACGTGACTTACACCCCGGGTGACGGAGCCCCCATTGAAATCCCGCGTGTGCGGGTGGAGGTTGCGCTGGAGCCCGACAGCGCCACACTGAGTTGGGACGCCGGCGATGGGGTGCGCGCCGTGACGGCCATTCCGCGCATCCAGTTTGACGACTATGTGCGTGAAGGAAAAATCACGCTGACGCCGCAATAATGGGTGCCATGCCTGATCGCTATTTGCCCCGCGCCGTTCCGTTTACCTCAACTTCCCCCTCGCCTTTCACCCGCCGCGCTGCGCTGTGGGGCGGCTTGGCCTTGTGGGCCCTTCCCGCTTCGCACCTTGTTGCGGCAACGGGCGCCGCACCGCCTGACGTCTGGCCCAGGGCGCTGCAGGTTCCTGGCGGTGTAGCCCGGCTTGCGCTGGGCCCAGCGCCTGAGCGGCCAGTGGCCTATGCGGGCGACATTCCTTTGCTGGTGCTGGGCGATGCCGCCGGCTGGACGGCCATCGTAGGCATTGCGCTTGCCGCCGAGCCGGGTGAAGCCAGCATTGCCATCGAAACACCGGGCCATGGCAGGCGCACTGTGCCTTACACCATTGCACCCAAGCGCTACAGCGAGCAGCGTCTGAAGGTGGCGCCGCGCACCGTCGACTTGTCACCCGAAGACCAGGCGCGCTATGAACGTGAACGCGACCACCAGGCGCTGGTGATGGCCACGCTGACCGAGCCGCCCCACACGAATTCGCTGCAGATGCGCGCACCTACGCCGGGCCGGCACTCGAGCTCGTTTGGGCTGCGGCGTGTCTTCAACGGGCAGGCTCGCAATCCGCACAGCGGCATGGACATCGCGGCGGCCACAGGCACGCCGGTGGTGGCGCCGCTGCCTGCGCGGGTCATTGACACCGGCGACTACTTCTTCAACGGCAACACGGTGTGGCTGGACCATGGCGGCGGATTGCTGAGCATGGTGTGCCACCTGAGCGCGATCGGCGTCAAACCTGGCGACACCCTGAAAACCGGCGAGCGCCTGGGCGCTGTGGGTGCCACGGGCCGTGTCACGGGGCCGCACCTGCACTGGGGCGTGATGCTGAACCGCGCCATGGTAGACCCCGCGCTGTTTTTGGCTGCCTGATGAAAATACCGGTAAACAGCCGGATATTTAAGTGAAATATGGCTGCAGCCCAGTTGGAACGTGCGCAAGCAGCTATCAAAACAATAGCGAAGTCGCCGTAAACAACCCGGGCTCAGCCGATTCTGGACATGCGCCTCTAACCCGGTAGGTCGCCCTCACTAGGGAAAACCTTGATGATGAATCATTGTTCAACCATTGAAGGAAACACCATGACCGCCAAAAACCTGTCGACCGTCGCAACCGACCTCATTGAATCGTCGGGCAACACCGCCCGCCACATGATCAACGCCTACCGCGCCGGCGGCGAACGCGTGGTCAGCCTGCTGGAGCAGCGCTGGAACCGCGCGCTGAAGCAGTCCCGCACCGAGCTGACGGCTGAAACCGCCAAAAATGCAACGGCAGCGCAACTGGCCTTCAGCGTGTACTACACCAAGGGCCTGATGCTGACGACCAACGGCGCACAGCAAGTGGTGAGCCAGCTGGTCAAGGTTCTTGAGACCGGCGTGGAACGCGCCTCTGCCAATGCCAGCCTGTTTGAAGAAAAGACCGGCGTGACCACCCTGAACACGCTGGCCCACGCCACCGCGCCTGGCGCTCTGGCCCTGAGCAAACTGGCCGCGCAAATCGAGCAGAAGTCAGCTGAACTGGCCGGCAAGATCGCCGGTGCGCAAAAGCCCGCAGCCAAGCGTGCCTCGGCTTTCAGCCAGCGCCGCACAGCCAAGGCAGCATAAAGCGTTCAACGACGCGACCATGTGACGCTGAAATACAAAACCCCGGCCTGCGCACTGCGCAGACCGGGGTTTTTTCTTTGGCGGCCTCTTCAAGGTTTCATGAAGCTAGCGAGACCTCAATGAAGACAGAGCAGAGGCCTGGTCGGCTTAAGTCAACTTAACCACGCGGATTAATCATCCGCTCCACTTCGTCACGCAGCGCAGTCAGCTCGGCGCGCAGCTGGCGGCGCTCCTGAGGCGTGACCACACCATCTGATCGGTAGGCGGCTTCGCGGCGCTCAATGGCCTGCTCACGCGCCTGCAAACGCCCGGCCTCCTGCAGGCTCAGACGGTGGGAGCGAACGCCTTCGTCAATGCGCTGGTTGATGGCGAACTCCTGGCTGTCAATTGCGCCCAGCCGGCCATCTTGCTGCGCGACGGGTGTATAGCGGTTGTTGGCAATGGCGCGCTCCACCTCGGCGCTCAGGTTGGCCATGTCGGCGCGCAGTTGCTGGCGCTCTTGCGGCGTGACCCGGCCATCTGATTTGTAGGCAGCCTCGCGGTTCTGGATGTCGCGGTCGCGGCGGTACAGCGTGCGGGCCTCAGACGGCGTGATGCGGCCGGACTGCAAACCCTGCTGGATACGGTCGCTGACGGCTTGCTGGGCGTTGTCAATGCCGGGCGTTTGCCCTTGGCGAGGTGCCGGTGGCGCATACACCGTGTAAGGGCCAGGTTGCGCCATCGCGGGTGCGGCGGCAAAACCTGCGGCCAGGGCTGCGGCAATCATCGATGCGGTCAGAAATTTCGTTTTCATGAGGGGCTCCTTTGCTCAATTTGAGAACCAGCAACCCAGCTGGCAAAGTTTGAAAAAGCCTGAAGGGTTGCTTTCCGAAACACCGGCCTCGGCTGGCCTCTGTGCTTCAGTGGTTTCATCGTGGGCCCCGAAAGTAAAGGGCGTGTAAGGCCAGCGTAGTTTTACCCGCTGTTTACCTCGCAGCATCGGCGAGTATCAGGATGTATCGATGCCTTCACCGCGGCTGTCGGCAAGCTGCTTGCGAGCTATCTATTTATTCATTTCGCGCCGAGCGGCAAATCGTCTACCGTTGCCAGATAGCGGCCGACCAGCTCAAAGAAGCTGTCGTAAAACGTATCCGACGAAATCGTGACGCTGCCTACTCTCACCATGGAGTCATTGCCCGAAATGAAGGGCAATGACACCGAACCAATCGCCCCCACACCGAGGCTGGCGGAATTGTTGCTCTTTTTCAGCTGGTAGCTGTCTTGCAGCGCGGTGACAAACCCCAGGCTAATTTTGCCGTCAACGCTTTCGGGTGCGCACACCACCCTGATCACCATTTGCAGATGCGACTCGGCTTCGGGCTGAAAGCTCTTCTGGCCTTCGACCAGATCGGCGCTGGCCGTGTTGATGATGTAGCCCTGGCTCAGCAGTGCGCGGCGCGAGGCCTCACAGGTTTGCGCCGCTGTCGCGTCAAAAAGGCGCGAATAAGTGGCCGTGGAGCCGAACTTTTCCTGCAACGGAAACGATTTGACGCCGCTTGCGCAGCCGCCCAGGAACAGGGCTGAGCCCAGCAGCACGACGGCCCCACCACGCCCGAATACCCTGCCCGCCAAAGCACTTGCCATGCCCGCTGCCCGCTGAAGTTTCACCACTGTTGCTCCTTTCGTTGTCACAATTCACTGACCTTGTATCCTGACTTTCCCAACTTTTACAGGCCAGGCGGTCTTCACGCTTGAGGACCATGCTACGACGCCCGCGCGCACCCCATGTAACAAGCTTGAAAACCGGCCTCATTGCCCCAGTTAAATCTTATGACCGACCCTCTGCACATCGTCTGCCCCCACTGCCATACCACCAACCGCGTGCAGGCTGCCCAGCTCGGCAGCGAGCCGACCTGCGGCAATTGCAAAAAATCGCTGTTTGTGGCCCATTCCACCGCGCTCGATGAAGCCGCGTTTGACAAGCACATCGGTCGCAACCAGATCCCGGTATTGGTTGACTTCTGGGCGCCTTGGTGCGGCCCCTGCAGGCAAATGGCACCGGCCTACGAACAGGCGGCCGCGCAGCTGGAGCCGCAGGTGCGCGTGGCCAAGGTCGACACCGAAGCCGTGCCCAACCTGGGCGCGCGTTTCAACATCCGCAGCATTCCCACGCTGGCCTTGTTCAAAAACGGCCGCGAGGTGGCACGGCAGGCCGGCGCCATGGGCGCAGCGGACATCGTGCGCTGGGTGCAGGCCAACTCGCGTTAGCACTCGTTAGCACTTGCGCTAACGCCCGCGTCAAGCAGGCCAGACGCAAGAACGCCCCAGGCACCCGCGCAGAGCGGGCAACTGGGGCGAATGTCCTCCTTAACCGTCTTACCGTCTTAACCGCGGCGGCGGTTGTTCATCAGGCGTTCAATCTCGGCACGCAATGCAGTCAGCTCGTTGCGCAGCTGGCGGCGCTCCTGCTTGGTCACGACACCGTCCGACTTGAAGGCGGCCTCATGGCGTTCAATCGAACGCTCACGGCTATGCAGCTTGGCGGCTTCGCGCCGGTTGATGTGGCCGGTGCGAACGCCTTCGTCAATGCGCTGGCTGGCGTTGTATTGGGCGTTGTCGATGCCGTTGGTGTTGTTATTGCCTTGCTGGCCCACTACTTCGCGGTTGGCGATCATGCGTTCGACTTCGGCACTCAGACCGTCCAGGTCGGAACGCAGTTGCTGGCGCTCCTGCGGCGTGGCGTTGCCGTTGGATTTGTATTGCGCCTCGCGCATCGCGATTTCACGGTCGCGGCGGTACAAAACCTGCGCTTCCGACGGCGTGATGCGGCCGGCAGACATGCCCTGCTGGATGCGCGCGCTGATGGCTTGCTGCGCCTGGTCTATACCGGGGGTGTTGGTGCCTTGCGCCATGGCCGGGGCAAGGCCCAGGCCGGCAAACAAGGCCGAGGCCAACAGAGAAAGGGTGAGCAATTTTGATTTCATGGAGGGTCTCCTGTGTTACCTGACATAGCCAGCGCCCAATGGGCAACCAGTCGTGACCGGGAGGAAATCCCGGCGCGGGCAGGCAGCTGTGGAGGCTGTTCCTGAAACGCTGGCTTTTAAGGACCTGGTGCGATTCAGTAAAGCCATTGTTGGCCCGGCCTTGTGGCCCGCATGTAAGGCAAACGGAGCTTTACCCTCTCATTACCTCGCGCTTACAAGGGGCCGAACGTTGCTCGGTGGCAGCAACCGGATCGGGACGGAAGGCAAGGCGGATGCGCGCCGCAGGGGACTTGTTCAGCGCTTCCTTGGCTCACGCGGCGGACGCGGCCCTTTGCGGCAACGCAATGGTCGCAGTGGGCAGCTGGTAGTTTCTATCATCGAACATGTCTATGCCGCACATCAACGACTCGGCCCAGTCAAAGAACTGGCCTATGGCCGGACCCGCCAGCGGCGCACCATGCTGCGGCACCAGCATGCGAATGTCTAGCTGCCGCGCCATGCGAACCCACAGGCGCATCACCTTGCTGGACACCATATAGCGACGGTGAAAACCTTCCATCAGGCGCAGGTGGCCCGCCGAGAGGTCGGTCACCGGCACCTGGGCATCGCGTCCCGAGGTGATGGAAACGCCAAGGTCTCCTGTGAAAAGAATGCGGCTGATCGGGTCGTAAAAGTGGAAGTTGCCTTCAGAGTGCAGGAAGTGGGCGGGCAACAGCCACAGCTCGCCGCGGCCCAGCGGCAGCCGTCCGCCGGCGTCGGCCACGCCGATCACACGGCCATCGGTTTTACCCACCTTGGTGAAGTGCGGCACAAAGCGCTCCCACACGCGCGAGATCACCAGTTGGGCTGGGGTGGAGGTCAGCCAGCGGTCCAGCGACGCAATGATGTCAGGGTCCGCATGCGAGGCAATGATGTAGGAAAGCTTTTGCGGGCTGAAATGGCGCGACATGCCCATAAAAAGCTCATTGAAAGCGAGGTTTCCACCGGGGTCGATTACCGCCCCCGTTCCGTTGTCCACGATGAGAAATTGATTTGCCTGCACGGCCTGGCGGTCCTCTTCGACGAGGTCGGTAAACATCAGGCAGGCGTGATTCTGGTCACGGTATAGCTCGATAGGCATGGGAAGGCTGGCACAACGCCAAGGTGAAAATCCCACTTTAAAAGACCTGCGTGCGGCGGTGTTTGATGCAGATCAAGCGCTGGCAAAATGCCCCGATACGCCCGGCCTAAAATCACGCCATGCCTTTTTCTTCCGATCACACCTTGCAACGCCGGTTGCTGCTGGCGGGTATGGCCTCGGCACTCGCACTGGGCGTGGGCTGCTCCAAAACTGCCAAGCCCCAGGGCACGGCCTTACCGAAAGAGGCGACCTTGCTGTGCCTGGGCGACTCGCTGACGTTTGGGTACGGCGCGCCGGACGGCGCCAGTTATCCGCAGCAACTGGAGCGACTGACCGGCCACGTGACGCAGAACGCGGGCATCAACGGCGACACGGCCGAGGGCGCGTTGGCAAGGCTACCGGCTTTGCTGCAGGAAAACACGCCGGGCCTGGTGCTGGTTTCTATTGGCGGCAACAACTTTCTGCGCAACATGCCGCTGGACGGCACACGAGCAGCCATCAAAAGCATTGTGCAGACTGCCGCCGCCGGCACGCAGGTGGTGTTGATCGCTCAACCCAAACCCGTTCTGCTGTCGGCCGCCACCGGTTCACTGAATGACCATGAGGTGTATGCCGACGTCGCGGCTGAAACCGGCACTGCGCTGTTTGCAGGCGGCTGGTCGTATGTGCTGTCGCGCAGCGAACTGCGCTCGGACCAGATTCACGCCAACGCCGAGGGGTACAAGGTCTTTGCCGAACGCCTGGCGACGTGGTTGCGCGACATGAAATTTGTGGCGTGATGCCTTGCCCGCAGGCGCTTCACACGGATTGGTTCTTTCTGCTCGCGGTGGTTTCCTGAAGGAACGCCTCATGCTTGCCCGGCACCTGAGTCAGGGCGTACACCGCAGCCTGCTCACGAATGGTGTTGCGGTCGCCCTTGAACTGGCGTGTTTCCGTGAAGAGTTTGTCGCCCTTCCCTTCACGGCCCGCAAACAGCCAGGCAAAGCATTGCGTCCCGGCGGGAATGTCGGGGTCGGTGTCGTCTGTGACGCCGGTGTTGGCGATGGCCACATTGGCAGGGCTCTTGTTCAGAGCGCCCCGCGCCATTTCTGTGGCAACCTCTTCGCTGGTGAGGTTGCACCGTGCCATTGTCTCTGCGCTCACGCCCACGCAACGCTGCTTGGCCTGGGGCGAATACACCACGTAAGCACATTCGAGCAAGGAACCAGCCCCGGGCACATCGGCCAGATGCGCAGCAATCAACCCGGCGGTACAGGACTCGGCCGTGGTCAGAACCAATGAGTGGCTTTTCATGTAAGCCGCGACGGCGCGCAGCTGGTTGTTGCCATGTTCGCGGGACGCTTCGCGAAAAGATGCGGAAAGAGAAAAAGAAGAGGAAGCGCTGAGGGCGCCCGCGGTATCACGGGTCATGCGCGGCGGAACAGACCTGAGGTCGTCGGGATGGGGTTCATGGCAATTACTGTGCGCCGCCCCACGGCAAAGAACGATGGCGCGCCACCGACGCGCTCTGTAGGAAGCCGGTGCAGGCAGACGCAGGACATATCTGAATTCTGATCAAAATTGATTTGGCGGTCTGCGCACCGCTATATTTTTAGGAGCTGGTTGCGCTTGCCATTGTTGGGCTGCAGCGTTAACCGCCCAAGTACGCATACCCTGAACGCTCGTGCGCTCGCCCAGGACGAGTCCGGAGTGCGCAACACGCCGCCTGACGGGTCACGCGCGGGTCAGCCGCAAGCCTCAGCCGTCGCCCAAGCCGATGGGCGCCGGCGCCTGCATGACGATGCGCGTGAACAGACGGTCGTACGCCGGGTCGGCGGCGTATTTGCCGGTCAGCGGGTCGCGATTTTGCTGGAAGGCAGCATCCAGCGCCTGCCAATCGGCATCGGTCAACACCTTTTCCGCCTCCGGCAGGATGACGGTTTCCTCCAGCCGCATGTGCTCAAGGTAGAACTTCACATAACGCTGGCACTGCACCTCGAATTCCGGTTTGCGTTGCTCACCCAGGAGCTCCCAGGCCAGCAGCAAGTGCTGCAGTTCTCGCACGGCCTTCTCGCCGCTCATGTGGTCACGCTCGAGTTGCTCCACGGTGGCCATGACCGACGGCGAGGAGCGCACCACACGCGGAAACAGCAGGTCCGACTCTTTGGGATGATGCAGGCGTTCCGGGAACTCATCAATGTAAAAAAGCATGGCCCGAAAGACGTCGAAAAACTGTTGCGCGCGATCACCCGGTCCGCGCGTCACCATCATCTGCATGGACCGCAGCATCGCGGAAAGGGAGGCGTGTTCATCAAGGATGATTTGCACGCTGGCATGTTTGTGAATGGCAGTCTCCGGCGGGGTAGGTGCCACCAAGAATGCCACCAAGCGCCACCCTGAACTTGACGAAGATCAAGCCATGCGGATTTTCTTTCCGGCATGGCCTGGGAACGCATATCAGCCCTGCCGCTGCCCATTTGAGGCGATGGCTTGATCTGCATCAAGGCCGTTTGGCGGCGGTCACCTAGAGTGGAACTGTTTCGTGCTCAAGGTTTGCCGCGTCAGCAGTGAATCGCCCGAGATGATCAGGAGATTCTCATGTTCAAACACATCCTTTTACCGATCGACGGATCGCCCGCTTCGGATCGGGCGATCGCACAGGCTCTGGCCTTCGCCAAGGACGCCCAGGCCAGGATCACGGGCTTGCACGTGATGCAGGAGTTTCACCTGCTGACCTACCAAGTCCAGATACTGGAAGAAACGCGGGACCAATTCACGAGGGAATGCCAGGCCCAGGCGGATGCATTCCTGTCCGCGCTGAAAAACGCCGCCGACAAGGCGGGCGTTCCTTGCGAAACCGTTTGCGTCGCAGGCGAGTATCCCTACGAAGTCATCGTCCGGATGGCGGACGGCAAAGCTTGCGACCTCATCGTGATGGCTTCGCACGGCCGCAAGGGCATCGCCGGTTTTCTTCTGGGCAGTGAAACCCAGAAGGTACTGGCCCACAGCAAAAAACCGGTGCTGGTGCTGCACTAAACGCTGCAGACCGCCCAAGCCCGGCTAATCGCGCGCAGCAGGGGACTTGTTTAGCGCTTTTCCTCAACCACTTTTCCCCAAGGACTCAACATGAACAAGAACGCAGGCACCGCCGACCGGGCGGTGCGCATCGTGGCAGGACTCGTCATTCTTGGCCTGTATTTTGTGGTGGACCCCGCTTACCGCTGGTGGGCGTTGCTGGGAGGGGTGCCGCTGCTGACGGGCTTGCTGGGTTGGTGCCCGGCGTACACGCTGCTCGGCATACGCACCTGTAAAACCGCCCCCAAGTGAGCCAGCGCAGACGCTGGTTTCAGGACTCGTCAGGCTGGTCGGAACGGGGCGGACGCGGGATTTTCTTGAACTTGATCAACCGGTTGGTCTCGATCTTGTCTTTCTTCACTTGTCGCTCGGCATCGAGCAGCTGGCCGGCGGCCAGCCATTCGGCGTACTCCGCCGGGGTTTCCAGTGTGATACGGCCCAGCGTGGCGCCTCGGAATTCGTAGATGACGATCTCGGCGGCTTTCTGCAGGTTGATGCGGCCTTTGCTAAGCACCGCGCCGCGCTTGCGGCCGATTTCTTCGAGCATCTGTTCGTCTGTCACGCCGGGCGTGACCTCGACCTTGTAGCGCGCCTCCAGCAGGCCGGGGTAGTGCTTGATCAGGTAGTCGAGCAGCTCAAGTGCGACTTCTTCCTCGTTGAAGGCATTGCGGCCAATGGCGCCACTGGCAGCCAGGTTGTAGCCGCTTTTGGCGACGATGATGCGCGGCCACAGCATGCCGGGCGTGTCCCACAGATAAAACCCGTCGGCCAGCACGAGCCGCTGCTCGACCTTGGTGATGCCGGCTTCGTCGCCGGTCTTGGTGGCGCGCTTGCCGGTCAGGGTGTTGATAAGGGTGGACTTGCCGACGTTGGGGATGCCGCAGATGAGCACACGCATGGGCTTGACCATGGTGCCTCGCGTGGGCGCCAGCGCATGGCAGGCATCAATCAGGCGCCGGGCCGGTGTGGTCTCGCTGGCGTCCAGCTCGATGGCGCGGGTGGCGGGCAGGCTGTTGTAGTGCTCCAGCCAGAGCGGGGTGCGGGCGGGGTCGGCCAGGTCACGCTTGTTGAGCACCTTGAGCGCGGGCTTCGAGCCGGTCAGTTCGGCCAGCATGGGGTTGGCGCTGGAGCCGGGCAGGCGCGCGTCAAGCAACTCAATGACGACATCAATTTCCTTGATGCGCTCACTGATGGCTTTTTTGGTCAGGTGCATGTGACCGGGAAACCACTGAATGGCCATCGGGGAATCTTTCTTGCTTGCTTGCTTGGATTCAGGGTCAGAGTCCTACAGACCCCGCGACCCCCGATTGTCGCCGCTGCGGGCCCGACCCGGCATGTGAAACCTCAGTGACCGCATGGCAAGGATATTTTGCTACGCACTGAAGGGAATGGTGCCGCCGCGAATTTAAGGACTTTTTAGCGGTATTAAGAAATTGTTAAGCGCCTGGTTTTGCGGCGCGCATAGCATCTGCCACCGCTGAAACCGGTTGACCTGCGATGTAGGACAATCAGGGGGTCCAGGCCTGTTGGCCGGACCGCGGGCGAACAGGGTGGCGTCACCTCAAAGCGCCCGCCCGAAGCATGTCGCCGGCGGCGGCCACCGCAACGGCCCCGGCCGGTTGCCCATCCCGCCTCACCCCAGCCCAATCACCCCAACACGAGCCCTCTTGCCATGCCCTTACCCGCCGCACCCGACCGTAAACCAACCGTTCCCGCCCGCCGGCAGGCCGCAGCCGACCTGAAGGCCAATAACGAACTCATGATCAAAGGCATTCTGTGTGTGCTGATTGGCCTGGGTGTGGTGGTCTCGCCTTACTTCATCACCTCGCCCGGTATGCAAAGCATCGTTGCGCGCTCATCGCTGGTGGGCTGGTTTGCCCTGGTGCTGGGTTGTGCATTCATTGGCCTTTACGTGCGCCGGCGCATGGCGGCTTCCGCCAAGTCCTGACACGCCTTTGATCGAAGGCCCATGCCCGAAAGCCCCGTTGATCACGACGCCGCGCTGGTGATCTTTCGCACCCTGCAGCAGCGCGCTGCTGCCGCCGGCGTCGGCTTGCGGCTGCCACCTCCTGCGCCCACTACCTGCTGCGGGCGCGGTTGCAATGGCTGCGTATGGGAAGCCTGGTACGGTGCGGTGGACTACTGGCGTGAAGAGGCGTTGCTGAAACTGCGGGTGGATTAGAGACCCTCTGTGAGGGTCCGCCGGGCCTGTTTTATTCAATTCCCATTGCCGGCGAATCGGCCCCAGAAGATGTAGAGTATTTCAACTCTTCCTCAACTCCCCCCCAACTCCTCCCAACTCCTCCCAATTCCTCCATGAGCCACTGCACAAAATGCTGTGTCTCTGGCGAAGGTTGGGGGGCCATGCCGAAATAGTGGCCAGTCAGCGGCAGCCGCAGTGCCGGCAAAGGGGATACCAGACGTCCTGAGGCCATGTCATGGACGATCAGGGATACCGGTGCCATGGCGAAACCCAGGCCGTCGACGGCGGCCTGCAGGACAAAATGCAGGTGATCAAACTGCAGGCAGCTGGCGGGCTTCAGCCCGGGCGCATTTACCTGTTTTTTCCAGCCCTCCCAGTCTTTGCTGCGCGATTTGGACAGCAGCAACACGTGAGACGCCAACGATTGTGGACTGGTCACGGGGCGGCTGGCGAAGAGTGCGGGAGACCCCACCACAAGCACTTCGTCTTCCAGAAAGGGTTGAACCTGCATTCCCGACGGCCAACCCCGGGTGCCCCGCCGAATGGCCAGGTCAAATTCATCGGTCGCCTTGTCAGGTGGCAAGGTGCTGGTCATGACTTGAGGTTCGATGTCGGGGTGTTTCGCCACAAAGCCCGGCAGCCTGGGGATCAGCCATCGAACTGCGAAGGTGGGCCTGACGTTGACTTTGACGCTGCGCAATGCAGCGCCACCCCGAAGCAATTCAGCCGCAGCACCAATTTGCTCCAGCGCTGGCCCGATCTGCGCGTGGAACTGGTGGCCGGCCGCCGTGAGCAGCACTTGCCGGGTTTTCCGCTCGAACAGGTCAACGCCCAGATGGGATTCCAGTGCCTTGATCTGCCGGCTGATCGCGCCGTGCGTGACGTGCAGTTCCAGGGCGGCCCGGGTAAAGCTCTGATGGCGCGCCGCCGCAGCAAAAGCGCGGACCGCGTTCAGAGGGGGCAAGCGGGGCAACATGCGTGCAATTTTCTCACACATACCGCGCAGCAATATGGTTTGTCAGCCCAGGCGCCACCGCGCACCATGCAGGCCATGCCACAACTCACTGCCTCTGATTTCGACCGCAACTCGCGCCATGCAGCCCTGGCACTGGGCTTGTCACTCCCGGGCGACACGGTGCTTTACCTGCTCCTGCCGATGTTCGCTCCCGCGTTTGGCATTAGCTTGTTTGAGGCTGGCATCTTGCTGGCCGCAAACCGTCTTGTGCGCATTGCAGGCTATGGCGCAGTAGCGAGGTTTTACGCGCACCATGGCGAGCGACTCACCTGCTCTTTGGCGGCTGTAGCGGCCGCTGTGTGTGCACTGGGTTACGCCACCCTCAGCGGGTTCATTGCCTTGCTGTGCCTGCGGCTTCTGTGGGGCCTGGCCTTTGCGGCGCTCAATCTGGCGACCCAGGCCCTGGCCACGGTCGAGCCGGCAGGGGCCGCGCGCCGGGCCGGGCGATCACGCGCCTTTGCAGCGCTGGGCCCCATGCTGGCCTTGCCGGCGGGTGGTGTGTGCGCTCTCTGGTTGGGCCCCCGGGTCATCTTCTTCGTGTTTGCGGTGCTTGCGTTGTCCGCCCTGTTGGCCACACGTCACTTGCCAGCCGTCCCGCATCCCGCGCCGCCGCCCGGAAAAAAGTGGAGCCGGTTTCCGGGCCGCCTTGATCGTTTTTCCTTCATAGAGGGGCTGGTGTTGGACGGACTGTTCATCATCGGTTTGTCCTACCTGGGCCGCGACCTGCTGCCGGGCAATCCGGTCATCGTGGCGGGTGTTCTGCTGTCGGTTCGCTACCTGGCGGAGATTGTCTTGAGCTCGGCGGGCGGCGACCTGGCGGAGCGATATGGCGCCGAAGTCCTGCTGGTCTGCCTTGCCGTGCTGACTTCTGTCGCGCTGGTGGGTTTTGGCTTGGGGTGGCTGTGGACCTGCGCGCTGGCCATTGTGATTTTGCGTGCCCTGCTGCTGCCGCTGTTGCCACCCCTGGTCGCGCTTCGCACCCCGGGGCCGGGCCGAATACAGGCCCTGGCCACACGGTCGATCTGGCGGGACCTGGGCGCCGGTGCCGGCCCGGTGCTGGCCGGCATGCTGTTGCCGATCGTGCCGTCCGCATGGATTTACGGCGTCGCGGCCCTTCTTCTGTCGGCCACCGCCATTGCCTGTTGGGCGCCGCGCAGCGATTAAATGCACACCGGCCACTACCGCCCTCCTTCCTTTCAACTTGCTCTGGAGAACTGCACTTGGATATTCACACCACGCTCATCCGCTGCGCCGGCGGCACGGTCGACTTGCCTGCCAGCCCCATGAACCACCGAAGTGACGGCGGGCACTTGCTCGTCAACCCACCGCGCCCCGTTTGGGAAAGAAGTGAACTGACGCCCGAAGAACTGGCCCGCTGGGCTTGCCTGGTGGCCGCCACCGGGCGGGCCATGCTCGACACATTGCCTCAACTTGCCGGAGGCTGCCTGAACTACTGGGAGGCCGGTAACAACGCGCTCAACCCGCTGGCCCATCCCCATGGGCCCAAAACCCCTGAGCTTCACCGGAAGATGCACCTGCATGTGTTTGGAAGAAGCCCACAGGCGGCCCACCCTGATTGGCGGTGGGGCGAACCTCCCCAGTTTCCGAAATTTGCGTTGTCACAAGCCTGGGCAGCGCAGTTCACCTGCCTGGAGGCCGATGAATGCGCCGCTGTTGGCGCGCGAATCCAGACCTTGCTGGACACGAGGTACGCGCTGGGTCTTGCGGCCTGAGGGTGTTCGCCCCCTCTTGTTGCGCGGCCCTTTTTGGTTTCCCTCTTTTGCAGGCGCAGTTACGCAAACACCATCCTCGCGTTACCAGCCGTTCACATAACGCGGCCAAACTGCCTGTGGCCGCACTCCATCTGGTGGTGGATCCGCTGGCCGGTTCCGGGGCGGCGCAAACCACACCGGGTGAACGACGCGGGCCGTCGCCGGGCGCACCGCCTGCCGGCATGGGGGGGGCCCGGGAAGCGGCAAGCCGCTGGATGCGGCCGCCCGCCTCTCTCTGTTGGTGCCGGGCAAACCAAAGCACTGACCCCCGCGGAATGCTACTTATTTGATAGCTGCTTGCGCTCGCCAGTACTGGGCTGGGAGGCGATTTTATTAAATGGTGACGGCCTCGCGGCCGGGCATGCCCAGGCGTTCAGCCGACACATATTGCTGGCGGTACACCTCGAACGGCATGGTGTCCGAAGCTTCGATCTTCTTTTGTTCCTGGATGGAAGCCTCGGTCAGGGCGGCGAAGCGGACGAGCTGGTCGGCGGACAGCGGCAGGGCCTGCAAAACGCCCTGCGTCTTTTCAGACTGGGCGCGCGTGAATCCGATAAAGGAGTTGTCGTGGCCGGCGGCCATGGCGGCCAGAACGCGGGCCGAAGGCAATGTGCCGGGGTCAAGCAGCGCGGCGCTGGCGGAACTCAGGGTGTCGCTGTATTGCGTGCCGCCATGCACGGCGTCCAGTGCCGTGGCGATGGGCCCGCACTGGGCCACTATTTCGGCGGCCCATGCCGTCAGCGTGACCTCATGGCCGCCGCGCTTGAGTTTGAGGCCCGGCTCGCGCCCTCGTGCCGCCGTCTGGTGCTGGTTGTGCTTGAGCTCGGCGATCTCCTGCGGCGTGTCCTTCGGGCTGTCTGACAGCAGGCAGTGCAGCAGGAACACGTCGAGAAAACGCATGGTCTTCGCATTGATGCCCACCGGCTCGAAAGGGTCCAGGTCCATCAACCGCACTTCGATGTATTCAACACCGCGCTCGCGCAGCGCATGCAGCGGCCGCTCGCCGGGGTAAATCACGCGCTTGGGGCGGATGGTGCCGTAAAACTCGTTTTCAATCTGCAGCAGCGTGGTGGCCAGCTGGTTGTAGTCGCCGCCGGGGTTGCGTATGTCCACCGCCTCATAGGCGGGGTACGGCCGCGTGAGCGCGTCCTGAAGCGAGGCGCCATAGCCGTCAAGGCTGTTGTAGCTCACGGCAAGCGAGGCCTGTGCATCGCTCTGGTAACCCAGCCGCCCCATGCGCAGCGACGTACCGTAAGGCATGTACATGGTGCTGTCGCTCAGGGTTTGCAGCTCATGCTGGCGCCCCTCGACAAAGGTGGAGCACACGGCCGGCGAAGCGCCAAAGAGGTACAGCAGCAAAAAAGCCTGGCGGCGAAAGTTGCGGATCAGCGCGAAGTATTCTTCGCTGCTCACGCCGGGCAACGACCAGTTGTAGTGAATGCCCGAGATCGTCTGCATGCGCCGGCCATAGCGGTGCGACAGGCCCATGCGGTAAACGCTCTTGGCTCGCCCGACATTGGAGGAGCCAAAGCGCGCGATGGGAATGGTTTCGTCGGTCGGCAGACCACACGGCATGCTCGACACCCAGAGCATTTCGTCGCCGACTTCCTGCATGCTGCGGTAAGTGAACTGGTGCAGCTCGGTCAACTCCTGCAGCGTGGCCTCAGGGCTGGGGTGGGCGGCGGTGACGAGTTCGACCTGCGATTCGCTGAAGTCCGTGGTGATGCCGGGGTGCGTCAGGGCCGAGCCGAGGGCCGCGGGGTGCGGCGTGAGGGCCAGGCCGCCGCCGGGTTTGGCACGCAGGCTTTCCTTCTCGATTCCGCGGCGCATGCCTTTGAGACGGTCTGGAGTGAGCGCTGTCAGGCGGCCCTGTAACGCGCCGGCGCGTGCCTGCAACTTGGTCATATCGTCATTCCCCCAGAGTCTTGAATTGGCGTGGAAGTTATCACAGCATGGCGCTTTGCGCTGGCGCATTGGGGCTTGTCAGCACAACCCGGGTGGGTCTGCCGCGGGGGCTGCGCACGTTGCCTGGATTTGCGCCATGCGCCGTATTTCGCGCAGAAATCCACGCTTTCGCTCGCTGAATGTGGAAAGCGAGCGACGCCGCCCCGCAACTTGCCGACATTCCCTTGACTTGTCAGACAAGCTGGACGACGATAAAAAACATTACGTAACATTGCGGTCTCTTTCTTCGATTTCCTTCTGACACGGCCCCTTTCTCGGGTGCGTGGGTAGAGGAAGCGTAAGAATCCAGCAAAAAAAAAATGAAAAAATTGATAGCCAGCCTGTTCGGCAGTCCGTCCCCTGCAGCCTCGTCCAAACGCCCAGGTTCGTCCAGTCGGGACAACCCGCTGACCATTGAGGACGGTTCGGACAATGCCACGCGCCGCCAGCTGGTCCAGGTGCTGCTGCGCGATGCGATGCGCAAATACGGCATTCCCCCGCGCTGGATCGACTGCCAGATGCTGCTGGTGTCCAGCCGCAGCCGAGGGCCCGGCATGTATGTGCGCCTGGTGGTACGGCAATGGGATGACCGCCTGATGAAGTACGCCTTTGCGTTCCAGAACGCCCTGATGGCGGAAATCACCCACTTTGAACCCGGCGCCACCCAATGGCTGCACGGAATTTCGTGGCAACTGGACGTGGCGGACACCTGCCCGAACCCGACCATGCCCGACAAAACGTTTTGGGCTGATCCGGTCCGACCACCGGCGGCTCGCCCCTCCCGCGCCGCGCCCCTGTCGCCCACTCCCGCTACAGCCGCCGCGGCCGTTGGCGCCGCCACTGCTCCCGCATCGGCGGCGACCACGGCCGCGCCTGCCGCGCCAAGCCAACCGGCTCCCATGGCGATGCAAGCCTCGCCCACCGTGCCCGATCCCGAAGCCATGAAAGATCTGGAACGCCTTTTCCGCATCCGCGACCAGGAACTGGGCCCGTCAGAAGGGAACGTCGCCGCGGGCTATGAACCCACAAGGCCTTCCCCGCTCTGAGAGGACGACAGGCCGCGCCCCACAGGCCGTTTAGCTGCCGCAAGGCGCTTGCTGGTGTACGCTAGCGCCGATGCAATCTCCCCTCCCGACACCGGCGGCCGCGGCGCAAGACGCCACCCTTCTTATCGATTCACGCTATGCCGTGATGCGGCTGATCGTCACCCTGGCCCTGATGACTGTCGGCGCCAGCGGCATGTACGTGGTGTCCGTGGTGCTGCCGGCCGTGCAGGCCGAGTTCGGTGTGTCACGGGCCGATGCGTCCCTGCCCTATACCTTTTTGATGATCGGCTTCGGCGTCGGCGGCGTGCTGATGGGCCGCCTGGCCGACCGTTTCGGTGTGATGGTTCCACTGCTGATCGGTGCGGCCGCCCTGGGACTGGGCTTCGCCCTGGCGGCCATGGCCGGCAACATCTGGATGTTCTCGCTGGCCCATGGCCTGCTGATCGGGTTTCTCGGCTCCGCTGCCACTTTTGCGCCGCTGCTGGCTGACACCTCGCTGTGGTTTGTACGGCGGCGCGGCTTTGCCGTGGCGGTGTGCGCCAGCGGCAACTACCTGGGAGGCGCTATCTGGCCGCCCATCGTGCAGCATTTCATCGAAACCGTGGGCTGGCGCCAAAGCTACCTGTGGCTGGGCCTTTTCAGTTTTGTCACCATGACGGCGCTGGCGCTGCTGATGCGCAAGCGCCCGCCGGTCGCCGTGGCCTCGGCGGTGGGCAACAGCGGCGCAGTGGCCACCACCAGCGACCGGCCGTTCGGGCTGCCGGTCGGCACGGCGCAAATGCTGCTGTGCGTGGCCGGGGTGGCCTGCTGCGTCGCCATGGCCATGCCGCAGGTGCACATCGTGTCGTACTGCACCGACCTGGGCTACGGCGCTGCGCGCGGCGCCGAAATGCTGTCGCTGATGCTGGCCTGCGGCGTCGTCAGCCGGCTGGTGTCGGGCGCGATCTGCGACCGCATCGGCGGGCTGCGCACGCTGATGCTGGGCTCGGTCCTGCAGGGCATTGCGCTGCTGCTGTTTTTGCCCTTTGACGGGCTGGTGTCGCTCTACCTCATTGCCGCGCTGTTCGGATTGTTCCAGGGAGGCATCGTGCCGGCCTACGCCATCATCGTGCGCGAATACTTCAAGCCCGCCGAAGCTGGCGCGCGTGTGGGCACCGTCATCATGGCCACGCTGCTGGGCATGGCGCTGGGCGGCTGGATGTCGGGCAAGGTGTTTGACCTGACGGGCTCCTACAACGCCGCCTTTCTCAACGGGATTGCGTGGAACCTGCTGAATTTCAGCATTGCGTTTTTCCTGCTGTGGCGGGTACGCAAGGCGGTGCGGCTGAAGCTGGCGGCGCGGCCCGCCTGAGGCACGTCAATTGCTATTATTTTGATAGCTGGTCGCGCACGTCTAGCACGGGCTACGGCCATTTTTTGTTTGAAAACTGCCTGATTTTTCTCAGGCGAGCACCTTGCGCAGCCACTGCGCCAGGTCGGTGATTTCCTGCGGGCACACCGAATGCTCCATCGCATACTCATGCCACTCGACGGGGTAGCCCATGGCGTTGAGCGCATCGCGGGTTGCGGTGGCTCGCGGCAACGCCACCACGCCGTCGCGCGTGCCGTGGGCGAGAAAGATCGGCACGTCCTGGTTGGCGGCGCTGCGTTCGGCGGCTGTTTTGTCGGCCAGTGGCAAATAGCCCGACAAGCCGGCAATGCCAGCCAGCCGCTCGCCGTGGCGCAGGCCCGTCATGAGCGCCATGGCGCAGCCCTGTGAAAACCCCGCCACCACAATGCGACTGGCGGGAATGCCGCGCGACTTTTCCCGCGCAATCAGCGCCTCGATGTCGGCTTGCGACTTGCGCAGCCCGGCTTCATCCTGCCGGCTCACCAGGTCCGCACCCAACAGGTCGTACCACGCCGGCATGACATAGCCGCCGTTGATGGTGACCGGGATGCTGGGTGCGCTGGGAAACAGGAAACGCACATCACCCACACCGGACAAATCCAGCTGTTCGGCAACGGGCAGGAAGTCCCGCCCATCCGCCCCCAGACCATGCATGATGAGAACCGTGGCAACGGGGTTGTCGCCCGTCTGGGCTTCAATAACTTCAAGAGACATGGGCGACGATCCAATGGGTTAGATGACAAACGATAGAGCGGTTGGCGCTGCCGGCATGCAGTTGCAAGCAAACCGGTCGGTGAATTTTAGGCGCGTCTTTGGGGCCTTCTTTTCACACCCCCGGTCTCTCCTGAGTGCCTTCATTCTTTGATGACCGCCCAGCCTAAAGCCGACCCGCAAACGCTGGTTTAGCGCGGCGGCTGACGATCCATGCAAAAAATCTGTACGGTGAGGACGTCAACCATCATGGTTAAGAGCAAGAAAACTAACAGGAGCATGCCGAAATGAACACACTGATTCACCGAGCCGCATTGGCGACCCTTCTAGGTGCGCTGACGGCGGGCAGCGCGTTCGCGCAGGCCAGCTCGCCACTGCCTCCGGTACGCAGCAGCGGCTCGGTCCAATACCTCAGTGGCGGCATAGGGGTTGACGAATCCGCCGCGATACGCAGCGCCAGCGCCCAATGGCCGTTGACGCTCGAATTCGCCATCAAGGGCAGGCAGCGTGCGGATTTCGCCGCCGACGTGACGGTACGCGTACGTGATACCCGCGGCCAGGACGTGCTTCAAGCCACCTCGGAAGGGCCCTTCCTGCTGGCAAGGCTCGCACCTGGCAGCTATACGGTGGAGGCCACCCTGGGCGGGCAGACTCTGCAGCGGAAAGTGGAGGTGAAGTCGGGGCAATCTGCCAAAGAGGTGTTCCTCTGGGCTGCGGATGCCGACAAAACGCGGCCTTGAGGCAAGGAGGGAAGCCCGGCTTGTGCCATTGCAGGCGCTTTGCTAGCATTTGCCGTCAGCATTTTCTGACGCAGGTTGGAGATTCACATGAAGCTCATCATTGCCGCCATCGCCCTGGCCGGTTCTTCCCTGGCTTTTGCCCATAACTGCCCCAACGAGATGAAGGCGATTGACGCCAAGCTCTCCACCAATCCCAAACTCTCACCCGCCGACATGACCAAGGTGAAAGAGCTTCGCGCCGACGGCGAGAAGTTTCACAAGGAAGGCAAGCACGACGATTCCATGAAAGCGCTGGGCGGCGCCAAGAAGCTGCTCGGGATCTGAAGCCGCGCCTCAGCCCTGGCGGCGCAGTGCCGCCAGCCGGCTTGAAAAGTCCGCCTGCTGGTTGAGCTCGTGCCACCACAGGCGGTAGCCCGCATCGCTGGGGTGCAGCCCGTCCCCGGCGTTGAGCTCATCGGGCCGCAAGGCAAACGGATCTTCGGCCTTGTCCTTGTACAGGTTCACATACAGCGCGCCGTTGTCTTTGGCGGCCTCGCGCACAAAACCGTGCAGCACCTGTGAGCGTTTGGTCATCAGCCACGACCACGGCGCAAAGAAAAAGGGCGCACTGCCCACATTGCCGCACGGCATCATCACCACCAGATTGGCATGGGTGCGCGCCAGCTCGGCGGTCCGTGCGATGTCCTGCTCCAGCGTTTCATAACGCGTGAGGCGGATCACGTCGTTGCCGCCACCCAGAACCAGAATGGCGTCAAAGCGCTGGGCTCCCAAGGCCTCCAGCTGCCTGGCAATGTCGGCAAACTTCGCGCCGTCCTTTGCGCGGTTGGTGACCTTCAGGCGTGGATGCGCCAGCCCGATCAAACCGGCCACGCTGCCCGCGGGCGACGATGCGCCGGTGCCCACGGCAGTACTGTCGCCCACCACCAGCAGGCTGGCAACTGCACCGGTGGGCGAAGCCTCAAAGGGTTCACTTTGGCGCGCAAGCTCTACGGATTGGCGTATTCGCCAGGCAGCGCATCCCGACGTGGCAAGGACGGCTAACGCGGCGACCACGGCGATGGCCGACAGCATGCGGGGACGCCGGCGCCATGTGGTGTAGGTATGTCGCATGGCGGGCTAGCGGTTCAACCAGGTGATGCTGAGTTGCAGCACGGTGGCAAACGCCACCCAGAGCAAATAGGGCATGTTGGCCAGCGCCACCCAGCGAACGCGGCGCCAGATGGCGCCCAATGCCCATAGCAGCGTACCCAGCACCAGTAGGATGTCCACACTGGCCAGTGCATTGTTCTTCAGGCCGAACTGGATGGGCGTGTAGGCCAGGTTGAACACCAGGTTCAGGATGAAGGGCAGCAGCACACTGAACGGCAAACGGCGTTTGAGGGTTTGCAGCAGCACGTAACCGAAGCTGACGGCAATAATGAGGTAGAGCACGCTCCACACCGGTCCGAAAACGTAGGCGGGTGGCGCAAAAAAAGGTTTGGCGAGTTGCGCATACCATGCGGCGCTACGGGTACTGTCCATGGGATGACCGGAGGAAGAACCGGAAGAAGTGGCAATGGCTTTTTTTACCATTGGCGTTGTGCCGGCGGCGCAATGAAGCCCTGATAGCCGGGTAGGACACCGCCGCGATAATGCCCGAAGGAGCCCCTCGATGACCCCCAACCCCTCCTTGTCTGGCCTCGGTTTCTATCAGGTCGATGTCTTCACCCACGAAGCGCTGGCCGGCAACGGCCTGTCGGTGTTTCTGCCAGACAGCCCGCTCCCCGCGCGCCTCATGCAGCGACTGGCCATCGAAATGCGGCAATTTGAAAGTATTTTTCTCTCGCCTGATGGCCCGGGAAACCGTTTCGAAGCGCGCATTTTCACCATGGAAGAAGAGCTCGACTTCGCGGGCCACCCCCTGCTGGGCGCAGCTGGCCTGCTGCACCACCTGCATGCGGCCGGCCAGCCTTCTGCCGACTGGACGCTGATGCTGGGAACACGGGCGGTTGCCATCAGTACCACAGGCAAAGAAGGTACACCGGGCACTTACGACGCCAGCATGAACCAGGGTATTGCCAGCTTCGGGCCCGTGCTCAGCCACGCCGACAGCCTGCCGTTTCTGGCGGCACTGGGGTTGGGGCCTGCGCAGCTGGACGTGCGTTTTGCATTGCAGGTGGTGTCTACCGGCCTGCCCTACCTGCTGGTGCCGATGGTCGGCGGCCTTGAACGCGTGAAGATTGGTCACCCCGCTTTTGAAGCGCTGCTGGCCACTGTGGGCGCCAAATTTGCCTATGTGCTGGACGTGTCGGCGCGCGAAGGCCGCACCTGGGACAACGCCGGGATGGTGGAGGACATTGCCACGGGCAGCGCCGCCGGGCCGGCGGGCGCTTACCTGCTGCGCCACGGTGCCGCGAAAGCGGGAGAAATCATCACCATCAAGCAGGGACGCTTTGCCGGCCGCCCCAGCCGCATCACCGTGCAGGCCAATGCGGCCGGCGAGATGCTGGTCAGCGGCGGCGTGGTGATGCTGGCGCATGGCCGGCTTCTATAAAGGTTCACATCCGTTGGCACGCCACCTGCGTACCTTCGGGTATGTTGCACTGATTCTGAGAAAGATCGAACCATGACCGCACGCCTGATCCGTTTGAACCTTGTAATGCGCATGACCCGGCGGATTGCTGCCGGCTGTGCGGCGCTGTGGCTGCTTGGCGCGGCTGTCCCGGTGAGCGCGGCGCCGCTGACCGCGGCCGACGAGAAAAACGTGGGCGCCGTGGTGCAGGCCCAGCTGGATGCATTCAGGAAAGACGATGCGGTAAAAGCTTTTTCGTTTGCCGCGCCCAATGTGCGGCAGGCGGTGGGAACGGCGAAAGGATTCATGACGATGGTGCGCCGCGACTACCCGGTGGTGTACCGCCCGGCATCGGTCGCATTTCTGAACCCCGAAGGCAAGGACGGCCAGGCGATTCAGCGTGTGCAGATGACTGATGGGAACGGGGTTTCGTGGTTGGCGGTTTACAGCCTTGAACGGCAAAGCAACAAAGCGTGGCGCATCACCGGCTGCGTGGTGGCCGAAAACAAGGGACGCATGGCCTCACGCACGCCGTCTGGTTTTGATGTGTTACCTGTGTCGCTAGCGGCATAAGCCTCTCAGGAACGCACGCAACAGCGTTGTGAAGGCCGAAGGAGGCGCGCGCGGGCGAGCGACTCACGGTAAGGAGACCGATACGCGGCTTACAGCGGGTTACTCCGCCTTCGCTGTCCGGGGCTAAGGTGGTGTGTACTGCTGCTTTGCGGCGCTCCGGACCTCCATGAACCTGCCTGCCAGCTCCCTTGAACTCCCACGCCTGACAAGTGAAGCGCCCTCTTCCGCGTTCAGGGAAGGCGTGCAAACGTCGCGCCAGCGTTCACTTCAAAGCGGCGCGTTACCGCGCGCGTCGGCGCTGAAAACTCGCACCGAGTGCCCTGCCTGCCTCGACGCCTCCCTGGAGCTGGTTTTCGAAGAACCGTACACCGGCCCCGGCCTCAAGGCTTATCTGGCAAGGCACTATGAGGGCCATGCGTCCAAAGCTGCCGACGCGGGCACTTACGCGCTTATGCGCTGCAACCACTGCAGCCTGGTGTTTCAGCAACAAGTGCCTGACGACCCCTTGCTGGGCGAAATCTACAACGACTGGGTTCCCGGCACCGACCTGGAACGCGAGCACCGCAATTACAGCCTGGACGAATACCGTTATCTCGCTGAACAGGTGCAGTTCATGATCCAGTACTTTGGGCTTTCGCCGGGGGAACTGGACGCGCTGGACTTTGGTTTTGGCTGGGCCCACTGGTCACGAATGGCCATGGGTTTCGGCTGCAACGTCTGGGGAGTGGAGCTTTCCGAAGAGCGCGCCCGCCATGGGAGATCCGTGGGACTGCGCGTAGTCAGACTGGAAGATTTGCCGTCCCGACGATTCCGTTTCATCAATACGGAGCAGGTCTTCGAGCATCTGACGCAGCCCAGGCTGGTGCTTGAAAAACTGCGCGATGCGCTGTCATGCGACGGGCTCCTCAAAATCAGCGTCCCCAATGCGGCAGCCGCGCTGAAAAAGATCAGCAAGGGGAAAGATTTCGGCGCACTTTCCGCCAGCGACCAGATGCCCATCGCGCCGCTGGAGCACATCAACGCCTTCAGCCACGAATCGCTGGTCGCCTTTGGGAAAGAGTTTGGCCTCAAACCCCTGCAGCCCAATCTTTACCGGCTGTACAACAGCGCCTCCGGCCTGCTTCAGCCCGTTAACCTGGCCCGGGTCATCGCCCGGCCGGTCTATCGCCACATTTTTCCGCGCACCACGTTTGTTTACTTTGTGCGGGCTTAACAAAGCGCCGGACAGCGCCCAGACAGAAATAAAACACCCGAACCTCAGGGATGGTCAGCTCCCGGCGCAACGCAGAATATTTACATAAAGATACAAATAGTGGCTTTTTACTTCTGGAGTCATAGCACTCGCGCGGTATTGGTGGGCTCACAGCATCGGCTCCTCAAAAAAGACTCCGTGGGCTGATGTTCCTCCGTAACACTCACCGTCCCCAATGACACAGTTGCGCCAATTCGGGCACATTTTCATGAAAAAGTTCCGGTTTTGACACGTCCCCTGCTTGACTAAAAAGTTCGGGTCGCCGACATTGTTAACACTTTGTAACACGCGACGTAGGCCGGTGATTTGGGAACAAACGCTCTGGCCGGACGCTCGCCTCACGGGATCGGCACCATGAAACTTCATCAGCTCTTTGGACTGAAAAACCAGGCTAAAACTGCAGCGAGCGCCAGCGCTCCGGAATCAGAAGGCTCCATGCCCCCCGAAGAAACCTCCGCCAATGCGGTGCGGCAACAGCTCATTCAGGTATTGCTGCGGGATACCGCGCGCCGCGCCGGCATTCCGTCGCATTGGCTGGACTGCCAGATGCTGCTGACGTCCAGCCGCGCGCACGGTGAAGGCATGTATGTGCGCATCATCATGAAACACTGGGACCTGCGCATGTTGACCTACGCAGCGGCTTTCCAGAAAGCATTGATGGCAGACATCATGCGTTTCGAGCCACGCGCCAGCGAGTGGCTGCATGGCATTTCCTGGCAGCTCGATGGTGGCGAGAGTTGCCCCCACCAGGATCTCCCCGACCCGACCTCTTGGATGCACAACCCCGCACGGCCGCGTGGCGGTTATACGCCTCGCCAGCCAGCAGAGCAGGCCACGCCTGCGCCTCTGGCGCAAGCGCAGAGCCCAGCACATCACTAAGGTGCACGACGGCGCGCCATCGCGCCGGTGAGGCCTCAGTAGGTGCCTACGTAATCCTTTTTGCCAACTTCCACGCCGTTGTGACGCAGGATGGCGTACGCCGTGGTGGTGTGAAAAAAGAAATGAGGCAAGCCGTAGTTCAAAAGGTAGGACTGGCCGGCAAAGCGCTTTTCCTTGGGCGTGCCTGCCTGGGTGATGACTTCACGGGTCGCCGCCTCGTCAAACTTGCCCGCGTCCAGTCCTTCGATGAAAGCCAGCACGGTGTCAATGCGGGTCTGCAGTTCGGCAAAACTGGTTTCCTTGTCTTCCATCTTTGGCACCTCTACCGCGGCAAGCCGGGCCGAAACGCTTTTCGCGAAATCAGCAGCCACCTGCACCTGGCGAAGCAAGGGAAACATGTCGGGGAAAAGCCGGGCCTGCAGCAAAGCGTTCGGGTCGATATTTTTAGCCGCGGCATGGGCCTCTGCTTTGGCCAACACGCTCTTAAGGCCGCCAAGCATCTGCTTGAAAACGGGAATGGACGTGGTGTAGATGCTGCTGGTCATGGGGTACTTTCGGTGAGATGAGAGATTTGGCGAGCCGCCGCGCGACCCGAGGTCCAGCCGCATTCTCGCCGGGTTGGGCTGCAGGCGCTTGACGTGCGGGCAATGGCCCCGCCCCGCACGCCGCCTGGCAAACGCAAACAGAGCAGCTGTCATACAATTTTGACGCACCCCCGGTGGTTGCTCCTATCTCATAGCCACGGCCTTGCGGCCTGTTCACAAAGGCTCCCATGAACGCCCCCCTTCCTCCCACCACGCAGCATGCGGTCCAGGCAACCGACCTCGCCGCCCTGCCCCTCATTGAAAAATGGGTGTCTTTTGCTTCCGTTTCGCGCGACAGCAACCTTCCCATCATCGAGTGGACCCAGGCACGGCTTGAAGCGCTGGGTGTTGAGTGCCGCCTGACGTATGACGACAGCGGCAAGAAGGCCAATCTGTGGGCCACCTTGCCCGCGGAGAATGGCGAAACCAAGGTGGGCGGCCTGGTGCTGTCGGGCCACACCGACGTGGTGCCGGTAGACGGTCAGCCGTGGGACACCGACCCGTTCACAGCGCAGGTCATTGGAGACAAGCTCTACGGCCGGGGTGTCACTGACATGAAGAGCTATGGCGCCACCGCGCTGATGATGGTGCCCGAGCTGCTCAAGCGCAAACTCAAGCGCCCCGTGCACCTGGCCTTCAGCTACGACGAGGAAGTCGGCTGCATCGGCGTGCGACGGCTGATTGCCGACATGGTGGACCAGGGTTACAAGCCTGCGGGCTGCATCGTGGGCGAGCCCACCGGCATGCAGGTGGTGATCGCCCATAAGGGCAAGCACGCCTACAAAACCTCGGTGCGCGGCTTCGAGGCGCACTCCTCGCTCACACCGCTGGGTGTCAATGCGGTGGAGATCGCCTGTGAGTTCGTCACCAACCTCAAATCCATGCACCGCCGCCTGGTGGCCGAAGGGCCATTCGACCCGATCTACGACGTGCCGCACACCACCATCCACACCGGCGTGATCGCCGGCGGCACGGCGCTCAACATCATCCCGCGCGACTGCGACGTGATCTGGGAGATCCGCCACCACCACATGAATTCGCCGGTGACGCTGTTCAACGAAGCCAAGGCCTTTGCCGACAGCCTCATCCCGGCCATGCAGGCTGTGGCGGCCGACACCGGCATCACTCACAAACTGAACTCCGTCTTGCCCGGCTTCGCGACGGACGCCGACAGCGAGATTGCCCAGTTGTGCTTCAAGTGCGCGGAGGTGGACGCGAGTTCCGGCGCAGGCAAGGTCTCTTTTGGCACGGAAGCTGCATTGTTTCACCAGGTCGGTGTGCCAACCATCGTGTGCGGCCCCGGCCACATCGCGCAAGCGCACCAGCCCAATGAATGGGTCGCGCTGGAGCAACTCGCCTGGTGCGAACGCTTTATGCGTCGCCTGGCCGACGAGATCTGCGTGAACTGATCCCTTAACCGCCATCGCAACCATCACTTCAACTGAAAGAGTATTCCATGATGCAACGCAGAGATTTCCTGGGCACCAGCCTGGCCCTCGCCGCAGGCGGCGCACTGGCGCAGGCCAATCCCAAGATCGCACGCATCGTGGTGCCTTTTGCGCCCGGCGGCGTGCAGGACTTGCTGGCGCGCGCCATGTCCACCGAACTCGGCCTGGCGCTGGGCCAGACCGTCATCATTGAAAACCGGCCCGGCGCAGGCGGCACCGTGGGCACGGGCTATGTCGCCAAGTCGGCGCCCGACAGCGGCGCCATGGTGCTGGGTGCCGCCAGCCACAACATTGCCGGCACGCTCTACACCAAGCTTGCGTACGACCCGCAAAAAGACTTCGCCCCGATGGCGCATATCGGCACGGCCGACTATGTACTGATGATTCACCCCGACGTGCCGGCCAAAACCGCCGCCGACTACATCCGCTACGCAAAGGCCAACCCAGGCAAGCTCAACTATGCCACCGCGGGTGTCGGCAGTGCCACCCACCTTTCGATGGCCTACTTCAACGGCCTGGCGGGCATCGATGTGGTGCATGTGCCGCTCAAGGCCACGGGCGAGGCGATCAATGAAGTGATTTCGGGCCGCGCACAGGCCGTGATTGCCGCCAGCATTGGCGCGCTGGCTTTTGCCAAAGATAGCCGCATCCGCCTGATCGGTGTGACTTCGCCCAAGCGCTCCAAATACCTGCCTGACGTGCCGACCATCTCAGAAAGCGGCCTGCCCGGCTACCAGTTCGACTCGTGGTTCGGCCTGCTGGGCCCCGTCGCCACACCGGCGGCCGAAATCAACCGTGTCAACGCGGCCATGGCCAAAGTCTTGAAAGACCCGGTGGTGCTGGAACGCCTCGACAAGCAAGGCATCGAGCCGCTGGCCATGAACAATGCCGACTTCGCCAAATTGCTGGCCGTCGACTACAAACGCATGGCCGAGGTAGTAAAGGCCTCGGGCGCGAAAGTCGAATAAACCGGGGCCGCGGTTCAGCGCCGCGCCGGCTGCAGGTTCTCCATCAGGAAGTCCACAAAAGTCCGTACGCGCAACGACAAGTGGCGCGCATACGGATACAGCAGGGTAAAGGGCCGCGAGCTGCCGCCGAACTGTGGCGTCAGCTCGACCGGGTCCCCGTTCTTCAAGTCTTCCTCAAGGATGTAGCGGTAGGTTTTCACCAAGCCTGCGCCGCTGCGTGTCAGGTCGCAACGCCCAGCACATCTTCCGAGCAGCAATAGCTGCCCGGCCTTGCGACGTCGATATCTTTGCCGTGCACCCGAAAAGTCCATGGATCCTGCGGCCGGTGTTGGGCAATTCGAACTGGATGCACTCATGCTTTTGCAGGTCTTCCAGAGTCTTAGGCTTCCCGGCACGCTTCAGGTATGACGGCATAGCCGCCATCACCAGTTACGCGTCTTCCAGCCTGCGGGCAATCAGGCTGGAGTCATCTGGCTCGCGATGCAGCCCACCATGAAAGTGCCGGCGCTGCTGCCCGTGCTGATCAAGGGCGGACTGAACAGTGCGACCCGCGCGCTGGCGCTGGAGTTGGCCTCGTCCAACGTGAAGGTTTCTGCCGTCGCGGGGCGCGGCCGGCGAGAACGTGACCACGCTGCGCAAGCGGGAGGCCGCCTCCGGGGGCAGTGCGAGCTAGCCGTGCGGCAGCGCCTGCGAGCACCGGGCGTGCCGGGGCCGTGCTATTACAGCGCCATCCCGGCCGTGCTGGCCAGGTAGCGCTCCAGCACGGCCAGCTCGGCCAGCGTGGGCGCACCCTTGCCCGCGATGACCGCATAGAGGTTCCCCCGGAAACCTTCGCGCGGGTAATAGCTGATGTAGCCGCAGCCCATCAGCATCTGGGTGAAAGCGCTGGGCGCGAAGGTCGCGGCGGCGCTGCCGACTTCAGCGGAATCGAGGCGCAGCTTTTGCGCGCCAGCCACCGATGCCAGCGCCAGCACCGCCGGCGTGTTGACGGCGAGCCTGGTGGGAGCCAGCAGTTGCACCGTCAGGCCCTTTGAATCAATCCACCTGGCACGCGGCTGGCCGTTGAGAAAGCCGAGTTCCGAGGTTTGCGGGTCTTCCGCCTTGGAAGCCTGGAACACCACGCCGGTGTTGGTAGGCGCGGGAACGCTGAGGGCCGCGATGGCGAAGTGCGCATCCTCGAGGTTGTAAGGCACGCGGTTGCGCGGGTTGGGCTGCACGCCAGCCATGCGGCCGGATTTTTTGCACCAGAAGCCGAAAGACTCAGGCACGCTATGGTCGGAGTTTTTCTTGCCATTGGTCACGCGCATCACCGGCACCGACATTGACCCTGTGGCGCCGCTGTCCTTGTTCATCCAGTTGATCATCTCCATCGCATTGCCCGGGCTGGATCCGTAGCCTGAATCCGACACGGCGCGCACTGCCTGGCCTGCTGCTGCCGGTGCGCCCAGCAGGTAGTCGGTATAGCCGTCGGCCGGCTCCCATTTGCAGGCGCCGTATTTGGCGATGACGGCGAGCGCAGCATCGGCGAGACTCGTCGCGGCATAGCCCGCCGGGTCGGTCAGCGAAAACACCTTGCGCGGCGGCGGCACCTGGCCGGCCAGTTGCCCGTCGCTGGTGTAGCTGAGCGTTGCAATCTGGTTAGCCGCAGGCGTGTAGGTGAAGCTGTCCTGCCCGTTGGCGCCGGCGGGGATGGTCAGCCGCGATTTGCTCAAGGTGCCGCCCTTGTTCGACGCCACCGTCAGCACCACCGGCTGGGCCAGATTGCCGCGCGAGTAGACCGTGATCGTGAGCGGCGTGCCCGCCAATGCGTAGCCCGGCCCATCGTCGAACAGCGCGGCCTGCACAGTGCCGGTCGCGGCCTTGAGTACGCCAGACACCGATGGCTCCAGCGTCTTGTTCTGGTGCCAGCCCGGCACGTGGTTGATGGCGTAGTTGTGAATGGGCCAATGGTTGCCCCCCATCCAGGTGTAGACCTCGCAACCCGACTGCGCGGCAAAGACCGCCGCCTGCGCGAACATCGTCTCCCAGCGCGGATCGTCAATCGGCATGCCGACTTCGGTGAGCGCCAGCTTCACGCCCTTTGCCTTGGCCCAGTCCACCGCGATCTTCAGCCGGTCCATACCAGTCGAAGCCTTGATGGCTCCTGAGCCAAAACCCGCACTGTAGTTCTTCGCCACCTCCGTGTCATAGTCAAAAAAAGCGCCGTTGCTGAAGGCGTCCAGGTACATGTGGACCTCGTAGACCAGGTTGGTTCCCGCCAGCGGGAAACCGGGGTTCTTGGTACCGATGTACATGGCCGAGTCGTACAGGTTGCCCGACACATAGATAGGGTTGACCGTATCGACCGCGCGTATGGCCTGGATGGCCGCTTGTGCGAACGTGGGCCATATCGTGAGGTCTTCGCCGCCCTTCACCGCTTCCTCGTTCGATGCGATGATGCCGCCCGGTTTGGGCATGTCATGTGGCTCGTTCATGAGGCCGTAGCCACCGAAGCCCGGGTGGTTTTTCCACTTGGTCGCCGCGCGCGTCCAGAAATCGGTGAAATTCGCGACCTTGAGTGTCGCGCCCAGCGCCAGCGAAAAAATCCGCGACTGGATCTGCACCGAGTTCGTGGTGTAGGGCCTCAAGAGGCTGGGCGGCACCGTCAGGCCTATGACCGAGCCGTCGGACTGGAAGCGGAAATCCTGGTAGCGGCCGTAGTTGTGGTTGTCGATGATGCAACGCGTGCCGGCGGCGGCATGGGCATCGAGCACGCCAGTGATAAAGGCCTCGTAGCCTGCGTGGAAGGCGCCCGGATTGCCGATGGCCGCTTTCGCGGCCGCATTGGCCACCGTGTCGTGCAGCATGGGCTGCAGCAACTCCCACTGAATAGGCAGGCGGTTCTTCATGAAGCCGCAGTTGGCCAGGTAGGCCACGTCAGCCTTGCGCGGCACAGTGAAATGCAGGTTGGGCGCCGAACTGGTATTGGCCCGCAAACCGGGCTTGGCCCATTCCATGCCCGACAGGTTGGTACCCATGGCAGGCATGCCTGCGGCAGCACGCGCTGCGGCGGCTTGAACCGGCCGGCTCACGGCGAGAGGGCCGAGCGCCGCCAATGCGCCAGCCAGCAAGGTCGTTTGAGAAAATTCGCGTCTTTGCATGAAAGCCTTTCCTGAAACGTTCAGGTTAAGGCCCAATCCGGCGGCTTCATTACAGTTTGACGCACCACTGCGCGCTGCTTACATTTCAGGTCCGTTCGGCCCTGTCAGATCTGACAGCGGGGCTGTTTTCGGAAACCGCGCCTGGCGTCCCGGCACACGGCCATCGGGGCCGCCGCCAGCGCGATCGCCGGAGGTCGGCGACAATGGCGTTACGATTTTTTGCCATTACCGCACGCGCGGTGATGGCGCTACCGCCGCTTGCGCGCCAGGCCCCCCTTGCCTGTTGTTGCGCAGACCGGTTTCCTGAAAACACCTGTTCATGACAAAAAATTTCTTCCGGGCAGCCCTGGTGCTGGGTTTGCTGTCCGCCATCGGCCCCTTCGCCATCGACATGTACCTGCCCGCCCTGCCTTCCATCGGGCAGACATTGGGGGCTTCCATGGGTGCGGTGCAGGCCAGCCTGATGGCGTTTTTCATCTCGCTGGGCATCGGGCAAATCATTTATGGGCCAGTGTCCGACATGGTCGGCCGCAAGCCGCCGCTGTATTTCGGCTTGCTGCTGTTTGCCGCCGGCAGCATTGGCTGTGCGCTGGCGCCTGATGTCCATACGCTGGTGGTACTGCGTTTCATCCAGGGCCTGGGCGCCTGTGCGGGCATGGTGGTGCCGCGCGCGGTGGTGCGTGACCTGCACACCGGCCACGACGCGGCCCGGCTCATGTCGCTGCTGATGCTGGTCTTCAGCGTCTCGCCCATCCTGGCACCGCTGGCCGGCAGCTTCCTGATCGAAGCCTTCGGCTGGCGTAGCGTGTTCTGGGCCGTCACGGTGGCCGCCGCGGCCGGCCTGCTGCTGGTCGCCTTCACCCTGCCCGAGACGCGCCCGCCCGAGCAGCGCGTGGACAGCAGCTTCGGCAGCGCGCTCACCGCTTATGGCGTGCTGCTGCGCGACCGCCATTTCATGGGCCTGGTGTTCATTGGCGCCTTCGGCATTTCCAGCTTCTTTGCCTATCTCGCCAATTCGTCCTTCGTGCTGATTGACCATTACGGCCTGACGCCGCGGCAATACAGCATCGCCTTTGCCGTCAACGCGGCCTCGTTCATCGGGGTGTCGCAGTTCACCGGCAAGCTGGCGGCGCGCTTCGGCCTGGTGCCCATCGTGAAAGTGGCCGTCACGGGCTACGCCGCCGTGATGACGCTGCTGCTGGTGCTCAATATCGCTGGCGTCGAGCGGCTGGACGTGATGATTGCCCTGCTGCTGGTGGGCTATGGTTTTCTGGGCCTGGTGGTGCCAACGACTGCCGTGCTCGCACTGGAAGAACACGGCGCCATCGCCGGCACCGCATCGGCCCTCATGGGTACCCTGCAGTTCGTGACCGGTGCGGTGGTGATGGCTCTGGTCGGCGTGTTTGCGGACGGAAGCGCCCTGCCCATGGTGGCCGGCATTGCCGGCTGCGCGCTACTGGCTTACGCCATGTCACGCGGCACGCTGGGCGGCGTGCGCACCTCGGCCGTCCCGACAGCTGGTTAATCGCTAAGCCTGCTGCATGCGCAGGCGGCGCGCCGCCTCTTCGGCACGCGCGTCGTCAATCTCATCCATCACCGCGCCCAGGTTGACCGGGCCGGTTTTGTGCATGAAGCGGCCCGTGAGCACGGACTCAGGCTGCAACACGCCGCGCTGGTACAAGTCCCAGATCTCGCTGCCGTAATCGGTGTGCAGCAACTCAGGCGCAAAGCGGCCGAAGAAGCCGCGCAGGTTGCCCACGTCACGTAACAGCATGCGGCCCGCGTGGTTGTTGCCCGCGGCGTCCACCGCCTGGGGCAGGTCAATGATGACCGGGCCGGGCTTGCCGTCCGTTTCGCCCAACAGGATGTTGAACTCCGACAGATCGCCGTGCACGACGCCGGCGCACAGCATGCGCACCACTTCCGTCAGGAGCGTGGCGTGGTGCAGGCGTGCGTCTTCGGGCGTGAACTCCACATCATTTAAACGCGGAGCGGCATCGCCGTGCTCGTCCGTGACGAGCTCCATCAGCAACACGCCGTCGCAAAAGTTATACGGTTGCGGCACGCGCACGCCAGCCGCTGCCAGGCGGTAGAGCGCATCGACTTCAGCGCTTTGCCAGGCTGCCTCGGTCGCTTGGCGGCCAAAGCGCGTGCCCTTGGCCATGGCGCGCGCCTGGCGCGTGTTCTTGACCTTGCGATTTTCGGTGTAGTCGACTGCTTGTCTGAAGCTGCGTTCAGCGGCGTCTTTGTAAACCTTGGCGCAGCGGGTTTCGTCGCCGCAACGCACCACGTAAACCATCGCTTCCTTGCCGCTCATGAGCTGGCGCACAACGGTATCGATGAGGCCTTCCTCCAGCAGCGACTGCAGTCTCTTCGGTGTTTTCATAGGCTACATTTTGCGCCTGTGGCCGCGAGGAACTTGCGGCAGGCCCAGATGCCGAAAAAAACCTGCCCGTGTGAGCGGGCAGGCTGGCGTGCGTCATATGACGTTCAGTACGGCATCAGTTGTTCAACACCAGTTGCGCGATCACACCCGTTGCGATGGCAATCAGCGCATAGTTGCCATCGGCCTGCACCCATTGCTGGCCTTGCTGCGGAGCGTGGAGGTGACGGCCGCGCCAGTCATTCACCACATATTGATGGCTCCGGTATTCATTCGGGATCCGGCCGCCACGGTAAAACTGCGTGCGTTGCGCGTCAAAACGCCGCTCATCGCGCGCCTGTCGACGGTCAAAGCCGCGCTGATCGTGTCCGTAAGAAGGTGGATACACAGGGTTCTGCACGTAACGATTGCCGGAGGCAGGCGAGGCCCTGAGCACTTCCCCCCTGGGCGCGTCACCCCGAGAGCCGCGTCCATCGTAGCCCTGCGCGAATGAGAGCGAAGCGAAGCCCAGCGAGGCAGCTGCAATGGCACACACAATGGCTTTTGATTTCATGATCGACTCCTTGGTTGGTGAGCCTTCATGGTGGACCGGTGCCGTGTCGGCGCTGCAAAGCCGCGGGAGTGTTTGTGTAAAGCCTGGTTGCAAGCTGTGCGGTTCAGCTCCGCTCGCGCCATCAAACCATTGCAGGCAAAGACAGCTTCGGAGAAAGCATGGAGCGCTTGGTGCCTTCGCTGGCTTGCAGCAGCCCTGCCAGCCATGCATCCACCACCACCGGGTCGTTGATGGTTTTGATCGCCTGGTAGGCGACTTCCGCTTCAGGAAACCGCCGCCGTAAAAAATTAAGCCACTGCTTGAGCCGCCCGGCCCTCGCGCGTGCCTCAAGCCGCGAGCAGACGATGTGCCAAAAATCTGCAATCAACGGCAACAAGGTCGGCCAGCTCACAACGGTGATGGATTCGTTCGCCATCTCGGCTTTGATCGCCAGCCCCAGGCCTGGGTCGCGCACTGCGCCGCGGCCGATCATCAACATGTCACACCCCGAAACTTCGCGACAGTGGCGCGCATCTTCCACCGTCCAGATTTCCCCGTTGGCGACGACCGGGATTTTCACGGCAGCGCGAATGTCGGCGATACGTTCCCAGTATGCCGGTGGCCTGTAGGCCTGCGCCTTGGTACGGCCGTGCACAACCAGCTCCCCCGCACCACCCGCCTCAATCGCCAGCGCACACTCAACCGCTCGTGCATCGTCGTCGTAACCCAGCCGCATCTTGGCTGACACCGGCATGTGCGCAGGCACGGCACGGCGCACAGCACCCACAACGGCTGTCAGGGTTTCTGGTTCCCGAAGCAGCGATGCCCCGCCGCCATGGCGGTTGACGACCGCCGCCGGGCAGCCGAAATTAAGGTCGATGCCGGCGGGCCCAAGGCTTGCCAGCCGCGCAGCGTTCTCCGCCATGCAGCCCGGGTCGGAACCGAGCAATTGCGCACGCACAGGCACACCCGCCAGCGTGCGGCCGCCGTTGTGCAGCTCGGGCACGATGCGCAAGAAAACCCGCTCGGGCAGCAACTGGTCGGTGATGCGGATGAATTCTGAGACGCAGCGGTCTATGCCGCCGACACGCGTGAGGATGTCGCGCAGCACGAAGTCCAGCAGGCCCTCCATGGGCGCGAGCAGAATGGTCATGGTGCCGTAAACGTTTTTGATTGCGGCCAAACGCCAAAGCGAAGCCACCCTGGCGGCGTGTGCCGCGTGACCAGCAAGTTTAAGGGTGCCATGTGGAAACAACCTGGGGCGTTTGCGCCGACCGGCTGCCGGCCAAGGCGTACGACAGCTGGTTCGCCGCGTCCATCACCGTCTTTGCGTGGGCCTCAAGCTTCGATTTTGACAGCCGCGAGCTCGGTCCCGAGATACACATGGACCCGAGCAGCCGCCATCCAAGGCTGAACACCGGCGCCGCGACGCTGGCGACTTCCGGCTCCCGCTCGCCCATGGATACGTGATAGCCGCACTGGCGAATTTGTTCGTAGACCTTCCCTTTCTCGCCCGAGAACGCCAGGATGACGCGACCAGGTGCTCCCTTGTCGAGCGGCAGCCGTTCGCCAATGCGCACGTGGTGGCGCACGGCCTGTAGCCCTTCCACCCGCGCGATGCATGCGCGTATGTCGCCCTCACGGACATAGAAAGAACCGCTCTCGCCGGTCACCTGGCTCAATCTGCGCAGGGTCGGCTCCACGACGTTGTTGACGTCAAAACCCGCCTGGTAGCGCGCGCCCAGCCAGCCGGTAGCGGGACCCAGCCGCCATTCCCCGTCTTCCCGTTGAACCATGTAGCCAGACAGCGCCAGCGTGCGCGCAAGCCGCAGCGCGGTCGTCTTGTGCATGCCGGAACGCCGACTCAGTTCAGCCAACGAAAGGCTGGCCTCACCCACGCTGAAGGCTTCCATCAAAGACAAGGCACGGGTCACAGCGACGACTCCGCCGCCATGGGCTGGATCAAATTCGGGAGGCGCAAGGGCAGGATTTTTGGTGTTTCGCACAGTGAACCATGGACTGCATAGTGAAACCTGATTGTATTGAACGAAACGAACCCATAAAGTCCCCCCACTGGGACGCAGATCCCATAACCCGCAGGAGACAACATGCACTTCACTCGTCGCGCCGCGCTTGGCCTGGCACTGGCCACCGCTTTTTCCACCACTGTGCTGGCCCAGGCCTGGCCAGCCAGGCCCATCAGGCTCATTGTTCCGTTCCCGGCCGGCGGTGGCACGGACATCATTGCCCGCGAACTCGGCAACAAACTGACCGGCACCACAGGCTGGACCATCATCATCGACAACAAACCCGGCTCGGGCGGCAACTTGGGAGTGGACGCCGCCGCCAAGGCCCCGGCGGATGGCTACACCCTGGTGCTGGGCCAAACCAGCAACCTCGCCATCAACCCGACGCTGTACAGCAAGCTGCCCTACGATCCGCAAAAAGACCTGACACCCGTGAGCCTGGTCGCCAGTGCGCCGCTGGTGCTGGTCGTAGCCGCCGACTCGCCCTACAAAACGCTGGCTGACCTGGTCAGCGCAGCCAAGGCCGAGCCCGGCACGCTGAACTACGCCACTTCCGGCAATGGCACGGTCGCTCACTTGGCGACCGAGCTGTTTCAGAAGACGGCCAACGCCAGGCTCACCCATGTGCCGTACAAAGGCGCCGCCCAAGGCGCGACTGACTTGATTGGCGGGCAGGTGCAGGTGTATGTCTCGTCCGTGCCCACGTTGATCGGGCATATCAAGAACGGCAAGATGCGTGCCCTGGCGGTGACTTCCGCAACGCGCGCTGACGATCTACCGCAGGTGCCCACCGTGGCCGAGTCGGGCTACAAAGGTTTCGACGCCGTGACCTGGTTCGGAATTGTTGGCCCGGCCGCACTGCCCAAAGAGATAACGAAGCGCCTCAACGCGGAAATCAACAAGGCGCTGCAGGCTCCCGACCTGCAAAAAAAGCTGGGTGATCAAGGTGCCCACATTGCCGGCAGCACGTCCGAAAAATTCGCCACCCTGATTCGCGAAGACATTGCCCGCTGGAGCAAGGTCGTCAAGGAATCGGGCGCCAAAATCGACTGAGGAGAAAACCATGAGCAACTACCCCGACATCATTCGCGACTTCGAGCGGGTTCCCGCCGCCCTGATTGAGCGCGCCGCGCAGTTTCAGCCCGCCATCCTCGCGGACGTGGCCGGGCGCCGCGGCGCCTTGCATGGGCGCATCCAGGCACTGCGTCCCCGCATGAAATTCGCGGGAACGGCCATCACGGTCGAAGTACGTCCTGGCGACAACCTGATGATTCACGCGGCCATGGCTTTGGCCAAACCGGGCGACGTGCTCGTGATCGACGGAAGGGGCGACCAGACATCGGCCCTGATGGGCGCGATCATGATGACGGCCTGCAAGCAGTTGGGCATTGCCGGCGTGGTGGTGGACGGCGCGGTGCGCGACAGTCTGGAAATCGACGAAATGGATTACCCGGTCTTCTCGGTGGGAACCAACCCCAACGGCCCGACCAAGCAGGTCAGCGGGCGCATCGGCCATCCGGTCACCGTCGGCGGCGTCACCATCCATCCTGGTGACTTCATCATTGGCGACGGTGACGGCGTGGTGGCGGTGGAGCGCCTGAAGATCGAATCCTTGCTGCCCTTGGCCGAGAAAAAAATGGCTGACGAAGCAAAGCGGATTGCCCAAATCAAACAGGGAAACACCAGCGCTGCCTGGCTGGCCACGGCACTTCGTACCGCAGGCGTATTGAGACCGGAGGAAGTGCTGTGAGCAGTTCGAAGCCGGCCATTCTTGTGACGGCGGCCGACCTGGCGCCTCAGGCGCTGGCACTGCTCAAAGAATATGAACTCGTTTTCGCGGGCAAGGCTCCGCAGGTGGATGACCTTGTTGCCCTCGCCCGCGTGCACGACCCCGTGGCCATCATCGTGCGTTACAGCCAGATCACGCCCGAGGTGATGGACGCGGCGCCCTCGCTGAAAGTCATTTCCAAGCACGGCAGCGGCACCGACACAATTGACAAGGAGGCCGCCAGGACGCGCGGCATCGCAGTGACTGCCGCAGCCGGCGCCAACGCCGCCGCGGTTGCCGAGCAGGCGCTGGCCCTGCTGCTGGCCTGCAGCAAGTCGGTGGTCTGGCTGGACAAACGCATGCATGAAGGCCACTGGGACAAGGCAACGCACAAGAGCGTGGAACTGCACGGTCGCACCGTTGGGCTGATTGGCCTGGGCGCGATTGGACAGCGCTTTGCGAAGATGTGCGACGCCATGGGCATGCGCGTGATCGGCTTTGACCCTTTCGCTCAAAACCTGCCGCCCTATATTCAGCCGGTTGATCTGGCCGCGCTCTGGCGTGAGTCTGACGCAATTTCGTTGCACTGCCCGCTGACAGCCGACAACAGGCAGTTGCTGAATGCCGCCACACTGGCACAGTGCAAAAAGGGGGTGTTCGTGATAAACACCGCGCGTGGTGGCCTGATCGACGAGCCGGCACTGTTGGCGGCTGTGCAGTCCGGCCAGGTCAGCGCCGCCGGCCTCGATAGTTTCTCGGTCGAACCCATGACCGCGCCGCATATTTTCCATCACCAGCCCGGTTTCATCCTGAGCCCCCACATTGGCGGGGTAACGAGTGATGCTTATGTGAGCATGGGGGTGGCTGCAGCGAAAAATACCTTGGCTGAGCTGCACAAGCAGGATTTGCAGCCTGCCGTCACCACCTGACCCCGAAAATCGCATGATCAACAAGGTCAGACGAGAAATCCACTTGCTTGAAGGTTTTCACTCCAAGGCCTCACCGTGTCATCACATCCCAGGGCTATTTGGCAGCCAATCGCCACAACGAGGTGACTTCCGCCGCGCGCGCCGCATGCAGCGCGTCGGTGGCGTCGGTGGCCTTGGGATGGTGCGGCTGCGCGTCCAATCGATCCACCACCTTGAGCCCGGCAGCGTCTATGGCGGCGAGCAGCCATGCGCGCGTGCGCAAGCCCAGATGCTCGGCGATGTCAGACAGAATCAACCAGCCCTCGCCTTTGGGTTCCAGGTGCGCCGCCAGGCCATTGAGAAAACCCAACAGCATGCGGCTGTCTTCGTCATACACCGCATGCTCCAGCGGTGAACCAGGCCGCGCCGGTAACCACGGCGGGTTGCAGACGATGATGTTCGCCTTGCCTTCGGGGAAAAGATTGGCCTCGCGCACTTCAATCTGCGGAAATCCCAGGCGCTTGAGGTTGTCACGCGCGCAGGCCAACGCACGCGGGTCCTGGTCGGTGGCGATCACACGCTGCACACCGCTGCGCAGGGCCAGCACGGCGGCCAGCACGCCCGTGCCGGTGCCGATGTCAAAGCCCAGCAGGTCTTCGGTGCCCTCGGGCACAGGCGCCTGGGCCACCAGGTCGATGTACTCACCCCTTACCGGAGAGAACACGCCGTAATGCGGGTGGATGCGGTTGTGTGGCCCGTCTTCGCCGAGGGCGGGAATCGGCACGCCCTTGCGGCGCCACTCATGCGAACTGATGAAACCCATCAGCTCGCGCAGCGATGCCACGGATGCGCCGCCCTCAGGGCGGGCGGGCCCCCAGGCTTCGGCACACGCCTTCTTCGCATCGGGCGCGCGGCGCAGCGGGATGCTGTAGTCGGCCTCAAACGGAATCAGCACCATGCCCAGCACCCGCGCGCGCTGTGCTTGCGCCTGGCGGTGCAGGTGGAAAGCCTCGGGAAACACCGGCGCCGCGGCAGTGGGCTCGGGGCTGGCCTCACCCGCTTTGTGACGCTTGTCGCGCTTGGGTTTTGCGGGTTTGTCGACACGGCGCGCCAGCGCCTGCAGTAACAACCGGGCGTTCTGGAAGTCGCCACGCCAGAGCAAGCCGGTTCCCTCACAAGCCAGGCGATAGGCCGTGTCGGCGGCAAGGGTGTCGTCGGCAATCACCACCCGTTTGGGAGGCGCCGCGCCGCGCTCGGAACGCCAGCGTGCAGAAAGGGCTTTGCCGCCCTCCGTCCATTCAAGGGTGGAGGTGGCGGGTACGGTTGGGGTAGGAGAATTCAGTGACATCAGGGGACTTCAGGGGCAAACGCAGGGAAAGAAGCCAACTGTTTTAACAGATGGATGCCGCCCCAGACGCTGGCCGGGCCATCAAACCAGCGGGAAGCGGCGATTTTCAACCTAAAAAAGCGTCCCGACCTGATCCAGCCCTCATCCGGAATTGATGCGGCACCTATCCGGCACCCAGCCAGCCACCTATCGGCTGGAGCCTGTCAACACGTATCCGGGCTCAAGCCGGTTCGGGAAGCGCGTTTTTTCAATCAAATTGGCCTGCAGCCCAATAATAGCGTGCGCGGCCAGCTATCACTTTTATAGCAAATTTCTAACAAAAAATACCGTAATCCTTCGGTTCAGCTCAGGCACCACTGACGCGCGGTCAAAACCCGGCGGGTCCGCCGTGAGTTCGCCCACCAACCCATTGAGCCCAGGTGGCAAGGGAGACAACAAAGCCCCATGCCCACCGGTCTGAATATCCATCAGCCGTTCACAGCTTGCGCACGCGCCCAGAATCGCGTCGCTGTGGTACCGCGGATTAAGCCATTTGTCCTGCCGCGCCGTCACGATCGCAAGCGGAACACGCGGTGCCGCCAACGACATCGCATCGAAATCAGCCGCGAACGGAACACCGGCCACGATGGCCGCGATTCGCGGGTCGGTGTGGGTGTACCAGGTTGAATCTGCCAGCCTCCAACCGAGGAACCATCGGACGACCGCCGTTTTCGCGCCATCAAGGACACCGCCAGTCAGGCGCATGAACGGTCCCGCACAGGCATGAAAGTCTTCAGTGATAGCGTTTTCGCAGTGCTCCCGCAATCTGGCAGGCGACCAACGGCCGCCCGCCAGCGTCAACGCCGTATGCCCACCCGCCGACATGCCGTACATGCCCACTTTGTCCAAAGACAACAGGGACCGAAAACGCGGGTCGGCGGCGATCACGTCGATGGCACGAGAAACTTCCAATGGCCGGCGCTTCCAGCTCGGGGGGCCAGGCTCGCTGCCGTCCTTGTAGTTGTCCGCATGGTGCTCCGGCAGCGCCACCACAAAGCCCGCCCCGACAAGGACCCGGGCCAGGTCGGCATATACCCAAGGGGAGGCAGGCGAGCCGTGCGATATGACAACCAGCCGCCTGTTGCCCACCTGCGGAGCACCATCCACGGCGACATCCAGCATGAACGAGCCGCGTTGTACTGGCCTTGGCGCATCGCCCGACGCATAGAAAACGGTGACCGGCCCGCCGTCAGCGTCGCCGGGGATTTCGGTCAGACCAACAGCCGCAGTCGCCAGGGTGGGCATAAGCGCCAAGACTTGGCACAACGCCCATTGAAAAAGCATGAGCCGCAAGTGAGTGGTCTTTGGCATCAGCATGCTTGGCATTTCCGCGGGTTTTACAACGCCCAGTACTGACAAGACGATCTCTATGGGACTGACTGCACGCTATGCAGGTACAGCCAGATCACCAATCAAAGGAGGACAAGTGCTGCAACGAGCAGAGCGGCACCTATCATCACGAGGGTCCACGGAGCCCTCTGACTTGAGAAGACAAACGTACTCGGATCGTTCGGCATGTACGCGATCTCCACGGGCTTCCCCGATTTGAAGTCAGCCAAAACTTCTTCCGGAAAAGAATGCTTCGCGGTGATCTTGCGCCCGTCCTCTGTCGTAAAGTGAAACTCGGCCGTATACGTGGACGAGCCACTCTTCTTGAACTCCGTGTATTTCGAAATGGGCTCGACCACAACTCGTTTGCCACGCTTCTGGATACCGGAAATCTCGGATCGCTCCTGGAATCCGAACACGATGAAGACAAGCCCCACCAGTACGCCGAGAATTTTGAAAACTATCTTCCCTTGGTGATGGACCCTCATGTAACTCCTCTCTGTACTTGTTATGCCACGTGCGACGATTGCGCAGCATATAGTTTGCCATGGAGAACGTGGGTGGCCAACCGGGTTTGGAACGCCTTCTCGGTTGCCTGCTAGGCTGCGCCAAGATGTGGCGCTTGCATGCCATAGCGTTGAACATGACTAGTTGGGCATAGGCGGGAGAAGCCAGCCACGAAGCGCGCGCGCAGATCTATCCGTACCTTCCACGCAGGCAATCCGAAATAAGCGAAATGGATCCACCCAACGAAATATTTCGTTCCCCAATTAACTTGATTGCTAGACAGGTTTCGGGCGTGACGCTATTAATTCGATAGCTGCTTGCGCCCGGCTCCATTGGCCTGGAGGCCAAAATGACTAACAACCAGCTCAAAAGCAGCGCATGGCCTTCGCGCAAGCAAAACCCTGGCCGCTCGGCCAGGGTTGCTCACACACTTTGAGCGTAAGGATCAGCCAGGCGTTTACTAAACGCCCCCACCGCTCAAACCCAGCCGCCACCCAACGCCCGGATCAGTCCCACCGTGGCCAGGTACTGCGCTGTCTTGACCTGCAGTGCCTGCCGGCGGTTGCGCAGTTCGCTGCGCTGGGCGTCCAGCAACTCGAGCTGGCTGACAAAGCCGTTGCGGTAGCGTGAGTCAGACAGCACCGTGGCGCGTGTGGCGGAGGCCACCGAGCGTGACTGCGCTTCGGACTGTTCCGCCAGCAGGCGGATAGCCGAAAGCTGGTCTTCCACGTCTTTGAAGGCAACGAGGATTTGCTCGCGGTAGTTGGCCAGTGCGATGTCAAGTTCTGCATTGGCGTTCTGCACACCGGCCTGGCGCCGGCCGCCATCAAAAATTGGCAGCGATAGCAAAGCGCCGATACCCCAGGCCTGGGTGGAGACCTTGAACAGGTCTTTGATCTCGGGCGCGGCATAACCGCCATTGGCGGTGAGCGAGAAAGTCGGGAACCAGGCGGCCTTGGCGACACCGACACGCGCCTGCGCGGCCTGCATGGTGCTTTGCGCGGCCGACACGTCGGGCCGGCGCTCCAGCACCGTGCTGGGCACGCCCGCTGGAATCACCGGCAAGGCGGTGGACCATTCGGTAGGTGCGACAGCAAAGTTCGATGCCACTTCACCGACCAGTACGGCAAGGGCATGCTCCAGCTCGGCGCGGCGGCGGTCCAGGGCCAGCGCGTCTGATTCGGTCGAAGCGACTTCAGTGCGCACGCGGGCCACGTCCAGCTCGGCCACGTCGCCTTCGCGAAAGCGCACTTCTGTCAGGCGCAGCGTGTTGCGGTAGGCCTGCAGCGTGTCGCGCACCAACGTGCGTTCGGTGTCAAGCGCGCGCAGGTTGAGGTAGGTTTGCGCCACGTCGGCCTGCACCAGCAGCTGGGTGCTGCGCAGCAGGGCTTCGCGGGATTTCGCATCGAGCGAGGCGGCATCGGAATTGAGCGAGAGCTTGCCGATCAGGTCAACTTCATACGAGAAATTGGCAGCCGCCGTCACCGTGGTCTGCGCCACGCGGTTGGTGGTGATGTTGCTCTGGCGCACAGCGCCTCCGCTGAGGCCAATCTGTGGCGTGCGGTCGGCGTCGGTGTTGCGCAGAATGGCACGGGCCTGGGCCAGACGGCCGGCCGCCACCTTGACGCTGTTGTTGTTGGCACCGGCCTGCTCAACCAGGTGGTCCAGCACCGGGTCGGCAAACGCCTTCCACCAGGTGCCTTGCGCTTGCGCCGTTGCGGGGACGGCGGCCACCACCGCAGTGGCGGCGTTTTCCTTATAGGCGGCAGGCGCGGCCGGAATGCTGGCCGGGTCTACCGAAGCACTGGTGGCGCAGCCGGCCAGTACCAGCGCAGCCAGCAGCGGCAGCAAAGCCGTGCGCAGTCTTGAAGTCGTGTGGTTCATGATGAACTCCTTGCTTGTTCTGTTGTTGTAGCAATGCTTATTCGTGCTTGCCGATAGCCGCCGCAGGCTGGGCGTGCGCTGCCGCACCACCACCGCCGGCCGGACTGCCCGCAAAATCTTCGGCATGCGGCACCTCGCCATGCAACTTGAGCGGGCGGTTACCCGTCAGAGCGCGCAGTGTGACGTAGAAAACCGGCGTCAGGAAAAGGCCGAAAGCCGTGACACCAATCATCCCGAAGAACACAGCCACACCCATGGCGTAGCGCATCTCGGCGCCGGCACCGGTCGACAGCACCAGAGGCAGCACGCCCATGATGAAGGCCAGCGAGGTCATCAGGATGGGGCGCAAGCGCAGGCGGCTGGCTTCAATCGCGGCTTGCAGCGGCGTGCGGCCGGCAAACTCGAGTTCGCGCGCGAACTCAACGATCAGGATGGCATTCTTCGCCGACAACCCCACCAGGACGATCAAACCAATCTGCGTGAAGATGTTGTTGTCGCCGCCGGTGAGCTTGACACCCAGCATGGCAGCCATCAGGCCCATGGGCACGATCAGCACAATGGCGATCGGCAGGGTCAGGCTTTCATACTGCGCGGCCAGCACCAGGAAGACCAGCAGCAGCGCCAGCGGGAACACCCACATGGCCGAGTTACCCGCGATGATTTCCTGGTAGGTCAAATCGGTCCACTCGTAGCTGATGCCGGGCGGCAGGGTTTCAGCGGCAATGCGGGCGACCGCATCCTGCGCCTGGCCCGATGAATAACCGGGAGCGGCGCCGCCATTGATATCGGCCGACAGGAAACCGTTGTAGCGCATGGCGCGTTCCGGACCGAAGCTCGGGGTCACGTTCATCAGCGCCGACAGCGGCACCATTTCACCCGTGCTGGAGCGCACCTTGAGCAGGCCGATGTCTTCGGCGCGGGCACGGTAAGGCGCGTCGGCCTGGACCCGCACGGAATAAGTACGGCCGAACTTGTTGAAGTCGTTGGCGTACAGGCTGCCCAGGTAGATCTGCATGGTGTCGAACACATCGGTCACCGGCACGCCGAGCTGGCGGGCCTTGGTGCGGTCAATGTCGGCGTAGAGCTGCGGCACGTTGACCTGGAAGCTCGAGAACAAACCAGCCAGTTCAGGCGTCTGGTAAGCCTTGCCCATGAAAGCCTTGGTGGCTTTGTCCAGTTCGGCATAGCCCAGGGAGCCGCGGTCTTCGAGCTGCAGCTTGAAGCCGCCGGTGGTGCCCAGGCCCTGCACCGGTGGTGGCGGGAACATGGCGATGAAGGCTTCCTGGATGCCACCGAACTTGCCGTTGAGCTGGCCAGCGATGGCGCCCGCGCTCATGTCCTTGCTCTTGCGCTGGTCAAACGGTTTCAGCGACAGAAACACGATGCCCGAGTTGGAGCTGTTGGTGAAACCATTGATCGAGAGGCCCGGGAAGGCAATCGCGTGCTCCACGCCGGGCTGTTTCATGGCGATGTCGCTGATCTTGCGGATCACGTCTTCGGTGCGGTCCAGCGTGGCGCCGTCAGGCAACTGGGCAAAACCGATCAGGTACTGCTTGTCCTGGCCGGGCACAAAACCACTTGGCACGGCCTTGAAGAGGCCCGCGGTGGCCAGCACCAGCACCAGATAGACACCCAGCATCACGGCTTTGCGCGAGATCGCACCCTTGACGCCGCGGCTGTAGTTTTCAGAACCGCGGTGGAACAGGCGGTTAAAGCCGGCAAAGAAGCGGCCAAACACTTTGTCCATACCGCGGGTCAGCGCATCTTTCGGCGCGTCATGGCCCTTGAGCAGCAACGCGGCCAAAGCGGGCGACAACGTCAGCGAGTTGATGGCCGAGATCACCGTCGAGATCGCGATCGTCAGCGCAAACTGTTTATAGAACTGGCCCGACAGGCCGCTGATGAAAGCCAGCGGCACAAACACGGCGATCAGCACCAGTGCAATCGCAATAATGGGCCCGGAGACTTCCCGCATGGCCTTGTAGGTGGCCTCTCGCGGACTCAAGCCGTTTTCAATATTGCGCTCGACGTTTTCCACCACCACGATGGCATCGTCCACCACAATGCCGATGGCCAGCACCAGCCCGAACAGGCTGAGCGCGTTGATCGAAAAACCGAACAGGTGCATCACCGCGAAGGTGCCGATGACCGAGATGGGCACAGCCAGCAGCGGGATGATGGACGCGCGCCAGGTCTGCAGGAAGATGATCACCACCAGCACCACCAGGGCCACGGCCTCCAGCAGGGTGTGGACAACGGCCTCGATGGACGAACGCACGAACTGCGTGGTGTCATAGACGATTTCGTAATCCACGCCTTCAGGCATGCTTTTCTTCAGGTCCTTCATCACGGCCTGCACGTCGTCCGAAATCTGGATGGCGTTGGAGCCTGGTGCGGCAAACACCGGTACGGCCACGGCCTGCTTGTTGTCCAGCAACGAGCGCAGGGCATAGTCGGAGGCACCCAGCTCCAGGCGTGCGATATCGCGCAGGCGCGTCACAGCGCCATTGCGGTCGGTCTTGACGATGATGTCGCCAAACTCTTCTTCGTTCTGCAGGCGTCCCTGGGCGTTGATGGACAGTTGCATGTCCACACCGGGCAAACCGGGCGATGCACCCACCACACCGGCGGCTGCCTGAATGTTCTGCTCGCGGATGGCGCGCACGACATCGCCGGCGGACAGCCCGCGTTCAGCCACTTTTTGCGGATCCAGCCATACACGCATGGAGTAGTCACCCGACCCGAACAAATTCACCTGGCCCACGCCGTTGATGCGCGCCAGACGGTCTTTCACGTTGAGCACCGCGTAGTTGCGCAGGTAGGTCATGTCGTAGCGGTCGTTGGGCGACAGCAAATGCACCACCATGGTCAGGTCGGGCGAGCTCTTGATCGTGGTGATGCCCAAGCGGCGCACTTCCTCAGGCAGACGCGGCTCGGCCTGCGAGACACGATTTTGCACCAGCTGTTGCGCCTTGTCGGGGTCGGTGCCCAGCTTGAAGGTGACGTTGAGCGTCATGATGCCGTCGGTGGTGGCCTGGCTGCTCATGTAGAGCATGCCGTCCACGCCGTTGATGGCTTCCTCAAGCGGTGTCGCCACCGTTTCAGCAATCACCTTCGGGTTGGCGCCGGGGTAATTGGCGCGCACCACCACGGTGGGCGGCACCACGTCAGGGTACTCGGCGATCGGCAGCGAGCGCAGTGCGATCAGGCCGCTGATGAACATCAGCAGTGACAGCACGCCGGCAAAGATGGGCCGGTCAATAAAAAACTTGGATAGATTCATGGCGATTCTTCTTGTTCAGGTGTCGGTGTCCGTTAAGGGGGCTCAGGACTTGGCCGCAACCTTCACGGCTTTTTCGGTGAGTTCGGCCTTGGCCGACATTTCCACGGATTGCGGCGCGACCAAAGCGCCCGGGCGGATGCGTTGCAGGCCGTTGACCACGATGCGCTCGTTCGCCTGCAGGCCGCTCTTCACAATGCGCAAGCCGTTGACGTTGGCGCCCAGCGTGACTTCGCGGTAGACCGCCTTGTTGTCGGCGCCCACCACCAGCACGAACTTTTTGCTTTGGTCGGTGCCGACGGCGCGCTCGTTGATCAGCAGCGCGCTGCCCTTGGTAGCCTGCCCCATGCGCACACGGGCAAACTGCCCGGGCATGAGCTGGCCATCCTTGTTGTCGAAGACGGCGCGGGCGCGCACGGTTCCGCTGCGGGCATCCACCTGGTTGTCAAGCAGCTGCAGCTTGCCTTCAAACGGCGTGTCAGTGCTGGCAGAGGTACCCATTTGCACGGGAATGCGGTCGAGATTGCGGCCAGCGTTGGCAGCGCCCGCGCCCTGCGCATCTTTCAGCGCCTTGGACACCACCTGCTCGTCGGCATCAAAGCTCGCGTAAATCGGGCTCACTGAGACGAGTGTGGTCAGCACCGGCGCGCCAGGGCCTGCGGCCACCAGATTGCCGACGGTGACTTCCAGCTTGCCGACACGGCCCGACACCGGCGCGCGCACCTGGGTGTAACCCAGGCTCAGCTGCGCCGTTTGCAGCGCCGCCTGCGCTGCGCGCAGGTTGGCATCGGCCTCGCCCTTGCCGTTGGTACGCTCGTCAAATTCGCGCTTGGAAATTGCCTGCTCGTTCCACAGGCGCTGCGAGCGCTCCTGCTCGCTGTGCGCTTGCGTCAGGCGTGCCTTGGCGGCGGCCACCTGGGCGTCGGCGCGCTCAACTTCGGCGGCATAAGGCGCCGGGTCGATCGTCAGCAGCAGGTCGCCCTTCTTGACCAGCGAGCCCTCGCGGAAATGCACGGCCTGGATGGTGCCCGCCACGCGCGAACGAATGTCCACGCGCTCAACCGCTTCAAGCCGGCCCGAGAACTCGTCCCACGCCGACACATCGCTCTGCACGACGGTGGCCACCGAAACCGGTGTAGCTTGCGGAGCGGGCGCTCCTGATTGGGCTCGCGTGCCCGACACGCCGAAGATCGCGGCGGTAACGCCTGTCAGCGCCAGCACGGCGACGACGGTTGCCAGCAGGCGGCGTTTGTTGTTTTGCAAATGAATCGATGCCATGGTGAACTCCCTCAAAAAAAAAGAAAAAAGAACTGTGAAAATCAGGAATGGGTGGCGTGCGTGGCGTAGGAGACCAGCGCCTCCGCAAAAAAGCGGGTGTACTGCTCGTGCAGGACGGGCGCCCAGGCAGCCTTGCCATTGCAGGGCTCCAGATAACTGCAGGGCCAACCCGTGGGCACCGGCAGCACGGTCTCGTGCGCTACCAGGCCCGCAGCGCGCAAGCGCGCCGCATACGCCAGGGTTTCGTCGCGCAACGGGTCATCCTGCGCGGTAATCAGCAACGTGGGCGCCAGCCCGGCCAGGCGAAATGCCGCACCAGGTGCCGCATAAGGGTGGCTCGCATCTTCGGCCCGGGGCAGGTATTTGTGCCAGCCATCAGCCCAGGTGCAACCCACCGGCCCGGCCTCAGCGTCGCGCAGCGAAGCGGTTGCCAGGCAAGGGTCCAGCATGGGCGACATCAAAATCTGCCCGGCCAGCGCAGGCTCATGCTGGTCGCGAGCCATCAGTGCCACCGCGGCGGCAATGTTGCCGCCCGCTTCTTCGCCGGCCACAAACACCGGTGCGCCGGCGCCCACCAGCTTGTGGCGCGCCTTGGCAGCCCACACCAATGCGGCGTAGCCCATTTCGACGGCGTTCGGAAAAGGATGCTCAGGCGCCAGCGGATAGTCGAGCGACATCACGACGGCGCCAGCCTGGGCCAGCAGCCCGGCAATGCAGGAGCCCCCTTGCAGGGAGCCACCGACAAATGCGCCGGCATGAAAATGCACCACTAGAGGGGACACGCCCGTACCACTGCGACGGCCGTAAAAACGCACATCCAGCGGCTTTTTCAGCGCCAGCTGGATCTGCTTTTCCACCCAAAGAGGAGTAGTTTTATCGGCTCCCGCGGGTTGGGACTGTAGGCTGTTCATCATGGCGAGCCGCGCACGGCTCCTGTTTGTTGCAATGCAGCAGAAGATACGCGTAACAGACCGCTTAATAAATAGCCGTTTTATTTATACTTTATTTCACCAGTGCAACAATGAGGGGTGGCAAACCTGCTTTCCCTCTGAAAATCACACCCCTTCATGAAATCTCCCATGTCCATACGAGCGCGGAGTTTCATCCTTGCCGGTGGGGCAAGGTCGACCCGGAGCGGGCATATCCCGGGGAATTTCAGGGTTATTTCACGCGGCACACCTGAAACGGCGGGGCTCGCCACAATCGCCGCTCGCTGTGGGTCAATGACGCCTTCGCTGGCAGAGGCCCTTTACCTTTACCCGGCAGCCGCCTTGATTGCCGCCCGGTTTTCCCTTCCCGATGTCGCCCGGCCGGCTACCCAGCCCACCGGACCGGGTACGCGTTGACAGCCCTCACCAGAACAGGATTTTTCATGGACAAATTTTCCGCAATGCAGGCCTTTGTACGGGTCGTGGAGGCCGGCACATTTACCAAGGCGGCAGACTCCATGGGCATGCCCAAACCCACGGTGACGCGATTGATCCAGACGCTGGAACAGTCGCTCGACACCAAGCTGCTCAACCGCACCACCCGAAAGGTCACCGTGACGGCCGACGGCGCTGCGTATTACGAACGCGCCGGCCGGCTGCTGGGCGAAATGGAAGAGCTGGAGTCGAGCATGTCCCGCGCCAAGGCCAGCCCGCGCGGCCGGCTCAAGGTCGATATTCCTTCGTCGCTCGGCCTGGCCGTCGTGATTCCCGCCCTGCCGGACTTTTACGCGCGCTATCCAGACATCCAGCTGGAACTTGGCGTGAGTGACCGGCCCATCGACATCCTTGCCGAAAATGTGGACTGCGTGATCCGCGGCGGCCAGATCACCGACCAGTCACTGGTGGCGCGCCGCATCGGCGAGTTCTATTTGATGTCGTGCGCTTCACCGGCCTATCTCAAGCGCCATGGCGTGCCGCAACATCCGCGTGAGCTCGAGGCCCACAAACTAATCCGCTATTTTTCGCCACGCGACGGCAAGCTCTACAACATCAACCTGATCAAGGATGGCGAAGTCGTGGAAATTGGCGGCTACCACCAGCTGTCGGTCAATGACTCCAATGCCGGTGTGGCGGCAGCACTCGCCGGCCTGGGTATTCTGCAGACGCTCACTTTTCTGGTTCAGCACCATATCAGCAGCGGCGCACTGGAACCTCTCTTCAACGGCTGGTGCTCCGAGGCCAAGCCCATTCATGTGGTGTACCCCCCGAATCGACACCTGAGCAACAAGGTCCGCGTGTTTGTCGACTGGATCGCCGATCTGTTCGCCAAGCACGACCTGATACAGCGCAAGAGCTCTCTGCCTGGGTAACACAGGGCAAAGCGGCACAGCGACCCGGCTTTCCTACAGGGTACGTCATCGCCAGCCTACATTGGATGGGGTTCGCAAAGACTAAGGTCTGTGTCTGGCGTTTCGCGCCGCATCCACCTCATTTGATGCACTGAGTCCCCTTCACTGCGAAAGACCCCCAAATGCCAAGACTTAAAGTTGCCGCACCCGATGCCGAAAACCGCAAGGCATTGCAGCAGCGCGCGCGCGAGGCAGCCATGCCTGCGCAACCGCGCGAAAAAGGCCGCTGGCCCTTCCCTGTTTCTGACGACCAACCTTCTGGTGAAGCGCAAAGCAGCGATCAAGACTCGGCAAAGCCACGCCGTCCCGAAAAGTCCGGCGACTGAACTGCTACCTTTTCAGGGCTTATGCGACGGGCGCGGCAAAACGCGCTTCATCAGCAAGACAACCAATAGCGCCAGTGCCCCGGCGACCAGGCCTGTGAGGGCATCCATCAACAATGGCATGCCCGCGGCTACAACAGCACCCGCCCCGCCGGCCTCCGCCACTTTTTGCGTGAGTGCTTCAATCGCATGATGCAGCGGCGCAAAGCCATGCGTCAGAATGCCGCCGCCCACCAGAAACATCGCGATGGTTCCCGCGACGGACAAGCCCTTCATGAGCCACGGCGCTGCCAGCAGAATGGCCCGCCCAAAAGCGCGCATCAAACGGTGGAGTGCGCCATCGCCGGTACGCTGACTGAGATACAGCCCGCCGTCGTCCAGCTTGACGATGCCTGCCACCAGCCCATAAACCCCCACGGTCATCAGAATAGCAATGCCCCCCAGAACCACCACCTGCGTCACGAAGGGACTGGCCTGTACGGTGCCCAGCGTGATGGCGATGATTTCCGCGGACAGAATGAAATCCGTACGCACAGCGCCCTTGATCTTGTCTTTTTCCAGCGCCACCACGTCGACCGCCGGGTTGGTCAGGGCGGCGGTCAGCGCCTCGTGTTCTGCCGCCTGCTCGTCTGCGCTGTGCATGAACTTGTGGGCGAGTTTTTCGAACCCTTCATAGCAAAGGAATGCACCGCCCACCATCAGGAGTGGCGTGACGGCCCAAGGGGCCAGGGCGCTGATCGCCAAAGCCGCCGGCACCAAAATGGCTTTGTTGATGAACGAACCCTTGGCCACGGCCCACACCACCGGCAATTCACGGTCAGCCTTGACGCCCGAGACCTGCTGGGCATTGAGTGCCAGGTCATCACCCAGCACCCCGGCGGTTTTTTTGGCCGCCACCTTGGACAGCAGCGCCACGTCGTCCAGGATGGTGGCGATATCGTCGATCAATGCAAGGAGGCTACTGGCCATACGCTGGAATTCCATGAGTCGGCGTTCGCCGAAAGGGTAAAAATACGCAAGGCCGCCCCAGGAGTGATGCGGTAGCCACACGTCAGAAAAGAAGTGCCGATGCGACACAAGGAAGGCCGAGGAAGCCTACTGTATCCAATTTGCACAGCAAAAAGCCGCCTCGGAGGCGGCCTTGGCCGATGGCGCGCGGCCGGGCTTAGCGCGCCGTCAGGCGTCCGAGGATAAAGCCCAGGGCCAATGCGGCACCAATGGCTTCAAGCGGCTTTTCCTGTACCCAGGACCTCGACCCTTCCAGGACGCGCTCAGTGGTTTCAGTCACCCGGCGGGTCTTGTCGGCAAAGCGGTCAGCGACATGGGTGGCGCCGCCAGCCAGCTTGTCAACACTGTCATGCGCGGCCGACGACGCACGGTCCACCGCGCTGCGGGCCGGATCGGCCACCTTATCGATGCCGCTGTGAAGCGCCGCTCCAGCCGACTCGACGCCGCGTTGAATAGGGTTGCTGGTACCGGAAGCGGTATCCGAGGAGGCTGTGGTTTTGTCCATGGTGCTTCTTTCAAAAATATTCCGCAAAATATCCCCGTCCGGGGCGTGCAATGACCTTAAGCGCGTGCGCGCATACGGGCTGTGCGCGCCCGGATACGCCGCATGTAGGACAAGAGAGTGTTGTATGAGCTACAGGGCTGTCGGCCCGCACTGACAGGAAAAGAGCCGCTTGGCTTGGCGGCCTCCGAAGCGAATGCGCCCATGATTCCTCTTCAAGCCACGCAATCAGTATCCAGGCTCCATCTTTTTTGCCGAATGCCCTTCACCGTTTTTTTGAACCCAAGGAGAAGCACGATGCCCATGACCGGACGACCCGCCCTCAAAACCGGCGCAGCCGACAACGGCCAACCGCGTAACGGTCCACCCGAGGAAGGTCTGGACGAAGATGATGCGCTGGAACTGCCGGTGGAGCCCGACGAAGGAATGCCGCTGATCCCGGATGACGATGAGCGCGTGGTGAACGTGCCGTCTTGAGTCGGCGGGGCGCCTCCGGCTTGAGGGCCTGTTAATGCTATTGATGCAGATGCATCAATAGCGTTAACAGGCCTTAGTCCACCGTCCGCTTGAGACGAATTTCTTCGAGCTTGGTGCTGCCAAACGCCACGGTCTTGAGCGAAGGCATTTCCCGCTTGAAGCCTGCGGCGTGCTCATAAAACCGCAGCGCCCGTTCGTTGCGCAACAGCACCCACAGCGTGACCTGCGTGCAGCCCTCTTCTTTGAGGCCTTCGCGCGCGCCGTCCCACAGGGCAACGCCTACGCCTTTGCCCCAATGCGCGGGCATGACGTACAAGGCCCAGATTTCTCCGACAGTGGACTTGGTGCCGGCGTCGCGCGAGCGGTCGAACCCGACAAAGCCGACGATCTCATCACCGTCAGTGGCGACCAGCAATTGCGGCTCGCTGAACTCAATCGCCTCGCGCCAGTACGGCAGCCGCTTTTCCACCGTGATCTTGCTGAGGTAATCCTCCGGCATCAAATCTTTGTAAGTGGCTTGCCAGGTGGCGACATGGATCTCCGCAATGGCTTTGGCATCACGGGAGGTGGCGGGGCGAACGGAATAGCTGGACATGAAAAATCGTGGTTTTATTCGGGAGGTCGGAAAAATCCGGCGGAGCGGAATTGTCGCCCAAATCGCAGTGCGGCAGGCAACCCGTCCGCCCCAGCGCCTGCCACCCGGCGGGCAGACGCCCGGCGGCGGCGCGGCTGTGGGGTACATTCTGCGCACCCTAACACCCAGAAGCGCCTGCACACCATGGCCCAACGCCTTCAGTTTCCCCTGCAAATTTCCTTCAAGCTCGTCGCTTTTGCGCCGCAGTTTCTCGTCAGCGACGCCCGCAATCAGCCGGTAGCCTATGTCAGGCAAAAACTTTTCAAACTCAAGGAGGCCGTCACGGTCTTCGCCAATGACAAGCAGGACCAGCCGCTCTACCAGATCAAGGCCGACCGCGTCATTGATTTTTCGCCGCTGTACCACTTCACTGACCCCCAGGGTACGGCGCTGGGAGGCATCAAGCGCCACGGCATGCGCTCCATGTGGAAGGCCGGCTTTGATATTCTGGACCATGGCGCCACCCAGTTCAGCATCAACGAAAAAAGCGTGATGACCCGTTTTCTGGATGGCCTTTTCAGCCAGATTCCGGTGTTGGGGATCTTGTCGGGTTACCTGTTTCATCCTGCCTACCAAGTCACCAGACCGGACGGCACGCTGGTGGCCGAACTCACCAAACAGCCCGCGCTGTTTGAGGGAAAATTCAGCGTCGAGCAGTTAGCCCCTCTCGGCGAACGCGAGGAGCAGCAACTGCTGCTGGGCCTGATGACCGTCGTCCTGCTGGAACGCCTGCGCGGCTAACGTAGGCACCCGCGCAGCAACAGCCCCAAACCCAGGACGGCAAATGGCGACGGACCCGACCCACCCCGACAGCCCCGCGGACGCGGTCCTGTTCAGCGTCCAGCTGGACCCGGAGGGGACGCGTTTCAGTGCCTCGCCGTCACTGCCGATCCTGCAGTCGGCCCTGTCGGCCGGGGTGATGCTGGCCAGCTCTTGTCGCAACGGCACCTGCCGCACCTGTATTTGCCAGCTTGTCAGCGGCCAGGTGAGTTACCGCATCGAATGGCCGGGGCTGAGCGCCGACGAAAAGCGCGAGGGATACATCCTGCCGTGCGTGGCGTACCCGGCCTCGGACCTGGTGATTCAGCCGGCCGAGTGAGCCGGCCCGGCCACAGGCGCCACTGCCGGCGTCGAATCCCCCTCGCCCAGCGCCCGCTGCATCAGCACCGTGTCGACCCACTGACCGAACTTGTGGCCGACAGAGGCCAGCGTGCCGACGCGCGAGAAACCCAGCGCCTCGTGCACGCGCAGCGAGCCGGTGTTGGCGCTGTTACCGACAACACCCACCATCTGCCGAAAGCCCCGCTGCGCGCATTGCGCGATCAATTCACGCAGCAAGGCGTTGCCTATGCCTGCCTGGCGATGACCGGGGGCGACGTAGATCGAGTCTTCCACCGTGTGGCGGTAAGCCGGCCGCGACCGGTAGGCGCTGCCGTAGGCATAACCCACCACCTCCCCGCCCAGGCGCGCCACCAGATAGGGATAACCGCCGCCCAGAATGTCGGCGCGGCGCGACAACATCTGCTGTGCGGTGGGCGGCTCCAGCTCAAAGGTCGCTAGGTTGGTCGCCACATAGTGGGCGTAGATGGCCTGGATCGCCTCGATGTCGCCCTCTGAACATGGATGAATCGAGACCGCGCCGACGGCGGAAATGCGAGGGGAATGAGAAGAATGAGAGGCAAAGAGGGTGTGTGAAGACTGCATACCCTCATCGTTGCTCAAGACTACCCATAAGTAAATATGTCAAATCTTATGGTTTTCATTAGAATTTCTTTGCATGCTCAACCTCAGCCTTAACCTCGACCACCTGCGTACCTACGCGCTCATCCTCGAAACCGGCAGCTTCTCGGGCGCAGCCGAGAGACTGGGCTTGTCACAACCTGCGGTAAGCCTGCAGATCCGCCAGCTGGAGCAGCGCCTCGGCGTCCGGCTGATCGAACGCATTGCGCGCCGTGCCGCGCCGACGCCGGCAGGCATCGACCTGCTCGAGCAGATCCGGCATGTGGATTCAGCGGTTGAAGGCGTGATGACGGCCATGGCCGCGCACTCTGCCAATGTCGCCGGCCGGGTCACACTGGGCACCGGCGCCACGGCGTGTCTGTATTTGCTGCCGCACATCCTGCGCTCCTTGCGGGTGCGCTTTCCCAACCTGAGCGTGCTGGTCAGCACCGGCAACACGGCCGACTTCGTCAAGGCGGTGGAAGGCAATACGCTGGACATGGCATTGGTGACCATGCCCGTTCAACGCCGCGCTTTGGTGACCACACCCATGCTCAACGACGAGTTTGTGGCGGTGATTCCCAAACGCGAAACGGGCTTGCCCGCCCGCATCACACCAGCCTTCCTGGCCAAACGCGAGCTTGTGCTGTTCGAGCCTGCGGCCAATACCCGCGTGATCATCGACCAGTGGTTTCGTGATGCGGGCCACGCGCCCAAGCCGGTGATGGAGTTGGGCAGCGTGGAAGCCATCAAGGAAATGGTGGCTGCCGGGCTGGGCTGCAGCATCTTGCCGGCCATGGCCGTCACCGGCCCCGGGCAACATCCCGAGCTGGCCGTGCACCCCGTTTATCCGCGGCTGCAAAGAACGCTGGCACTCATCATGCGCAGCGACAAACCGGTGAACAAGGCCATGCGCCAGGTAATTTCAGCGATGGAGCAGCGAACGGGGAACTGAACTTTCGCGTGGTCACCGGCGCCTCCATCGCGGTCGACGGTGGCGCGAATGCGTAGCGCCAGGCGCAAAGCCGCCCGCGGGGCCCAGTAGTGCAGATTCAAGGTGTTTTAAAGCCAAATCGCCCAGTAGCCCAATCGTGCCGTGCGCCAGAAGCTATATTTTTTATAGCAACTACCTGGACGGATAGCGCTTCCTCAGCCCGCCCGGCGCCTTCGCGAAACACAGGCGCCGGCTGCGGCCGGTCCTGTAGCACGCCTGTCAAACAAATATGCAAGGATGGGCGGATGCACGACCTGCCCCCGACCACCGCCGCGCAAAGCCCCCGCAGCCTGCACAGCCCCTACAGCCTCACCCCGGCGCGGGATGCGGCCGCAAGTTTTGCGGAGATGGAAGAGCTCAAAACCATTTTGCGGGCAGGCAACGCCCACTTTGACGTGGCCGTTGTAGCCGAGGCGCACACTGCCGCGCCCTCTTTTCCGCTTTACACAGCCAGCATCGGCTCGGCCGACCCGAAGGCCCCTGCTGTCGGCTTCTTCGGCGGCATCCATGGGCTGGAGCGCATCGGCACGCAGCTCATCCTGCACTACATGCGCGCCCTGCTGCATCGCCTGGAGTGGGACGAGTTGCTGCACCGCCAGCTTGAAAAAACACGCCTGGTGTTCATGCCCATCGTCAACCCCGGCGGCATGTGGGCGCACAAGCGCGCCAACCCCCAGGGCGTGGACCTGATGCGCAACGCGCCGCACAGGGCCGACGCCCGCGTGCCGTTTCTGGCCGGCGGGCAAACGGTAAGCCCGCAGCTTCCCTGGTACTGCGGACGGCCCGGCACGCCCATGGAAGTTGAAAGCGCGGCCGTTTTGCACGTGGTGCGGGAGCAACTGGCCAGCCGGCCTTTCAGCCTGGCACTGGACTGCCATTCGGGCTACGGCTTTGACGACAGCCTCTGGTTTCCGTATGCCCGCACGCGCCGCCTGATGCCGCACCTGCCGGAGATGTTTGCGCTCAGAACCATGCTGGAGCGGTCGCACCCGCACCATGCTTACAGCTTTGAGCCGCAAAGCAACCAGTACCTCTTGCACGGAGACCTTTGGGACCACGCATACGACCACGCGCCGGCGGAAAACATTTTTCTGCCGATGACGCTGGAGCTGGGCTCGTGGCTATGGATACGCAAGAACCCGCGGCAGCTGTTTTCGCGCCACGGCATTTTCAACCCCATCAAGGCTCACCGTACGCGGCGTGTGTTGCGCCGCCATGCGGACCTGCTGGACTTCCTGACACGTGCCGCATACTCAGCGCCGCGCTGGCTGCCTTTGGGCGACCAGCGTGTGCAGCTCGCGCGGCTTGCCGCGGCGCACTGGCGGCCGCGCAGGGTGCTGTGACATGACCTGGGTGTTGCTCAGAGGCCTGACTCGCGAGGCCCGGCACTGGGGAGATTTCCCGCTGCAGTTGCAGGAGGCCACAGGCCACAGCCCCGGCGAGGCCATCACGCTGGACCTGCCCGGTAATGGCAAATGGTGCGGGCAGCGCTCCCCACTTTCCGTGGAGGAAATGGTCGAGGCGGTGCGCCGGCAGCTGGCGGCGCAGTGCGTACGGCCGCCCTACGCAGTGCTTGCGATGTCCCTGGGCGGCATGGCGGCGGCCAGCTGGGCACAACGCTACCCGGAGGAAATTTCGCGGCTGGTGCTTGTCAACACCAGCATTCGGCCCCACGCACATTTTGCGCAGCGCCTGCGGCCCCGCAGTTGGCTACCACTGCTGGCGATGGCCGCGCACTGGCGGAACACTGATGCCGTGGAACAAAAAGTCCATGAACTCACCTGCAGGCGCCAGGAGCAACGGCAGCAGGATCTCACGCAGTGGCGCTTCATCCGCCAAAGCGCACCTGTGAGCGCAGCCAACGCAGCGCGGCAATTATGGGCAGCCACACGGTTCACCTGCGCACCTCTTGCGCCGCGTTGCCCGGTGCTGGTCCTGTCTTCAGCCGGCGATGCCCTTGTCAGCCCGGCCTGTTCCGCGCAGCTTGCCCGTGCCTGGCAAACATCGCACCGGGAGCACCCCTGGGCAGGGCATGACCTGCCGCACGACGACCCGCGCTGGGTGTGCCAGCACGTGGCGCTATGGGACGACGCCTGCACATGAATGGTTCCAGCCCTGCGGGCTGGGGGCCAGCGGGGTGGGACAAATAAAACCCGGCACGGGACAAAAACATCCCACCCCGTCAGGCAATGCGGCGGCTGGGCCGGGGAGATATTCCTCTTCGAACGCAAGGGACAAATTGGTCCCGCAGTTCCTGTTTTCTGCGCCAAATACCTTTTGGATTCATGCACTTGCACGCGCTGCTCACCTGGCACAGGGTTTGCGAACCTTTGGGGCAAAAGGAGCGCAGCCCACACCATGGCAGACCAAAGGATCAAACGGCACGTTTATCTTCCCGGCCTGGCGGCCTTCGACACCGGCCACCGCAAGGCAGCGGTGATGGAAATGGGACACACCGGTGCCAACAACGAGTTCAAACCAGGCACAGTTTTTGTAGACAACATGGAAGCCCAGCGCGCGGTGCGTGCGCACTACGAGGAACGCCATGCCAGCGTGATGGACAAGCTGCTTGCCGGAAACCTGACGATCCAGCAAAAACAGCACCTGCAGCGCGAATACCGCGGTTTGAGCTCAGCGATGCGCAACGTCAAGGTCGTGCGGCCTGATATGGCGCCGTACAACAACCGGGAAAACGGCCCAGCCGATGTTCTGTTCGTCAAGGGCCACGGCAGTCCGCGCAATCCCAACTCCATGACCACCGTGGCAACGCCCGTGGACGAAGACGAACACCATCCACCGGGCCTGTTCGAGCAGGCTACAAAGGTCAACATTAAGCGCGGCTACAAGATGTCGCACACGGCACAGGACATCGGAAGCGCCGTGCACCATATCGCCAATTCCGTGAACAGCCCGGGCCTGGATGTCCGGCTGACATCCTGTGGCAGCGCCGGTACGGTGTCGCGCGACCACGTGGCCATCGGGCCGCGCAATTTGGCCCAAACCTTTGCCGGGCAGGTTTCTGCCACGCTGGATGCCCAGCACGCCGATCCGCGTGTACGCGTCAGCGGGTTCCAGGGCGACAGCAACTCCACATTGCCGAGCCGGCAGGGCGCCGACGATGGCTTCGTCACGAAGATCAAGGAAAAACCCGAAAACCCCAACAATCTGCACCACTTTGTCGATGCCATGGAACGGCAGACAGCCAAGCTCGGGCCCTTGCATGAAGCGCTTGAACCCATCAAGCAACCCCTGCGTGAAGCGGCGGTGGCGACCAGGCTGAAAGCAAACCTGCCGATGCCCCCGATAGCGTCCCTTGGTGTCGCACCTGCAATGCATGCAAATATGCGGCCTTTCACCAAAATTGTGACCACCGACAACGTCAACACCCAGCGCGTGGCGACCGGAACCCGGACGGCCGCGCTGACACCGATTGACAGGCATTAGGGCAGCACCCACGTCCTGCGGGCCCTGCACCCTCTTGTAGCTCAAAGGTAGCCAGCAACTGAAGTTTGACAAGGCAGGGGGCTTTTATGCGCCACTGGATACCTTCATTACGGCCCTGGTGCAAAATCGGCTGTCTCCCGCCGACACCATGAACAAGCCCACCCCACCTGCTGCCAGCACAGAGCTACACGACACTGCGACGGCCGAGCCGCTTGCAGTTGCCACCACTCGCCGTAACCGGCGCATCTGGGCGTTGGCACTGGGCACCACCGCCGCCATCTGGCAACTGGACCCCGCGCTCACTGAAATGGCGGAAATGATCGGCCTGATTGCCTGTGCCAGCAACAAGACACTGGCCCGGGACGCCATCATGCAGATGCGGGCGAAAGCCGATGCGCTGCGCGCGCAGATTCCTCCCTTGCCGGGCAGCGCATTGACCAAGGTGGTCCGGCGCGCTGAAGCAGCCTGCGGTGCGGTGCTGGACAAAGGCGTGCGTGTGAAGGAAGTGCAAACCAGCTGGGACCATTTTCTGGCCTGCATCCGTGCGCTGCACGACACCCGCAAGTAGGGCCGCAAGCTCCCGGCGACGCCAGCAGAGCGGCCCGTAACAGGACGTTGCCACTAGACCGGCGCCCCCTGTGCCCCGGAATTCACCCGTTTTTTATTTGATGCGGTTTTTTTGGAAGGCAACTGATGCTGACACGAGCTACCCATGTGCGGCATGATGGTCCCATGGACCAAAGATTTTTTCCGCGCTTTTGCGGGCGCATTGTGGCTGCGCGGGTGTTGTGGGCGGGCCTGGCATTTGCCGTGGTGGGCCCGGCCCAAGCGGCCACGCCGCCATTTGAAGACACCATCGCACAACGCGCCATGGCCTGCACGGCCTGCCACGGACCCCAGGGCCGGGCGGCACCCGACGGCTACTACCCGCGCCTGGCGGGCAAACCGGCGGGCTATCTCTACAACCAGCTGCTTAACTTTCGCGACGGGCGCCGCCACTATGGCCTCATGACACAGCTGATCGAGCCGCTCAGCGATACCTACCTGATGGAAATCGCCCAATATTTCTCGCAGCTGGAAATCCCCTACCCAGCGCCCCTGCCCGCGGCCGCCCCGCCTGAGGTCCTGCGCCATGGCCGGCAACTCGTTCTGGAAGGCGACGCTGCACGCCGGCTGCCGGCCTGCGTGCAGTGCCACGGCCAGGCCATGACCGGCGTGGCCCCCGGCATCCCGGGCCTGCTGGGCCTGCCGCGCGACTACCTCAATGCACAGCTGGGCGCCTGGAAGGCCGCCCAGCGCCGCGCACATGCGCCGGACTGCATGAAAAATGTGGTGGAAAACCTCACCGTGGAAGACATCAACGCCGTGGCGAGCTGGCTGTCGGCGCAGCCACTGCCGACGAACACCAGGCCTGCCACCACACTGCCCGCACTCGTACCCGGCGCCGTGGCCATCACCTGCGGCAGCGCAATAAACCTGCCCGCCGTGCCGGCTGAGCCCGTTGTGCCAACCCGGAAAACGCAAAAATGAAGACCCTCCTCAAATGGGCGGTGGGCCTTGCCATCCTGGCGGCCATCGCAGTTGCGTTGGTATGGGCACTGAATGTGCGCGACGAAGTCGACGTGAAGGCGCCCGTGGCTACTGCGGCCCCCAGCGATAGCCTGATTGCCCGGGGTGCCTACCTGGCACGCGCCGGCAACTGCCAGACCTGCCACACCGCTCAGGGCGGTCAGGCGTATGCGGGCGGGCGCGGCATCGCCACTCCGTTTGGCACGGTGTTCACCTCCAACCTCACACCCGACGACAAAACCGGCATCGGCAGCTGGTCATCCGCCCATTTCTGGCGCGCCATGCACAACGGCCGCTCCAAAAATGGCCGCCTGCTCTACCCGGCCTTCCCCTACACCAGCTATACGCAGGTTACGCGTGAAGACTCTGATGCGCTGTTCGCCTACCTGCGCAGCCTGCCGCCCGTGGCGCAAGCCAACCAGCCGCATGCGCTGCGCTTTCCCTACCAGTCGCAGGCAGCGCTTGCGGTGTGGCGCGCCCTGTACTTCAGCCCCGGCGTGTACCAGCCGGACACCGCGCGCAGCGCCGACTGGAATCGCGGCGCCTACCTCGTCAAGGGCTTGGGACACTGCGCCGCCTGCCACACCGCGCGCAACGCGCTGGGTGCCAGCGACGCCGGGCTGGGCCTGGCGGGCGGACTGATTCCGATGCAAAACTGGTATGCCCCATCACTGACCTCGCCGCACGAGGCGGGCGTCAGCGACTGGGACAAACAGCACATCGTGAGTCTTTTGAAAAACGGCGTCTCACCGCGCGCCTCGGTGACCGGCCCCATGGCCGAGGTCGTGCAGCGCAGCACCCAGTATTTGAGCGATGCCGACCTGGGTGCAATGGCCCAGTTTTTAAAAGAGCTGCCGCCATCGCCTGCAGCACCCGCCGAGCCGGCCGTCATCAAAACGCAAGGCGAGTCGGTAGAGCGCGCCGCCAAGCTCTATGAACAGCACTGCGCACAATGCCACGGCGCCAAGGGTGAAGGCATTGCGAATGCTTACCCGGCGCTGGCAGGCAACCGCGCCGTCACCATGGGCCAGGCCGTGAACCTGGTGCAAATCGTGCTCAACGGCGGCTACGCCCCGGCCACCCAGGGCAACCCGCGCCCCTTCGGCATGCCGCCTTTTGCGTTGGTGCTGAACGATGCCGACATGGCGCTGGTACTGACGCATATTCGGCAGTCATGGGGCAACAAGGCCAGCGAAATCACGCCGATCGAGATAAACCGGATGCGGGCGAATTCTGGGCGGTAGGGGATACAACGGAGACAGTTGATTTACCATTGTTCGTTCTTTTTTGGGGGCAGACTGCCTTAAGTTGCGTGCGTACCGCATTCGCCTGCCGGCTCCTGGCTCCTGAAAGTTATGAACACCGCCATCCTCAAATCACTGTTCGGCAACGAAGCTTTTCGGGTGATGCCGCTGGTTTTTCGGCATCCATTCGGTTAGGTGGCTCAAGTGACAAGAAAGACCCTGCCACTGGTTCAGCCTGGGAGCGTTCTGCGGCACTACACGCTGGACGAAACGGCCTCTCTCGTAGCGCAGTGGCTCGAAGCGTTCGGCGCCAGGCGACACGGTGTGAATGCCAAGGACTATCTCTGGCACATTTTCAGCGGTGGCCGATATCCGAGCCTGTCGGGAGCCCAAGCCATGGCTGCGTATGAAAAGCAGGTTGCTGCCGAGTACGTCGTGCTGTCAAATGACCGGGAGACTGCCTTCGCCACCAATGCCTTGCCGCAAAGTTCTTCTCTGACCGACTACTGCGTGTTTCCGGTCAATCTCGCGTGGACGATGGCATTCACGCACGAGGATGGCTGGCTTGGCCCCTACTTTGCCCGCCACGGCAACTTCGCTGCATTGAATGAATTCAATCTCGGAAAGGTTCGCAAACTCCGTCAAGCTGAGGCGGCTCGCCTGAAGGGCTGGCGATGAGGCCATCACCTGACTCTTTCTTGAAATGAATCCGCCTGCTTCAAATGAATTCCCCTGCGGCGGTCCCGCTTGAATCAACCGTTAGAAATCATCCATGCCAGACTACGACGATCCTGAAATAGAAGCTCAATGGTTTTCCGAGCGCCGCGAAGAAATATCCGGGTACCTGAAACGTGAAGGCGTCATGCACGGCGACATTGAGGCAGAGCCTGCCTGGTATGTCGCACCCTATGTCTCCGTGTGGGCTGTTAAAGGTCTTGCCAGCCCCGCCTCGGTTGAATGGTGGGCCATCTCTGGCGATATGCCAAACGACTACGTGTCGGCAAGCAAGGCTCAGAGCCCGCGAGAGGCCGTGCAGCTCATTGCATCACTTTGGCAAGAAGCCGCCCGCTATATGTCACGCGGGGAGCGGCATCCGACATTTGTCATTGGTTCAGGAGACCGTAACGAAGAGCTGGGCCCGCTGCTCGCATCGCGGGCGGGCCTATTGCTTGACTGGGCCAACGATCCTGAGGCGTGGGAATAGGATGAGTTTCAGCGCTTCCTTGAAACGACACCGCCGCAGCTGAGGCGACTTCCGCCCATATCACTGCTTACCCTCATCGCCACCCTGCTCGCCATCACCATCCGGTTAGTAGTCCACGCCGCTCGTCTAAAACATTAACCATGTCCCTCCAGCGCAATGTCCAACAGCAGAATGCCGTTACCAAGGCTGAGATCGAACGCGCGGCCGCGCTCCAGCCTTCGTCGCTGGCATGGCTCGGCACGGTCCTGCTTTCGCACAAGCTCGAGCCTGCGTCTGGCATCTTGGTACGGCTCTGTGAAGTTCCCGAGCAGGAAGGTAATCTGATGTCAAGCGTCTGGCTGACGGATACGGTGGAGTTCTGGGAATTCGAAGCCATGATCTCTCGCACCAACGGAGCGTTGATCGGTGTCGAGGGATTCAAGAATGCCACTCCATCGTTTCCACTGGAGGCAGGCGTGCCTGGAACCGGTGCCTCCTTCGGCAATCTCGCTCGCCAGGTACTGCGTGAAACGCGTAACGCGTGAGCTTCCAGCATCGGGAAGTCCTCAGAAGCCTGAAGACGGCGTCACCATCCGGTCACGCCTTGAAAGCGAGGGAAACAGCCTGAACCACGCCGCAGCCACCAGCAGCGTGCCCACACCCCCCGCCACCACTGAGCCCACCGGCCCCATTAGCGCAGCCGTGGCGCCGGACTCGAATTCTCCAAGCTGGTTGGAAGCGCCTATGAACACCGAATTCACGGCGCTGACACGGCCGCGCATCTCGTTGGGCGTCTCGATCTGCACCAGGGTCTGGCGCACGACCACGCTCACCATGTCGGCCCCGCCAGACACGGCCAGCACCAGCAGCGACAGCACAAAGCTGGTGGAAAGACCAAACACCATCATGCACACGCCATACAGGGCAACGGCCGACAGCATGGTCGGGCCGACGCGGCGCTCCAGCGGCCAGCGGGTGAGCACCGCCGACATCAGCAAGGCACCTGCCGCAGGCGCGCCGCGCAGCAGGCCCAGACCCCAGGGCCCGACGTGCAGGATGTCTTTGGCGAACATGGGCAGCAGCGCCGTGGCACCGCCCAGCAACACGGCAAAAAGATCCAGCGACACAGCGCCCAGCAGGGCCTTGCGCTGCCACACGAATTCGACGCCGGCCAGCAGCGTGCGCAGCGTGACCGGCTCACGCGGCGGCGGCGCGTGGTCATAGCGCAGCACCGCAATCAGCAGGCAGCCGACGACAAAGAGGCAAGCGCAGGTGCCATACACCGCCGTGGCGCCGGCCACAAAAATCACACCGCCCAGCGCCGGGCCGCCTATGACCGCCGTCTGCATGCCGGCTGAGCTGAAAGCCATGGCGCGCGGCAGCATGGCGGGTGGCACCAGCACCGGGGTGAGCGCCTGCTGTGCAGGCATCTGGAAGGCGCGTGCCACGCCCAGCAAGACCGACACCGCAAGCAGCAATTCGCGCGAGGCCCAGCTGTGGTGAGCACCCCAGCCCTCTGTGGCGGAAACGAGAATCATCGCCACCGTGGCCTGCGTGACCAGGCAGCCGGCAATGATGCGGCCGCGATGTACGCGGTCAGCCACGTGCCCGGCCACCAGCGTGAGCAGCAGCGCCGGCGCGAACTGGTAGAGGCCGACCAGGCCCAGGTCCCAGGCGCTACCAGTCAACTCGTACATCTGCCAGCCGACGGCCACCATCAGCATCTGGTTGCCTGTGGTGCCGAAAATCCGGGCAAACCACATGCGCATGAATGCGCGCTGGCGAGTCAATTCCTTGAAAGTGTGTGTCGGCATGCGGGCGTGAAGCTTAACAGCGCCAGGTCAATGGGGCGCCCCCCGGGGGTATTGGCGTGGAGACGGACAGGGGCGAGAACCTCCGTTCGGCAGTTAACATATCGGCATAACTACAGCAACACCCCAAGAGGTTCTTATGCATCGCATCGTCATCGTTGGCGGAGGCGCCGGAGGGCTGGCTCTGGCCACACAACTGGGCAAACGCCTGGGGAAAAAAGGCCTGGCCGAGATCACCCTGGTGGACGCCGCCCGCACCCACGTCTGGAAGCCGCTGCTGCACCAGCTGGCCGCCGGCAGCTTTGACACGCACGCCGAGGAAATCGAATACCTCGCGCAGGCCCGCTGGAACCACTTCAAGTTCCGCCTGGGCAGCCTCACCGGCGTGGACCGCCAGAACAAAACCCTGCAACTGGCCGCCAGCCACGATGAAGCCGGCCGCGAGATTACGCCGGCGCAGCAACTGGCCTACGACACCCTAGTAATTGCCGTGGGCAGCCAGACCAATGACTTCGGCACGTCCGGCGCGGCCGAGCACACCATCAAGCTCGACAGCCCGCAGGCGGCCAAGCGTTTTAACGACCGACTGATCAACGCGTGCATACGCGCGCAGACCGTGCCGCGCGTGGCCGGCAGCGGGCGCCTGACCGTCGCCATCGTGGGCGGCGGCGCCACCGGCGTGGAGCTGGCCGCCGAGCTGCATGCCGCGGCGCGCGTGCTGGCCAACTACGGTTTTGACTACATTCACCCCGAAAAAGACTTGCAGATCGTGCTGGTAGAGGCATCGCCGCGCTTGCTGGCACAGTTGCCCGAGCGCCTCAGCGAATCGGCCATGCGCGAGCTGCGCAAGCTGGCGATTGAAGTGCATACCAATGAGAAAGTGGTTGAAGTCACCGCCGACAGCCTGAAGATGGCCAGCGGCAAGGTCATTTCGTCGAGCATCACGGTGTGGGCCGCCGGCGTGAAAGCTTCCGACTTCCTGCAGACCCTGGGCGATGGCAACCCGCTCGAAACCAACAGGCTTAACCAGCTGATGGTGAACGGAAACCTTCAGAGCACACGCGACGCAAGCATCTACGCCTTTGGCGACTGCGCGGCATGCCAGCAACCCGACGGCACCTGGGTGCCGCCGCGCGCCCAGGCCGCCTACCAGCAGGCGATGTATCTAACGCGCTCGCTCTCGGACCTGATCGCCGGCAAGACGGTCGCGCCCTTTGTCTTCAAGGACCAGGGTTCGCTGGTGTCGTTGTCGGAGTATTCGTCGGTCGGCAGCCTGATGGGCAGCCTCACCAAAGGCAGCTTTTTCATCGAAGGCCAACTGGCCAAGTTCATGTACTGGGGCCTGCACAAGCAGCACCAGCTGGCGCTGGGCGGTTTCAAGAAGACGGCGCTCATCACCCTGTCTGAAATGCTGGACCGCACCTATCGCCCGCGCATCAAGTTGCATTGATAATCACGGCAGCACCTTCTTTTCTTATCAACCTACTTAACCCAACGGAGAAAACCATGGCAAAAGGACAGCAAAACAACAACAAGATGGTCAAGAAGCCCAAGAAGGACACCTCGCCGCCCAAGACGGTGTCTCCTGACGCGGTGCGCCCGACCGTCGTTACGCAGGTTCCCCTGCGCGGCAAGCTCAAGAACAAGTAAAAGTGACAGCCTCTGTCCCGCCGCAATTTTCCGCCGGGCCGCCCCAAGGAAAATTAGCCCCCTCGGGGGGCAGCGAACCGCACGCAGTGGGCGAGCGTGGGGGCCATGCCTCCGCCGGGCCGCCCCAAGGAAAATCGGCCCCCTCGGGGGGCAGCGAGGACACGTCAGTGCCGAGCGTGGGGGCCATACAGCCGGCTAATCCACTGCATGGCGTCAAACTGGAGACCATTGTGACGGCGCTCTCCGACCACTACGGCTGGCAAGAGCTGGGGCAGCGCATCAACATCCGCTGCTTCACCAGCGAACCCAGCGTAGCGTCCAGCCTGAAGTTCTTGCGCAAGACGCCCTGGGCGCGCGAGAAGGTTGAAAGCCTTTACCTCTTCATGCTGCGCGAGGTGAAACGCAGCAGTCCGCCGGTTCATAACTTCCCGCCGCCCAAGCCCCGGGCCTAAGCCCTCAGCGGGTTGGCGAACATCAGCATCATGGCCACGCCCACCCCAATCAGGAAATTGGCATCAATGAGGCCGGCCAGCAGGAACATCTTGACCTGCAGCGGCTCCATCAACTCGGGCTGGCGCACGGCCCCCTCCAGGTAACGCCCGCCCATCACACCGATGCCCATGCAGGCACCAATGGCGCCCAGCCCGATCATCAGACCACATGCAATCGAAATGGCACCTGCATCACTCATGATTTTCTCCTTGGTTAAAAAAGCTTTGTTGCCGTCATCATGACTTTTGCCGTGCCTCAAACCAATTACGTGGCAGGTAATGCTGCAGACACAGGTTTTGAGGCCGTGTACGTCGACGAGCACTTGCTGGTGCTGAACAAGCCCGCCGGACTGTTGTCGGTGCCGGGTCGCGGAGCAGACAAGCAGGATTGCCTGAGCGCACGCGTACACGCGGCCTACGCCGACGCGTGCGTGGTGCACCGGCTGGACATGGCCACCTCGGGACTGATGCTGATGGCACGCGGCGCAGACATGCAACGCGTGCTGAGCCGCGCCTTTGAAAATCGCGACATCGGCAAACGCTATGTGGCCGTGGTGGCGGGTTGCATGCCGGCGCCGCAAAGCCCCGACGGCTGGGGCCTGATTGATCTTCCCATCGTCGTGGACTGGCCGCGCCGCCCGCTGCGCATCATTGACGCGGAACGCGGCAAACCCAGCCGAACGCGCTGGCAGGTGCTGGCATTTGATGCGCACGCAAACACCACACGCGTGGAACTGGAGCCGGTGACCGGCCGCTCGCACCAGCTGCGCGTGCATCTGCAGGCGCTAGGCCATCCCATCCTGGGCGATGCCCTGTACGCCCCTGCCGCCGTGCAAGCCATGGCGCCGCGGCTGCTGCTGCACGCCAGCTCGCTGCAGTTCATGCACCCGGTCAGCAGCCTCGCGATGTCTTTCGAAAGCACTCCAGGCTTTTAGGGCACAAGCAATCTCGCCGCACCGGCGCTACGATGCAGCCATGAACCCATCTACTCACCTCACTCTGATCACAGGCGCCTCGCGCGGTATGGGCTTTTCCATGGCACGCCAGTTGCTCACCGCCGGCCACACGGTGCTTGGCATTTCCCGCACGGCGATGCCAGAGCTGGAAGAGCACGCGCGCCACATTGGCGCGACCGTGCTGCAGTGGGAGCATGACCTGGCGGACAGCGGCTCGCTCAAGGGCAAACTCGAAAGCTGGCTCAAGGATTCGCAGGCCGAACAGGCCTGGGCCAGCGTCACGCTGATCAACAACGCGGGCGTGATCCCGCAGATCGGCTCGCTGGACCAGATTGGCGAAGGCGACCTGGCGCGGGCGCTGCGCGTGGGACTGGAGGCGCCGATGCAAATCACCGCCGCCTTCCTGCGTGCCACCGATGGCTGGAAAGCGCCGCGCAAGGTGCTCAATATTTCGTCCGGCCTGGGACGACGCGCCATGGCCTCGCAAGCGGCATACTGCGCGGCCAAGGCCGGCATGGACCATTTCACCCGTTGCCTGGTGCTGGAGGAAGCACTGAAGCCCCACGGCGCCAAAGCCTGCTCACTGGCACCCGGCGTAATCGACACCGGGATGCAGGAGCAGCTGCGCGCAGCCGACCCTAAAGCCTTTCCGGACCGTGAATCGTTTGTGGGCTTGAAAACTGGCGGGTCGCTGACGTCGCCAGAGGATGCAGCAGCGCGCATCATTGCCTTTCTGGCCCGGCCCGACTTCGGAACGAACCCGGTCGCCGACGTCAGGGACTAGCCCCCACGGTCGCTCACTGCGTGTAGCTCCCTGCCCCCCGAGGGGGCCGCTGCGCCTGCGGTCTGGCTAAGCCAGCCCCGCGGCCCCTGCTTGGTTGAAAAATCCCGTGCGCACAACCCAGTGGGGGCCGCGGGGCTGGCTTCGCCAGACCGCAGGCGCCTGCCCCCTTGAGGGGGAACAAGCTACACGCAGTGAGCTTGGACGGGGGTGGTCAATAGACCTCAGGCACCACAATGTTTTGCGGAACCGGATTGCGCACATAGTCCTTGTGGCGCTCGCGCTCGGGCAGCACGATGGGAGGGTGCGTGGTGTCCTGGTAGGGCATCTGCTGCAGCAAATGGTGAATGCAGTTCAGGCGGGCCTTTTTCTTGTCGTCTGCCTGAACCACCCACCACGGCGCCTCGGCGACATGGGTGCGCTCCAGCATGATTTCCTTGGCTTTGGTGTATTCCTCCCAGCGGCGGCGCGACTCCAGGTCCATGGGGCTGAGCTTCCACTGCTTGAGCGGGTCATGGATACGGCCCAGGAAGCGCAGGTGCTGCTCTTCGTCGGAAATCGAAAACCAGTATTTGATGAGCTGTATGCCCGACCGGACCAGCATCTTTTCAAATTCCGGCACGGTTCGGAAAAACTCTTCGTACTGGTCATCGGTGCAGAAGCCCATGACGCGTTCCACGCCGGCCCGGTTGTACCAGCTGCGGTCAAACAACACGATTTCGCCCGCGGCGGGCAAGTGGGACACATAGCGCTGGAAGTACCACTGCGTGCGTTCGCGGTCGTTCGGCGCCGGCAGCGCCGCCACACGGCACACACGCGGGTTCAGCCGCTGTGTGATGCGCTTGATGACGCCGCCTTTGCCGGCTGCGTCACGCCCTTCAAACAAAATCACCACCTTGTGGCCGGTGCTGACGACCCAGTCCTGCAGCTTCACCAGCTCGGCCTGCAGGCGAAAGAGCTCGCGAAAATACTGGCGGCGGTATTCTTTTTCCCTGACGGCGTCTTGCGGGCTGCGGGCCGGGGCCTCTTCGCCGATGAGCTGATCCACGCTGCGGTCTTCGATCTCCATCTCCAGCTCTTCGTCGTAGCTGTCGATCAGGTCATTGCGGATTCGCCGCATCAATTCTTCGTCGCTTGAAGTCACGTTTGCCTCCTGCATCACCGGAAATCGGTTAGCACCCCAGCGTACCGGGGGCACATGGCAGTTTGATGAAACAGCCGTACAACCTGCATTGCCCCATCCTGTCAGCTTTCACCGTTTCCGCTGTCGTGATGGTGCGTCTCTGCTTCCTTTTTGATAGCTGCTGGCGCTCACCCACATTGGTCTACAGTGCTATTTGTCTTAAAAACCACCGGAATGGTCAGTCCTTTTTCAGGATCTGGTAAATCTCGTCCTTGGTCTTGAGCCGCCGTTTTTTGAGGTCTTCCAGCGCTTCATCGGTGATGACGCCCACGCCCTGCTCATACTTTGCAATGGTGTGGTTGTCGGCGTCGTACTGTGCAAAGAGCTCGGCGAAATGCGGGTTGGACACCTTGAGGCTACGCATCTTTTGAAGGTATTGCGGAAACTCGTGTGCGATGTCGTGGTTCAACAAGTCCATGAAAAAACTCCTTTCGGCGTGAATCGCCAGATGCAACAGATCAGTCGCGCACGACCAGCACGGGCAGGTGCGCGTGGGAAAGCACTTGGGCAGTGACGCTGCCCAGCACCAGTTTTTCCAGCCCGCGGCGCCCGTGCGAGCCCATCACCACCAGGTCGGCATTGATTGATTCGGCGGTGTCGAGGATGCCGCGATAGACGGCATGGCCCTCCACCACTGAGCCTGTAGCGGTGATGCCGGCCTCCTGGAAAACCTGTTTGGCCGCGCTGATGGCGTCGTTGGCCTCTGTGGTGGCAGCGCTAAGGTATTCGGCCTGGCCATAGGCAAAGTCTGTACCCACCCCGGTAAAAGCATAAGGGTCTATGACATAGACAACCGTCACCTGGCTGTTGAAAGCCTGGGCGACGGCCACTGCGTTGCCAATCGCCTTGCGCGCGGTGGAAGAGCCGTCTACGGGAACCAGAATGTGCTTGTACATGGTGGAATCTCCTTGAAAACAAGGGCTGGATTCTGCGGCACCCGCCGTGAATGGGGAATGCCAGCGTGTCTCAGTTATAGGCCATGAGAGGCGCGTGCGCCGTCAGACAAGACGCCGAACGGGGCAACTCCGGTGCGGCCGTGTATCCCAGCCGCTATAAGTGCTTGATGCTGACCGGTCAAGGATCAGGGCTCAATCTTCACGCCCTTCCAGAAGGCGATGTGTCCCTTGATGTTGTCGGCCTCTGGTTTGGGATCGGGGTAATACCACGCGGCGTCGGTATTCATTTCACCGTTGACCAGCAACGAGTAATAGCTGGCCTGCCCCTTCCAGGAACACATGGTGTGATGGTTGCTGAAGGTCACGTAGTCGCGGTTGAGCGCGCTTTCGGGAAAATAGTGGTTGCCTTCGACCACCACGGTGTCGTCGCTTTGCGCAATCACTGCGCCGTTCCAGATGGCTTTCATGGGTCTTTCTTTCTGCTCAATGCTAATGTGGAGGCTGCATGGACATGCAGACCGGTTGTTCGGGGTGTGCGATCAGGGACGAGGGATTTAGAAGAAACAGGGCTCCATGCTACCCTTCCCTGCACCGGACACGGCCGACCCAGGTTATGAAGTCCGCCAGCAAGAATGATCGCCGAAAAAAAAAAAGCGCCGATGACGAGCATCGGCGCTTTTTTGGTAAGTCCCCATGTTCACTTCAGCCGGGGCCGCGGGACTGGCTTCGCCAGACCGCAGGCGCAGCGCCCCCTCGGGGGGCAGAGAGCTACACGAAGTGAGCGAACGTGGGGGCCCGTGTTCAGGCCAGACGAAGGTTCTTGCCTTCGACAATCACCTTGGAGCCAACAGCCACCGAGCTGGACACCTCCATGGTGCGCACAGTTCCGTCGTCCATGCGCACACGCACTTCATAGACGGTGACCTTCTTCATGTTTTTCTCGATCTGGTTACCGGCGAACGCACCGCCCGCGGCGCCCAGCACCGTCATGGCCGTTTTGCCGTTGCCGCCACCCATCTGGTTGCCGACCAGGCCGCCGACGACGCCACCGGCCACGGTGCCAAGGCCAATGGTGGTGTTGCCCACGTCTACGCCGTTGACCTTGCCCTGGCGTTGAACTGGGGTCACGGCTTCGACCGTGCCGCAGCTTGCGCAGACATTGGCGCGGGGGGCGGCCTGCGCCACCACGGTGGGAGGATGGGAGATATGGGGCTTGGTGACAGGAGGACGCTGAGCCGTGTCAGCGGCCAGCTTGGAAGACGTGGAAGACGGCGCCGTGCTGCTGAGCTGCGCGTCGCTTCCGCCGGGTTGTGCATCGGAACGATTTACCACCAGTGCGGCCGCAAGGGCCATGACGGTGACGCCCAGTACCGCCACAATGGCGACGAGTGCCTTGCTGTGTTGCAGACGTTGGGAGAAGCCAGGCTGCGGCATCGCTTGGGGCTGATTGGCAGGCTGACTGGTTTGGTTGTTGGTGTCCATGATGGAACTCCTGTGTATGTGAGCTTCCGTTGTAACGACACTGCCTGATACATCCTGTAGGACGAAGTGACATTCGTAAGGAAAGATTTCCTAGAACTGCACGAAGCGTGCGGTTTTTCGCACTTCGGCACGCGTTCATGCCGCGCTCACCCAGGCTTGACAGGGCGTTTACACGCCACCGCTGGGATGCGTCGGGTCCACCCAGAGCACGGTGTCGGGCTTTTCAACGGGCTCGATGTCCAGGTTGATCGCCACGGCCTCGCCGTCGCTGCGGCACAGCACACACTCCAGCGCCTCGGTCGCGCTGGCGTTGATTTCCTGGTGCGGCACATAAGGTGGCACATAAATGAAGTCGCCCGGCCCCGCTTCAGCCGTGTACTCGAGGTGGTCGCCCCAGCGCATGCGGGCTTTTCCGCGAATCACATAAATCACGCTTTCCAGATGGCCGTGGTGGTGGGCACCGGTCTTGGCATCCGCATGGATGGTGACGGTGCCGGCCCACAGTTTTTGCGCACCCACGCGGGCAAAGTTGATGGCCGCGCGCCGGTCCATGCCTGGCGTCTGCGCGGTGTTGGTGTCAAGCTGGTTGCCCGCAACCACGCGCACGCCATCGTGCTTCCAGCGCGGGCCGGCTTCACCCCCTGCATGAGGATGTGTGTGGCCAGGGCCGTGTGAATGATCGTGGTCATGCGGATGCGAATGCGTGGGGTCGTTGCTCATGCGGGTGATCAGGTTAGTACGTCACACGACGTCATGGTTGCTAACTGCGTTCTGGCGGTACACACCGGGAGGCAGGACGAACTGACAGGCCACGCCTATTTATAGCGTTCGCGCGCCAGGGCCGCGCCGGCGCCCAGCGCCTGCAGTTTCTTCAGCGCCACTTCGCGGTCCATGGGCGCCAGGCCGCAGTTGGTGCAGGGAATCAAGTGGTTCTTGGGCACGTATTTGAGCGCCTTGCCGATGGTGTCGGCCACCTGCTCCGGCGTTTCGATCTCATCGCTGGCCACGTCGATCACGCCGACCATCACGTCCTTGCCCTCGAGCAGCGCCATCAGGTGCGGCGGCACATGCGAGTGGTAGCACTCCAGGCTGACCTGGCGGATGGTACTTTTGGCCAGCGCCGGAAACACGGTCTCGTACTGCCGCCATTCCTCGCCCAGGGTTTCCTTCCAGTCGGTATTGGCCTTGATGCCGTAGCCGTAGCAAATGTGCACGGCGGTTGTGCAGGTCAGGTCCCGCGCCGCACGCTCAAGCGCCTTCACGCCCCAATCGGCAGCGTCTTTCATGTAGACATTAAAAGCCGGCTCGTCAAACTGGATGATGTCCACGCCGTCGGCCTGAAGGGCCAGCGCTTCCTGGTTTAGCAGCTCGGCAAAAGCCATGGCCATCTTGACCTTGTCGCCATAGAACTGGTCGGCCACGGTGTCGACAATCGTCATCGGCCCGGGCAAGGTGAACTTGATTTTTTTAGTGGTGTGCGCACGCAGCAGCCGCGCTTCAGCGGCATGCACACGGCCCTTGAGCTTGAGCTGCGACACCACCTGCGGCACCATGGCGTCGTAGCGGTTGTCGCGTATGCCCATCTTGACCTTGTGCTCGAAGTCGATGCCTTCTACCTGCTCGAGAAAACCGTGCACAAAATGCTGGCGCGACTGTTCACCGTCGCCGATCACATCCAGGCCCGCGTCTTCCTGCGCCTTGATCCACAGCAGCGTGGCGTCTGCCTTGGCCTGCTTGAGTTCATTGCCTTCACTCCTCCATTGCGGCCAGAGTTTTTGGGTTTCAGACAACCAGGCGGGTTTGGGCAGGCTGCCGGCAATGGCGGCGCTGAAAAGAGGTGTCGTGGAAAGCGTTGTCATGTGCGTGTCCTTTTGTCTCAATGTTTTATCCGTCGCAGTTTTCAAACTCAGAAAAACTCGCGGGCCAGCAACTCGTAAGAGCGCCTGCGGGCGGCCGGGTCGTGCGTCCAGGTGATCACCACCAACTCGTCTACCCCGAGTGTATTGGCCAGCGCCCGGAGTTTGGCGGCAACCTGCGGGCCGCTACCGACCAGCGCGTTAGCCCTGAGCTTGTCCGCCTCCGCCTGCTCGGCCGGCGTGTAGGGGCGCAACGCCACTTCTTCTGGAGAAGGCAGGGCCGCCAGCGCGCCGCGGTTGCGGTCTATCTTCCAGCGCTCGCGGCCCGAAAAGTGGTGCCAGGCCTCCGCTTCGGTGTCAGCTGCCAGCGCCCAAACGCACAGCACGGCTTGTGGCGTGGGGTGGCGCGGGCTGGGGCGGTAGGTAGAGCGGTAAAGGTCCAGTGCCTGCTCGGCGCCCTGCCCATCGGTGATGAAGTAAGCAAACGCATACGGCAGGCCGTAATGGGCGGCCAGCTGCGCGCCGTAGTCAGAGCTGCCCAGCATCCACATCTCGGGCGTGGTCGGGCCCATGGGGTTGGCTGTGACGCCGCGCCCCGGATGGCCCTCAGGCAAATCAATGCCGGCCAGCCAGGCCTGCAGCTCGCGCACCTGAATCGGAAAGTTCTCGGCCGACTGGCGCGGGTCGCTGCTCAGCAAACGCGCCGTACGCATGTCCGAGCCCGGCGCGCGCCCCACGCCGAGGTCGATGCGGCCCGGTGCGATGGCTTCGAGCACGCGAAACTGCTCAGCCACCTTGAGCGCCGCGTAGTGCGGCAGCATGACGCCGGCGCTGCCCACGCGGATGCGGCTGGTGGTCGCGGCAATGGCGGCCATTAACACCTCGGGCGCAGATCCGACGATGCTGGGGTGGCTGTGGTGCTCGCTCACCCAGAAACGGCGGTAACCTAGCGCTTCGCAATGGCGCGCCAGTTGCAGGGTTTCTCGGATGGAGACGTCTTCCGTGCGGCCGGTGACGGCGACGGACTGGTCGAGGACGGAGAGGCTGATCATGTCGGGCCACTATAGCCAGACCGCTTAAAACCCGCTTGACCGGGGTTACCCCAAGCGGCTCTGTTCCAATAGAAGGTTCGCTCCCGTCCAGACCCGAGATAAAGAAGTACATCCTATGGCACTCAAAGCCACCATTTACAAAGCCCAGCTCGCCCTGTCCGACATGGACCGCAACATCTATGCCGACCACAGCGTGACGATTGCACGCCACCCGTCGGAGGCCGACGAACGCATGATGATCCGCCTGCTGGCGTTTGCCCTCAACGTACCGGCCGACGACAAGAAGGGCAACCTGGAATTCGCCAAGGACCTCTGGGACGTGGACGAAGCCGCCCTCTGGCACAAGGACTACACCGAGCAAATCCTGCACTGGATCGATGTGGGCCAGCCCGACGACAAACGTTTGATGAAAGCCGCAGGCCGGGCTGAACGCGTGAGCGTCTACAGCTTCGCCAGCAGCACGCCCGTCTGGTGGAAGAACATCGAAACCAAGCTCACACGCGCCGCCAACCTGGTGGTCTGGCAGATCGAGGCGGCTGAAAGCCAGGCGCTGGCCAAACTTGCTGAGCGCAGCATGCAGTTGCAGGTGACGGTGCAGGACGGCACGGTGTGGATGAGCACCGCGCTGGGGTCGGTGGAAATCACGCCGCGCCGGCTGACGGCAGGCGCGTAAGAAAGCTCGGGTTCCGGCAGCTTCTAGGAAGACGCGCTCTTTGCGTCCTTCTCGTCCTTCTCGCTTTTTTGATCCTTTGGGTCTTTTCGCGAATCCTGGTGCTGGTAGGCCGGTAGCTTCGCGCCGCAATGAAAACAATAGTCCGCCTCGGGCAGATGGCCTTCCGTCAGGCACTCATGGCAAGTGCGGGTGGTGGGCACGGGCAGGAGCTGCAGGCGCCGCTCAGCCGCCATTTCAGCAGTGACGATGCCGGTGGGCACAGCCAGAATGCCCCAGCCCAGCAACATCATGAACGACGAAATAAGCCGGCCCAGGTCAGTCTTGGGCGTGATGTCACCAAAGCCCACCGTGGTGACTGTGCTGATGGCCCAGTAGACCGAGGTCGGGATGCTGGTAAACCCGTTGGACGGCCCTTCGACCACATACATCACGGTCCCCATCACCAACACCATCATCACCACCGCCGACAGGAACACCAGGATCTTGCGGCCGCTGGCGGCCAGCGCCCGGCCCAGTGACTGGTATTCAGCTACATAGGCGGCCAGCTTGAAGATTCGGAACACACGCAGCAGGCGCAACACCCGCACGTCGATGAGCGCATGGAGCTCCGGAAAAAAGAGTGCCAGATAGGTCGGCAATACGGCGATCAAATCGATGATGCCGAAAAAGCTGGTCGCGTACTGCAGCGGTTTACGCACGCAGACCAGGCGCGCAATGTATTCGGCGGTAAACAGCAGCGTGAATATCCATTCGACCACTGCGAACGCGCGCCCGTGAGAGACATGGATGGCCTGCACGCTGTCCGCCATCACCACCGCAATGCTGACGAGAATGAGGACGATCAGCGCTTTGTCAAAGAGCCGGCCCGCGCGCGTGTCGGCCTCAAAGATGATGGTGTACAGGCGCAGCCGCCAGCCATCGAGCGGCTTGTCATCCAGGGGGTTGGGCAGGGGCGGAGCAGGTTTGTCCATATGCGGGTGGCGCCAGCAGGCGCGGCGGTTCTTTTGTTGAACTGATTATTGGCCAGCCAACACCATAACCGACGGCGGAGCGAGCGGGAGCACGCGCGCAACGAAAATGGTTCACTATCTATTTGATAGCTGCTTGCGCTCGTTCCATAAGGGCTTCAGGCACTTTTCTCTTAAAAATCAGTGCAAACACTCTCCCGACCCGGGCGTTCAGGACGCTGGCTGACGGAATTTCGCCCAAGCCGCTTCAGTCGGAGTGGTGCTGGCGCCCGGCTGCTGCGGCAGGCTGAAGTGCCCGTCTACCACCCTGGCCGGCTCCAGGAAGCAGTCCTTGATCCAGGGGATGTATTCGAGGACCGTGCAGGCCGGGTGGGCATGGTTGAGGTGCACATGCACCTGGCTCATGTCGCCCGCATGCGGTGCCACCGGCAGCCGGAAGGAGTGCGCGGTGTCGCACACCCGCAGCACTTCGGTGATGCCGCCCGTGCGCGTTACATCGGGCTGCACCCAATGAATGGCTTCCTGGTGGAAAAATTCGGCGAACGCATCGTGGGTATAGAGCTGCTCGCCCAGCGCCACCGGAATGCTGGTGCTGCGCGCCAGCTGGGCATGGCCTTTCACATCGTCATACCAGAGCGGCTCTTCAATCCAGTAAAGGTCAAACGCCTCAGCCGCACGGCAAAAGCGCTGGCAAGTGGGCAGGTCCCATTTGCCGTTGCCGTCGGTCGCCATGGTGATGGCGGGGCCGATGGCACGGCGCACCCGCTCCAGGCGCTTCAGGTCCCGATCGACGCTGGAGCCGATCTTGACCTTGATGCCGGTGAAGCCCTCATCCACCGCGCGCCTGGCACCGGCCACCAGTTCATCGTCGGGGATGCTGAGCCAGCCAATGTCAGTGTTGTAGGCGCGTACTTTCTCGCGCACCTGGCCGCCCAGCAGCTTCCACAGCGGCACGCCCGCAGCTTTTGCTTTGAGGTCCCACAGGGCGATGTCGATGGCGGCCTGTGACAGCGTGATGATGCCGGCGCGCCCCACCCATTGCAGTGCAGGGTTGCGCGCGAGCTTGAGCCAGAGCCGGTTGATGTCCATCGCGTCCTCGCCGATCAGCAGCGGCGCGTGGCAGGTTTCAATGCAGCGCGTGATCAGCTGGTCGCTGGGCAGGTGCGCATGGGTGCCGGTAAAACCATAGCCGGTAAGGCCGGTGTCGGTATCGATCTGCGCACCCACCACGCCCCAATGCGAAATGGTGTGGGTACTGTCGGCAATCTGCGAGCCCGTGACGGGCACATGCAGGATGAAAGGTTTGACCGAGGTGATTTTCAAAGGGATCTCCAGAAGGCTCTCATGACTTTATCGTGCCGGCAAACTGACCTCACGTTTGTTTTTTGCCCTGCTCCGCTTCCTGAAGCGCACGCCACATGACCTTGCCCGAGCCGCTCTTGGGCAGCGCATCCACAAACTGCACGACACGCGGGTACTTGTAGGCCGCCATGTTTTCCTTGCACCAGTTGATGATGTCGTCTTCCGTCGTCTGGCCTCTGGCGGCGGCGCGCAGCACCACCACGGCCTTCACGGTCTCGCCGCGATAGGCATCCTTGGTGCTGATGATGCAGGCTTCCTGGATGGCCGGATGCTTGAACATCAGCGCCTCGACCTCGGCCGGCCACACCTTGAAGCCCGATGCATTGATCATGCGTTTGAGCCGGTCGGTGATGAAGAAGTAGCCTTGCTCGTCCATGCGCCCCAGGTCGCCCGAGCGGAAGAAGCGCTTGCCGTCAAGCTCGATAAAGGCGTCGGCCGTCGCGTCCGGTCGCTTCCAGTAACCCTGGAACACCTGCGGCCCGCTCATGATGATTTCGCCTTGCTCGCCCTGCGGCACTTCCTTGAGCGTGATGGGGTCGATGATGCGCGAGTCGCAATTCATGAAGGGCACGCCCAGGCATTGCTGCTTGGTGGCGTCGTAGGGGTTGCTGTGTGAGGGCGCGGCGGTTTCCGTGAGGCCGTAGCCTTCGGCAAAGCGCAGGCCGTATTGCTCCCACAGGCGCTGGGCCACGGCCTGCGGCATGGCCGCGCCGCCACCGCCGATGTAGACCAGGCTGCTCAAATCAAACTTCGCAAAATTTGGACTGCCCAACAGGTCGATCACCATGGTGGGAATATTCGTCCAGTGCGTCACGCCCCAACGCGAAATCAGGCGCCCGGCTAGCTCGCGGTCCCAGCGCGGCATGATCACCAACGTGGCGCTGCCGTAGATGGACGCATGCATCACGGACACCATGCCGGTGATGTGGAACATCGGCACCACGGACAGCGTCACGTTTTCAAACGTGCTTCCGCCCCACAGGCAACTGGCCACCGCGTTGTGCATGAGGCTGGCGTGCGTGTGCATGCACCCCTTGGGCAGGCCGGTGGTACCGCTGGTGTAGGGCAGCACGGCCAGGTCTTGCGGTGTGGCGGTGTGTGGGGGCAGTTCGCCGCCATCCTGCGCTGTGCTCGCCACCGCATCGGTCCAGGCCATCACCGCGCCGCCTTCCAGCACGGGCAACGCATGGCGCGTGCCCAGCCATTCGCGCCAGGCTTCTGGCATCGCTGTATCGCCTGAGGCCTGCGCTTCTCCTTGTGGCTCCATGTCAAAAGCGTCGCTGTAATGCGTAACCACCACATGTGCCAGCCGTTCAGCGGGCGCCAGCTGCGCATTGGCCTTGGCCAGCTCGGGCGCCAGGTCGGCTGTGGTGATGGCGACCTTGGCGTCGGGGTCGGTGATGTAGTGCTTGAGCTCTTCGGCCCGGTTCATCGGGTTGACGGGCACCACCACGGCGTTGGCCCGCAAGATGGCAAAGTGCGCAATTACCCACTGCGGGCAGTTCTGCATATTGAGCAGCACGCGGTCGCCTTTACGCACGCCCATGCGGTGCAGCGTCGCAGCCAGGCGCTCGGCCTGCTGTAGCACTTCGGCGTAGCTGAGCACACGGTTGAAGAACACCAGCGCGGGCTTGTCCGGAAAACGCAGCGCACTGACCGCCAGGTTGTGCCACAGCGAGGTCGCAGGCGGCGTGATGCTGTGCGGCAGGCGCTTGGGCCAGACCTGGTGGTGCAGGTTGTGCGGTGTGGCGGTGGCAGAGGCGGCTGCATTCAGTGCGGCGTTGTCGGCGGGGGGAAGAAGTGACAAAAAAAACTCCAGGCAAAGGCGGGACTGCGGTACAGCCTACCCGGAGATCGCGCCGCTTACATCCGGGAAGCTCCTGATGAAACACTGTCACCTGAGCGACCAGCGCTCACTATGATGAACTGCACCCGCAAGGCGGCCCGCGTGAGAACACATGCTTTCCTCGTTCCTGGCGGCACGCATACCTGCTTGACCTTTACACGCAGAAACACGCGAAACAAAAACAGAAACATCCAGGAGACACGATGACCCGATTTTCCACCCTTCACCGCAAAGCCCTGATATCGGCGTGCACGCTTGCCTTCACCGTGCTGGCCTCTTCTGCGGCCCTGGCGGCGTTTCCCGAAAAACCCATCCGTGTAGTGATCGGCTTTCCGGCCGGCGGGCCGCTGGACCAGCATGCACGCCTGCTGACCGAGCGCCTGCAGGCCGTGCTGGGGCAACCCATCGTGATCGACTACAAATCCGGCGCCGGCGGTACCGTGGGCGCGCAAGATGTGATGAAAGCCGCGCCTGACGGCTACACCCTCATGCTGGCCAACACCGGCGTGATGGTGATCAACCCCGCGCTTTACAGCAAGCTGCCCTACAGCACGCTCAAAGACTTCACACCGATTGCCCGCACCGCGATGCAGCCTTTGGCGCTGCTGGTCAACCCCAAGCTGCCGGTGAACAACCTCCAGGAATTCATCGCCTACGCCAAGGCCAGGCCCGGCCAGGTCAATTACGGCTCGGCCGGCAACGGCGGCATCAGCCACCTGGTGCCCGAGATGTTCAAAAATGCCACCGGGCTTTTCATGGTGCACATCCCCTACCGCGGCAGCGCGCCGGCCTTCACCGACCTGATGGCCGGTCAGGTGCAGTTCATGGGCGAATCGATTCCACAGGCAGCCAACTACCACAAGCAAGGCAAGGTGCGCGCCCTGGCAGTGACCAGCAAAGAGCGCAACCCGGCACTGCCCGACATCCCGACCGTGATTGAATCAGGCATCAAGGGTTTTGAGGTGGTGGGCTTTTACGGCTTCCTCGCGCCTGCGGGCCTGCCCAAAGACGTGACCGCCAAACTCAGCGACGCTTTCAAGCAGGTGATGGCCAGCCCCGACATCCGAAACCGCATGGTGACGCAAGGAGCCGACCCCGCCTTCATGGGCAGCGACGAGTTCGCGCAGTTCCTGGCGTCCGAGATGCCGCGCTGGGCCGAGGCGGTAAAAGCTTCGGGCGCCAAGCTGGACTAGTCGACCGGGCGGTCGGGGTTGAAGGCGCAGAAGGCAACCCGCCGCCGGGTTTTGGTGCGGAACGGGCAGGAATGCACCATCAGCCTCAATCGAACGCGACTACGGTGCGCAAATCTTGTATGCCAGTTGCCGGAGAGATCACCGCTTTCGGCCCAGCAACTGCCTCATTGAAGTCGTGATCGCGCCAAGCTCACGCAGCCTCACCTTTGAGTGAACAGGTGCCGAAATCCGTTGACCTGAGCCACTCCAATCGTGTACCAGGAGCCACACAAGTGGCACACGACTTGCATACAAGATATGCATGAGCTGGCCGTTGAGCCGGTGACCAATCCAAATTTCGTAACCTAACGCCTGTCATGACATCCAGCAAGTTCCTGCCCTCCCTCGCCTTGGCCGCCCTTTCATTGCTACTGAGCACCGGTGCCCAGGCACAACACGCCCTCGACGCCATCCTGAAGAACAAGAAAATAACCATCGCAGTGCCGCCTGACTTTCCACCTTATGGCTCCATGGGGGCAGACTTCAAGATGCAGGGCCTGGACATCGACGTGGCCAACTACATTGGCGCCAAGCTGGGCGTGACTGTCGACCTCATTCCAGTCACCAGCGTCAACCGCATTCCCTATCTACAGACAAAAAAAGCATCTCTTGTGATCGCCACCTTGGGCAAAAACCCAGACCGCGAAAAACAGATTGATTTCGCCGGTGCCTATTCACCGTTTTTTCAAGCCGTCTTTGGCGCCCGGACACTCAACATCAAGAGCTATGCAGACCTGGCAGGGAAAACCATTGGCGTGACGCGCGGCTCGGTCGAGGACCAGGAACTCAACAACCTGGCCCCCGCGGGCACCGATATCCGGCGCTTTGAAGACAACTTCAAGACCGTGAACGCCTTCACCGCGGGTCAGGTTCAGCTGATTGCCACGGGTGCGTCCGTTGCCGGCAACCTCATGGCCAAGAGCCCGCAATTGCGTACCGAGTACAAGCTGTTGCTCAAGGAAAGCCCCAACTTTATTGGCCTGCCCAAAGGGGAGGACACGCTTCGCATGACCGTCAATGGCATTCTTGCAGAGGCCAGGAAAAATGGCGATCTGGACAAAATTTCGATCAAGTGGCTGGGGCGCCCCGTGGGCGACCTGCCGCAATAAGTCCCCTTGCCAGCGCGAAGCACCATGGGGGCTTCGCGAAAGTCCTGGAAGCCGAAATGCCGCGTTTGCTCACGGCCTTTTTTGACTCGCAACGCATCTTGCAAAAATAGCGTTCACAGACCCTAGTCGACCTTGATGCCGTTGTCGCGGATCAAGCGGCCCCAGCGCTCGCGTTCGCCCTTGACGTAACTGGCCATCTGCGCCGGCGTGCCGGGCAGGCCTTCGACACCAAGCGCCTGAAAGCGCGCCTTGACCGTGGTCGAGTTCAATGTGTCAACCAGCGCCTTGTTGAGCCTGGCGACGATCTCGGGCGGCGTACCGGCGGGCACAGAAACTCCCTGCCATGCATAGGCTTCGAACCCGGTCAGCCCCTGCTCGGCGAGCGTAGGCACGTCGGGCAGCGTGGCGATCCGCTGGGCGCTTGCCACGCCGATGGCCTTGACCTTGCCGGCCAGCACAAACTGGTTGCCGCTCGCGGTATCCACCAGCATGCAAGGAACAACACCGCCCAGGATGTCCTGCATCGCCGGCGCCGCGCCGCGGTAAGGCACATGCGTCATCTTCAGTCCGGTTTTCTCGCGCAGCAGTTCGGTCGCCAGGTGGTGCGGACTGCCGGCGCCGGCCGAGGCGTAGTTGACGCCGTTGGGCTGCGCCTTGGCCCAGGCCAAGAACTCCTTGAGATTGTTCGCCGGGACGTTCGTGCCGACCACCAGCACCAGGGGAAAGCGTGCCAGCATGCCGACGGGTGCGAGGTCTTTTTCGGCGTTGTAGCTGAGCCTGGAAAACAAAAAGGGATTGGCCGCGAGGGTGGCGAAGTCGGCCGTCAGCATGACGTGGCCGTAGTCCTTGGCGCGCGCCACATAGTCGGCCGCGATGTTGGTCGCCGCGCCGGGCTTGTTGTTGATGAGGATGATCTGGCCGAGGGTCTTCGACATGGTTTCGGCGGTAGCACGTGCCACCGCGTCCGAGCCACCGCCGGTCGCATAGCCGACCACCCATTCGATGGGTTTGGCGTCTTGCGCCTGCGCCGCCAGCGGCAGCAGGGCCAGTGCGAAACCAGCTGGGCAAAGTATTCGGCGAAAGAGGCTATTCAAAATCATGGCGAGTCTCCAGTTGTTGTAAAAATGAGCGGGGGAAATTTCAGACCGGCGCCAGGTCGGCCCGCGCAGCGGTCAGCGCCTGGCGCAGCACAGTCAGCGAACCGATGTGGTTGGCCAGCAGCAGCACGAGGCGTGCGTTGAACGCGTGGCTTTCGGCGCTGGGCAGGCCTTGGTGGGCGTCGATCAGCGCTTCGTAAAAATCGTCGGCGGCGTCAAAGTTCGGCGTGGTGATGAGTTCTGGCATGGCGGGCTCCTTCAGGCCTTGGCAAGTGCACGCTCGATGGCGGCGCAGATGGTGCGGAGTGAGGCCTGACGCCAGCGTGCGCAAACGTGCTGATCCGGCCTCAGCAGGTAAACGGTGCCGGGCTTTGCGTCGTAGCGCTGCAAGGCGAGCGCGTGGGCGCTGTTAGCGGCAATGCCGACAATGTGCAGTTGCGCATGGCTGTCGCGCAGGGCATGCGCCAGCGCTTCGTCACCGAATACGAGCGCGGTGAACCGCGTCGGGCTCAACTCGCGCAACAGCCAGCGAGCCTTGCCGTCGGCGTGGACGAGGGGCGCATCGGCCGCTGCGGCACCCGGCACCATGCGGCCTTCAAAATGATCCACGTCGGCAGTGCTGAGCGGCGAGCCTCGCAGCGTGGCCGGAACCGACAGGCGCCCGCTGTTGACCAGCGTGCGGGCAAAAGCCTGCTTTTTGGCCAGCACCAGCACCGCGTCGCGAAACAGCCGGCTGATCTCGCTCTTGGGCGTGATGAAGTCGGTGGCGCGCGTGGAGTTCAGGATGTTCTCATCGGCCGCATATTCGCGTTCGCTCGCATAGCTGTCAAGCAAGGCATCGGGGGCATCGCCGCGCAGCACGGCGGCAAGCTTCCAGGCCATGTTCTCGGCATCCTGCACACCTGAATTCGCGCCGCGCGCGCCAAACGGCGACACACCGTGGGCAGAATCACCTGCAAACAGCACCCGGCCATAGCGAAAGCGGTCCATGCGCAGGCAGGCGAAGGTATAGACGCTGGCCCATTCAAGCTCGAACCGGGCACCTTCGCCGAGCAACGCCTTCACGCGCGGGATGATGTTCTCCGGCTTCTTCTCTTCCTCGGGATCGCACTCCCAGCCGAGCTGGAAATCGATGCGCCAGACGTTGTCGGGCTGCACGTGCAACAGCACGCTCTGATTCGGGTGAAATTCCGGGTCAAACCAGAACCAGCGCTCGGCAAAACCTTCGGCTCCCAGGCTCAGCACTGCGTGTCCTTGCTGCCCGCCGAGGGAGCGCTCGCCCGGCGTGGGACGGCCCGGCGCAGGCGAATCCAGCGTCATTTTCACGTCGGCGATCAGGAAGCGATCACGGAAGGTGCGGCCAAGGCTCTCCTGACCGATCAACTGGCGAACGCTGGAGCGTGAGCCGTCGCACGCAGCGACGTAGCTGGCTTCGATCTGGTAATTGCCATCGGGCGTTTGCACCGTCAGCAACGCGTGGCCGGCATGCTGCTCAACGCCAATCACCTTGTTGTTCCAGCGCAGGTCGATCAGCGGCAACTGGGCCGCTCGCTCGGCCAGATAGCCCTCGACGTAATACTGCTGCAGGTTGATGAAGGCGGGCCGCTCATGGCCCTTCTCCGGCAGCAGGTTGAAGCTGTAAATCTCTTCGCGCTTGAAAAATACCCGTCCGACGTTCCACGACACGCCCTTGTCCACCATGCGCGAGCCGCAGCCCAGGCGGTCGAACACCTCGAGCGTGCGCTTGGCAAAGCAGATGGCACGCGAACCGGTGGACAGGGTGCAGTCGTTGTCGAGCAGCAGCACGGGCACATTCTGCTGCGCCAGGTCGATGGCCAATGCCAGCCCGACTGGGCCGGCGCCGACCACGACCACCGGGTGGCGTACCGGGTGGGCGCTGTCCTGGTCGGCATGGCGTTCATAGTCGAACGTCAACTTCTGGTAATTGACCTCGTGGCCCTGCCGGTCTTGAAGTTCCTGTAATTTCATTTTTTTGTCTCCTCTGGCCCCAGCGCGTCTCAACCCTCCAGGGTTTGCCACATTTGCGCGTCGCGCTCCGCCGTCCAGATGCGCGGGTCGGGGTAGCCGGTCACTTCGTCATAGCAGCGCGTCACGTCAAACGGCATGCAGTGGTCGAAGATGACCCACTGGCCGTACTTGGGCTTGAGCCTGGCGTATGTCTCTTTGTAGACGGCATTGAGGTCTTTTCCGGCTTTCACGCCCTCCTGCACGCTGGCATGCACGTCGGCGATGAAGCCGCGCGTACCGGCAAGACCCTGTGCAACCTGCTCAGGCGTGGTGAGCGCGGCGCCGCGGCCCGGCACCAGTGCGGCCGGCTTCAGCGCGGCGAGCCGGTCCAGCGTCTGCGGCCAGTCCTTGAAGTACGCGTCACCGGCATAGGGCGTGGCATCGAACTCGACCAGGTCACCGGACAGCAAGGTACGTTCTTGCGGTAGCCACACGACCGTGTCGCCCTTGGTGTGACCGCGGCCGAGCTGCAGCAGTTGCACCTCAAGCTTGCCAAGCCATAGCGTCATCTTGCCGCTGAAGGTCATCGTGGGCCAGGTCATGCCGGGCGGCACGGTCTCGACGTTCTGAAACAGGCGTGGAAAGCGGCCGATCTCGCTGGCCTTGTCTTGCTCGCCGCGCTCGACGATGAGCTCATAGGTGTCCTGGCTCGCCAGGATCTGCTCGGGCTTGTACGCCGCCGCGCCCAGCACGCGCACTGCGTGGTAATGGGTCAGCACCACGTACTTGATCGGTTTGTCGGTCACTTCGCGTATGCGGCGCACGACGTCGGCCGCCATGGCCGGGGTGGCTTGGGTATCGGCTACCAGCACACAGTCATCGCCAATCACGATGCCGGTGTTGGGGTCGCCTTCTGCGGTGTAGGCCCAGGCATGCGCGGAGATCTGGCTGAAGGTGATTTTTTTTTCTTCGAGGTCGGCTTGGGAAGCGAATTTCTTGGGGGTACTCATAGGGGCTCCAGTTGAGATGCAAACTAGCAATTTGTCTATTGCAAATTAGTTTGCATATTCTTAAGTGAAAATTTGTCATTGTCAAACGTATTTGTAGGAAAATTGCCGTTGAGGCCTCCAGTTGTGGCCCAGCCACCTTGCCACTTCTGCGGAGAGCCCCAGCATGCACAACGACGAAAACGATTCAGCGCACGAGCCCAAAGAACAGCGGTCGGTGCAGTCGATTGAGATCGGCGGACGGTTGCTGCTGGCGCTGGCAGAGCACCCAGGACCCATGACGCTCAAGGACCTGGCAGCCCATGCCGGCCTGCCGGCATCCCGGGCACACCCCTATCTGGTGAGTTTTGGCCGACTGCGGCTCATCGAGCAAGACGCCGTCACCGGCCGTTATGCGCTGGGCGCGGCCGCGCTGCAGGTGGGGCTGAGCTGCCTGCACCAGCTCGACCCGTTAAAAGTTGCCACGCCGGTGGCCGAAGCACTGGCGCTTGGCATCGACCAGACCGTGGCCATCGCCGTGTGGGCCAACTTCGGGCCGACCATCGTGCGCTACATCGAGGCCAGCCAGCCTCTGCACGTGAGCATGCGCATGGGCACCGTGATGTCCATTTTGGGCACGGCAACCGGACGGGCTTTTGCCGCGACCCTGCCCCGCCAGCAACTGGAACAGATCATGGAAGGCGCACTGGGTGATGCTCCACGGCGGCTCGATCGCAGCGCCGTCAAAGACATAGACCAGGAAATCCGCGAAATTCAGGCCGAACTGCGCCGGCATGGCGTGGTGCGCGCCACCGGCCGGCCGATTCCCAGTGTCAACGCTTTCAGCGCGCCCGCCTTTGACCACGAGGGCAAAGCCGTACTGGTGATCACGGCGTTGGGCCATGAGGATAATTTTCCGGCGGACTGGAACTCCGACGTTGCACACGCCGTGCGCCAGGCAGCGATGGATGTGTCGCTGCGACTGGGTTACCGGATGCAGGCCGCCAAGGATTCCGCAAGCGCAGGCTGATGCCCGCTTGACCGCCTTCGTCCGAAAGCGGTTTACCTCAATTTCCAGGCGGACAAACGCGGGGCAAACAGCAGCAGCCGAGGCACAAGGGGTACGCAGAAATAAGGTCTTAAACGAAAACTCAGAGGCTGCCTTTTGACGAATAAGCCAGGCAAATTGGCGGTCCCAGAGCTATCGCCTTCGTACGCCGCCATTGGAAATTTGTCATTTCTCAACGGACCTGGTTTTGTAGAGAAGATCATCTCCAGGCTATGAACCAAAACCACGCTTCGCAAGTTGCATCAGTAAGCGCCGACCTTTGGCATCCGTCGTCCGCCAGGCAGTGCGGGCGAGTTCAATGAAAGCGTTTTCCGCGGGGTTGATGGCGTCCCCGCCGTGACCCGCATCCATCCAGCCTTTTGGCTTCCCGGACTTGCTCTCGATTTGCGCTGCTGCTGCATCACCAATGTTCCGCGCGGTACCTTTTGCGTCGCCCTTGAACTGGCTCAGTCCCCCGGCGCTTAAGCCGAGTTGTTTGGCGATGCGGCCCAGCATGCCGACTGGTGATTCGCCGGCGGCCAACTCCCTCTCGCTGAACTCTCGAATGATGATCAGCAGGTTATTGCGCCTGTTTCGATTGACGTTCTCGAAGTCCATGTGACGTGATTGCAACGATTCAGATTATTTTGCATCGACCCGTTGACGATGGCGTAAAAAGATTTTACATTACCTTTCATCGCTACTTTGACATCAACTCTTTCCACGCATCCATCATGAAACCGATAGCCACCTTCGCAAGAAACAACACCCCCGTTTGGGGCGGTGTTGCAGTGCGTCGCCTTGACGTTCATATGGGCCAATGTCGTGGACAGAGTTCATTTGTGCCGTCCATTTTGCGGACAGCCATGCCCAAACAGAACCACGAGGATTCCACACAACCGGGAGAAGGAGACGCCTAAGCGTACCTTCTAAATCTCTGACACCCAGAGGCCCGGTTTCCGCAAGGAACCGGGCCTTTTTGTTTTCCCCTGACGGTGATCGCGCCGTCGATGCGCCTGCAGCGCGGGAGTCTTTAAAAATTTGCAGCGGGACAGCAGCCAACACTGGATGGCTGCGAGTCCCGCAAAAATTGCGGACATAGCTCAGTAGGTAGAGCGTGAGCCTTCCAAGCTCAATGTCGTCGGTTCGAAGCCGACTGTCCGCTCCATTTCGGGTGTGCCTGTTTCACGTCACCTGCGCGAGGTTGAGGAGACGATCTGGCGACGTGTGTGCTGGCGGCCGGGGTTCATGGCCCCGGAAATGCAGTGCAGTGGGAGATCCCGGTCGGCTTCATGCCGGCCGCCCGCATGCAGGTACAGCCGAAATGGATTCAATATTTAGCCCGCGTAGCTCAGCCGGTAGAGCAGCCGCCTTGTAAGCGGCAGGTCGTCCGTTCAAATCGCGACCGTGGGCACCAGAGTAATTGTCACGTTCGTCTAGCTGGCTCAGGACACAAGGTTTTCATCTTTGTAGACAGGGGTTCGAATCCCCTACGTGACGCCAATTCCAGCGCTGGCAGCCAAGTAGTTGGCTTCCGGCTGTTCAGTAAAGGAGCGCAGTGCTCGCAAGAGCGTAGTGCGGAAACCGGCCTCAAAAATTGGGGGGCACCGGAACTCGTAACCGGAGATTTTTTGGAAGATTGGCCGAGAGGTTCAAGGCACTCGCTTGCTAAGCGAGAGCCCATGAAAGTGGGCTCATGGGTTCGAACCCCTTATCTTCCGCCATTTATTTTGACCATCTGTTAGATGGGCCGTTCGCCAAGCTGGTCCAAGGCATCGGGTTTTGATCCCGACATTTCGGTGGTTCGAATCCATCACGGCCTGCCATTTTTTTTTAAGGTTGCATAGCTCAGTGGTAGAGCAGCGGGCTCATAACCCGCCGGTCGTTGGCTCGGTCCCAACTGCAACCACCACCGCATCACCAAGTCATTTGCGCGTATAGCTCAGCCGAAGTCAGAGTGCAATGCTCCGAAGGTCGAGGCCGGCAGTTCGATCCTGCCTCTTGCAACAAGCGCAACCATTTTTCTCGCGTTAGCTCAGTCCGGAATCAGAGCATCTGCCTACGAAGCAGAGGGTCGGAAGTTCAAATCTTTCACGCGAGGCCATTCAATTTTCAGTCAATCCGTGTGTGGCGCAGTTGGTAGCGTGCGTGCTTTGGGAGCATGAGGTCGCAGGTTCGAGACCTGCTGCACGGACCATTTTCATTCTGGTCTTCTTGTCCTTTTTCTACTTTTGGTCTGTTAGCTCAGCTGGTAGAGCACTTCCCTGTCCAGGATGTGGTCACGGGTTCGATTCCCGTACAGGCCGCCACTATTTATGCCGTGATACCTGTGGTCGAAAGCTACCGGTTTCAAACCGTCCTGCGGCTTCAGATTCATGTTTTCCACGGGTGTGTAGCTCAACCAGGCAGAGCAGCGGTCTCCAAAACCGAAGGCTGGAAGTTCGACTCTTCCCGCGCCCGCCAGCGATTTCAGGCGGTGTACCCCAGTGGCCGAAGGGAGCGGATTGCAAATCCACCTGCGTCAGCACGCGTCAGTTCGAATCTGACCACCGCCTCCATCTCATCGCTTTCAGCGCCTGTAGCTGAGCAGGACAGAGTGCTGGGCTTCTACCCAGTTGTCGGCCGTTCGAATCGGCCCGGGCGCGCCACGTTCCTTATTTCAACCAAGCTCAAGGAGCGTTGCCATGACAGCCAAAAACACAGCGGACTCCAAGAGGGCGGCCAAACCCGGCAACCGTATTGTTCGCGCTCTGCTGAGCGGCGTCATCGCCGCCGGCAGCGTGCGGCATCGTCACGCACTGCAAAAGCGAGAGCAGGTACCCGATAACCGCGACCTGGATCAGCGTGTCCGCGAATGCGGCGAGTGGTGAGCTCACCCGATTCTTCATTCCACGATAGCTCATCTGGTAGAGCGCGCGACTGTTAATCGCGTCGTCCCTGGTTCGACCCCAGGTCGTGGAGCCATTTTTTTTACAGCCGTATAGCTCAGAGGTAGAGCAGTGCCTTGATAAGGCACAGGTCGTTGGTTCAAAGCCAGCTGCGGCTACCAATTTTTTCCTTTTTCTGGTGCAAGTGGCGCAGTTGGCAGCGCAGCGGGATGTGACCCCGCGGGTCACCGGTTCGAGTCCGGTCTTGCACCCCATTACTACGCGGGCATAGCTCAGAGGCAGAGCAACCGGCTTTTAACCGGTAGGCCGAGATTTCGAAATTCTCTGCCCGCACCATCCTCATTTAGCTCTTTAGCTCAGCAGGTAGAGCAGCACCCTTACAAGGCGATTGTCGGGAGTTCGACTCTCTCAAGAGCTACCAAATCGATTTTTTAACTGTACGGGAGATCACGGTGTATCACGTTCTGCAGCTCGATATCCAGGGCACGCCCCAAGCCTGGATCACGGCTGAAGATGCGGCGTTGCACTATGCCACCGGTACTGTGGCGTGGGAGGATGGCGATAGCGCCCTCATAACGCTCCGTGGCGGGTGGAACGCGGCCCGTGGTCAGCAATCGATGATGGTCATCCAGCCCATCATCGCCCTGCGCGGCTCGCCGCGGCGCAATCTGTTTGAGGTCACGCCGGCCGTGTCGAAACCGAAACTATTGCGTCGAGACCGCTTCACGTGCGCCTACTGTGCTCAGGTCTTCCTCGAAAAAGATCTCGAGGCTGAGCACATCATCCCCGACAGCAAGGGTGGCGCCTACAGCTGGACCAACCTGGTCAGCGCATGCCGGTCGTGCAACGCCCGCAAAGGCGCCAGAACCCCCGACCAGGCGGGTATGCCGCTGGTCTACCTGCCGTACGTTCCTTCACTGTGGGAGGACTTCCTTCTGCGCGGCCGCAATATACGGGCCGACGTCCATGAGTGGCTGTCCGCCAGACTGCCCAAGGGATCCAGGCTGAATTGAGTTCAGTGGTCGAAGCGGCGCATTGCGAAAGTAGTGCGCCGCTTTTTCTTTACGCGCCAAGAGACTCTGCTTTCCGCCAGGTCTGGCCTCGCCGCTGCGGGATCGCGGGCCTGGGGGCCGTATCGCGGCACCACCCCAACTCTGTGCATAACTCACTAAGGCAGTGCAGCAAGCCGCGCCCGACTCCGGGAAAATACCGTATTTGGTGCATCAATCTTGTATACCAGTGGCATGGTAACTGCTATACATTGGTCAGCATGACCATTGCAGCCTCCCAAATCAGCGACCGCATCATTGAAGCCGTCATGGCGCAGAAACTTGCGCCAGGTTCACGACTGGGCGAGCAACAACTGGCCATGCTGTTTGACTGCAGCCGCACCATCGTGCGCGAAGCCCTCACCCGGCTGGCGGTGCGCGGCATTGTCACCGTGAGCAGCCGGCGCGGCTGGTATGTGATTGAGCCCTCGCAGGAAGAGGCGCGCGAAGCCTTCGAGGCGCGCCGCGTGATCGAGATGGGACTGATCCGCTGCACGGGTGACGTCAGCAAGGCCGCCATCAAACAGCTCAAAAGCCACCTCACCCGCGAGAAGGCCGCCATCAAGGGGGACGACGTGGGCCTGCGCAGTTTTTTGCTGGGCGACTTTCATGTGTGCCTGGCCGAATGCCTGGGCAACAGCCTGCTGGCCGACACGCTGCGCGATTTCACTGCGCGCACCACCCTCATTGCCATGCTCTACCAGTCGTCGCACGATGCGGCGCAGTCTTGCGAAGAGCATGTGCAGATCGTGCAGGCGCTTGAAAAAGGCGACCTGGCGAAAGCCGAAAAACTCATGCAAACCCACATCGGCAGCGTGCAAGCCGCGCTCAAGCTGCAGACCGGCGGCGGCGATCCGTTGTCGCACCTGCGCAGCGCGCTCAGCCCGCTGGACGCGAAGGCGCTCAACAGCGTGCCGTCCAAAGATCTGCCCACCCGTGTTCGCAAAGCCGGCCGTGCTTCGGCCAAACCATCAGAAGATTCCTCAACTTACCTTGGAGCCCTGCTATGACCCCCAGCAAACGTGTCTTTTCCCTTGCCCTTGCCGCAGCCGCTGTGCTGGGCGCCACCGGCGTTCATGCGCAAACCGCACTGGACGACATCATGAAGGCGAAAGAAATCAAGATCGCCATTCCCACCGACTTTCCGCCTTACGGCATGGTCGGCACCGACCTGAAGCCCCAAGGCCTGGACGTCGAAATGGCCGGCTACATCGCGCAAAAGCTGGGTGTGAAAATTGAACTGGTGCCCGTCACCAGCGCCAACCGCATTGCCTACCTGCAGACCAAGAAAGCCGATCTGGTGATCTCCACGCTGGGCAAAAACCCAGACCGCGAAAAAGTCATCGACTTCACCGCCGCCTACTCGCCCTTCTTCCAGGCCGTGTTCGGCCCCAAGAGCCTGAGCGTCAAGTCGTTTGCCGACCTCACCGGCAAAACCATCAGCGTGACGCGCGCCGCCCTGGAAGACCAGGAGCTGACCAAGGTCGCACCCGCCGGCGTCGACATCAAACGCTTTGAAGACAACAACACCACGGTGTCGGCTTACACCGCAGGCCAGGTGCAGCTCATTGCCACCGGCGCTTCGGTAGCGGGCAACATGATGGCCAAGAACCCGCAGCTGAACACCGAATACAAGCTGCTGCTCAGCGACAGCCCCAACTTCATCGGTGTGGCCAAGGGTGAAGACAAGCTGCGCCTGAAAGTCAACGAAATCATCGCCGAAGCCAAAAAGAACGGCGACCTCGACAAGATCGCAGTGAAGTGGCTCGGCCGCCCCGCAGGAAACCTTCCCTGACCCCCGTTGCGGTTCGCTGCGCGTAACCGCCTCCCCCCTTGCAGGGGGCGCCGCTGGTGGCCCGGCAAAGCCGGTTCCACTGCGGCTGCTGGCATGACAGAAGTAAGTAGCGCCGTTATCAACAGGAAGTGAACCAAATGCGTGTCGAGCTTGATTTCATGGCTGTGCTGTCGCAATGGCCGCTGCTGGCCACCGGCGTCGTGTGGACGGTGGGGTTGACTGCCATCTCGTCGGTCCTCGGCGTGTTCATGGGCATGGGCTTTGCCTGGGCGCGGGCCAGCGGGCCGACGTGGCTGCGCTGGGTGGTGGGCACCTATGTGGAATTGATCCGCAACACGCCCTTCATCGTGCAACTCTTCTTTATCTTCTTTGGACTGCCGGCGGCGGGATTCAAGCTCTCACCCGAGACGGCCTCGGTGCTGGCGATGGTGATCAATCTCTCCGCCTACGCCACTGAAATCATTCGCGCGGGGGTTGAAGCTACGCCGCGCGGGCAGATTGAAGCCGCTGAAAGCCTGGCACTGAATCGCGTGCAAATTTACACCCGCGTGGTGTTGCCACCGGCGCTCAAGAAAGTATGGCCCGCGATGGTCAGCCAGATCATCATCGTGATGCTGGGCTCTGCAGTCTGCGGGCAGATTTCGACGCAGGAACTCTCATACGCCGCCAATCTGATCCAGGGCCGCAACTTCCGGGCGTTTGAGGCTTTCATCATTGCCACGGTGATTTACCTGGTGCTGTCGATCGCCGTGCGAAAACTGTTGAACTGGGCCGGCCCGAAATTTCTCTTCGGCCGATGAATATGCCCCCACGATCGCTCACTGCGCGTAGCTCCCGAGGCCTTGCAGGCCGCGGCTCGCGAGACGCTTTGCCTCTGTCGCCCGTCCAAAGCTGCGCAGGCAGCTTTGGAGCCGCGGGCTCCAGCCCCTCGGGAGCCGCTGCGCCTGCGGTCTGGCTAAGCCAGTCCCGCGGCCCCTGCTGGCTTGGGGATGAATCCTCACTGTCGCTCAGTACGTATTGCCCCATTCATAGGAATCGTCATGATTGAATTTTCAATCTGGGACATCTTCCGTAACCTGCTGCTCGCAGCGCGCTGGACCATCGTGCTGTCGCTCGTCGCCTTCATAGGCGGCGGCATTGTCGGCATGCTGCTGCTGGTGGGGCGGCTGTCGGCAACGCGCGCTGTGCCTGGCGCGCAGAAGGCGGCGCGCATCTCGCGCCATGCACTCGACGGCTATGTCCTGCTGTTTCAGGGAACGCCGCTGCTGATGCAGCTTTTCCTCGCCTACTTCGGCCTGGCGCTCTTCGGCATCAATGTGCCGGCCTGGGTGGCGGCCGCAGTGGCGTTGACGCTCTACACCAGCGCCTATCTGGCCGAGATATGGCGCGGCTGCGTCGACGCGATTCCCAAAGGCCAATGGGAGGCCGCGCAAAGCCTGGCGCTCAACTTTGGCGAGCAGCTCCGGTACATCGTGCTGCCGCAAGCCGTGCGCATTGCCGTGCCGCCCACCGTGGGCTTCCTGGTGCAGGTTATCAAAGGCACGGCGCTGGCATCGGTGATTGGTTTTATCGAACTCACCAAGGCCGGCACCATGATCACCAACGCCACCTTTAAACCTTTTTTGGTCTACAGCTGCGTCGCGCTGATGTACTTCGCCCTGTGTTTCCCCGTCTCCCTGTATGCCCGCAAGCTTGAGAGGAAAGCCCGAAATGGACGTTAACGTCGCACCACCGCCCGCAACCGCAAACTCAACCGCACCGACAGGGTCCGAACGGACACTGGTTGAGATCAACCAGTTGCGCAAAAGCTTCGGCAGCAACGAGGTGTTGAAAGGCATTGACCTCGAAGTCAAGGCCGGTGAAGTGATCGCCATCATCGGCAAAAGCGGCTCGGGCAAAAGCACGCTGCTGCGCTGCATCAATGGGCTGGAAGTTTTTCAAAGCGGCACCTTGCGCGTGGACGGAAAACACCTGCTGCACGACAACCCACAGGTCATGCGCGAGCTGCGCCAGCGCGTCGGCATGATCTTTCAGAGCTTTAACCTGTTTCCGCACCTGACCGTCGGCAAGAACATCATGCTGGCGCCTACGCTGGTCAAAAAGACGGCCGGCGCGCCCGCCGCCGAGCATGCCCGCGCGCTGCTACAGCATGTCGGCCTGGCTGAAAAATTCGATTCCTGGCCCGACCAGCTTTCGGGCGGGCAACAGCAGCGCGTAGCGATCGCCCGCGCGCTGGCGATGGAGCCCTCCGTGCTGCTGTGCGACGAAATCACCTCGGCACTGGACCCTGAACTGGTAGGCGAAGTGCTGCAGGTGGTGGAAAGCCTGGCGGCCGAAGGCATGACGCTGCTGATGGTGACGCACGAGATGAACTTCGCGCGCAAGGTGTGCGACCGCGTGGTCTTCATGCACCAGGGCCGCGTGCATGAGATCGGGCCGCCTGACGAGGTGTTTTCCAACCCGCAAACCGCTGAGCTGAAACAGTTCCTCGGCATGATCCAGTAACCCATTCATGACGTTGCCCGTGACGCCCAGCACACTGCATATTCCCGCCGGCCACGGCAAGGCGTTGCGCCTGAAATCCGGGCAAGCCGTCAAGGTGATCAACACGCATGGCACGCAGGTGGTGGACTGCTGGGCCTTCAACGCCTACGACCTGAACGAATTCATGTGCATGGAAACCACCCGTGTGTGGAACCAGCGATTGAACCCCATCGTGGGCGACTCCTTCGTCACCAATCAGCGCCACGCCATCCTCACCGTGGTCGAAGACACCTCACCCGGCGTGCACGACACCTTCATGGCAGCCTGCGACCGCCGGCGCTATGAGTTGCTGGGCGTAAAGGGCTATCACCGCAACTGCTGCGACAACATGTTTGAGGGAATGTTTGAACTCGGTCTGACGCCGCCGCGCGCCATCCTCGCGTCGTTCAATATCTTCATGAATATCCAGGTTCAGCCCGACGGCATCTCGCTCAAGACCTTGCCTACGGTCACGAAAGCCGGGGACTCGATCACGCTGCGCGCCGAGATGGACTGCTTTGTCGCCTTTTCCGCCTGCCCGCAGGACATCGTGAAAATCCAGGGCGCGGGCGACAACACGCCCAAGCCAGCAGACCTGGAAGTGCTGCAGAGCGCATCCACCCTGCCCGCCAGCGGACCCTGGGTCCCGCAAACCTGACGCGCCGCGTCAGCCCGCCCATCCCCCCTGTCCGTGCAGGATTGGGTGAGTTCCCGCACAATAGCGGGACCGTCCTCTTCTTGCTCTCAATTTGATAGCTGCTTGCGCTGGTTGCTGTTGGGCTGGAGGCCGATTTGTTGCTCAATTCCTGCCAAAACAGTGCTTTGGCCCTGCCACCCTGACGTGCCCATCGGATTCCTGCTGCCATGACCGCCATGCCGCCCATTCTGTATTTCTTTGCCCTCTGCAACCTCGTGATCGGCAGCGGCGCGTTTGTGTTGGGCGGCATATTGCAACCCATGAGCGCTTCGCTGGGCATCAGCGTGGCGGCCGCCGGCCAGGCCATGACGGCTTATGCCATTGCCACCGCGGTGTTGGCGCCCCTGCTGATCATCCTCACGGCCCGATGGCCGCGCAAGCGCGCCGTGCAGCTGGCGCTCAGCCTCTTTACCGCCGGCTGCCTGGTCTGCGCCATCGCGCCAAACTTTTCACAGCTGCTGCTGGGCCGCGTGTTGATGGGCGCAGGAGCCATGTTTACCGCGGCGGCCTCTGCCCTGGCGGTCGGCATGGTGGCCCCCTCCCTGCGCGGCCGGGCACTGTCCATCACTTTTCTGGGCATGAGCATTAGCTACGCCATAGGTCTTCCGGTGGGCGCCTGGCTCGGCTTTGAGTTTGGCTGGCGGGTGCCGGTGTGGGTGTCAGCAGGCGCCAGCCTGGCGGCGCTGGTGGCGGCAAGCTGGCTGATACCGGCGGACATGGCCAGTGCAGGCAACAGTTTTTCGGGTTTCCGCGCCGCGGCGCGCCAGCCCGCGGTGCTGCGCGTGTGGGGACGCACCTTGCTGTACTTCATCGCCATCTTCAGCGTGTTCGCCTATGTGGGCCCGGTGCTGCA
>NZ_JBDTPB010000074.1:0-24707 GCF_039932935.1 Polaromonas sp.
ATCCCATGTCCGAGACCAAAACCGATTACCGCAGCACCCTGAACCTGCCCGACACCCCTTTCCCGATGCGCGGCGACCTGCCCAAGCGCGAAGCCGGCTGGACCAAGGAGTGGGACGAAAAAGGCATCTACAAAAAGCTGCGCGACGTGCGTGCCGGCAAGCCGAAGTTCGTGCTGCATGACGGCCCGCCGTATGCCAACGGCAAGATCCATATCGGCCACGCCGTCAACAAGGTCCTGAAGGACATGATCGTCAAGGCGCGCCAGCTCAAGGGCCTGGACGCCATCTACGTACCCGGCTGGGACTGCCACGGCCTGCCAATCGAAAACGCGATTGAAAAACTGCACGGTAGAAATCTGCCGCGCGACGAGGTGCAGGCCAAGAGCCGCGCTTTTGCTACCGAGCAGATCGCCGGCCAGATGGCCGACTTCAAGCGCCTGGGCGTGCTGGGCGAGTGGGACAACCCGTACCGCACCATGGACTTCGGCAACGAAGCCAATGAAATCCGCGCGCTCAAACGCATCATGGAACGCGGCTTTGTCTATCGTGGCCTGAAGCCGGTGTACTGGTGCTTTGACTGCGGCTCTTCGCTGGCCGAGTTTGAAATCGAATACGCCGACAAAAAATCCAGCACGCTGGACGTCGGTTTCAAATGCGCCGAGCCTGAAAAACTTGCCGCTGCATTCGGCCTCAAGAGCCTGGCCAAAGACGCTTTCGCCGTGATCTGGACGACCACGGCCTGGACCATCCCGGCCAACCAGGCGCTCAACCTGAACCCGGAACTCGAGTACGCGTTGGTCGACACCGAACGCGGCATCCTGCTGCTGGCCGCCGTACTGGTCGACAAATGCCTGGAGCGTTACCAACTGACCGGCAAGGTATTGGCGACCACGCTGGGCAAGAACCTGGCGCTGCTCAAGTTCGAGCACCCGTTCTACGACGTGAAAGACGAGAACGGGAATCAGGGCTACCACCGCTTCAGCCCGGTCTTTCTGGCCGACTACGCCACCGCCGACGACGGCACGGGCATCGTGCATTCGTCGCCTGCCTACGGTGTAGAGGATTTCAACTCCTGCGTGGCCAACGGCATTGCCTATGACGACATCCTGAACCCAGTGCAGGGCAACGGCCGTTATGTGGACGACTTGCAGATGTTCGGCGGGCTCAATATCTGGAAGGCCGCGCCGCTGGTCATCGACAAGCTGCGCGAACACGGCCGCCTTTTTGCCACGCACGACATCGTGCACAGCTACCCGCACTGCTGGCGCCACAAGACGCCGGTAATCTACCGCGCGGCGGCCCAGTGGTTTGTGCGCATGGACGAAGGCGAAGGCGTTTTCACCAAAGACAAGGCGCCGCAAACCCTGCGCAAACTGGCCCTGGCCGCCATTGAGGAAACCACCTTCTACCCCGAAAACGGCAAGGTCCGCCTGCGCGACATGATCGCCGGCCGGCCCGACTGGTGCATCAGCCGCCAGCGCAACTGGGGCGTGCCCCTGCCCTTTTTCATCCATACCGCCACGGGCGAGTTGCACCCGCGCACCATGGAAATCATGGACCAGGCGGCAGCGATGGTCGAGGCAGGAGGCATCGAGGCCTGGAGCAAGGCCACGCCCGAATCCATCATCGGCGCCGATGCACCGGACTACATCAAGAGTACCGACATTCTCGACGTGTGGTTTGACTCCGGCACCACACACGACCACGTGCTGCGCCACAGCCATGCCGCGCAATCGACCTGGCCGGCAGACCTGTACCTGGAAGGCCACGACCAGCACCGCGGCTGGTTCCACTCATCGCTGCTCACCGCCTGTGCGATGTACGACCATGCACCCTACAAGGGCCTGCTGACGCACGGCTTCACGGTAGACGGCAAGGGCCGCAAGATGAGCAAGAGCGAAGGCAATGTGGTCGAGCCGCAGCTAATCAGCGACAAGCTGGGCGCCGAGATCATCCGCCTCTGGTGCGCGTCGACCGACTACTCGGGCGACCTGGGCATCGACGACAAGATACTGGCCCGCGTGGTGGACGCCTACCGCCGCATCCGCAACACGCTGCGCTTTTTGATGGCCAACGTCAGCGACTTCGACCCGGCCAAAGACGCCGTGCCGTTCGACCAGATGCTCGAAATCGACCGCTACGCGCTGAGCCGCGCGTCGCAGCTGCAGGCCGACATCCTGGCGCACTACGAGGTGTATGAATTCCACCCGGTGGTCTCCAAGCTGCAGATCTATTGCAGCGAAGACCTGGGCTCCTTCTACCTCGACATCCTGAAAGACCGGCTCTACACCACCGGACCGAAATCACTGGCCCGCCGCAGCGCGCAGACAGCGCTCTGGCAGATCACGCACGCGATGCTGCGCTGGATGGCGCCTTTCCTGAGCTTCACGGCGGAAGAGGCCTGGAAGGTGTTTGGCTCGTCCGAATCGATTTTCATGGAGACCTACGCCGAGTTTCCTGCGCCTGACGCGGCGCTGCTGGCCAAGTGGTCGCGTATTCGCGAATTGCGCGACGCGGTGAACAAAGACATCGAAGCCCTGCGCGCCGACGGCAAGGTGGGCTCGTCGCTGCAGGCCAATGTGGTGCTGGAAGTGGCGGCCGAAGACCATGCGCTGCTGGCCTCGTTGGGCGAAGACCTCAAGTTCGTCTTCATCACGTCTGCTATCGATTTAGTAGCTGCTAGCGCACAATTTACGCAGGTTGCAGCCAGTTCAGACACCAAATGCGAACGCTGCTGGCACTATCGCAGCGACGTGGGGCACGATACGGCCCACCCCACTATTTGCGGCCGCTGCACCAGCAACCTGTTTGGCGCGGGCGAAGACCGGAAGTACGCCTGATGCCCAAGACCACTTTCCTCAAAAGTTCAGGCAACTCCGTGCTGCCATGGCTGGGCCTGGCGCTGATCCTGCTGATCGCCGACCAGTTCACCAAGGTGCTGATCCTGGGCTACTACAACCTGGGTGATTCGACCTACGTGACCAGCTTCTTCAATGTGGTTCGGGTCCACAACACCGGCGCGGCGTTCTCCTTTCTGGCGTCGGCGTCGGGCTGGCAGCGCTGGTTCTTCACGGCCATCGGTATCGCGGCCGCGCTTTTCATCCTGTGGCTGCTGCGGTCGCACTCGGGACAAAAGCTGTTTTCTTTCGCACTGGCCTGCATACTGGGCGGAGCCATCGGCAATGTCGTTGACCGCGCCATGCACGGCTACGTGGTCGATTTTCTTCAGTTCCATTGGCGCGACTGGTATTTTCCCTCGTTCAACATTGCCGATGCCGCCATCACCATTGGCGCGGCTTGCCTCATCCTGGATGAGTTGCTTCGCGTGCGGCGCACGCGATAACCCGTGGCTGAATTGCCTGCAGCAGCCCGCTTCAGGGGTATAGTGGCTCTGACCTTATGAAGCATTTGTTGAATCTTTTGGCAGCCATTGCGCTGCTTGTATGGGGCACCCATCTAGTTCGTACCGGCATCCTGCGGGTGTTCGGGGCCAATCTGCGCCACGTGCTGGCGGTCAGCATCAGCAACCGGCTCGCCGCCGCCGTCTCCGGCATAGGCGTCACCGCGCTGGTGCAATCCAGCACTGCCACCTCTCTCATCGTTGCCTCTTTCGTCGGCCAAGGCCTTGTCACTCTGCCGCTGGCGCTGGCCGTCATGCTGGGCGCAGACATCGGTACCAGCCTGATGGCCGTGGTGTTCTCGTTTGACCTCTCATGGCTTTCACCGCTTTTCATCTTTGTGGGGGTGGTGCTGTTCATCTCGCGGCAAGACACCAACCTCGGCCGCATTGGCCGTGTGCTGATCGGCCTGGGCCTGATGCTGCTGGCACTGCGGCTGGTCACGGCATCGACCGAAGTGCTCACGCGGGCGCCGGCAGTCAAGGCGCTGTTGGGTTCGCTCAGCAGCGACTTGCTGCTCGAAATCACCGCCGGCGCCTTCCTGGCTGTCGTGTCCTACTCCAGCCTGGCCATCGTGCTGCTCACTGCCACCCTGGCGGCTTCGGGTGTCATTCCCATCGATGTGGCGCTGGGCCTGGTGCTGGGCGCCAACCTGGGCAGCGGGCTGCTGGCTGTGCTGACCACGCTGCGCTCGGCCGTGGAAGTGCGGCAGGTGCCTTTGGGCAATCTGGTGTTCAAGCTGCTGGGCATTGTTATTGCCGCCCCGTTCATCGGCCTCTGGCTACAGCACGTGCGGCCCTACCTGGGCGAGCCCGCCACCGTGGTGGTGATGTTCCACCTGGCCTTCAATATGCTGGTGGGCGCGGTGTTTATCGGCTGGACGCAGGTGATTGCGCGTTGGGTGGAAAAGCTTTTGCCCAAGCCCGAAAAAAACCAGGCACGTGGCCGGCCGCACCACCTGGATCCTTCGGCCCTGGCCACGCCATCCCTGGCCATCTCTTGCGCCGCGCGCGAAGCACTGCACCAGGCTGACGTGGTTGAGACCATGCTGATGGGCGTGCTGCAGGTCATCCAGAAGAACGACCTGAAACTGGCCGAAGACCTGCGCAAGATGGACGACGCCGTCGACGAACTGTATTCGTCCATCAAGTACTACCTCACCAAGATCTCACGCGAAGCGCTGGCCGAAGAAGAAAGCCGTCGCTGGACGGACATCATCAGCTTCACCATCAACATGGAGCAGATCGGCGACATCATCGAACGAGTGCTGATCGACATTGAAGACAAGAAGATCAAGCCCGGCCGCAGTTTCTCAGAAGCCGGCATGGCTGAAATCGTCGAGCTGCATGAGCGCCTGGTGGCCAACTTGCGCCTGGGCATGAGCGTGTTCTTGAACGGCACGGTGCGCGACGCGCAGAAGCTGCTCGAAGAAAAAGCGCGCTTTCGCGACCTCGAACGCGCTTACGCCACCAGCCACCTGGGCCGGTTATCAGCCAACACGGTGCAGAGCCTGGAAACCAGCTCGCTGCACATCGACCTGATCAGCGAGCTCAAGCGCATCAACTCGCACATCTGCTCGATCGCCTACCCGATCCTCGATTCAGCCGGGGCGCTGGCGCCCAACCGTCTGCGCGCTTCCGCGCTGATCGACCAGGGCTGAGCCGCAAACTGCCATGCCGGCGCGCTGCGTTCGGCTAGGGCAAGCCCATCGCATCTGAAAGAATCAGCGCCGCCTCGGTGGTGAACTCATTGCGCTGCAGGGCCTTCAGCAATTCTTCAGCGCCCATCAGGCGAAACTGCTCAACCTCCCCGTCCTGGTTGTCGGGCACCAGGCTGTCAGGCACTGTGCAGACATACCAGTCGATGTCTTCCACCACGTACCCTGCACCGTTGCCATCGGTGGCCGGACGCCGCGTTGTCAGGCGCCCGCCGTAACGCATGGCCTGCAGCTCGGCCACATGCAGGCCGGCCTCTTCCCAGGTCTCGCGCGCCAGCGCCGTTTCCACCGTGTCCGCCGCCGACACCATGCCGCCCATCAGCGTGTCCCACAGGCCCGGATCATTGGATTTGTTGAAAGCGCGCTGCTGCACCCAGTAGCGGCCATCGCTCGCCTGCCCCACTAGGTGCACAGCCAGCGTGGTGATGCCCAGCGGCCGCACGGCGGCACGCTCCACGGTGCCCTTGCGGTGGCCGAACTGGTCGGGCACCGCAAGTTGCTCGTTGCGCCAGGCACCAGCCAGCCCCGCTTGATGCAGCGCCACCGCAATGTGGTTCAAGCTTGTCGTCACATCACCCATCAAGCGCCAGCCCAGTCGCTCAGGACGCTCTTCTTTTAATAGCGGATGATGGACATCCGACAAGGGCTGGAGGGCGATTTGATGCAAAAAATCGGGCTCAACCGAGCCGATGACGGATTCGCCCGCCCACAGCGGCACGCGCGGCCGCAGCGGTGGCACGATGGCGCCGGCACGCAGGGTTTGCAGCCATTGAAGGTTGTAAATGGGCGGCTTCGTCATGGTTCTGAGTGTTGGGAGCCACCTCCGGCTGGGGTGGTAATGGCAGTTTACATTCGCCGGGTTTTATGGGGCCCCTGCTTTTTAACCGTTCGGGCTGAGGTATCGAAGCCGGTCTTTGCTCCGGCAGGTGCGTGCACTTCCAACTGTGACTGACCGCTCCACGCAAAAACACCTTGGTATCCGGCACAACCAGAGGCTTCGATACCTCAGCCCGAACGGGAAAGGGGCAATCCGGCGAGAGGATCAGCCCAGCAAGGGAAGGGTCAAGCCTTGTTAAACAACCCATCAAGCCGCTTGTCCAACTTTGCACCAGGCAACACGTCAGCTAGTTGCGCATCACCAAACGCGAACGTCCCCCGCAGCACCTGAGCCAACACAGCACGGTAATCATGGTGCGCTGGCAGGTCACGGCCTTCGTTGAGGTTGTCGCGCGCCAGGCCCGTCCACTGGCCGTGCCAGCGCCCACCCGCCACACGGTTGCCGATGACCCACATCGCGTTGCCAAAGCCGTGGTCAGTGCCCCGTGTGCCGTTTTCGGCGCTGGTGCGGCCGAATTCACTCATCACCACAATCACGTCGCCCGGTTCGGAAAAGTCCTGCCGCAGTTGTGCGATGCCGCGTGCCAGGTTGCCCAGGTTGTTGGCCAGCTGGCCGGTGGCAGCGCCTTGGTTGGCGTGCGTGTCCCAGCCGCCGGCTGACAAAAACCCCAGGCGCAGCCTGCGGTCGTTGCGCATCAGCGTGCCCAGGTGCTGCGCATCGAGCTGCAGGCCCACCGGGTCGGCGGCGCCGTTGCTGGCTGCCAGCATCTGCGCGGTCTGTGCCTGAGGGTTGGTGGGCGTGCCGTCGCGGTCCAGGTTTTTGTCGGCCATGCGCCGGCTGTCTTGCGCGATCTTTTCGGCGCGTTCGGTGCGTTGCGTCGTGAGCTCTTGCGCGCTTTGCATGCGGCTGCCCGCACCCTGGCGAAAGGCCTCGCTGATCTTGTCGTCGCCGGCGTACAAATCAAGCAAGGCCTGGCGGGTCCTGTCATTGGCCAAAACACCAGTGCGCTCGGCTGACTGCCCGCGCGGAATCAACTTGACGGCGGCCTGCCCCGCCAGGATGGCGGGATTGGCCTCACCCACGCCCAGCGCGACGGCACTGCCCGCATTGGCTCTGGCCAGCGCCGCCGTGTTGTTCAGCCAACCCGGTGCGCTGCTGGTCTTGCCGCTTTGCGCAATTTCCATCTGGTATTGCGCATCAAAGTGTGAGCGGTTGGGCGCCGGCAAACCGGCCGCCGGCACAAAGCCGAGCACGCCCTGCTGCCATAGCGGCAGCAGCGGGCTTAACGCGGGATGCAGGGCAAAGGTCTTGTCGAGCCGGATGGCCGTTTGCGCTGTACCGTCGGGCGCAGCGATGGCGATGTTGGGCCGCATGGCGTAGTAGTCAGCGTCGGCATAGGGGACAAAGGCAGACAGGCCGTCATAAGCCCCGCGCAAGAACACGACCACCAGGCGCCCGCCATCCAGGCCTTGCCGACCCGCGGGCACGGCCTGCGCCCACACACGCGGCATGCCCGCCGCCAGCGACAGCGCAGACAGCGCGCCCAGTCCCAGCAGACTGCGGCGATGCATCAGATGCGGGGTTTGATACGGAGTGAAATACCGGATCGAAGAGCGATTTGAATTCATGAAGTTCTCCACAGCCGTTCGGCGTTACTTGCGCATGAAGTCAGGACTTGCCAGCATCAGTCCGGCGCGCAGCTGCGCCGGCTCACGGGCAATGCGCTCACGTGTCGCGGTGCTGAAAAAAGCGTTCAGGTAAGAAGGCTCCGGCGTGCGCTGCGCCAGCGCCAGGGCGTAGTCGGCGCGCCGCGTCAAAGCCTCTGGTGCAAGCCAGGTGCCCGCATCGGTCTTGTAGCCGTCAGGCGTTTGCCAGCCGTGCATGGGCTGGCCGGCCTGCGCCAGAAAGCCCAGAGTCTGCACGATGTCGCGGCGTTCCTTCACACCACCAACTGCCGTGAGCGCCGAGCAGGCAAAGTCCAGCGGAGTTTTGAAGAGCTGGTTACCCTGTGCCCAAAACTCCGGCGACTCGACCAAGGCGCGCATCACCGCACGGATGTCGCCCTGCGTGGCGGTGAAGGTAGCAGTCAGCCGGTCGACCAACGCAGGCGAGGGTTTGTCGGCCACAAAAAAACTGGCCAGCCGCATGGACACACGCCGAGCCGTCTCGGGCCGGCGTGCCAGGTAGCGAATGGCCTCCTCGCCTTCTGCCATGCCTTCATTGCCAAAGGTGCGGCCCAGCAGCACCTTGCTGTCTTTGTCATGCAGGCGCTCGGCAAAGCGAAAGCCTTCGCCGTCCTTGAGATTGACCGTCCAGCCGGTGAGGATGCGGGCCAGTTCGCGCACATCTTTTTGCGTGTAGCCGCTGTTCACACCCAGGGTGTGCAGCTCCATCAGCTCACGCGCGTAGTTTTCGTTGATGCCGCGATTGTTGCTCTGCGCCTGGTCCAGGTAGAGCAGCATGGCCGGGTGCCTGGCGCTGGCCAGCAGCAGGTCTTCAAACCGGCCCAGTGCATTGGCGCGGATCACGTTGACAGCATAGTGGCCCACAAAGGGGCGCACCGCGCCTTTGCCGACAAACACATTGAGGTGGTTGAACCAGAATTCGGTCATGCGCGCCAGCAGCGGGTTTTCGAGCGCCGGGTCGCTGCACGACATCAGCCGCCAGGCGGCCGCGCCTTGCGCCATGTCGCGGCTGAATTTTTCAGGCCCTGCATTGGTGTCTGCCATTGCGGGGCCGGGCTTGGCCTCTGCCCGCACCTCTTTTCGGCTCTTGCGGGCCTCGCGCTCCGCATAAAAACCGCGTGCGATGTCGCCCAGCGGGGCGTTGATGCCGGCAAGCTCTGCGGGAATGGCGGGAGGCCGGTGGCTTGCGGCAAAGGCCGCGTCGATTTGCTGCAAGGCCCAGGCGCGTGGGGCCGCTTCAGCCGCCTGGGCGGAGGCCGGCGTGGGCGCGTAGCCCAGGCGCGATGCGACGCGCCATACAGCGGCAGCGTTGGCCGAAGGGGGTGCCGCATCGGCCTGCGCATAAGCCCCGGTGGCGGCCAGGCAAGCCAGGAAGGCCGCCAGCAAGGCGGCCCGGGTGATCACTGTCGTTGTGGGCATGGTGTTCTCCTGCAGCCCTTTTTAACGCACAGGCAGCACCTTGCGTTGAACGCAGCGTCCGGCTTTACACAGGGTTTACCGGTATGTGCCAGGACGCAGAGAACGGCCCTGCCGGCCTTACAACGTCAGGATGGTGCAACCGGTGGTCTTGCGCGCCTCCAGCGCCCTGTGCGCCTCGGCCACATCGGCCAAAGCAAAGCGCTGGTCAATCGGAATGTGGACCTTGCCGCTGGTCACCATGTCAAACAGCTCATCTGCCATCTCCTGCGTGATTTCGCGTGTGGCAATGTGCGTGAAGAGCGTGGGCCGAGAAACGTAGAGCGAGCCTTTGGCCGCCAGCACGCCGATGTCCAGCGGCGGCGTCTTGCCCGAAGCGTTGCCGAAGTTGGCCAGCAGGCCAAAGGGGCGCAGGCAGTCCAGCGATTTCATGAAAGTGTCTTTGCCCACGGAGTCATACACCGCCTTGACGCCCTTGCCGCCGGTGATCTCTTTCACCCGGGCCACAAAGTCTTCTTTGGCATAGTTGATGGCGAAGGCCGCGCCCTGTGATTTGGCCAGCGCGCATTTCTCATCAGAGCCGGCCGTGCCGATAAGTTGCAGGCCCATGGCCTTGGCCCACTGGCAGGCAATCAGGCCGACACCGCCGGCCGCCGCGTGAAACAGCACATAGTCACCAGGCTGCAGGCTGCCCTGAGGCTGGGTGCGACGCAGCAGGTATTGCGTGGTCAGGCCCTTGAGCATCATGGCCGCACCGGTTTCAAACGAAATCGCATCGGGCAGTTTGCACACGCACTTGGCCGGCATCACGCGCAACTCGCAATAGCTGCCGGGCGGCTGGCTGGCATAGGCGGCGCGGTCGCCCACCTTCAAATGGGTCACGCCTTCGCCGACGGCTTCGATCACGCCTGAGGCTTCCATGCCCAGCTGCAGCGGCATGGCCAACGGGTAAACGCCGCTGCGCTGATAGACATCGATGTAATTGAGGCCAATCGCCTTGTGGCGGATGCGTATCTCGCCGGGGCCAGGGTCGCCCACCGTCACGTCCACCAGCGTGAGTTCTTCGGGGCCGCCGTGCTGGTTGATGTGTACGGCTTTGGAGGAGAAGGAGGCCATGTTTTTTTCCTTGCAAAGGATTGCGGATGAGGGAATAAGGAGGTGGCCGCCATGGTGCCACGAATCCAAATGCACCGCAGGCGCTGAGGGTTGAAGCCCGGCGGAGCGAGGGAAAATAGCGTTGCTTGGTAAAGTCGCCGCCATGACCCAACGCCTCACGCCCGCCACCGCCACGCTGCTGGTGGTCCCTCCCATGCTATGGGCTGGCAATGCCGTGGTCGGCCGACTCGTCACCGGCCTGGTGCCGCCCATGACACTCAATTTCCTGCGCTGGGCGCTGGCATTTCTCATTCTGTTGCCGCTCGCTTACCGCCTGTTGCGTCCTGAAAGCGACCTGTGGCGCTACTGGAAACGATTTGCGGTCCTGGGCTTGCTCGGCGTGGGTTGCTACAACGCCTTGCAATACCTGGCCCTGAAGACCTCCACCCCGCTCAACGTAACCCTGGTGGCGTCCAGCGTGCCGATCTGGATGCTGCTGGTGGGTGCGCTGTTTTTTGGCCAGCCTGTTTCCAGGCGCCAGATCGCGGGCGCCGTGCTGTCGATTGCGGGCGTGCTGGTGGTGCTGTCGCGTGGCCAGTGGGAACTGCTGATGCAGGTTCAGCTGGTGCCCGGCGATCTCTACGTGCTGCTGGCCACCCTGGCGTGGGCGTTTTACAGCTGGCTGCTGTCGCAACCCAAGGAACCGGCTGAAATACGCCGCGACTGGGCGGCTTTCCTGCTCGCACAAATCGTCTTCGGCCTGGCGTGATCGGGCGCTTTCGCAGCGAGTGAATGGGCGCTGACGGACGCGCACATCAGCTGGGGCTGGCCGCTGGCCGCAGCCCTGCTGTATGTGGCCGTCGGACCCGCAGTGATTGCCTACCGGTGCTGGGGCATGGGCGTGCAGCGCGTCGGACCGGCGATTGCGGGCTTCTTTTCCAATCTCACGCCGCTGTTCGCCGCGCTGTTGTCGGCCGCCTTTCTCGGCGAGTTGCCGCACCTTTACCACGCGTTGGCGTTTGTGCTGATCGTGGGCGGTATCGTGGTGTCATCGCGGCGCTGATGTGAATGCAAAAGCCAACCTGCTGTAGCGCCAATCCCCCGTCGATATTCACCACCGGCGTCCACCGCCGATGGTTTGATTTTCGCAACACCTTGTCAAAAAACATCGCTTAAAACTTGCCAAGCTTGCGCGGGCTCTTCAGAATCCGTTCCTTGCTTCAAGCCGCTGCACAACGAATAACCTTGTGCAGCCAACCCTTGAGGCCACCAAGACCCATGACTTTGTTTACTCACACCTGACGCACCTTCCACTGCCCCCGGCTGGATATGGTGCCCACCATACCCAGCCCTGCGGGCAGTCGGTGCCGTGCCTTCACGTGTGAAGCGCGCTCCGCAAACCCCAGGCTGATTTTTCGCCGGGGTTTTTTGCTTTCTGGAGCGTGCACATGAGTGCCAAAGCTTTTTCCCGTGACTTTGCCGCCGGCAAGGTCAAGCATTTGCGGCGCATGAAGCAGCCGCTGGCTTTGACCTTGCCGCAACCCGCTCCTCGCAACCCTGTGGTGCGGGCCCTTATCCAGCGTGCCATCACGTCGGGTGCGGGCAAACATATTCGCAGCGCCGGCGCCCATCGCCGGGCTGAAACCGTGGCTTTGCAAAAAGCCCTCAAAAATTTGAATGACTGACATGAAAAACGATATGACAACCGACACGGCGGCCGCAGCCCGCGTGCCGCCCGAGCTCATGCGCGAACGCAGTGCCCATCTGGCCCTGGTCGCGGCCGAGCTGAAGACCGAGCTGTTCGGTATCGACGACATCATCGACCGGGTAATCGAGTCGATCCGCGCCTGGTATGTGCTGCCGCACATCATCCGGCGCCCGGTGATCGTGTGCCTGTGGGGCCTGACCGGCACCGGCAAGACCCAGCTCACACGCAGCCTGGCGCAAAAGCTGGGCTTCTACGACCGCTTCGTCGAAGTGCAGATGGACGGCTTCAGCAACGGCAGCAGCTGGCGCAGTGCTGACTCCATCAGCGCCATGCTGGCGGAGTCAGCCATCGCCGAAAGCGAGCCCGGCCTGCTGGTTCTGGACGAATTCCAGCGCTTTCGCACCGTCAACGAGAAGGGCGACGACATGGCCGTCAAACGCTACCAGGACGTGTGGCAGCTGCTGTCCGATGGGCGCCTGCCGCCATCGCTGTCTTTCCTGCAGGAGCTGGAATCATCTCTGGCCTTCTCGCTGTATGAACACGAGCGCGAAGACCGGGCTGATGAAAAACCCGCGAAAGACGGCACCCTGCCCAACAAACTGAAGTTCAAGCTCACGCCCTACCAGGCCCAGGAGTTCAAGCAAAGCCTCAAGCTCAAGGAGCCGCTGCAGGAAGTGATGACCTGGACGCCCCTGCAACTGCAGGAGCGCATGCTCGAGTTCAAGGCGTCCAGCGACTCATGGGAGACGGACTACAGCTGCCTGCTCATCATCGTTTCGGGCAACCTGGACGAGATGTACGAAGGTACCGCCAAACGCGTGGAAGACTGCGACACTGATGCCGACATCTTCCATGCTCTGACGAAGAAGCTGTCGGTCATAGACGTCAAGAAAGCACTGGGAGAACGCTTCAAGCCCGAGCAGATCGCCCGGCTGGGCAACAACCACGTGATCTACCCGTCGCTGAGCCAATCCACGTATGAACGGCTGATCCGCAGTACCTGCGCCAGATACGTCGATGAAATGCAGGCAAGCGCCGGGCTGATTTTTGATCTGCATGAATCGGTGTACCAGGCGATTTATGCCAACGCGGTCTTCCCCGCGCAAGGCACGCGTCCGCTGTTCTCGTCGATCCACGCCATCCTCAGTGCGCCGCTGGTCAATGCCGTCCTGTGGGCGCTTGAACACGACGTGCCGGCGGACGCCACGCTGCGCGTCAGCCTGAATGCCGCAACGCAATCGCTGCGCGTCAGTCATGCGGAGAGCGGCGCAAGCATCGCCTACCCCGTGCCGCTGGACCTCAACCAGCTCAAGCAGCGCGCCAGCCCGGACTTCCGGGCCCTGCTGGCTGTGCATGAGGCCGGGCATGGCCTGGTGTACGGCCGCCTGTTTGGCCATGCACCGCAGGAGGTCAAGATCAACGTGGCGTCATTTGAAGGTGGCTACAACAGCTACGTGCGCATGAAGGCCGAGTCCCGGCAAAGCTGCCTGGACCGCCTATGCGTGGGTCTGGCAGGGCGCGCCGCCGAGGCCCTGGTGTTCGGCGACGACGCCTGCACCACCGGCAGCGAAAGCGATTTCAAGAACGCTACCGCCCTGGCCGCCCGCTTTGTGCGCCACTTCGGCTTCGGCAACCGGCTGAGCCGCATCGATGTGACCGACAGCACAGAGGAAAACCTCAACACCGACGTGGAGCCAACCAACGCCGAGATCGAGGCCCTGCTCGCGCAGGCCTACTCACGCGCCCAGGAGCTGCTCGTCAACGATTCGGTGCTGCTGCTGCACATCGTGGATGAACTGCTGGCGAACGGCCAGGTGAGCAAGGAAAAGATGGCCAGCCTGCTCGGCGTGGGCATCGCAAGCGAAGAGCAGATGCTCATGCCCTATGCGGAGCAGCTTCAGGTGTTCAGCCTCCAACACGAGCTGATGCGGCGGGTCAGCAGCGCAGCAGTGCCTTGCGAGGAACTGGCCGGATAAACCGGTCACACGCCTGTTGAAAAAAAAGCACGGAAAGCAGCCCTGCTGCTTTCCGTGCCCAATTTCCACCAACGGAAATCTTTGCAAGTACCTGTTCAGCCCATCAGGCCTTGGCCGGGTGCTCCTTGACGCGGCTGACCAGTTGCGTCGGGTTGACGAAGCGCAATGCGATCAGCAGCCACAGCACGGTGATGGCCATGTAGATCATCGCCATCGCGTCCACTGACTGCCCGGCGCGCACGCCTGCGGCAAACACCGCGTAGTACAGCGCCACCACCAGCGTCTGGGTGTCGGGCCCAGCCACCAGAAAGGTCAGCTCGAACATCGCCACGGTGCGCACGAGCACCAGCAGGCCGGCCGCCAGCACGCCAGGTGCCAGCAGCGGCACCAGGGTGTAGATAAACATCTGTCGCGTGTTGGCGCCGAAGACGCGTGCGGCCGATTCGATATTGGTGTCCACCTGCTCGACAAAAGGCGTCATCACCAGGATCACAAACGGCAGCGCCGGAATCATGTTGGCGATGATCACACCCGGCAAGGTACCGGCCAGGTGCAACTGGTACATCACGGTGGCCAGCGGGATGCCGTAGGTAATCGGCGGCACCATGAGCGGCAACAGAAAGAGCAGCGTGAGCAACTTCTTGCCACGAAAGTCCTTGCGCGCCAACGTGTAGGCGGCGGGCACGCCGAGCAGCAGCGACAGGAAGACGACCGAGAACACCACCACCACCGTGACCACCAGCACATGGCTGAGCTGGAACTCCTTCCAGGCGGACACATACCAGCCCACGGTATAGGCCTCGGGGAGCCAGGTGCCCAGCCAGCGCGTGGCCACCGAGTTGGTGGCCACCGCGAGGATCAGCAGGCCGACGTTGACCAGGAAAAAACCGATAACACCCCAGACCAGCGCGCGCCAGGCGCGGTCGCGCAGCGGGTGGGAGTCGTATGATGCGGCGGCGCTCATCCCTTGCCTCCGGTGACAGGGCCGCGATAAAACATCTGGCGCAGGCCCAGCGCTGCGGCGACGATGGCCAGCTGCGCCATGCCCATGATCATGGCGACGGCCGAAGCCAGCGAGTAATCGTACTGCTCAAAGGCCGCTTCGTAGGCCGCGATCGCGATCACGCGCGTGGTGCCGGCCGGCGAGCCCAGCAGCACCGCGGACGGGAAGACTGAAAAGGCTTGCACAAAACTCAGGCAGAAGGCCATGACGAGGCCCGGCGTGAGCAGCGGCAGGTAGATGTAGCGAAAGCGGTTCCAGCCATCAGCCCCGAGCGTGGCTGCGGCGCGCGGCAGCGCCGGGTCTATGCCGGTGATGTAGGAGAGGATCAGCAGGTAGGCAAACGGGAAGCCGGTGATGACCAGCGAGATCAGCACGCCCCAATAGTTGTGCGTGAGGCGTATCGAGCCCTCATACAAATGCAGCCACTGCAGCGCCTGCGCCAGCCAGCCCCGAGGGCCGAAGTAGGTCAGCATGCCTTCGGCGATGAGCACCGTGCCCAGCGTGAGCGGCACCACCAAAAGGGTGGACAGCAGGCGCTGGTAAGGGCTTTTGGTCCGCGTGGCATAAGCGATCGCGAGCGCGAAGCCCACATTGATCAGCGTGGCCGGGAGCGCCAGCTGCAGGGTGTTGCCGATGGTCTTCCACAAGTCCCGCGTCTGGAAGAAGTGGATGTAATTCTCGAACACTCCCCCCTGCGCCGGCTGAAAGGACAGCAGCAGGCCGTAGGCGAAGGGGTAAACAAAAAACATGATCATCACCGCGGCCGCCGGTGCGACCAGCATCACGGCCGGGTCGAACGGCGGTCTGCGGGCCGCGCCTTGCGGCGGCAGAGCCGTCGCGCTCATCAAGCTTCTCCCGCGTAAACCAGCACACGCTCGGGTGGGGCCGACAGCATGACCTGGTCACCCGGCGTGACGGCGCGGGACGTACGCACGTAGAGCAGATCGTCAAATGCCGTTTTGACCTGCAGCAACCATTCGCGGCCGCCGTACTCGGCGGTCTCCACGGTGCCGGCAAAGGCGAGCGGGCCGTCGCCGATCTCAATTTCGTCGGGCCTGATCGCCGCCACGGCCTGGCCGGCCCGGAAAAGCGGTGCCCCCTCCATCCCCGTGCCGGCAAACCGGATACCGCCGGGGCCTTGCAGCGTGAGGCCGAGGCCGTTGGCCTCTGCCACCTGAACCGGCAGCACGTTGCGATAGCCCATGAAGCGCGCCACGTCCAGCGTGGCGGGCCGCGCGAACACCTCCTGCGGCGTGCCGACCTGCTGCACCACACCCAGCTTCATCACCACCACGCGGTCGGCCATGGCCAAGGCCTCGTCCTGGTCGTGCGTCACGTACACCGTGGAGCAGCCCTGGGCGCGGTGGATGCGGCGGATTTCGGAGCGCATTTCAATGCGCAGCTTGGCGTCGAGGTTGGACAGCGGCTCGTCCATCAGGATCAGCGGCGGCTCGATGACGATGGCGCGCGCGATCGCCACGCGCTGCTGCTGGCCGCCCGACAGTTGTCCGGGCAGCTTGTCGGCATGGCCCTGCAGTTGCACGGTGTCCAGCGCCGCTGCCACACGCCTGTCGATCTCGGCCGACGGCACGCCGCGCATTTTCAGGCCGAAGCCCACGTTACGGCTGACCGGGAGATGTGGAAACAACGCGTAGTTTTGGAACACCATGCCGAAGCCGCGTTTTTCCGGCGGCAGTGTGTCGATGCGCTGCTGGTCCAGCCAGATGCTGCCGCCCGACAGCGGCAGCAGGCCGGCCATGCAATTAAGCGCGGTCGATTTGCCGCAGCCCGAGGGGCCCAGCAGCGCGATGAATTCCCCGCGCTCTATGGTGAGGGAGAGCTGGTCCAGCGCATTGGCCCCGCCGAACTGGCGGCTCACGCCTGCCAGGCGCAATTGCTTGAACTCGTTTTTTTTTCCGACCCGCGGCGCAGGGTTCTGCATGACAGCCATCAATCTCTTTCGGTAGCCCGCCCTCGCGGGCGCTTTGTTGTTTGTTGTCCCTGGTCCACTTCCCTCAATGCGGCAGCTGGACACCCGCCGTGCGCAAGGCCAAGGCAGGGCAAGACGGCGCAAGCGCTGCCGACTTGCCTCGGCATGGAATCACTTGCCTTTGCCGGAGCCAATCTCCTGGTCCCACTTCTTGAACGCGGCGACCATGGCCTTGTCGTCCAGTGGCTGGGCGTGCGGCTGTTTGGCGATCCAGTCGGCGTACTCGGGGCGGCCATATTCCTTGATGATGTCCTGGCTCTTTTGCGGCGCGGCGGTCAGCGGCACGTTCTTCACGGCCGGGCCAGGGTAGAAATAGCCGGAGTCATAGGTCAGCGCCTGCTGCTCGGGTTTGAGCAAATAGGCCATCAGTTCCATCACGGCCGCCTGGCGGGCGGCTGGCAGGCCCTTGGGCATGGCCATATAGTGCGCATCGTTAACCCAGGTGAAGCCGCCCAGCGCCGCCACCTTGAACTGCTTGGGCACCACACCCAGCGCGCGCGGATTGATGTCCCAGCCGGTCACCGTGACGGTCATGTCGCGCGAGCCTTCGCCGAGCTCTTTCATGACGGCGCCGGTGCCCGTGGGGTAATACTCGATGCAGCTGTTGAGCTCTTTGAGGTAAGCCCAGGTCTTGTCCCAGCCGGCCATCGGCTCCTTGGGATCCTTGTCGCCGAGCAGGTAGGGCAGGCCCATCAGGAAGGTGCGGCCCGGGCCTGAATTGGCGGGTCGCGCGTAAATCAGCTTGTTGGGATTGGCCTTGCACCAGGCCAGCAGCTCGGCCGGTGTTTTAGGCGGGGCCTTGACCTTGTCGGGGTTGTACTCAAGCAGCGGGCCCGCGGGCATGTAGGTCACCATGACGGCCTGGCCGTTGGCCAGGTCCTGCATCTTGCGGGCGCTGGGCAGGTAGTTGTCCATCAGGTTGGGGAACTTGGCGGCGTGCGCCGGCAGCATGGGCTCCCAGAGGTTGAGCGCCATGCCGGCGGCCAAGGCGTCGGTGCCGGTCAGCACCAGGTCGATGTCTGTGCGGCCGGCGGCCTGCATGGCCCGGATTTTTCCGGGAAGCTCGGGCGCGGGCGCCTTGGTGAAAGTGATGCGCGAGACCAGGTTCGGATTCTTGGCCGCAAAACTTTCCAGCGCCTCCTGCGTCAGCGCGAGGTTGCCCGCCACGTCGACGACGTTGAGGGTCACCGGCTCCGCATGGGCCGCAGTGGCCATGAATGCCGGCACGCCCGCGAGCGTTGCCAGCATACCGGCGGCCCGCAGGCCCAGTCCCAGGCGGGACATCAAATGTTTGTACTTCGTCATGGTCTTGTCTCCTTCGTTGTTGCTGTGGACTCAAAATTCCCGGCTCGCGGCGGCCTCTTAAAAACGCGGGCTGATGCCGGAGAACCCTGGCTGGTACTTGCGCATCTGCGCCAGGTCGTTGCGGTTGCGGATGCCGCAATCCAGGTATTGCTGGTGCAGTTCGGCCAGCCGGGCCGGATCCAGCTCGACACCCAGGCCAGGTGCGGCAGGCACCTTGACGGAGCCTTGGTCGAACTTGATACGGCCGCCTTTGATGACCTCTTCTTCCTGCCACGGGTAGTGCGTGTCGCAGGCATAAGTCAGGTTCGGAATGGCGGCGGCTGCGTGTGTCATCGCCATCAGGCTGATGCCCAGGTGCGAGTTCGAATGCATGGACATGCCCATGTCGAAGACCTCACACATGCGCGCCAGCGAGGCGGTGGCGCGCAGGCCGCCCCAGTAGTGGTGGTCTGACAGCAAAATCTTCACCGCCTTCAGCGCTGCGTTGCGACGAAACTCATCCATGGTGGTGACGACCATGTTGGTAGCCAGCGGGCTGCGGCAGTGCCCGGCAAGCTGCGCCATTGCCTCAAGCCCTGGCGTCGGGTCTTCGTAGTATTCGAGCAGCTCGTCGAGCTCGGGCGCCGCGTCAATGCTGGTCTGCAACGACCAGTTGGCATTCGGGTCCAGCCGCAGCGGATGCGTCGGGAAAGCTTTGCGCAAGGCCTTGATGCCGGCGATCTCTTCTGCGGGCGTAAACACACCGCCCTTGAGCTTGATGCTTTTAAAGCCGTACTGGCTCACCATGGCCTGGGCCTGCTTGACGAGTTGCGCGGGCGTCACCGCTTCGCCCCACGCATCGGGCGCATAGGGTTTGTCGGCATGCTCGGCGAATTTGTAGAACAGGTAGGCGCTATAAGGCACGGCGTCGCGCACCGCGCCGCCCAGCAGGTCGCAGATGGGAAGGCTCAGCACCTGACCCTGCAAATCCAGCATCGCCACTTCAAGCGCGCTGATGACTTTCTCGGCGTTCTTGGCGGTGTGGGAGCCGGGTGCGAGCTCAAACTGCACGCCGCCGCCCTGCCCCGGCTTGATGCTGGCGCGCACGCGCTGCTCCATCACATTGAGGTCGAAGGGCGAGAGGCCGACGGCCAGCGCGCGCGCCTGTTCCAGCGCCAGCAGCATGGGCGCGTCGCCATAGGTTTCGGAAATACCCAGCCGGCCGTCGGAGGTCTCCAGCTCGATGATGCTGCGCAGGGCCCAGGGCTCGTGGATACCGCTGGCGTTGAGCAGCGGTCCGTCGCGAAACGCGATGGGTGTGATGCGGACGTGCGTGATGCGGATGTCGTTTTTTCTCATTGTCAGCTTGCCGTGGCTCCAGATTTTTTGACCAGCTCGGCCCAGCGGGTGATTTCGGTTTTCATGTGGGCGGCCAGCTCGTCGGGCGAGCTGGCGATAATTTCCATGCCGAGCTGGTCGTGCAGTTTGGCGACCACGTCGGGCATCTTCAGAATTTTGGTGATCTCGGCATTGAGGCGCTGCACGATGGGCCGCGGTGTGCCTTTGGGCGCATACACCGCTTGCCACGAAGACATCTCGAATTTCGCAATGCCCGACTCCATCATGGTCGGCAGCTCGGGCGCCAGCGCGATGCGTTTGCCGGTGGTCACGGCCAGCAGCTTGAGCTTGCCGGCCTGCACCAGCGAGACAGCGGCCGTCATTTGGTCGAACATGAAAGGCACCTGGCCGGCCGTCACATCCATCATGGCGGGCGGTGTGCCCTTATAGGCCACGTGCGTCAGCGGCACGCCGATCAGCTCGGCAAACATTTCGCCGGCCAGGTGCGTGGAGGTGCCCGCGCCCGACGAAGCGAAGTAACGCTTGGACGGGTCGCGTTTGAGCAGCGCCACCAGGTCGGCTACCGAGTTAAGGCCGAGCGCCGGATTGACGATCAGCACATTCGGCAGCATGGCCACCAGCGAGACCGGCTCGAAATCCTTCACCGGGTCATAGGGCAGGTTTTTGTACAGGCTGGCATTGATCGCGTGCGTGCTGATGGTGCCGCCGAACAGCGTGTAACCGTCCGCCTTGGCCTTGGCGACATAGGCGGCACCCACGGCACCGGCCGCGCCGGGTTTGTTGTCGACCACCACCGGCTGGCCCAGGATGTCCGACAGTTTTTGCGACAGGGTGCGGCCAATGACGTCGGTGGAGCCACCGGGCGTGAAGGGAACCACATAGGTGATGGGTTTGGTGGGCCAGCCCGGTGTGGCGATGTCAGCGGCCAAAGCGCGCAAGGGCGAGGTGGCGGCAACTGCCGAAAGCCCTAGGCCGCCGAGGCTGCCCAGCGCCTTGCGGCGCGTGAAATGAATGCTCATTTGATGTCTCCTGATGTTGACCGCGGCTCGCGCCCTGCCTCTTCCGCTGATGCGCCTATCCTCTGATCGCGTAAAGTGCCTTTTTTGGCATCTTCTTAGTATTTATGTTAGCGCTAACAATTCAGAATGTTAATGAGCAAAACCAAGCCCGTCAAGTCAGGCGCTGGCTCTTTCGATAATGGAAAACCCGAGGTCGCGGACCTTGGGGCCCGGGTCACGCCCCTCCACGCGATCAAGGATAAAACGCGCCGCCTGACGGCCGATGGAGGTGCCGTCTATGCGCACGGTGCTGAGCGCAGGATGGATGTGCGCGGCAAACGGCATGTCGCCAAACCCCATGACCGCCACGTCTGCGGGCACGGTCATGCCCATGGCCTGCATTTCGGTGACCACGCCCTGCGCAATCACGTCTGAGCCGCAGAACACCACGTCGGTTTCAGGGTGGCCCGCCCAGAGTTGTGCGAAGCCGGACCGCCCGTTGGCCAGCGACGAAGGTGCGGGCACCATGCAGGCAGGAATGGCGGGCACGCCCAACGCCGCAAAGCGCTGCTCGAAACCAGATCGCCGCAGCATGGCGCGCTGGTCGTCGGCGGTAATCAGCGCCGGTTTGCGGAAGCCCTTGCGATGCAGGTAATCGGCCACCTCGGCGCCGGCTTTCTCCTGCGAAAATCCCACAATCATGTCAATAGGCGTGGGCGTGATGTCCCAGGTCTCGACGATGGGAATGCCAGAGGCCAGCAGGCGTCGGCGCCCTTCGGGTGAATGCATGATGCCGGTGAGCACGATGCCGTCGGGCCGCCGGCCCACGATGGCGTCGATCAGCGCGTCTTCGCGCGCGCCGCTGTAGCCGCTTTGCCCCAGGATCAGCTGGCAGCCGGCTTCGGCCAAGGCATCGGTCAGCGCCTGGATGGTTTCGAGAAACACCGGGCCGGCGATGGTGGGCACCAGCGCTGCTACCAAGCGGCTGCGGTTGGAGGCCAGGCCGCCGGCGATGAGGTTGGGCACATAGCCGCTGCGCGAAATCGCGCTGCGCACGCGCTCCAGGGTTTCGGGTGACACCGCTGCGGGTGTGTTGAGCGCGCGTGACACGGTGATGGCGGAAACACCGGCCAGGCTGGCCACGTCGCTGAGGGTGATGCCACCGGTTCCGGGGCGCGGAGCCCGCTTGTTTTTGCGGAGTGCCTCGGAAGGTGATTTCATGCCCGAATGTTAACGCTAACCTGACAAGAATTGGCGCTTCAATCGTCCAGGCCAAAGTGCTGCGTGAACGCCTCGCAAAACACGGCGGTCCCGCTGAGCGAAAACGTCAACGTGTGCCGCGGTTTGCCGGGTGGACCGGCCCGTGCAGTCAGATGGCACGACGCTTCGTCATAGTGCAGGACCTCAGGCGCCGTCATCTCTTGCATACCATGCAGGTCATAGTCCCAGTCAAAGCCGTCTTCAAGCGGGCCGTGCCGGCCGGGAAATTCCGCATGAGCCCATGCCAGCACCTGGACAACTTCAGCGTGTACGGCCAGGACCTGTTCGGGCCAGGTAGAGGCCACGGCCTCCAGCGTGCCCGCGCCATCGCCGTCCTCGACATGATCGAAGTGAAGGTAGCGCAGGCTCATGCCGGCGATGCGTTCAGTGCGTTCCGGGATAGGCGCCGCCGTCGGCCAGCACGTTCTGCCCCGTCATATAGCCTGCCTGCTTGCTGCACAGGAAAGCGCAGATGCCACCGAATTCTTCTGGCGTGCCGAAGCGTTGCGCCGGAATATTTTTGCGGCGCGCGTCCATGACCGTCTCTAGAGGCTGGCCGGTTTTCTGCGCCGCGCCGCTCATGGTGCCGCGCAACCGGTCGGTGTCGAAGGCGCCCGGCAGCAGGTTGTTGATGGTGACACCCTGCGCCGCGAGCTTGCTGCGCGCCACACCGGCCACAAAACCCGTAAGGCCACTGCGAGCGCCGTTGGAGAGGCCCAGGATATCGATGGGCGCCTTGACCGAACTCGAGGTGATGTTGACGATGCGTCCAAAGCCGCGCGCGGCCATGCCGTCGACCGTGGCCTTGATGAGTTCGATTGGGGTCAGCATGTTGGCATCGACCGCCTTGATCCAGGCATCGCGGTCCCAGTCGCGAAAGTCGCCGGGCGGGGGACCGCCTGCGTTGGTCACCACGATGTCGAAGTCCTTGCGCACCGCGAACACGGCCGCGCGGCCTTCCACGGTGGTGATGTCTGCCGCGACGAACTGAACACTCGCGCTGGCGGGGCGGGCGCTATCAGCTGTCAGTTTGGCGGCGGCCGCCTGTAGTGCCTCGGCGCCGCGCGCCACGATCAGCACATGGACGCCCTCGCGCACCAGCGCCTCTGCGCAACCAAAGCCCAAACCCTTGCTGGCGCCGCATACCAGCGCCCATTTGCCTGCAATACCCAAATCCATAATAATTCCTTGATACAACCACAGAGGGAGAGCGGCTCATGATACTGAGTAAAACCAACATTCAGGCAGGGATGGTTATCCTGGCGCTGGCAGCCTTTGGCACTGCGGCGCACGCCCAGCCGCAAGGTGAAGCCGTACTGATCAAACGCGCCGCGCAGCTGCGCGAGGCACCGGGCGAAGCCGCCCGCGCCGTGGCGCCGCTGCCGGTTCAAACCTCTGTCACGCGACTTGGCGAACGCCAGGGTGCCTGGGTCAAGGTTCGAATGGCCGATGGCACCAGCGGCTGGGTGCACATGTTTGACATCACCTCTGCCAGTTCCCAGGGGAGTGCGGGCACCAGCGCACTGCGCAGCCTGTCGAGTTTTTTCAACAAAGGCAGCGCACAAGCCCCGGGCGGCGCGGTGGCGACATCCACGGTGGGCATCCGCGGCCTGGGCGCTGAGGACCTGGCCAATGCGGTGCCCAATCTTGCCGCCGTAGCGCAGGCCGATGCCAACCGCGTCGACGCAGCACAGGCCCGTCAATTTGCCGGAAGCGCTTCGCTGGCAAGCCGGCAGGTCGAGCCACTGCCCACACCAGCGCCTGCGCCATCCCCTTCCAGCGCCACTGGCAGCGACCTGTACAACCGATAAGAACAACAACAAAAATACAAGAGGCCCGCCATGAATCTGCAAAACATCCCGACGCCACATAAAACTCCACGCCGTACGGCCTGGGCTTGTGCGCTGTTGCTCTGCCTGTGTCCCCTCGCCGCCCAGTCGCAGGATGCGGCCAAGGCGCTCGGCCTGTTTCAGTCCCTGCTGCGCCCCACACAGCCGGCCCCCGCGTCACCGCCGCCCAACTCTCCTTCCGGACTCGCGGGTGCACTGATGGGCGCGGCGCTTGCGCCGGCGGGCAATCAGCAAGCCGGCAAAGGAGGCGACCTGTTTCAGCTGCTGTCGCAGTCGCTTGACCAGATTGACGAGCCGCGTGAAATCCAGATCGGCCAACAGCTTGCAGCCGTATTGCTGGGTAGCAAGCCGCTCTACCCCGACATGGCCATGCAACGCTACGTCAACCAGCTGGGCCGCTGGATCAGTCTTCAGTCTTCCCGTCCTGATCTTCCCTGGACTTTCGCGATCCTGGATGATCCCGGCTTTAACGCCTTTGCCACGCCCGGCGGCTACGTGTTTGTGACCAAGGGCCTGCTCGACCGCGTGGCGGACGAAGGCGAGCTGGCGGGCATCCTTGCCCACGAGATCACGCACGTCACGGCCCGTCATCACCTGATCGCCATGAACAAGGCTGCGCGTGCCGGCGTTCTCACGCAGGTCATCAGCTCCCAGCTGAAAAACGATCTGGGCGGACTGGTGTCGTCGCAACTCTTGGCACTGGGCAAGAACATGTACACCAAAGGCCTGGACCAGCAGGACGAGTTTGACGCCGACCGAACGGGCGTCGCCCTCGCCGCGCGCGCAGGGTTCGATCCGTATGGCCTGGTGGCCGTGCTGCAACAACTGCGCACCGCAGCACCCGATGACGCGTTGTTCGCCCTGTCGCTCAGCACCCATCCACCTGCACAAACGCGCCTGAACCAGCTCGAGCAGGCCATGGGCACCCGCCTGGACGCCTACACGGGCCAGCCCGCCGTTACCGTTGCGCAGCGCATCAGCGCTTCGAATCGCCGGCCTACGGCACAAGCACCCGCACGGCCAGCCAAAAAGTAGAGCTCCACGGTCGCTAGCTTGCGGTCTTCCGGTCACCTCTAACGTTGAGGTTGTAAAAAAATCTCTGGCACGGCGCTTGCAACATCTCTCATCAA
>NZ_JBDTPB010000075.1:0-17438 GCF_039932935.1 Polaromonas sp.
GGCGCCAATGGCCATGGCGGTGCGCAGGGTTTCCTGGCACTGCAGCACGCCGCAGCTCACGGCGATGACTTCGGTCACGACGCCCTTTTCTTTCAGGCGGGTCGCCTCTTCGACGGCGATCTCGTCAAACGGGTTCATGCTCATCTTGACGTTGGCGATGTCGACACCAGTGCCATCGGATTTGACGCGGACTTTGACGTTGTAGTCCACAACGCGTTTGACGGGAACCAAGACCTTCATGAGAGGACTCCAGAGTTGATGGATTGAGTACTAATTGAAATCGAAACGAAATCGGGACCGAATTGACGTTGACGTAAACGTAAGCTTTGCATTCTATGCTGCGACGCCCCTGATGCGGGCTGCGGAGCTGGTTCCCGGAGGGTATCCGGGGGGACCAGGCAGAAAAAGAACGGTCGTTCTATTTTTCATTATAGAGGGCCGGGCACAGGGAATTAGAGCATCCTGCCCAACCCCTGTCCTGTAGGTGTCTTTCAGGCGTCAATTGCCGGAGCGGCGAAAGAAAGGGGAACAGGAAAAGCGCACGCAAACGGCTTTTGCGGAGTCAAGGCTTGTCGGTGGTGCCCATCGCGTCGTCAGCAGCACCTTTCGCCAATTCCGCATTTTTAGCCGCCTCCGCGACGCTCAAACGCGTATGCACCACGCGCTGCGGATACGGAATGTCGATACCGTGCGCCCGCAGGGACTCGAGGATGGCCAGGTTGACACGGGAGCGCAGGTTCTGCTGGCCGTTTTCGGGGTCGATCATCCAGTAATTGAGCGTGAACTCAAGCCCGTCAGCGCCGAAATTGGTCAGGTTGGCGCCCGGCCCGGGGTCGCGCAGCACGCGGTCCTGCTTCAACGCCGCCTCGATCAGCAGGCGCATGACCAGCTCAACGTCGCTGTCATACCCGACCGACACCACCGTAGACTGCAGCACCTGGGAATCGGTCAGCGACAGGTTCTCAATCCGGTTGCTGATGAACATTTCATTTGGCACGATGGACTCGCGGCCCGACGGCGCTCGCACGATGGTGTAGCGCGCGTTGATGTCGGTGATGCGGCCCTCGAAGCTGTCCACGCGCACGTTGTCGCCAATGCGCACGCTGCGCTCGGCCAGCATGACAAAGCCGCTGACATAGCTGGCGGCCAGCTTTTGCAGACCGAAACCCACCCCCACGCCGATGGCGCCGCCCAGCACGGACAAGGCGGTCAGGTCAATGCCCACCGCCGACAGCGCCAATAGCAAGCCCACAAACATCAGCACCGCGCGCGCGGCGTTGCTCACCGCCTTGCGCAGGGAAAGCTCACTGCCGGTGGCCGAGCGCAGCACGCGCGCTTCAATGGCCGAGGAAATCCACAGCGTGATCAGCAGCACAACGCCGGCCGTCAGCGCGCCTTCAATCATGGTGCGCACCGAAAGCGTCGAGTTGCCGACCTTCCACTTGATGTCGTCGAGCTCGTCAAGAATCACCGGCAGCAAGCCGCTGACCCACAACACCATGGCGATCCAGGCCAGCCAGGAAATAGTGCGCTCCAGAGCCCGCACCAGCGGCGCATCCTTGAAGGCCACCTGCAGCACCTTGACCCCGAGGCGAATCACCGCCAGCGACAGCAACACCGGAATGGCAACCTTGAACACCGCCAGCGGAAAGGTTCTTGCCAGAAGGGCTTGCACCGCATACGCAAAGGACAACAGCAACAACGGAAACAGCACGCCGTCGATCACGCGCCGCCCGAAAAGGACGGATGTTCCATCGACGGCCATGCGCGCACGGCCCGCCAGGCGCACCACCAGCCAGGCCAGCAAGGCACAGGCGATCAGCGCAGCCAGCTCCGTCAGGGAGCTGGGCTGGGCCAGCGCCGTGAACCAGCCATCCAGGGTGTCGATGCGGGAAGGGGGACGGTTCGTCAGGGCGCCGGCAGCCATTGGGGTTTCCTTTTTTCGATGAAAGCCTGCACGCCTTCCTGTGCAACAGGATGGACCATGTTGTGGGCCATGGACTGGCCCGCCAACTGGTAGGCGGCTTCGATGCCGGTTTCACGCTGTTGATAGAAAAGCGCCTTGCCCATGGCAAGCGCTTCGCGCGGCTTGAGCAGCAGCGACTGTAAAAGTTTCTCGACTTCGGCGTCGAGGACGTCCAGCGGCACGACGCGATTGACCAACCCGCGCACACGCGCTTCGTCGGCCGTGATGAAGTCACCCGTCAACAGCATTTCCATGGCCTGCTTCGCCGGAATGTTGCGCACCAGCGGCACGCTGGGCGTGGCGCAAAAAAGGCCCACATCGATGCCGTTCACACCGAAACTGGCGTTGCTCGCCGCCACGGCCAGGTCGCACTGCGCCACCAGCTGACAGCCGGCCGCAGTGGCCAGGCCTTGCACCTGCGCAATCACAGGCACAGGCAGCTTCTGGATGCTGAGCATCATTCGTGTGCATTGGGCAAAAAGCTTCTGGTAGTAGGCCATCTCAGGCCGGGCGTGCATGTCTTTGAGGTTGTGGCCGGCGCAAAACGCCTTGCCTTGTGCCGAGATGACCACCGCACGCGCCAGAGGATCTGCCGCAACTGCGTCCAGCGCAATTTGCAGCGCCGCCAGCACGTCTTCGCTCAGCGTATTGAAAGTGGCGGCCCGGTTCAGAACCAGGCGGTGCACGCCGCGTGCGTCTTGCGTGTGAAGCACAGGAGCCGAAAGATCGGCGGTCGCGGCACTCATCACAGCCCTACAGATCGGCCAGGACGCGAATGTGGGCTTCCACGCTGCGCGCCAGCGCGTTCAGGTTGTAACCGCCTTCCAGCGACGAGACAATGCGCCCTTTCGAATGGCGGTTGGCAACGTCTTTCAGGCGCTGGGTGATCCAGGCGTAGTCTTGCTCGACCAGCCCCATCTGACCCAGGTCGTCGTCGCGGTGCGCATCAAAACCGGCGCTGATGAAAATCATCTCGGGCTTGAATTCTTCCAGCCGCGGAATCCACGCCGCCTCGATCAGCTCGCGCACGGCCATGCCTTTGGTGTAGGCCGGCACGGGCAGGTTGAGCATGTTTTGAGCGTGGCCTTCGGTGCCGGTATACGGGTAAAACGGGTGCTGGAAAAAGCTCACCATCAGCACGCGGTCGTCGCCGCTCAGGATGTCTTCGGTGCCGTTGCCGTGGTGTACGTCAAAGTCGACCACCGCCACGCGCTTGAGGCCGTGGCGCTCCAGCGCATATTTGGCGGCAATGGCCACGCTGTTGAAAATGCAAAACCCCATGGACCTGCGATGGCATGCATGGTGCCCGGGCGGCCGCACGGCGCAAAACGCGTTTTCAAGTTCGCCGGCCATCACGGCGTCGGTGGCTGCCAGCACCGCGCCCACCGCGCGGACGGCGGCGTTCCAGCTGTAGACATTCAGGGCAGTGTCGGGGTCGATCTGGGCGTAAGCCGGTCCGCCCGCATTGATGTCGTCCCCCAGGCTGTCGCTCAGGCCGCGGATTGCCGCCACCATCATTCGGTCATGCCCCAATTCGATGTCGCCCAGCGATGCGAAAGGCGCCTCGCGCGTGTCCAGCGCGTCCTTGACGCCCGTGGCCAGCAGCCAGTCGTCAATGGCGTCGAGCCGCTCGGGGCATTCGGGGTGGCCAGGACCCATTTCGTGCTTGCGGCAATCTGCGTGAGTGAAATAACCAGTCGCGTTCATGGGGAAATAATTTGTAAAAAATTACGGTATGGTTGGCACCATGAAAGTCACAGAAAAACTCCAGGCACTCCTCGATCAGCTTAACACGGTCATCGTCGGGAAACCGGCGCAGGTACAGGACTGCGTGGCCTGCCTGCTGGCCGGCGGGCACCTGTTGATTGAGGACGTTCCGGGCGTCGGCAAAACCACGTTGGCCCATGCGCTGTCCCGCTCTTTCGGGCTGCAGTTTTCACGGGTGCAGTTCACCGCCGACCTGATGCCCAGCGACCTGTCGGGGGTCTCAATTTACGAACGCCAGAAGGAAAGCTTTGTGTTTCATCCCGGGCCGGTGTTTGCGCAGGTTCTGCTGGCCGACGAAATCAACCGCGCCAGCCCGAAAACCCAAAGCGCACTGCTCGAAGCCATGGAGGAAAAGCAGGTCACGGTGGAAGGCGAAACCCGCCCCCTGCCCTTGCCCTTCTTTGTGATCGCCACACAAAACCCGCACGACCAGCTCGGCACCTACGCCCTGCCTGAATCCCAACTGGACCGCTTTCACATGCGGATTTCGCTGGGTTACCCCGACCGCGCCGCCGAACGCGAGCTGCTGCGCGGCGCCGATCGGCGCGACATGGTCGAACAGCTGACGGCCGTGCTGGCGCCTCACGAGCTGCTGGAGCTGCAGCAGATGGTGGCGGCAGTCCACGCGTCGGAGCCGTTGCTGAATTACCTGCAGGACCTGGTGACCGCAACCCGTTCGGGTCGCTGGTTCCTGCAAGGTCTCAGTCCCCGCGCCGGTATCGCCATCATGCGGGCCGCCAAAGCCCAGGCTTTTTTGAGCAAACGGGACTATGTCGCGCCGGATGACATTGCCGCCGTGCTGCCGCAAACCGCCGCGCATCGACTCATCCCGGTCAGCGATGCCGGGCGCGGCCCGGTGGAGCAAGTGCGGGCCATGCTGGAAGCCGTGCCCCTGCCCTGACGGGTCGGGCAAAGCGCAATAGCATGGCCACGCCGGCATCCTTTCCCAACCCCCTTGCGTTTGTTCGCGGGCGCTTCCAGAAATGGTGGCAGACCAAGCTGCCGTTCACCGACAGCGTGACGCTGACCCAGCGCAATGTGTACATCCTGCCCACACGCCCCGGCTTGATGCTGGGTGTGACGCTGCTGGTGCTGCTGGTGGCGTCCATCAACTACCAGCTCAATCTGGGCTATCTGCTGACGTTTTTGCTGGCCGGCAGCGCCTTGGTCGGCATGCATGTCTGCCATGGCACATTGCGCGGACTCGCTATGAATTTAGCAGCACCTCCCGCTCACTACGCGGGCGCCACAGCCGCTTTTGATGTGAAACTAATGAATGCGAAACGGTCCGTGCGCCACGGCATCGGCCTGAGCGTGCTGGACCCGCACGATGTGGATGCCAAAAAAGGGACCGAGCGCCATTGGGTGTGGACCGATGTGCCCGCACAAGGCAGCAGCGTGGTGCAGGTGGCCTTCACGCCACCGCGGCGCGGCTTGCACCGCTTGCCCACGCTGACGGCAGAAACCCGCTTTCCGCTGGGCACCTTCCGCGTCTGGACGGTGTGGCGCCCGGCAGCCCAGATCCTCGTCTATCCACAGCCCGAGGCCCACCCGCCACCACTGCCGCCCGGCGAGCCCCGCTCCGGCGGCGCAGCCTCCGCCTCACGGGCCCAGAGCACCGGCGAGTTCGACGGCGTGCGCGGCTATCGCCGCGGTGACCCCCTGAAACTCGTGGTCTGGAAAAAGGCAGCCAAGGCCGACGAACAGGGCAACGGCCTGGTCGTGCGCGACACGCAACAAGCCCAGCGCCATGAACTCTGGCTCGACTTCATGAATGCGGGATCTGCAGGCTTTGAACAAAAGCTTTCACGGCTGTGCGCCTGGGTGTTGATGGCCGACAAGCTCGCGCTCGACTATGGCTTGAGGCTACCTTCGCTGGAGATCAAGCCTGCGAGCGGCGAGGCGCATAAGAGGCTTTGCCTGGAGGCACTCGCGGTATGTTGACGACGAGTTTCGATTCGTCTTCGCAGCCCGGTTCGGGTCCGCTCCGGCAGAGGTACTCTTTGCGAACGATTGCTGGCCGGGGGTTGCCCGGCAGCAACTCACTTTTCTTTTGCTTCGCCAAAAGTAAAGTAAGCAAAAGAAAAGGCGACCCTGCTGTCTGCGTCCCTACGCTTCGCTACGGGCAACCTGCGGTGCTCGGTCCAGGCGGGGTGGGGGAAAAATACAAGTACCAACAGGAGACCGAAAGCCTGAAGAAACCAGGACACGCCATGGCGTGTCCTGGTTTGTCTTGGTATTGGGTCCCCGTTCCTGATCGCCCCGTCCTGGCTGGGCCGAGCAGCGCAGACGGAGGCGGGATCAGGGCCGCAGTTGTCCGAGCCGCAGGCGAGTTCTGCGGACCCCCGCCGCAGTCGAGCAGCGCAGGTTGCCCGAAGCGAAGCGTAGGGACCCAGACTGCGGGTCGCCTTTCTTTTGGTGACTTTTCTTTGGCGAAGCAAAGAAAAGTTACTTGCCGCCGGGCAACCCCCGGCCAGCAGCGCTCAACAAGCCACCTGTCAACTCCACAACAAGGGCAAGACTCAGACAGTCAGCAGGAGCAAACATGCTGACCCGCCTCAAAACCCTTCCCCGTGACGCCCGCGACACCCTGTTCCTGTTAACCGTCATCGCCTGGGTATTGCTGCCCCAGGTGGGCAACCTGCCGCTGTGGTGCAGCGCGCTGGCCGGCGCCGTGCTGGTCTGGCGCGGCTGGCTGGCCGTGCATGCCCGTCCGTTGCCGGGCAAGTGGTGGCTGGTGGCGCTGCTGGCTCTTACCATCGGCGCCACACTGACGACGCACCGCACCCTGCTCGGCCGTGACGCGGGGGTGACGCTGCTCGTGGTGCTGTTGACGCTCAAGACCCTGGAACTGCGCGCCCGTCGCGACGCATTTGTGGTGTTCTTTCTCGGCTTCTTCTGCATGCTGAGCAACTTCTTTTATTCACAGTCCCTGCTTACCGCCTTCAGCATGCTGGTGGGCCTGATGGGGCTGCTGACCGTGCTGGTCAATGCCCATTTGCCGGTGGGGAAACCGCCGCTGCTGCAAACCGCCAAAACAGCCGGCTGGATGGCGCTGCTCGGTGCGCCCATCATGCTCGTGCTGTTTTTGCTGTTTCCAAGACTCGCCCCTTTGTGGGGGGTGCCGGCTGATGCCATGACCGGCCGCAGTGGCCTGAGCTCCAGCATGCAGGTGGGCAATATCGCGACACTGGCGCTCGACGACAGCGTCGCCATGCGCATCCGTTTTGAAGGGGGCACGCCGCCTCAGCAGCAAGACCTGTATTTCCGGGGCCCTGTGCTTTCAAACTTTGACGGGCGGAACTGGCAGCCGCTGCGCGCCTTTTTGCCGTCGCGTTATGCATTGCCGGCCAACCTTGAGGTGGCCGGTGCGCCCATCAACTACGAAGTCACGCTGGCACCGAATAACCAGCCCTGGATCTTTGTGATGGAGGCGGCCCCGCAAAGCCCCGAGCTGCCTGGGTATCGCAATGTGATGGATGCCGACCTCCAGTGGTTTACCAACCGCCCCATCACCGACCTGGTTCGCTACAAGGCCCAGAGCTACCCCATCTTCAGACATGGGCCGCGCCAGCAGGTGATCGGCCTGCAGGAATATGTCGCCCTGCCGCCCGGCTTTAACCCCCGCACGCTGGCGCTGGCAGCCGAGATTCGCCGCGACCCGCGTTATGCGGCGGCAAATGCCCGCACGCTGGTGCAGGTTGCGCTGGAACGGCTGCGCACCGGCGGCTATGTCTATACGCTGGAGCCGGGCGTCTACGGGCAGCACACTGCCGACGAATTCTGGTTTGATCGCAAGGAAGGTTTTTGCGAACACATTGCCTCGGCGTTTGTGGTGCTGATGCGGGCTCTCGATATCCCGGCGCGCATCGTCACCGGCTACCAGGGCGGCGAGGCCAACAGCGTGGACGGCTATTGGGTGGTAAGGCAAAGCGACGCACATGCCTGGGCCGAAGTCTGGCAGACCGGTGAAGGCTGGGTGCGCGTAGACCCGACCTCGGCCGTGGCGCCGGGGCGCACCGGGGCATTTCAGCGCCTGGCCGCGCCGCAAGGCGTGGTGGCGCAGGCGCTGGGCAACTTCAGTCCAACCCTGACGGCCCAATTGCGCGCCACCTGGGAGGCCGTGAACAACGGCTGGAACCAGTGGGTGCTGAATTACACCCAGGGCAAGCAGCTCAACCTGCTGAAAGACATCGGCTTTGAATCCCCCAGCTGGGAAGACCTGAGCTATGTACTGATCGGCATTGTGGTGGTGGCGGCCCTGGTCGGCGCTGCCTGGACGCTGTGGGACCGTGCGCAGCACGATCCCTGGCTGCGCCTGCTCACCCGCGTGCGAAAGCGGCTGGACAAGGCGGGTATTCACAGCACGCCAGCCTCGCCGCCCCGTCAGCTGGCGCAAGAAGTATTGAACCGCTACGGTCAGCAGGGCAAGACCGTGCATGACTGGCTGCTGCGCCTGGAGCAGATGCGGTACGCCGCCGCACCGTCAAGCGGCAACCAGGGCACGCAGCAGCTGCGTGCGCTCAGGCAGGAGTTCGAGCGTCTCGCCTGGCCCGCTTAAAATAGGCCCACCCTTCCCGCTCACTCTTCGTCATTCAATCACTCCTTCATGCGTCTTCAACGTTTCGGATTTGCTCTCTTTTTGATAGCTGCTTGCGCAGGATCAGCCTGGGCTGGAGAGGGAAATAACATCAAAAAGCGCGTTTCCGCCAAATCGGTACCGGCACAAGGACCGCTGTATTCGACCCGCCCCGAAGCCATGCAGTTTGCCGACGACATGGCTGCACGCCGCGACCTGGACCCCGACTGGGTGCGCGATGCCATCGGCCAGTCGCGCTACAACGCCACCGTGGTAAAGCTGATGCAGCCGCCCACCAAGCCTTTCGTCAAAAACTGGCGCGTCTATCGCAGCCGTTTCATCGACCCCGTGCGCATTGAAGCCGGCAGGCGCTTCTGGCTGGAGAACCAGCAGACGCTGGAGCGCGCCGAGAAGGAATACGGCGTACCCGCCGAGATCATCGTCGGCATCATTGGCGTAGAAACCATCTACGGCCGCGACACCGGCAGCTTCCGCGTCATGGACGCGCTGACCACGCTGGCCTTCGACTTCCCGGTGAACCACCCTCGCGCCAAAGAGCGCAGCGAATTCTTCAAGGGCGAGATCGAGCAATTCCTGACCCTGCAAAGCCGGCGCGAAGCCAACCCCTTCGAGGCCCGCGGCAGCTTTGCCGGCGCCATGGGCATGCCGCAGTTCATGCCGTCAAGCTGGATCAAGTACGCGGTCGATTTTGACGGCGACGGCAACGTCGACCTGTGGGGCAGCCCCGCCGACGTGATCGGCTCGGTGGCCAGTTATTTCAAGGCCTTCAACTGGCAAACCGGCATGCCCACCCATTACGCCGTGAGTTTCGACAAAAGCCGGCTCGATATGGACGCGCTGATGGCGCCCGACATCCTGCCCACTTTCAGCGTTGAGAGCTTCACGGCGAAGGGCGCGGTACTGGAAGGCCTCGCCCTGCAACACAACGGGCCGCTGGCGCTGGTTGAGTTGCTCAACGGACCGGACGCGCCGCAATACGTCGCGGGTACCGAGAATTTTTATGCGATCACGCGCTACAACTGGAGCAGCTATTACGCGATGGCAGTGATTGAACTGGGAAGAGAAGTGGCGGCGCGGGTCAGGTAAGACCTGCTCCCGGGAGGCAGAGTCAAGCCGACCGCTGCGAGGGCCAGCGGTAGCCCAGAACCGCGGCCAAGGGATAGGCGTTCTCACACACCTTGTCCAGCTGGTTGCCACCCAGCAGATACACATACGCTTCATCGGCGCGAAGGAAAAACCCCACGTGCCCCTTCCAGCCGCCGGGGTCTTCGCGTGACAGCACGGCAATACAGCCCGGCAAGGGTGCATCGAGCGGCTCGCCCCAGTCAAGCCAGGAACGCGCCAGCGCAGACCCCGTGCCGGAAATGCCGACCTGAGCCAGCGACCAATTCATGAACGAGGAACACCACGAAGCCTTGTCGTCATAGCCACGGATGTTGGTGTATGCGTGGTACTCCGTGACGCGGGGGTTGCTCTGGCCGGCAGGAAAAGTGCGCACACCGACTTCGGCGAAGGCGATGGGCATCCAGGGTGGTTGTTGCATGAGTGCGTGAGGAGTGGACGTGAGTGCCTGCGGACGCCGCAGGCTGAACGGACCTGCTCCAGAAAAGAAATCCGGCGTCATTATGACGCCGCGAAATTCCGCACTGGCAGCAATTGGCAGCCAGAGAACGGTTTACTTTGCACCGTGAGCAAACAATAAAGCCAGTACCCCATAAGCAACGAAGAGGCCCAAATTCAACACGCCAAAAACCGCCCCGAGGTTCTTGGTGAAAGCGCTTTGGCTCCAGCGGGCCGTCAACCCGAGCACGCTGCCGGCGAAGGATGTAAAAAGTATCACCGCCTGCAGACCTTCTGCATCCAGCCCAAAGCTACGTGACACGGCATCCAGATTCGCGACAAAACAAGCCACGAATACGAGTGCAGCGGCCGAAAGATACGGCGACGCCCTGCCGAACGGTGGTGCGCCATAGGAAGGCCCGGCATGTGCCGGTTTGTCGGCCGGGTTGCTCATGGTTCAACCCGGATCAGTGTCATGGGGATCGGCGTGCCGGTCACCAGCGCAACAAAGGCATAACCACCGATCGACGGGTTGTCCTTCCTGGTGACGCGGCAAAATGCGTTGGCCACGTTCTGTATGCACGCCATATCAAACTGCCCCTGCATTTCTGCCGGAAAAGCACCGAGATAGCTTGTGGTTTCGTTCTCGGTCGATGTGCGGTATTCGCAGGCGCGGTCACAGCTGATGCTCTTCCAGGGGGCGTCGCCTTCTTTGCCCTCCATCAACCATTTATCGGGCTTTCGGGACAGGCGAATCTGCATTCTGGACGGCTGCCCATCCTTGCCGCTGATCGCATATGTGGCCATGTCAGGCTCACCTATTTCCGCCGCCAGGCATGGCAGGGAAACAAGGCTCACAACGATGGCCAGAAACAGCTTTCGCATGGAAGACTCCCGACACATTGACCAAGCCGCACTCGGGCGCTGGCAGTGGTTGCAGTTATACCCCCACTGCCTGAAAAACATAAGGCCCACCTGAAGCGCTATCAATTCAATAGCTTCTTGCGCCCGCTGCTATTGGGGTACGAGCCTTTTTTATGCTTGAAATCGCCAATTCCGGGGCGTCAAAATTCTTTTGACGCTTCTGGACTGTGAGTTGACGCGTTCCGAGAGCATCTCAGGCACATTTCGGTCTTTTTTATGAATGATTTGAGCTACAGAGCAATTCCGCCGGGCGCAAGCAGCTATCAAAATCATAGCGGCCCGACGGTTCGAATCCGGCAAAGATGTTCGCGCCAGGCTCCTCTCGTGTCGCAAATCCAGGCCCGGGCAGACTCAGGCCGGCGGAATGGTAATTTTCACCTTCATCCGGTTGCGCCCAAGGTCAGGATTCAATCCGTATCTCACCGGCCGGCCGCGGAGTGACTCTTGGCCCAAAGCTCTCGATATTTGCCAGTGTCACCGTATGGTGAGCGGAAATTTGTGCCGCAGTGAGAACCCGGTTGTCCACTGTGGAGTGGCCGTCTGAGACAAGGGTGACTGGATACCCCAAAGCCAAAGCCCGCCGCGTCGTTGTGTCCACACAGAAGTCGCTTTGCAAGCCGCAGATGATCACTTTCTTGATTCCACGCTCCTGTAGCAGCGCGTGCAGCTCTGTGTTGTGGAATGAGTCGGTCGCCTTCTTCCGCAGGTAGATATCGGTCGGCTGGGTGTCCAGCCCATCAGCAAGTCTCCATCCGTCCGTTCCGTATGCCAGCGAACTGTCCGGCGCCTCGTGCTGGATCAGGATGACCGGAGCCCCCGCGGCGCGGGTCTTGGCAGACACCCGGTTGATTCTGTCGATGACGCGCAGGCTTTCAAAGACTGCCCCCTCGCCGGAACAGAGAGCCTTCTGAACGTCGATAACAAGGAGAGCCGTTGTCATGGGATTGAGGTCTGTTGTTGGAGCATTGGCGCGCTGGAGAAACGGAGGGAAATTCAGCCAACTGCAATTTTCTGCTTCGGCAGGAGGTTAAGTTGCATCGCCGGAGTCACGCCGTTGCATCGCTTCCTGCCACAGCCTTGCGAGCTCACCTGGGCGATCTGGGTGGGTTTCGTACACGGCAACGCCAGGTGGAATCACAACCCACGAAAGCGCGCTTTTTGTCCAGAGGTGCGCAACAGGCTCAAACTCCCGCGCGTTATGCAGTGTGCCTGGTAGCAGCGCAGCCATGGTCGGCCTGTCGGCCGGTTCTGCCCACAACCGGGTATCGCAATCAACGCAAACTTTCGCCCTGCGCTGCCGCCCATTTCCCATATCAAATGTCAGAACCTGCGGGCTGCCCTGCGTAACCTCCAGCGCGGAGCGGTCGACCCACATGGCCAGCCGCATGGCACCGCCAGTACGCCGCTGGCAGTCTGTGCAATGACACGCGTAAAACGTCAGCGGATGCGCCGTGAGCTTGAACTGCACTTTTCCGCAAAGACAACTACCGGTCCACGGGGGAGTTGAGTCTGGGTAGCGCATTTATTTCACCTTCGAAATCCTTCATATCCCCCGGCCCTCTACTTCTGAGGAGTTGGTTTGGAAAGTTCGAACAGCCGTGGTTCTGCCAGCAAGTTACTCACGTTGGACTGAAATGCGTTCTTAAAAAATTGAGGAATGCTGCCTGTAATTACCTCTGCCGCCTCGAACGAGCCATCAGTGGTGGTTTCCAGTACGACCTTCGCGCTTGATTTGCTATAGATTTGCCAGCGGACGCGCATGTAAGTCGAGCCTTTCAATTTGCTTGTAATCCCGATGTTGGCGTCAGGGCTACCTGAGAAGGGAAAGCAGACATTTGTCTGCACTTTTTCTATGGCACCAGCCACGAGCAAGTCAGCACTGTTGATTGTGGTGTCAACAAACAGAGCTGAAGGATCTCCAGCAACCTTGTAGTTGAGCTTGGTGAACTCTTTCCGAAATCCATCCGAAAATTCATCGTCGGTCAGATTAATCCTCCCCCCTCGCCAATCAAGAGCGTTGCCTTTGAAGCAGCTCCATCCGTACTGGATGTTTACGACGCGATCGCCAAGCGGAATCTGAGTAATTACTTTCGTCAGGAGAAAAGTCTTGGCATCCGGGCCTGTTGGAGCAAGGAGAGGTGTCTTCTGCTCTGCCATCGTTGTTGGTTGAACTGAAACGCAACCAGCAAGTGCTGTAAGCAAAAGAGGCAATATTGAAACGATATATTTCATAGTTCGAATGTGCGAGCATGACATTTGAGATGAGCGAACGCTGGAAGCGCGAAGCATGTTAGAAGACATTTTCGGTGAACGGCTTAGACACACCTGAGCCGTCATGGGAAAGTTCAAGGGCCAGGAACTTCGTGCCGGGAACGGGATTGAATGTGACGGGCGCCGCTGGCAGAAAGCCCAGGGATTCGTAGAGGCGCAGTGCGGCAGAAAACTCAGGCAGGACATCGAGGCAGATGTGAGAGTAGCCTCTTGCCCGTGCTTCGGCGAGGATGCTCTCGACGAGCCGGCGGCCAAGGCTTTCGCCTCGCGCATTTGGCCGAACGTAGACGCGCTTCATCTCACAGACGGTGTCGTCGACGCGACGGAGCGCCGCGCATCCGACGACGGCCTGCTCCTTCCACGCGAGCAGCAGACAACCGTCAGGCGCGGCGTACTTTCCTGGTAACGCAGCAAATTCCGCCTCGTAGTCCTGGAAGTCGAGACTCACGCTGGGGCTGGCGATGTACTCCCGAAAGATGGCTATGACACGCTCAAGGTCATCGGGGAAGGCGGCGGACTTGATATCGGTCATCACAGCCTAGACGCGCGCTTGAACCAGGCCTAGCTCGCGAAGCTGGGCCTCCAGTTGTGCAACGGAACTCCAGGGCAAGATGGGGGAGTTCTGCCTCTCATCCGGAGGATTGGACGGCAAATCGTTGGACCAGCCTCCGCAACCGGTGAGTGGAAGCAGTGGCCGCTTGTGCAGCCAGGCCAGACAGACTTCGGAAATCGTGCCGGCCCGACCGCCAATCACAATGCATGCATCGCCGGCGAGCGCCATCATCAGGTTGCGTGCATCCCCCATTCCGCAGGGAATCACCACGGTGGCAGGCCAATCGGCCGGAGGCATTTGATCGGGAGGGACGATGCTGACCACCAAGCCGCCTGCGGCAATGGCTCGCTCGGCAGCAACCCGGGTGGCTGGACTCCCGCAGCCGCTGACCACGGTGATGCCCAGCTTCGCCAGCATCGCCCCGGCGTCCCCCGCAAGTTCATAGGCGGCAGATCCGGGCTCTGCACTGCCCAGGACGCATACCTGGGGGCGGCGGATAGATTTAGTCATGTGCGGTTGTCTCCTGCGGCCTGAGGCATGCAGGTTGCAAAATCTGCTGCACAAGCCAGTGCTTGCCAATGCAAGCTGAACATCAAAAAAACCTGAAAGCCGCTGAACGGGACCAGGTCCGCACGCGGCTTCAGCGATTGCAACTATAGCCTCAGCACCGGGAAAATCCGTGTGCCTTTCGCTGGCACGGTGGCGACACGCAGACAACGCATCCTGCGGATCGGTCGGCCAAAAGGGGCAGTGTTCGGGCCATGCCCAGCGCGCTCAAGGTCACACCGGCTGTATCGTGATCTCCACCGTCATCGACTCTTCCCCGCCGCCCTGCCGCACGCCCTTGCTGGGTGGACAGGCGTTGTAGTCGGTGCCCATGGCCAGGCGCACGTGGCGCTGGTCGATCAGGCAACTGTGGGTGACGTCTATGCTGACCCAGCGGCGTGTGGCCACGTCCAGACAGACGTCGCACCAGGCGTGGCTGGCCAGGTCGGGCTCGTTGGCCGCGTAAAAATAACCGCTGACATAACGCGCCGGGTAGCCCAGGCTGCGGCAGATGGCAACCATCACGTGGGCCTGGTCCTGGCAGACACCCGCGCCGGACTTGAAGGCTTCGAGCGCGGTGGTGGTGACGCTGGTGCTGTTCTTGAGGTAGCTGACGGCACCTGCCACGCCCTGGCTCAAGGCCAGCAGGGAGGGCAGGCTGGCCGTGCCGTCCAGGCTTTGCGGAATATAGCGACGGCCGAATTCCGCAAGCTCCCAGTGCGGTTCGGCCAGGTGTGTGGCGCGCAAAAAGAAATAGGGGTGCGGCAGGGTCTCCGCGTCATTGAACTCGGCCACGCCTAAAGTTTCCACGTCGCCGGCCGCATTCACCAGGCTCCAGCGCACGTTGTCGGCATCCTTGCCGACAAAGGTGTAGGAGCTGATCGTGTTGCCGAAGGCGTCACGCTGGGTGAACAACTTTTCCGGCGCGCCCAGGCTCCAGTAGTTCACCGTTTGCGCCGGCCCGGACTGCGGCGTGAGCCACAGCGTTTGCAGCGCATAGCGCAGCGGCTCGCTGTAGCGATAGTCGGTGATGTGACGAACGTGCAGTTTCAATGCGTTGCCGGCACGAGAAACTCGCGGCTGATGTGCGCTCCGAGTTCGTTCACGCGGTCCAGGAACTGCGTCAGGAAGGCGTGCAATCCCGTCGCAAGGATTTCATCAATGCGAGCAAATTGCAGGTCGGCCCGCAACTTGCCGGCGCGGCGCTGGGTTTCGCTGCTGGTGTCGCTGGTCACCATGGCAAGGTTGCTCATGACTTCGTTCAGGCAAGCCAGCAGGGAACGCGGCATGTCGGCGCGCAAGATCAGCAGTTCGGCCACGCGCTCAGGTTTGATGACGTCGCGATACACCTTGCGGTAGACCTCGAAGCCCGAGACGCTGCGCAAAATGGCGCTCCAGTGGTAGAAGTCGTATTCCTGGTCTTTCTCACCGGCCATGCCGAGAAAGTCGTTCTGCACGGCGTGAAACTTCACGTCCACCAACCGCGCGGTATTGTCGGCACGCTCGAGGAACGTACCGAGCCGCAGAAAGTGGAAGGCTTCGTCCTGCAGCATGGTGCCCAGCGTGACGCCGCGCGACAAATGCGATCGGAACTTGACCCACTCAAAGAACTGGCCGGGGTCACGCTCGAAGTCGCCGTTGCGCAGCATGCGGATCACTTCAAGATAAGTCTGGTTTTGCGTTTCCCAGACTTCGGTGGTGAGCGTGCCGCGCACGGCCCGGGCGTTTTCGCGGGCGTTTTGCAGACACGAAATGATGCTGGACGAATTTTTTTCGTCACGCACCATGAAGTCCATCACATCGCGCGGGTTGATGGCGTCACCATACTTTGCGGCGAAAGACGTCTTCAGTTCGCTGATGCTGAGCAAGCCTTTCCAGCCGGCCTGCACCAACGCATCGGATTGCGGCAGCAGCGAGGTCTGGTAGTTCACATCCAGCATCCTTGCGGTGTTTTCGGCGCGTTCGGTGTAGCGCGACATCCAGAAAAGGTGATCAGCAGTGCGGGATAACATTTTTTCTCCTTCCTAAGCCTCAAACACCGAAAGCGCTGACGCGCTTTGCGTATTTTGGTGATGACATCACAAGCGCTTCGCGCAATTGATGAGTCATCCCCGCGAATGCCTGCGGCATATCGCCGGCGCGTTCGGTGTAGCGCGACATCCAGAAAAGGTGATCAGCAGTGCGGGATAACATTTTTTCTCCTTCCTAAGCCTCAAACACCGAAAGCGCTGACGCGCTTTGCGTATTTTGGTGATGACATCACAAGCGCTTCGCGCAATTGATGAGTCATCCCCGCGAATGCCTGCGGCATATCGCCGGCGCGTTCGGTGTAGCGCGACATCCAGAAGAGGTGGTCAGCGGTTCTAGACAACATGATTACGCTCCCCCCACTTTTAATGATTGCGATTGCGATTGAGATTGCGACACCACGGGCGATGACGGACCTTCAAGAATCCAGGTGTCCTTGGTGCCGCCGCCCTGCGATGAATTGACCACCAGCGAGCCGTCTTTCAGCGCCACGCGCGTGAGGCCCCCCGGCACCATCTGCACTTCCTTGCCGCTCAGCACAAAAGGCCGCAGGTCGATGTGGCGCGGGGCAATGCCGCTTTCAACATACGTGGGGCACGTCGACAAGCTCAGCGTGGGCTGCGCAATGTAGCCCGAGGGATTGGCCAGCAAGGCGGCGCGGAATTCTTCGATCTCGGCCTTGGTGGAGGCCGGCCCGACCAGCATGCCGTAGCCACCCGCACCGTGAACTTCCTTGACGACCAGATCCTTCAAGTTGGCCAGCGTGTACTGAAGGTCGTCGTTGTTGCGGCACATGTAAGTCGGCACGTTCTTGAGGATCGGCTTTTCGCCGAGGTAGAACTCGATCATCTTGGGCACGTAGGGGTAGATGGACTTGTCGTCTGCCACGCCGGTGCCGATAGCGTTGCACAGCGAGACATTGCCGCTGCGGTAAACATTGAGCAGGCCCGCGCAACCCAGCGTGGAGTTGGGGCGGAAGGCCAGCGGATCGAGGAAATCGTCGTCGACGCGGCGGTAGATCACGTCGACGCGTTTGGGGCCACGCGTGGTGCGCATGTAGACGAAGTTGTCCTTGACGAACAGATCCTGACCTTCGACCAGTTCGACGCCCATCTGCTGCGCGAGGAAGGCATGCTCGAAGTAAGCCGAGTTGTACATGCCGGGCGTCAGCACCACCACCGTGGGCTCGGCCGTGGCGGGCGGCGCCATGCCGCGCAGGGTTT
>NZ_JBDTPB010000076.1:0-34193 GCF_039932935.1 Polaromonas sp.
CGTCGAACTCATGGTCGGGAATGCCCTGGTTCTTCATCCAGCTGCGGTACATGAAACCGTTTTTGTCGGCTGAACCGAACCATTCGGTGGAGCGCAGTTTTCGCTTGTTGCTTGTCATGGTATGTCTGTCGATAAGGTTTCAGGAGGATTTGGGAGTGCGGTTTGTTAAAAGCCGTTGCAACAGGCAAAAAACAAAAAGCAACACGCCGACAACAATGCGCGTCCACCAGGAGCTCAGGGTGCCGTCAAAGGAAATCAGGGTCTGGATGATGCCGAGCATCAACACCCCGAACAGGGTGCCCGCCACATAACCCACGCCGCCGCTGAGGAGGGTGCCGCCAATCACCACGGCGGCGATGGCGTCAAGCTCCATGCCGGTGGCGTGCAGGCCGTAGCCCGACAGCATGTAGAAGGTAAAAACCACGCCGGCCAGCGCCGAGCAAAAACCCGAAAGCGTGTAGACCCCCACGAGTGTGCGGCGCACCGGCAAGCCCATCAGCAGCGCCGACTGCTCATTGCCGCCCACGGCATACACCGCGCGGCCAAAGGGCGTGCAATGCGCGATGAACACCGCCACCAGCAGCACCACGATGGCGATGACGGCGCTGATGGAGAGCGAAGCGTCTTCCCACAGGGGAATGCGCAGCTGCGAGACTTCCGAGTAAAACTCGTTGGTGATGCTGATGGAGTCGACGCTGATCAGGTAGCACAGGCCGCGCGCGAGGAACATTCCGGCCAGTGTCACGATAAAAGGCTGCAGGCGAAAGCGTTCAATCAGAAATCCCATGAAGGCGCCGAACGCCGTGCCCATCAGCAGCACCAGCGGAATCACCACGATCGGACTCCAGCCGTGATGCTCCACCAGCGCGGCCGATACCATGGTTGTCAGCGCCACTACGGAGCCGACGGACAGGTCAATGCCGCCCGACAGGATGACGAAGGTCATGCCCACGGCGATGATGACCAGGAAGGCATTGTCGATCAGCAGATTGAGAAAAACCTGAGCCGAAAAGAACCCGCTGTAAAGCACCGAGCCCATGGTCGCCATGGCGACGAAGAGCGATATGGTGGCGGCCAGCGGCAGGTATTTGGAATTGAACCGGGAAGCCGGTGCCGCGGGCGCCGCTTGCCTTGGGGCGGATTCTGCGACGGGTTTGGTGAGCGTCGTGTTCATGGCCGCATCTCCCGCGCTGCGGGCCGCCGCATCCAGAAACCGATCTCGGCCCGGAACTCAGGCGATTGCAGCAACATCACCACAAACACCACCACGGCCTTGACCACGAGGTTGATCTCAGGCGGCACGCCCAGCGAATAAATGGCATACGTCAAGGTCTGGATGATCAACGCACCGATCACGCTGCCCACCAGGCTGAACCGCCCACCGGTGAGGGCTGTGCCGCCCAGCGTCACGGCCAGGATGGCGTCGAGCTCCAGCAGCTGGCCCGCATTGTTGCCGTCGGCACTTTTGACGTTGGAGCTGATCAGCAAGCCCGCAATGCCTGCGCAAAAACCGCAGAACGCATAGGCCGCAATGATCAGGCGTTTCGCCTGTATGCCGGCCACGCGTGCTGCGGTTGGGTTAATGCCCACGGCCTGGACGAACAAGCCCAGGGCGGTGCGCGTCACCGCCAGATACAGTAGCGCAAAAACGGTCGCCACGATGAACAGCGAGAAGGGCAAACCCAGCAGGTAGCCGCTGCCCAGGAAGAAGAACGGCGCATAGTAAATGGTGATGATCTGCCCGCCGGTGATCAGCTGCGCGATGCCGCGGCCGGCCACCATGAGGATCAGCGTGGCAATGATCGGCTGCATACCCACTTTGGCGACCAGCAACCCGTTCCACAGCCCGCATACCAGGGCGATGGCCAGTGCCGCCACGATCGCCAGCGGCATTGGAAAGCGGCTCACGCTGCCTGCCACCGACCCGCCAATCATCCAGGCGGCCAGCGCCGCCGCGATGGCGACCACGGCACCCACGGAAATGTCGATGCCGCGGGTGGCGATCACCATGGTCATGCCCAGCGACACCAGCACCAGTGGGGCAGCCCGGTTGAGAATGTCGATCAGGCTGCCGTACAGATGCCCGTCGCGCCACTCGAGGTGCAGAAAGCTGGCATTGAAAGCGGTGTTTACGGCCAGCAGCAACGCCAGCGTCAGCAGCGGCCAGACCAGACGGTGCCGTAGCGCGGCAGTCAGAAAAGAAGAAGGCACTTCAGACATGTTCAGCCGCAATCAGTTCATAGACAGTGTCTTCGCTGCTCCCCGCGGGCAGCTCGCCCACTTTGCGGCGGTCGCGCAGCACGACGATGCGGTGCGCCACCCGCACCACCTCGCTCATTTCGGACGAGATAAAAACCACCGCCATGCCGGCATCTGCCAGGCGCAGGATCTGCTCCATGATTTCCTGCTTGGCCCCCACGTCGATGCCGCGTGTGGGCTCGTCCAGGATCAGCAGGCGCGGCTCGGTGGCGAGCCAGCGCGCGATCATGGCTTTTTGCTGGTTGCCGCCCGACAGCAGGCCGATGGGCGTGTCGACGCTCGCGGTCTTGATGCCCATGGCCTGGACAAAGCGCTCGGCCAGCGCGGTCTGCTCGGCCCGCGACAGGAAACGGCGCATGCCCATACGGGCCTGCAATGCCAGCGCGATGTTTTCCCGCACCGACAGCTCGGCCACAATGCCATCGGTCTTGCGCTCCTCGGGACACAGCGCCAGGCCGTGCCGGATCGCGTCGGCGGGATTGGAAAAAGTGACCGTCTGGCCATTGATCTTCAGCACACCGCGATCCGGTGTCTCCAGGCCAAACAGCAGGCGCGCCAGCTCGGTGCGCCCGGAACCCAACAAGCCTGCGATGCCCACCACCTCGCCGGCGCGCACGCGCAGGTCGACGGCTTGCAACTGGCCTGCCTGGCCCAGACCTTCGGCTTGCAAAAGTGCCGGCGCTGCGTCATCAAATGCCGGCGCTACTGCGGCGCCTGCGGATTGCGCTGCCAGCTCCCTGCCGAGCATGGCCGCGATCAGCGCCTGGGGCCCCAGTTCACTTGCCCGCCATTCCCCTACCCAGGTGCCGTTGCGCAGCACCGTGATGCGGTCCGATACCGCGTAGACCTGGTTCAGGAAATGGGTCACAAAAACGATGGCGAGCCCGTCATCGCGCAAGCGGCGCAATACCTCGAAGAGTTTTTGGACTTCGTCATCGTCCAGGCTGGACGTGGGCTCGTCGAGGATCAGCACTTTCGATTCGATGCTGATGGCGCGCGCGATGGCCACGAGCTGCTGCACCGCAACCGGGTAGCTCGACAGCAGGCGCGTGACGTCGATGTCCAGGCCGATGCGCGCGACAAGTTCGCGCGCGCGGCGGTTCAGCAAGGCCCAGTCAATGCGAAAACCCTGCGCGATGCCGCACCGCGGATAGCGCCCTGCGAAGATGTTCTCTGCCACCGAGAGGTTGGGGCAGAGATTGACCTCCTGGTAAACCGTGCTGATGCCAAGGCGCTGTGCGGCCAGGGGAGAGTTCGGCCACACGGCTTTGCCGGCCAGCTGCATCTGGCCGCCGCTGGCTTCAAGCACGCCGGTCAGCACCTTGATCAGTGTGGACTTGCCTGCACCGTTTTGCCCCATCAAGGCGTGGATTTCACCGGGATACAAGCACAAACGCACATCGCGCAACGCTGCGACACCGGCAAATTGTTTGTGGATACCTGTGAGTTCCAGTACCGGGGCGGGATCGGCCTGAGTCATGGCGCAAGCTCTGCGCGATGCCCTGCCTTCAGTACAGCCGGGTGGTTCATGCCTTGTTCTTGTTGTAGACGTCGACAAACACTGCGGCCAGCAGCACTACGCCCTTGATGACCTGCTGGTAGTCGATGCCAACGCCCAGTATGGACATGCCGTTGTTCATCACACCCATCACGAACGCACCGATCACCGCGCCCATGACCTTGCCCACGCCGCCCGAGGCCGAAGCCCCGCCAATGAAGCAGGCGGCAATGACGTCGAGTTCGAAGCCCAGGCCGGCCTTGGGCGTGGCGGTGTTCAGGCGCGCGGCAAACACCAGGCCGGCCAGCGCTGCCAGCGCGCCCATGTTGACAAAGGTATAGAAGGCCAGGCGTTCGGTCTTGATGCCCGACAGTTTGGCGGCTTTTTCGTTGCCGCCCATCGCATAGACGCGCCGGCCAATGGTGGTGCGGCCCGTGATGAAGTGGAAAAGGAAGATCAGCACGGCCATCACAATCAGCACATTGGGCAGTCCTCTGTAGGAGGCCAGCAGGTAGCTGAAATAGATCAGAAGCGCGGAGAATGCCGCCGTTTTGACAAGGAAAAACACGGCGGGTTCGGCCTGGATACCATGCTTGAACTGGTTGGCCCGCGCACGTATGCCAGCCACCGCGAGCACGGCGGCAAGCACCACGCCCAGAAGCAGCGAGCTCTTGCGCAGGCCGTCGCTGCCCAGCAGGTCGGGCATGAACCCCGAGCTCAGCATCTGGAATGAGTCGGGAAAGGGGCCGACCGACTGGCCCTGCAGCAGTGCCAGGGCCAGCCCCTTGAACACCAGCATGCCCGCCAGCGTGACGATGAAGGAGGGAATGCGGAAGAAGGCCACAAACCACCCCTGAACTGCGCCTATCAGCGCGCCGCAGGCCAGGCACGCCAGCGACGCGGGCACAAAATGCCAGTCGTACTGAACCATCAGCACGGCCGCCAGTGCACCGATGAAGCCGCACACCGAACCTACAGACAGGTCGATGTGCCCCGCCACGATCACCAGCAGCATGCCCAAAGCCATGATGACGATATAGCTGTTTTGCAGGACCAGGTTGGTCAGATTGAGGGGCTGCATTAGCGTGCCCTCGGTCATGTACTGGAAAAAGACCATGATGGCCACCAGCGTGATCAACATGCCGAATTCGCGGAAGTTGTGCTTCAGGTAGTCGAGCGGCGACTTGTCGCTTTCGACGGGGGATTTAGCGGCGGGCACGGCGGTAGAGGGTTTGTTGTTCATTTTTCAGCTTGCTTTCATGATCGCGCGCATGATCTTTTCCTGGGAGGCTTCGGCCGTCGGCATCTCGGCAATGAAGCGGCCTTCGTTCATGACATAAATGCGGTCAGTCATCCCCAGCAATTCCGGCATTTCCGAAGAAATGACGATGATGCATTTCCCCTCGGCCGCAAGCTGGGCCATCAGGGTGTAAATCTCGTACTTGGCGCCCACGTCAATGCCGCGCGTAGGCTCGTCGAGGATGAGAACCTCGGGGCTGGTGAAGAGCCATTTGCTCAGCACCACCTTTTGCTGGTTACCGCCTGAGAGGTTGAGGACTTTCTGGCCGACGCTTGAACACCGGATGCGAAGCTTCTCCCGGTAACTCTGCGCGACCTGGTACTCACGGCCATCGTCGATGACCGAGGCGCTTGAAACGCCTTTGAGATTGGCCAGCGACACATTGAACTGGATGTCTTCGTTCAGCACCAGCCCGTTGCCCTTGCGGTCTTCAGTCACATAGGCCAAGCCGTGGCGAACAGCCTTCTCCACCGTGCCGACATCGACAGGCTGGCCGTTCAACAGAACCTGGCCGCTGATGCGGCGGCCCCACGACCGTCCGAAGATGCTCATGGCAAGCTCGGTTCGCCCTGCCCCCATCAGCCCGGCAATGCCGACGATTTCACCGCGGCGCACCTGCAGGCTGACGCCCTTGATGAATTTCCTGTCGGTGTGCAGCGGGTGGTAAACATTCCAGTCGCGCACTTCAAACACGGTCTCGCCAATTTGCGGCTGGCGCGGCGGGTAACGGTCGGCCATCTCGCGGCCCACCATGCCGCGAATGACGCGGTCCTCGCTGATGGCCTCTGCGCGGCAGTCCAGCGTTTCGACGGTGCTGCCATCGCGCAGGATGGTGATGGCGTCGGCCACGCGCGAAATTTCATTGAGCTTGTGCGAAATGAGAATACAGGTGATGCCCTGGCCTTTGAGCTCCAGCAACAGGTCGAGCAGCGCCTGGCTGTCGTTTTCGTTGAGGCTTGCAGTGGGCTCGTCGAGGATCAGCAGCTTGACCTGCCTGGACAGGGCCTTGGCAATTTCCACCAGCTGCTGCTTGCCTACGCCGATGTCGGTAATCAGCGTGGCGGGTGATTCCTTGAGGCCCACTTTCTTCAGCAGGGCCTGCGTCTTGCTGTGCGCCGCCATCCAGTCGATCACGCCGCGCTGCGCGGTTTCGTTGCCGAGGAAAATGTTCTCGGCAATGGACAGCAGCGGAACCAGGGCGAGCTCCTGGTGGATGATGATGACACCCAGTTGCTCACTGTCGTGAATGCCAAGGAACTGGCGTTCCTGTCCTTCGTAAACGATGTCGCCGCTGTACGAGCCGTGCGGGTAGACCCCGGAGAGAACCTTCATCAAGGTCGATTTTCCGGCGCCGTTCTCACCCACGATGGCATGGATCTCACCCGCGCGCACGCGCAGGTTGACCTTGTTCAGCGCGACAACCCCGGGAAAGGTTTTGCGGATGTCGCGCATCTCGAGAATCGTTTCCAATGCCTGTCCTTTGATGCAAAGGTGATTGCCACCCCTTGATATTGACAGCCCCGTGCGTTGCCGCACGGGGCTGTTTGTCTTCAGCCAGTGTTACTTGACCTGGGATTCTTTGTAGTAACCGCTGCCTATCAGCACCTTGTTCCAGTTGGACGCATCCACAGCCACTGGCTTGAGCAGGTAAGACGGGACCACTTTCACACCGTTGTTGTAAGTCTTGGTATCGTTGATCTCGGGTTGTTTGCCCGACAGCACGGCATCCACCATGTTGGCCGTCACTTTGGCCAGCTCGCGCGTGTCCTTGAAGACGGTCGAGTACTGCTCGCCTTTCAGGATGGATTTCACCGAAGGAATCTCGGCGTCCTGGCCGCTGACCACCGGGCAGGGCTGCTGCGCAGAGCAGTAGCCGACGCCCTTGAGCGATGACAAGATGCCGATGGACAGGCCGTCATAAGGCGACAAGACCGCGTGAACCTTCTCCTGACCGTAGTAGGCCGACAGCAGGTTGTCCATGCGCGCCTGCGCCACTGCGCCGTCCCAGCGCAGCGTGCCCACCTTGTTCATGCCCATTTGCTTGCTGCGGACCACCAGCTTGCCGCTGTCGATGTAGGGCTTGAGCACGCTCATGGCGCCGTCGTAGAAGAAGAAGGCGTTGTTGTCGTCGGGTGAGCCGCCGAACAGTTCGATGTTGAAGGGGCCCTTGCCTTGTTTGAGGCCCAGCTTGTCAACAATAGAGGTGGCCTGGAGCACACCGACCTGGAAGTTGTCGAAAGTGGCGTAGTAGTCCACGTTCTTCGAGCCCTTGATCAGGCGGTCGTAGGCAATGACCTTGATGCCTTTGTCGGCAGCGCTCTGCAGCGCTTTGGACAGGGTGGTGCCGTCGATGGAAGCGATCACCAGAACCTTCGCACCCTTGGTGATCATGTTTTCGATCTGGGCCAGCTGGTTCGGAATATCGTCATCTGCATATTGCAGATCGGTCTTGTAGCCGCGCTCCTTGAGCACCTTGACCATGTTGTCGCCGTCGGCGATCCAGCGAGCCGATGACTTGGTCGGCATCGAGATCCCGATGCTGCCCTTGTCCTGTGCATGGGCCAGCGGCGCGATACCGAAAGCGCTCAGGGTAAGGCCGGCCAGCAAAGTTTTCAGAAAAATACGTTTCATGAATTGTCCTCTTGAATGTTGTAAATGGATCTTCCAGTATCAGCGTGCGGGTGCATGCGCAAATCAGTACTTACGCTTGGGAAATTCCTTGGCCGCCACTTCCATCGGAAAAATTCCCTCTTCGGTAACGATACGTTTCTGAACCGTCTTGCCGGCCTTGATGTCCTTGACTGCCGTCATCAGCTGGGGGCCCAGCAAGGGGCTGCATTCCACAGAGACATTGAGCTTGCCGGCCATCATGGCCTCGAAGGCGCCCTTGACGGCGTCGATCGAAATGATGGTGATGTCTTTGGCGGGCTTCATGCCGGCCTCTTCAATGGCCTGGATCGCACCGATGGCCATGTCGTCGTTGTGCGCGAAAAGCACATTGATCTTCTTGCCTTCGGCCTTGAGGAAGGCTTCCATCACTTCTTTGCCCTTGGCCCGGGTGAAGTCGCCGGTTTGCGAGCGGATGATCTTGAACTTCGGATCGGCCTTGATGATTTCTTCAAAACCCTTTTTGCGGTCAATCGCCGGTGCGGAGCCTACGGTTCCCTGCAGCTCGACGATGTTGACTGGCCCGCTTGTGCTTTTCATGTTGTCGACCAGCCAGCGGCCAGCCTTGCGGCCTTCTTCGACAAAGTCGGAACCCATGAAGGAAACGTACAGCGAGGTGTCTTTCACGTTGACCGAGCGGTCGGTCAGCACGACGGGGATCTTGGCGGCTTTGGCTTCACGCAGAACGGTTTCCCAGCCCGACTCGACCACCGGCGAGAACGCGATTACGTCCACTTTTTGCGCGATGAAGGAGCGAATGGCCTTGATCTGGTTTTCCTGCTTCTGCTGGGCATCGGAGAACTTGAGTTCGATGCCGGCTTCCTTGGCGGCCGATTTGATGGATTCGGTGTTGGCGGTGCGCCATTCGCTCTCCGCGCCGACCTGGCTAAAGCCCAGCACGATGGGCTTTTGGGCCCAGGCTGAAACCGGCAGCAAGCCGGCAAGTGGGGCGCACGCGAGTGCGACAGCGAGGGTGCGGCGATGAATTTTCATGTTGTCTCCTTGGTTGAAATGAACTAGCAGCTATCGGTAACTTTAGCGCTCAGGCCAGCATATACCCAGTCTTCACGGTGGTGTAAAACTCTGCGGCGTAACGGCCCTGCTCGCGCGGACCATGGCTTGATGCTTTGCGGCCGCCGAACGGCACGTGAAAGTCCACACCTGCAGTTGGCAGGTTCACCATGGTCATGCCCACCTCGGCGTGCCGCTTGAAATGCATGGCATGTTTGAGCGAGGTGGTGCAAATGCCCGCGCACAAACCAAAAGGCGTGTCATTGGCGAGCGTCAGCGCGTGTTCATAGTCGTCGGCCTGTAATACGCATGCGACAGGGCCGAAGATTTCCTCGCGTGCGATGCGATGCTCCGGTCGGGCGAGAAACAGCGCTGGGCTCATGTAGTGCCCGGGCGTCGGGCGTTCAAGCAGTTCACCACCCCAGACATGTTCGGCGCCTTCGGTGCGGCCGATCTCGATATAAGACTGGTTCTGCTCGAGTTGGGCGCGGTCAGCCACGGGCCCCATCTCGACGCCGCGCTCCAGCGCATGGCCGACCTTGAGCGCCGCCATGCGGTGGCGCAGGCGCGCTACAAAAGCATCGTGCACAGGCGCTTCCACAATCAGGCGGCTTGAGGCGGTGCACCGCTGACCGGTCGAGAAGTACGAACCCTGCATGGCGCAATCGACCGCCTGGTCAAGGTCGGCGTCCGCCAGGACCACCAGTGGATTCTTTCCACCCATCTCCAGCTGCACTTTGGCACGGCGTGCCGAGGTGCCCTGGAGGATCTGGCCTCCTGTTGCCACTGATCCCGTGAAAGTCAGCGCATTGACCATGGGGTGATCAACCAGCGTTTGCCCCACCTCGCGGCCGCTGCCCATGACCAGGTTGAACACACCTGCCGGCAGTCCGCAGCGGCTGATGATCTCGGCCAGAGCCCAGCCACAGGTGGGCACCAGCTCGGCGGGTTTGAAGACCACGGTGTTCCCGTAGGCCAATGCAGGCGCGATTTTCCAGGCCGGTATGGCGAGCGGAAAGTTCCACGGCGCGATGATTCCCACCACGCCCACGGGTTCACGTGTCACGTCGACCTGGATGCCGGGCCGAACCGAGGCCATGGTCTCGCCCTGCACGCGCAGCGCTTCGCCCGCGAAAAATTTGAATATCTGGCCTGCGCGCGCCGCTTCGCCCACGCCTTCAGGCAATGTTTTTCCCTCTTCCCGTGCGAGCAGCATGCCCAGCTCGTCCTTGCGGGCCAGGATTTCGCTGCCTATCTGGTCGAGCACATCGGCGCGGCGTTGGGGCGTGCTGTGGCTCCAGTGCGGCAAGGCCTCGGAGGCGGCCCGGATCGCGAGCTCGGTCTGGTTGCGGTCGGCACGTGCGTACTCGCTCACCACTTCCCGCGTATCCGAGGGGTTGATGCTGGTGCCCGTGGTGGCGCCGGTTTCCCACCGCCCATTGATGTAAAGCCTGGCGTTTTGCTGGAGTTCGCCAAATTTCATGAGAGCCTCATTTTCATAGCTCCGCAGTCTATTATTGGTTTTGATATCAATCCAATCATTTTTTTGACAAAATAGATATCGTTCTACGCATTCTGGAAAACCCCATGAGCACCTACAACCACTGGTTTATTCGCGCGCGCCTCAAAACCCGGCAACTGCTGTTACTGGTTGCGCTGGCTGAAGAAGGCAACATTCACCGCGCGGCGCAGGTCCTCAGCATGACCCAGCCGGCGGCGTCCAAGTTGCTCAAGGATCTGGAAGATGTGCTGGAGGTATCGCTCTTCGAGCGCCTGCCCCGCGGCATGCGGCCGACCTGGTATGGCGAAACCATGATCCGGCATGCGCGCATGGCGCTGGCCAGCCTGAACCAGGCGCATGACGAGCTCACCGCGCTCAAAACCGGGCACTTCGGCCATGTCGGCATTGGCGCGATTACCTCGCCGGGGCTGGCCTTGTTACCGTCTGCGGTTGCCGTCGTCAAACAGGAGCACCCGAGCCTGCGCATTTCGCTGGACATCGAAACCAGCCCGGTACTGCTGGAGCGGCTGGAGCAGGGCAAGCTCGACATCCTCGTGGCCCGCCTCTTTGCCGAGCATGACAAGACCAATTTGCGCTATGAACCCCTGATCGAGGAACCCGTGTGCGCCATGGCGCGGCCAGGTCATCCTCTGCTGGGCGTGCCGGGCCTGACCCTGCGCGACGTGGTGGCGGCGCCCTGGATTGTTCCGCCCGCAGGCAGCGTCCTGAGGCACCGGTTCGAACTGATGTTCCGGGAAGACGGGCTCGCACCGCCCATCGATGTGGTCGAGTCTTCCGCGCTGCTCTTCATCACGCGCATGCTGCAGCAAAGCGACATGGTGGCGGTGGTCGCGGCCGATGTGGCGCGGTATTACGCGGCGCACGGCATCGTCTCTGTACTGCCGCTGGACATGCCTTGCCACATGGACGCCTTCGGCATCATCACCCGCACCGACCGGCTGCCGTCGCCCGCCGCCAAGGTCATGATGAAGGCGCTGAAGACAGCGAGCCTGACACTCTACGGCCGCAGGTTGGAGATGGACTAAAACCCTACCCAGCCAAGCCAAGCCAAGCCAAGCCAAGCCAGGGACACCGTGGAACCGGCTTTGCCGGGCCACTGGTGTCGCCCCCTTGAGGGGGAGGCGCCAAAGGCGCTTCGGGGGAGGTTCACTTACACCCAGCCGGCATCCACTGTGAACTCCTGCGCGGTGCACATGGCCGCGTCATCCGATGCCAGGAACAGCACCATGCGCGCGATATCGTGCGGCAGCAGTTTGTCGGGCAGGCACTGGTTGCGCTGGAGTTCCTTCTCGCCTTCGGCGTCCAGCCACAGCTTGATCTGCCGCTCGGTCATGACCCAGCCGGGCGACACCGTGTTGACGCGGATGCGGTCCTGGCCCAACGTTTTTGCGAGCCCGCGCGTCAGGCCGTTCACCGAAGACTTGGCGATGGCGTAGCAGGGGTAGCCGGAGCCCTTGCCCTGCCAGCCCGTGGAGCCCAGGTTGATGATGGAGCCGGCGCCGAGCCGCTGCATGCCCGGCACCACGGACTGGATCGCGAAGAAGGCGGGCCGTTCATTGATCGCGATGCGGTCGTCGTAATAGGCAGGAGTGACAGACTCCAGGCTGTGCCGGTCGTCGCTGGCGACGTTGTTGACCAGCACCGAAAAATCACCCAATGCGCCCGCCGCGTCGGTGATCGCCGACTGCAGCGCGGCCACGTCCCGTACATCGCAGGCGCGCCACCATGGGCGGGCGTGCCCCGCATCGGCCAGCTGCTGCGCAAGCGCTTCACTGGCGTCCTTCGCGACATCAATGAAAGCCACGCGCGCACCCTGCTGCGCAAACGCCGTCACGATGGCGGCGCCGATCCCGCTTCCTCCGCCGGTGACAAACACCGACCGCTGCTTCAGGCTGGGAAAAATGGAGAGGGTATCGGTGGCGGGAGCAGTCCGCATGGTTGGGGAGCTGGGCGTTGAGGGGGTCGGACTGGACATGTTTGACATTGCAATTTTTGTATCAATAAATAAAAAATAATAAGTTTCCAACATCACTATGCATTGATATCATCCATCGCGTCAAGAGGCATGGCGCCAATGCACCAAACCACAACGTGGAGACATGAGTGACATCAATTCCCGACACGCCTGCCAAGGCGTATCAGCAGCAACTGGCCACGCCCGTGCCTGGCGTGGTGCACTGCGTTCAGCCGGCCGGGGCCCTGCTCGGCGAAGGCGCTTTGTGGTCGGCGCGTGAACAATGTTTGTACTGGGTAGATATCCTCGGTCACCGCCTGCATCGCTTTCTTCCGGCCACTGGCGCGTGTCACAGCTGGTCTTTCGATGAGGAAATTTCTGCGCTGGCTGAACGCATCCAGGCGCCCGGCTTGATCGTGACGCTGCGGCGCGGCTTCGCGCTGTTTGACCCCGCCTCGGGCGGCGGGCCGCGCTACCTGCACCAGCCCGAGGCCGAATTGCCGGGCAACCGCTTCAACGACGGCAAGTGTGATGCCCAAGGTCGCTTTTGGGCGGGGACGATGGACTTTGACTGCGTGGCCCCCACGGGCGCGCTGTATCGCTATGACCCTGATGGCCGCTGCACGCGCCATGACGAAGGTTTTGCAGTGACCAACGGCCCCACCTGGTCCGCCGACGGGCGCACCCTGTATTTCAACGACACGGTCAATGGCCGCATCCATGCGTATGATTTTGACGATGCGGCCGGAACCTTGTCGAATAAGCGCCTCTGGCTGGCTTTTGCTGCCGGGGACGGCGTACCCGACGGCATGACCACCGACGCCGCCGGCCGCCTCTGGATAGCCCATTGGGGCGGCGCCTGCGTCAGCTGCCATGACCCGGTCACTGCGCAGGAGCTGTGCCGCGTGCCGCTGCCGACAAGCCATGTGACCAACTGCGCCTTTGGCGGGCCGGACCTGCGCACCCTTTTTATCACTACGGCCAGCACCGGCCTCACGCCCGATCAACTCGTCGCCGAGCCGCTGGCCGGTGGCCTGTTCGCGGTGGCGATTGACAGCCCGGGTGTGCCAGCCGGTTTGTTTGGCGGCTGACACCCATGCATAAGCGTTTCCTTCAATGCCCCTGGCCATGAAAGTTTTTCAATGACTGATTCCGCACATCCTGTTGCCTGGCTGCGCCACGCCGGCCAACGTCTGGGACTGCTTCCCTCGCTCGGCGGCAGTGTGGCCGCCTGGCAGCTGGACCGCCCGCAAGGGCCGCTGGACCTCTGGCGGCCTTGGGACGGCAAGACAGAGGATCTCTACCAGACCGCTTCGTTTGCCATGGTGCCGTGGTCCAACCGCATCAGCAACGGCGGCTTCCAACACGCGGGGCAGTTTTATGCCATGCGGCCGAACCGCAAGGGCGAGCCCTATCCCATTCATGGCGACGGCTGGTTGCAGCCCTGGCAGGTTTCGCAGCCCGCCGCAGACACGTTGGTGATGACGCTGGTGTCGCACGGCTTCGACGGTAATCCGTATGACTATGAAGCTGTGCAAACCTTCCGGCTGGTTGATGGCGGGCTGGACCAGAAGGTGCAGGTGCGCCACCTGGGCGTCACGCCACTGCCGTACGGCCTGGGCGTGCATCCGTGGTTTCCCCGCACGGCGCAAACGCGGATTACCGCGCAGGTAGAGGGCCTGTGGCTCTGCGGCGATGATCCGATGCCGGTTGCGCACACGACCGACTTTCCGGCGAGCTGGAACCTGAACGAAGGCGCGCCGGCCAATGGCTCGCTCATCGACAACGGCTACACCGGCTGGGGCGGCAAGGCCAGCATCGCCTGGCCCGAACTGGGTCTGCAGGTCACGGCCAGCATGCCGGACTTTGAGCGCGACGGCGGCGCCGCAGAGCATTTCTGCCTGGTCTACCGGCCGCCGCAAGGCTCCGCGTTTTGTTTCGAACCCATCACGCAGCCCATCGACGCGTTTCACCTGCCGGGCCAACCTGGCCTGCGTGTGCTCGGCCCCGGCGAGCAGTTTTCGCTCAAGATCCAGTGGCGCGTCGGGGTCCTCCCAACGCACGCTTGAACCCTTGGTTGAACCCAAGCGCACTGTCGGCGTGGCGTGCGCATCTCACATCAGCCCCGCCAGGCGGCGCGCGGCTTCGAGCACAGGCTTGACGTGGCGCGGGTTGTACCGGTTGCTGGGCATGGTCAGCGTCAGTGCGCCGGCCAGCGCGCCGTCGGCCCGAAATACCGGCGCTGAAATGCCGGCCACGTCGGCCAGGCGGTCACCGATTGCCGTGTAGTAGCCCTGTTCCCGGATTTTGGCGTACAGCTGACGATCTTTTGAGCCTCCAGCCCTTACCCGCTCTGCGCCAAACGCTATCAAAATGCGAGCACCCGTGCCGCGGTCCGCGGGCAGCACATCGCCGGCCTTGATGTGGTCGCGGATCGGGTGGGGCGAATCCACGCGGTACAGACACAGGCGAGCCTCGCCTTGGCGCACATGGTAGGCCGCGCTTTCACCGGTGGCGGCCACCAGGTCGCGCAGCACCGGCAGCACCACGCGATCCAGCGAGAACGAGGCGGCGTAGATTCCATGCAGGCGCGCGATACCCGCGCCAAGTGCATAGCGGCCGTCGTCGAGTTTCTGGACCAGCCGCGCGTGCTCCAGCGAGGCCAAGAGACGCAGTACCGTGCTTTTATAGAGCTGCGTGCGCTGCGCCAGCTCGCTCAGGCCCAGCGAGGTGTCACCGGCGCGGAAGGCCGACAGCAGCGACAGGGCGCGGTCCACCGCGGCGGCGCCGCCGGGTGCGGCGTGGCTGTCGGCAATTGATTCGGTCTGGGCTTTTCGCGGCATGCGGTCTCCTGTCCGGCGGCTTGACAGCGCCGCCAACGTGCTTCAGTATTTCATAAGAAAGAATACAGTTCTATCTTACAGAACAACCAACACGATGCAAGCCACCCTACCCAGCCAAGTGCTGATCAGTGAAGTCGGCCCGCGAGACGGGCTTCAAAGTGTCGAGCGCACCATGGCCACCGCCGACAAGTTTCGATGGATCACCGCCTCGTATGAAGCAGGCCTGCGGGAAATCGAGGTGTGCTCGTTTGTTCCCGCCCGGCTGTTGCCCCAAATGGCCGATGCGGCCGACGTGGTGCGGCACGCGCTTACCCTGCCGGGCCTCACCGTCATGGCTCTGGTGCCCAACTGCCGCGGGGCGGAGGCCGCGTTGCAGGCCGGCGTGCACAAGCTGACCATGCCGGTGTCCGCCAGCGCGGCGCATTCCCTGGCCAATGTGCGCAAGACACGCGAAGAGATGGTCGAAGAGGTCCGTGCTGTCGCAAGCCTGCGTCATGAGCGGGCGCCGCACGTGAAGCTTGAAGCCGCTATTTCAACCGCGTTTGGCTGCACGCTGCAGGGCGAGGTCCCTGAGGACGACGTGATCCGGCTGGCGGCGCAGTGTGTAGCGGCGGGCGCTGACGAGTCGGGCTTGTCGGACACCGTCGGTTATGCCAACCCCGCGCAAGTACGGCGGCTGTTCAGGCGCCTGCGCGCAGAAATTGGCGGCAAGGCCGGTGCCGCCCACATGCACAACACACGCGGGCTGGGCCTGGCCAACTGCCTGGCCGCGTTTGAGGAAGGCGTGCGCACATTCGATGCCTCGCTTGGAGGCTTGGGCGGCTGCCCTTATGCACCCGGTGCGTCGGGGAATGTGGTCACCGAAGACCTGGTCTTCATGTTTGAAGCCATGGGCATTTCCACGGGCGTGGACCTAGCCAAACTGATGGCTGCGCGCGAGCCGCTCAAGGCCGGGCTGCCGGGGGAGCCGCTTTATGGCATGACACCCGAAGCCGGTCTGCCAAGAGGTTTTGTGCAAGGAGGCATGCCTGAAGCCCATGCGTCTGCCGAGCAAGCCAAAAGCCTGCCTTACGCGGGCGTGCGCGTGGTCGAGTTCACCCACATGGTCATGGGGCCAACCTGCGGCATGCTGCTGGCCGACCTGGGGGCAGAGGTCATCAAGGTCGAGCCGATTACGGGGGACAACACCCGAAAACTCCTCGGCTCCGGCGCTGGATTTTTTCCCATGTTCAACCGCAACAAAAAAAGCATCGCGCTTGACCTGCAGACCCCTGAAGGACGCGCGCTGGCGCTCAAGCTGATTGCCACCGCCGACATCGTCAGCGAAAACTTCAAGCCCGGCACCATGAAGAAGCTGGGCCTGGACTATGCCAGCCTCTCGCAGCTCAACGAGCGCTTGATTTACGTGAGCCACAAGGGGTTCCTGCCCGGCCCCTACGACCACCGCACGGCGCTCGATGAAGTGGTGCAGATGATGGGCGGCCTGGCCTACATGACGGGGCGCGCCGGCGACCCGCTGCGCGCCGGCAGCAGCGTCAACGACATCATGGGCGGCATGTTCGGGGCCATCGGCGCCATGGCCGCGCTGGCCGCACGAGAGAAGACGGGTAAGGGCCAAGAGGTGCAGGCCGCGCTGTTTGAAAACAATGTCTTCCTGGTGGCCCAGCACATGATGCAGTTCGCTGTGACCGGCCAGCCTGCCGCGCCCATGCCCAGCCGCATTTCGGCCTGGGCAATTTATGACGTGTTCACGGTCAAAGACGGCGAGCAGATCTTCCTGGCGGTAGTCAGCGACACGCAGTGGGTTATTTTCTGCGAGGCTTTTGGCCTTCAGGAGCTTCGCGCCGACCCGCGGCTGCTCACCAACAACGACCGCGTGCTTGCGCGCGAGTGGCTGGTGCCGCTGCTGCGCTCCCATCTGGCGGAGCACAGCGCGGCCGAACTGGGCGCCGTGTTTGAAAAACACGCGCTGCCGTTTGCGCCCATCACCCGCCCACAAGATTTGTTTGACGACCCGCACCTGAAAGCAACGGGCGGCCTGGCGTCCATCACCTTGACTGACGGCGCCCGCGCAGGACAAACAAGCGCCACCGTGCTGCTGCCGCTGACCCTGGACGGTAAACGCCCCGGGGTGCGCCTGAACCCGCCCAGGCTGGGCGAACACACCCGAGAGCTGCTGCAGGAACTGGGTTATGCCGAGGACGCGATTCAGGCACTTCAGGCCAGCCGGGTGACGCGTTGAGTTTGGTTGCTATAAAAAATATAGCTGCTTGCGCCCGTCTATAAAGGGTTGGAGTCACTTTTCATAAACAACTCGGCGCACACGCCGCGCAGCCAACGGGAGGCCGGGTCATGGTGGTAGCGGGCATGCCAGTGCTGCTTCACGGAAAACCCGGGAATCACCAGCGGGCAGGGCAGCACCTGAAGGCCAGCGGCGCGAGCCAGGGTTTCGCCGATGTGGCGCGGAAGCGTGGCGATCAGGTCGGTAGAGGACAAAATGGCAGAGAGGCCCAGAAAGCCCGGCAGCTCCAGCAACACTCGGCGCGAGATGTTTTGTGACACCAGTGCACCGTCCAACAGCTGGTAGCCGGTGCCGGAGCTGATCGCGATGTGCGCCTCCGCCTGGTAAATTGCCAGGTTCCAGTCGGCACCCAATGCACCACCCACCCGCGGGTGTCGCGCATTGGCCAGGCAAATCCAGTCCTGGCCATACAGCGTCTGCTGGTAGAAACCGGCGTCGAGCCAGGGCAGGAAGCCGACGGCAAGATCGGCTTCGCCTGCTTGCAGGGCATGCGCCAGACCGGCATCGATACGCCCGGCTTCCAGCGCCACGCCTGGCGCCACAGCCCGCACGTGGGACAGCAGCCGCGGCAACAGCGTGATGTGGCTTGCGTCGGTCATGCAGATGCGAAAGCGTCGCTGCGCCGTGGACGGGTCAAAGGCAGCCTCTGACTGCGCCAGTCGCTGCAACCCGCTCAGCACTTCGCGCACCGTGGCGATCAGCGCATCGGTGCGCGGCGTGGGCAGCATGCCCCCGGCCGTGCGCACAAACAGCGGGTCGCCAAGCTGCTTGCGCAGGCGCGCCAGCCAGATGCTGACGGTGGGCTGGCTTTGCCCCAGGACCTCGGCCGACCGGGTGACGCTGCGGGTGGTATAGAGCTGGTCCAGCAGCCGCAGTAGCTTGATGTCCAGCAGATCAAGGTCTTTTTCCATACCTCTATTGTCATACGCAATGATTGGTATTGCCCTCATCGCATAGACGACATGGTTGGGCCCGCCCAGAATTCGCTCCTGAATCACGAAGGAGTTGTGCAGTGAAGATTTGTGTTCTGGGCGCCGGCGCGCTGGGCTGTGCCCTAGGCGGCGTGCTGACCGAGGCCGGCCACGAGGTCTGGCTCATCAACCGCAATGCTGCCCAGGTCGAGGCCCTGAACGGCCGCGGGCTGGTTCTGCGCGACGGCGGCGTAGACCGTTGCGTGCGGGTGCATGCCGCCATCTCCGCCGGTGGCGTGGCCATGGACACCGGTGCGGTGGACCTGGTCATCGTGCTGGTCAAGTCCTTCGATACCCGCCCGGCCATGGAGGCAGCCCTGTCGCTGCTGGGGCCGGACACGGTGGTGCTGTCACTGCAAAATGGGTTGGGGCACGAAGACATCTTGGGCAGCATCGTGGGCCGCGAGCGCGTGCTGGCCGGCAAAACCTACACGGGCGGCACGCAGCTTGGCGCCGGGCATGTGCTGATTGGAACGCGCGGCAAGGACACCCACCTGGGCGAACTGGACGGCCGCATCACGGAGCGCGTGCAGCGCATCGCCGCCGCCTTCAACGCCGCCGGGCTCGACACCACGGTCAGCCGCAACATCGTCGGCACAATCTGGGACAAGCTGCTGGTCAACGTGGCCACCGGCGCCGTCAGCGCCGTCACGCGCCTGCCCTATGGCGACATGTACCAGGTGCCTGAGCTTGAGGCCTGTGGCATTGCGGCCGTGGCCGAAGCAATGGCGGTGGCGAAAGCCAGCGGGATCACGCTTGCCACCACCGACCCGCGCCAGCCCTGGGTCAAGGCGGGCGAGGGCCTGCCCTACGCGTTCAAAACCTCGATGCTGCAAAGCCTGGAAAAGGGCTCGATCACCGAGATCGACTTTGTGAACGGTGCGGTAGTGCGCCAGGGGGCGAAGTGCGGCATACCCACGCCCGTCAACCAGTCCCTGGTGGCCTGCATCAAGGGTATTGAGCGTGCACTGCCTCGCCAAGACCCTTCAAAAGGGCTCACCATGGGCCGGCCCCAACAAAAATCCTATGTAGAACACACCGCGGTACGCGTCAAAGACATCCAGTGGCACATCAACTTCTTCTGCAAGGTGCTGGGCATGGATATGCGCGAGATCGACGGCCCCGCCGATGCACCGCACCAGTACTGGACGATCGGCGGTCTGCAGCTCATGAGTACGTCCGGCTTTGCCGCGCCGCCGTCCAACGACGCGGGCTGGCTGGCGCATCTGGGCATCATGGTGGAAGACCTGGAGGCCGCACTGGCCGGGGCGCAGACATGGGGCGTCAAGCAACTGCCCCAGGGCCGCAACTGGCTGCAGCTGCCCGATGGCCTGGCCGTCGAGCTGATCCAGGCCAGTGCCGGCAGCGTGTCTGCCGTATTGGCAGTCAATCCCAGAGCCACCTCAGCCTGAAAGGCACCTCATGCCCAACCCCAACATCCAGTTCGCCACGCCGGAAAAATACTGGGACGACGCACAGGTCGGCGACGAGTGCACCAGCCCGTCCTATACCTTCACCGCCGCGCGCATCGATGCCTACGCCGAACTCACGGGCGACTTCACGCCGGTGCATGTGGACGAGGCTTACGCCAATGCCTCGCACTTCGGCTGCCGTGTTGCGCACGGCCTGATGGGGCTGTCGGTTGCCGACGGCCTGAAAACCCAGAGCGAATACCGCTTTCTGCCCGGCATGTCGCTGGGCTGGACCTGGGACTTCCTTCTGCCCATCAAGATCAATGACACGCTGCATGTGAAGTTCCGGGTGGCCAGCATGCGGCCCTCCAAAAGCAAGCCAGGCTGGGGCATCGTGGTGCTGCCCGCCGAGCTGATCAACCAGGCCGGACAGGCGGTGCAAAAGGGCGAGCATCGCTTGATGGTGCCGCGCCGGCCGTCATCTGAAAAATGATTTGCTATTAAAAAAATAGCTGCTTGCGCCCGATATACAAGGACGAACTCAGGTTTTTATGAATAAAGCTACACAAGCGCTGCCGCTGGCGGGTATTCGCGTCGTCGATTACAGCCATTTCCTGGCCGGGCCCTATTTGTCGCGCTGCCTGGCAGCCATGGGTGCAGACGTCATCAAGATTGAGCGGCCCAAGGACGGGGATGCGGGCCGCGCCCATGCCTACTTTATCAAGGGGCAGAGTGGTTACTTTTTGCAGCAGAACATGGGTAAAAAAGGCCTGTGCATCAACCTCAAGGACCCGCGCGGCCTGGAAATGATGCACAAGCTCACCGACGCGGCTGACGTCTTCGTCGAGAACTACCGCCCTGGCGCGTTGAAAAAACTCGGCCTGGGCTATGAGGAGCTGTCCCGGCGCAACCCTGGCCTGGTGTACTGCTCGATTTCCGCCTATGGCCATACCGGCCCGGACGCGCACCGTGCAGGCTTCGGCCTGATTGCTGAGGCCAAGAGCGGCATCATGGCCATGGTCGGCGAGCCCGGCAGCGCACCGCCGCTGCTGCGCGTTTCACTGGGCGACATGTACACCGGCATCCATGGCGTGGCGGCGGTATGTGCCGCGCTGCTGGGCCGCATCAAGTCGGGCAGGGGCCAGCATATTGACTTGTCCCTGTACGACTGCCTGGTGTCCATGCACGACTATGCGGTGCAGTGTTACACCCTCTCGGGCGGCAAGGAAATTCCGCAGCAGACCGGGCACGACATGCCTCAAAGCACGTTGTACGGCGTGTTTGCCGCCAGCGACGGTTATCTCGTGATTGCCGCGCAGGTCGACGATGCCTGGAAGCGTTTTGCTTTGCTGACAGGCGGCGAAGCGCTAGCGCTTGACGCGCGCTTTCACAGCGCTGCGGGGCGCAACGAAAACCGCACCGAAATACTGGCCCAGGCGAAAGCCTGGGTAGCGGGCCGTACCGTGGCCGGGTGCCTGGCCGCGCTGGATGCGATTGACGTGCCCAGCGCCAAAGTGCAAAACATTGAGGAAGTGCTGAACGACCCGCAAATTCAGGCGCGCAACATGGTGATTGAGCAGGACCACCCGGTGCTGGGAAAAATACGCCTGGCCAACCTGCCGTTCAGGTTTTCGGAGTGCGACACCTCGTCTGCCTGCATTGCACCCGGCATGGGCCAACACAACCGCGAGATCGCCGCGAGCGTTGGTTATAGCGCTGCCGACATCGAGGCGATGGAGCGCGACGGCGTGCTGTATGCAGAGGCGCAGCCATGACCGACCGCTATGCCGTCATCGGCAACCCGATAGGGTTCAGCAAATCGCCGCTGATCCACGCCATGTTTGCCCAGGCTAGCGGGCAGGACATGGAATATACGGCCATCGAAGGGCCGCCTGGCGGTTTCGCCGGCGCCGTTGATGTCTTCTGCGCCGTGGGCGGCAAAGGCCTGAACATTACCGCGCCCTTCAAGCTCGATGCCTTTGCCTACGCCACCGAACGCTCGGAGCGGGCGCAGCTCGCGGGGGCGGCCAATGCCATGAAATTTGACGGCGAACGCGTGCTGGCAGAAAACTTCGACGGCGTTGGCCTGGTGCGGGACGTCACGCACAACCTGGGCTGCCAGCTGCAAGGCAAACGCGTGCTGCTGCTGGGCGCCGGCGGCGCGGCGCGAGGCGCGTTGCTGCCGTTTCTGGCGCAGGCCCCGGCCGAACTGGTGATTGCCAACCGCACGGTTGCCAGGGCACTTGAACTGCAGGCCATGGGCGCGGCCCGGGCAAACGTCCGCGGCTGCGGCTATTCGGATCTGACGGGGCAGACCTTTGACGTGGTGTTCAATGCCACTTCGGCAAGCCTGCGCGCCGAACTGCCGCCGGTTCCGGCAAGTGTGTTCGCCCCGGGTTGCCTGGCCTACGAACTGGCGTACGGCAAAGGGCTCACGCCGTTTTTGCGCCTGGCGCAAAACGCGGGAACCCGGCGGCTGGCCGATGGCGTGGGCATGCTGGTGGAGCAGGCGGCTGAAGCCTTTGCATGGTGGCGCGGCGTGCGGCCCGATACACGCGCAGCGATTGAACGCATCACCATTGCGCTGGTATGACATGACCTCGGCCTGCCCCCTATACTGCGCGAATGGACGAAACAGTACATTCGCAGGAAGCCCCGGCCAAGGCGCGTGTGCGCAAAAGCAAAACTCCGGTTGTGCAGACAACCACGCGCACCAACGATCCGGCACGCACAATGGCCGGCATTCTCGAAGTGGCAACGGCCGAATTCGCCGAGAAGGGCCTGAGCGGCGCGCGCATCGACGAGATCGCGGCGGCCACCCGGACCAGCAAGCGCATGATCTATTACTACTTCGGCAGCAAGGAGGGGCTGTACCTCGCCGTGCTGGAGGAGTCGTACCGGCGCATGCGCAGCATCGAGGCGGAACTGCACCTGGAAGACCTGCTGCCGGAAGATGCGCTGCGCCGCCTGGTGGGCTTTACCTTCGACCATCACCACAGCAACCCGGGCTATATCCGGCTGGTGATGTCCGAAAACATGGAGCGCGGCACCTACCTGGCGCAAAGCAAAATCATCCAGCAGCTCAATGTGCCGGCCATCGATGCCATCCGCAAGCTTTACGAGCGCGGCGTGGCGGCGGGCATATTTCGCACGGGCCTGGACCCGATCGACATCCATGCGTCGATTTCCGCGCTGACTTTTTTCAACGTGTCGAACCAGCACACCTTCGGGCTGATCTTCAAGAGCGACACACAGTCGGGGCGCGCCATGACGGCGCGGCGCGACAGCATCATCGAAATGATCGTACGCTTCGTGCGCAAATAGTACGGGTCCGCCTGCCGGCTCCCGGCCCGGTTATCGGGTTTTTACCGATTCGTTTAAAACTAACTAGTTCGTACATTATGGGGTGAAGCAATCCTCAACAGGCTCAGCGCTGGACGGCTGCACGCGCAGCCACGCATAAAAGGAGACAACATGGACAAGTGGATAGACCGGTTTTGCCGGGTGCTGGACGGCGTGATTGCGCTGTTCCTGGCACTGATGGTGGTGCTGGTGTTCGGCAACGTGGTGTTGCGCTATGGCTTCAACTCGGGCATCAATCTGTCAGAGGAGCTGTCTCGCTGGCTGTTCGTCTGGCTGACCTTTCTCGGTGCCGTGGTGGCGATCAACGAGCGCGGGCATCTGGGCACCGACATGCTGGTGGGGCGCCTGGGCCCCAGGGGCAAGAAGGTCTGCCTCGGTATCGGCTACCTGCTCATGCTTTTTGCCTGCTGGTTGATGTTCCGCGGTGCGTGGGAGCAGGTCAAGATCAACTGGACCACCACCAGTGCCGTGATGCAAGCGTCCATGAGCTGGTTCTACGGCTCGGGCATGGTGTTCGCCGTGCTTGGCGGCCTGTTGCTGCTGCGAGACCTGGTCCGGCTGCTCAGTGGCAAGACCGGGGACGCAGAGCTGATGATGATCAGGGAGTCTGAAGACCAACCGCATGAAGGAGGTCCGGCATGACCATCGCTGTATTCCTCGGATCGCTGCTGGCCGCCATGGCCCTCGGCATCCCGATCGCTTTCTCCCTGCTGCTGTGCGGCGCGGCATTGATGTGGCACCTCGACATGTTCGATGCGCAAATCCTGGCGCAGAACATCATCAATGGCGCCGACAGTTTTCCGCTGCTGGCGGTGCCCTTTTTCATGCTCGCAGGAGAGGTCATGAACGCAGGCGGCCTTTCGCGCCGCATCGTCAACCTGGCCATGGCCCTGGTCGGCCACATCAAGGGCGGCCTGGGTTACGTCACGATTGTGGCCGCGGTCATCATGGCGGCGCTCTCGGGCTCTGCCGTGGCCGATGCGGCGGCGCTGGCCTCGCTGCTGCTGCCCATGATGGTGGCAGCCGGCCATGACAAGGCGCGCTCTGCCGGGCTGATCGCCTCAGCGGGCATCATCGCGCCGGTCATTCCCCCGTCGATTGCATTTGTCATCTTTGGTGTGGCCGCCAATGTGTCAATTTCCAAACTGTTCCTGGCCGGTATCTTTCCGGGCGTTCTGTTGGGGTTGTCACTGTGGCTGACGTGGTGGTGGCTGGTGCGCAAGGAAGTGGTGAAAGCCCCGCCGCGCAAGAGCCGCGCAGAGGTCCTGGTTGCACTGAGGGAGTCGACCTGGGCGCTGGTGTTGCCGCTGATCGTGGTATTCGGCCTGAAGTTCGGCATCTTCACGCCGACCGAAGCCGCCGTGGTGGCAGCCGTGTATGCGATGCTGGTCTCGGTCCTCGTCTACAAGGAACTCACGCTCAAAACGCTCTACCCGCTGTTCGTCGGGGCGGCGAAGACCAGCGCGATTGTGATGTTCCTGGTGGCGGCGGCCATGGTGTCGGCCTGGCTGATCACGGTGGCGCAAATCCCGGGCCAGGTGGTTGCCCTGCTACAGCCGCTGCTGGACAGCCCGAGGTTGCTGATGCTGGCCATCATGGTGCTGGTGATGGTGGTCGGCACGGCGCTGGACATGACGCCGACTATTTTGCTGCTGACGCCGGTGCTCATGCCCGTCGTCAAGGCTGCGGGCATCGACCCGGTGTACTTTGGTGTCCTGTTCATCATCAACAACGCCATCGGCCTGATCACACCGCCCGTGGGCACCGTGCTGAACACGGTGGCCGGCGTGGGCAAGGTGAGCATGGACGAAGTCACCAAGGGCGTGCTGCCCTTCATGTGGGCCCAGTTCGCCATCATGTTCCTGATGGTGGCTTTTCCACAAATCGTCATCATCCCGGCGCGCTGGTTCTACGGCGGCTGACAACATTCCGCGCTGCCGGGCGTGCTGGGTACGCCACGGCCGGCAGCCACGTCAAAGCGTACCGTGACACCTCATCCCCTCAAAAAACCGGAGACAACCATGAAACGCCTCTTTATCAAATCCGTTCTCGCCACCGTCGCCCTGGCGGCCTTCGGCATGGCCTCAGCCCAGGACATCAAGGAACGCACCGTCAAGTTTGCTACGCAAAACCCGGACGGCCACCCGATTGTGCTGGGCATGAAAAAATTCGCTGAAACCGTGGCAGCGAAATCGGGCGGCAAGATCAAGGTCAATCTCTTCCCCGGTGGCGTGCTGGGCGGTGATGCGCCGAACATCTCCGCGCTGCAAGGCGGCACGCTGGAAATGGTGGTGATGAATTCCGGCATCCTGGCCAGCCAGGCCAAAGAATTTGCCGTCTTCGATTTTCCGTTCATGTTTGCAAGCTCGCAGGAAGCCGATGCCGTGGTGGACGGGCCCTTCGGGAAGATGATGCTCTCCAGGCTCGACGCCAAAAACATCCACGGGCTGGCCTACTGGGAACTCGGCTTTCGCAACATCACCAACAGCAAGCGCCCCATCACCAAGGTGGACGACATTGCCGGCCTGAAGCTGCGCGTGATTCCCAATGCCATCAACATCGACTGGGTAACCGCACTGGGCGCCAACCCGACGCCTATGGCCTTCCCCGAGGTCTATGCCGCGATGGAGCAGAAGGCCATTGACGGCCATGAAAATCCGTTCACGGTCATTAACGCAAACAAATTCTACGAAGTACAAAAGTACCTGGCAGTGACCAACCACCAGTACAACCCGCAAACCGTCATCGTCGGTAAAAAGCTTTGGGACAGCCTGAGCAATGATGAGAAAAAAATCTTCTCGGATGCGGCCGCCGAAGCTGCCGTCTACCAGCGCAAGGCCTCGCGTGAACAGTCCGGTACAGCGCTCGAAAACCTGAAGAAGAACGGCATGCAGGTCAGCGAGTTCAGTCCCGCAGAGATGGCCAAATTCCGCGAGAAGATGAAGCCCGTGATCGAGAAGCACTCAGCCATCGTGGGTGCCGATGTGGTCGGCGCGCTGCAGGCAGAGCTCGCCAAACTGCGTAAATAGGATTTCACGCCCCGGCCGGCCCGGCGCACCGGGCGCCGGGCCGGCTGTTCTTTCATTCCGGTTCCGGGTATCTTCCTTCATGAGCAAAATCCGCATCGCTGTCGCAGGGGCCGGCTACATCGGTCTCGCCCACATGGATGTGGCTCGAGAGAGCCCTACGTGCATCCTTTCGGCCATTGTCGATCCTGCGCCGGCGGCAAAGGCTATCGCCGCCAAGGCGGGTGTTCCGCTGTACCCATCGCTGGATGAACTGCTCAGCAAGGACCGCCCCGACGGCGTGATCCTTGCGACGCCGAACCAGCTGCACGTGCCGCAGGCCCTGCAATGCATCAAGGCCGGCGTGCCCATCCTGCTGGAAAAGCCCATTGCGTCCACGCTGGCCGAAGGTGAACAGTTGGTCAAGGCGGTCGCTGAAGCCGGCGCCAAGGTGCTAATAGGCCACCATCGCGCGCACAGCCCCATCATGGCCAGGGCGAAAGAAATCGTGGATTCGGGCAAGCTCGGCAAGCTGGTTGCCGTGGTGGGCAGTGCCACTTTCTTCAAACCCGACAGCTACTACAACGACGCCCCCTGGCGCCGCGAGATCGGCGGCGGCCCCATCTTGCTCAACATGATCCATGAGGTGCACAACCTGCGCATGCTGTGCGGCGACATCGTGGCGGTGCAGGCCTTTGCCTCCCAAGCCACGCGCGGTTTTGCGGTGGAAGACACCGTGGCCATCAACCTGCGTTTTGCCAGCGGCGCCCTGGGCAGCTTCATGCTGTCGGATACCGCGGCCTGCGCGCGCAGCTGGGAGCAAACCTCCCAGGAAAACAAGGCCTATGCAAGCTATGGCGATGAAGATTGCTACGTGATTTCGGGCACCAACGGCAGCCTGTCGGTTCCGACCATGCGACTGAAAACCTACCCCACACCGGAGGACCGCTCCTGGTGGAAACCATTCGACGAGAGCGTGGCAGATATGGTGCGCGACGATCCGCTCAAGCATCAGCTCGAGCACTTCGGCGCCGTCATCCGGGGCGAGGCGCTACCCCTGGTCAGCGCTCGCGACGGCCTGCTGAATCTGCGTGTCACCGAGGCCATCTCCCAGGCCGCCCAAACCGGCCAGGTGGTCCAGCTGCCCGTGACTTGAGCATTCCAGCCATTGAATCCCAACTACCGTTACACCAGAAAGAAAACACGATGAAAGTGCTCATGCTTCACGGCATCAACCACAACATGTTCGGCAAGCGCGACCCGGCGCAATACGGCACCATCACGCTCGACGAGATCAACGCCAGCCTGCAGGCCCTGGGCCGTGAGCTCGGTATCGACGTGGAGCATTTCCAGACCAACAGCGAGTGCGATATGTGCGAACGGATCCACCAGGCATTTACCGACAAGGTCGACGCCGTGCTGATCAACGCCGGCGCCTGGACCCACTACAGCTACGGTATCCGCGATGCCCTCGCCATCCTGACCTGCCCCGTGATCGAGCTGCACATGTCCAACATCCACGCCCGCGAGCCTTTCCGCCACGTGTCGGTGTTCGCCGAAATCGTCAAGGGGCAGATCTGCGGCTTTGGCGCAGACAGCTATCTTCTGGCCTTGCGCGCAGCAGTCACTGCAGCAAATGCCGCAGGAAGGTAAAGCCAGCCATGCTGATAAACGGCCATACCGAACTCATTGCCCACATCGGCTTTCCCACGCATTCGTTCCGGGCGCCGATGATTTACAACCCCTACTTTGAACAGGCGGGAGTGAACGCGGTGGTCGTGCCCATGGGGTGCAAGGCCGAAGACTATCCGGCCTTTCTGCGGTCGGTGTCCTGCCTGGAAAATTTCTGCGGCGCACTGATCACCATGCCGCACAAGGTCACGACTGTCGATTTGCTAGACGAAGCCACCCCCACGGTGCGCGTCGCCGGCTCCTGCAATGCCGTCAAACGTGATGCGAACGGCAAGCTTGTGGGCGACATGTTCGACGGGGAAGGCTTCGTGCGCGGCGTGCAGCGCAAGGGCTTTGACCCGCGCGGCAAACGCGCCCTGGTGGTTGGCAGCGGCGGCGTGGGCTCGGCCATTGCCGCATCGCTGGCCAGGGCCGGCGCGCGCGCGCTGGGCCTGTGCGACGTCAATGCGGCCTCGGCGCAGGCGCTGGCCGGGCGGTTGCGTCAGCATTACACGGCACTGGAACTCTCCACCGGCTCCAGCGACCCGGCAGGCTACGACCTCGTCGTCAACGCCACGCCCATGGGCATGAATCCGGGCGACCCGCTACCCATGGATGTGTCGCGCATCGCCGCCTCCAGTTTTGTGGGGGAGGTGGTCATGAAGTCGGAAATGACCGCGTTTCTGGCGGCGGCCAAGGCACGCGGCTGTACCGTGCAAGTGGGCTCGGACATGCTGTTCGAGCAGATCCCGGCCTACCTTGAATTCTTTGGCCTGCCGACCACGACGCCCGACACCTTGCGTTCCGTAGCACGCCTGAGCTACTAGAAGAAGAAAGAAAAAAAGAGCCACAAGCTCCCGGATGGCGGAGCGGGCGGGTTGTTGGAATCGGTGCAAAAATCGCCTGATTACCACTGTTCATGGACATAATTCGGCATGGACAAACTCAAGCAACTCGAATCCTTTGTGTCGGTCGCCACGCGTGGCAGCCTGACTGCTGCTGCGAACGCAGAAGGCGTGGCCGCCGGCCATCATGGGGCGGCGGCTTGATGCGCTGGAAAGTCGTCTGGGTGTCAAGCTTCTGGTGCGCACCACGCGGCGCATCACGCTGACGCATGAGGGCAGTGCTTTCCTTGAAGACTGCCAGCGTCTGCTGATCGATGTGGCCAATGCCGAAGCCAGTGTCTCGGCGGGCGGCGTCAAGGCCAGTGGACACCTGCGCATCACGGCACCGGCCGGGTTTGGCCGCCGCCATGTGGCGCCCCTCGTAACCCGCTTTCGCCAGGCGCATGCCGATGTCACGATTTCGCTGAACCTGAGCGACCGGGTGGTGGACGTGGCCGGCGAAGGGTTCGATTGCGCGGTGCGCGTCGGCGACATGCCCGACTCCTCGCTGGTGAGCGTGCGCATGGCCGACAACCGCCGCCTGTGCGTGGCCACGCCAGCCTACCTGGCGCAACACGGCACGCCCAAGCATCCGGGCGAACTGGCCAAATTTGATTGCCTGACGTTGTCCAGCGACGCCTCGCAAACCCGGGGCTGGGCCTTTCGGGTCAAAGACGAGGTAACTCACCTGAAGCCGGGCGGGCCGCTTGACTGTTCCGACGGCCAGGTCTTGCACGACTGGTGTCTGGGGGGATACGGCATTGCCTGGCGCAGCACCTGGGAAGTCGAGGCCGAAATTGCGGCAGGCCAGCTGGTGGCGGTGCTGGAGGATTTTGCCGCGCCGCCCAACGGCATTTACGCTGTGTTTCCGCAGCGCAAACATTTGCCGCTGCGGGTTCGCCTGTGGCTGGATTTTTTGAAGCATCATTACAGCCAACCCGAGTTTTGGCGCTCATCACCCGCCACTACCCTGGCGAAACACTGACTGGAAAGGATCCCGACAATGGTTCTCGAATCTCTTTTGGCCTATGCCCATTTGCTGGCGATTTTGACCATGGTGGTCTTCCTCGGCAGCGAGGCCGCACTGTGCCGTGTGGAGTGGCTGAATGCCGCGGCAGTCGAGCGGCTGGGCAAGATCGACATGGTTTACGGCATCGCGGCCGGCGCGGTGTTTGTGACCGGTCTGGCGCGCGTGTTTCTTGGCACCAAGGGCGCGGCCTGGTACGCCCATAACCCTTTGCTGTACCTCAAGCTGGTGATGTTCCTGGCGATAGGCCTGATTTCCATCAAGCCGACCATGATGTTTTTGCGCTGGCGTCGGGAGTTGCGTGCCAGTGGTGCCTTGCCTGATGCGCTGGAAGTCAAAAAAGCGCGGCGCCTCGTGATGGTGCAGGCGCACATCCTGCCGTTTATTCCGCTGGCCGCTGTTTTTCTGGCGCGCGGTTTTGGCTAGGCGCAGGCCTGCTTTGCCGCTGGCCTTAGCTTGAAAAGAGGCCCCGCACGAGCCAGAAGGCCGTGCCCCACATCATCAGCGCCACCATCAGGTCCATTGCGCGCCATATGGCTGGTGTGTCGAGCCTGCGCCCCACGCACCACAGTGCCACGCCCAGGCCGGTAAACCACAGCAATGAACCCGTGATGGCCCCCAGGCCGAAGACCGCATTGTCCGGCCGGGCGTAGGCTAGTGATGCGGTGCCGATGACCACGGCGGTATCCAGCCAGGCATGCGGATTGAGCCATGACAATGCCAGTGCCAGACCAATGGCCTTGCGACGCGGCATGGTCTGGGTGCCCGCGCCTTCGGCATTCGGAACCGCCGCAACTGCGGGGTGCCAAAACCGCCGCATCGCCTGGCCCCCGTACACCATCAATACCAAAGCCCCCGCGCCGGTCATTGCGCCCAGAAGCTTGTCAGACAGGCCTCCCAATCGCGCCAGGCCTGCAACGCCGGCAGCAATCAGCACCACGTCAGTCGCCACGCAGACGGCGACCGTCAGCCAAAGGTGCTGGCGCAACAGGCCCATCCTTATCACGTGGGCGTTCTGCGGGCCAATGGCCATGATCAGGGACAGGCTTAGCACCATGCCGGTGGCGAAAGCGGGGGGCGTCAGAGAGGTCATCGCGGTGAAGTTGGTCAATGGAGAGAACGTGGAGAGAGCGCAACGCGGCGGTGTGTCGCTTCGCTTTTGTCTCAGTGTGATGGAAAGCCCATAATGGTTAAATCAAATTAATTAAATTTGATATTCATCAATAAATAATTAAACATGCTCGACGCTCGCCAACTCGAAGCCTTGGCTGCCGTGATCGAACATGGCAGCTTTAGCGCAGCCGCCAAAGCCCTGAGCCTCACGCTGGCCGCCGTGTCATTGCGCATCAAGTCACTCGAAAACGCCTTGGGCCAACGGCTCCTGGTGCGCGGCAAACAGGTGCGTGCCACGCAGGCCGGGCAGGCCCTGCTGGGGCATACGCGGCAGGTTCGTCTTATGGAAGCCGACCTGATGGCCGGGCTGCAAGGCGGAACCAAGCCTGCGCGTCTGCAAAGCCTCAGCGTGGCGGTGAACGCCGACTCGCTGAGCACCTGGTTTTTGCCGGGCGTGGCACCGGCGCTGCAGGCCCATGGCTTGCTGCTGGATGTGGTGGTGGACGACCAGGACCACACCCATGAGGCCCTGAAAAGTGGCGACGTGACGGGTTGTGTCACAACCCTGGCGCAGGCCATGCGGGGTTGCGTGGCTGAGCCGCTGGGCGTGATGCGTTATCGCTGCATGGCCGCGCCGGCACTGGTGGTGCAGTGGAGCGAGTCTCCTGTGAGCAAAAGGGCAGGTTCGCAGCGCCTGGCCCATTGTCTGCTGGGCAGCCCGGCTGTCATCTTCAATCGCAAGGACGCGCTGCAGGACACTTTTCTGGCGCAGCATTTCGGCTTGCGCGACGCACTGTATCCGCGTCACTTTGTTCCGGCGGTGGACGCCTTCGAACTGGCGCTGGAACTCGGCATGGGGTGGGGCATGGTGCCCGACCTGTTGCTGGCCGCGCGCACCCGCGAGCTGCCGCTGCAGGAAGTCTTGCCCGGCTGCCCCGTCGACGTGCGCCTGTACTGGCAGCATTGGGCGCGCGAGTCTGTCGCGGCGCAGCGATTGACGCAGGCGGTCAAACTGGCGGCGCACGCGCAGCTCCTGCAGTTGTGATCTCTCCGTTTATCAGCGAAAAGTGCCTCCGGCGCCTGTTGGACGAGCGCAAGCAGCTATGAATTTAATAGCAAATGAGGGGTCGTGGGCGCGAAAAAAAGCCCGCCGTATGGATGGCGGGCCGGTTGGTCAGGAGCGACTGGCTTATTTGCTCAGGCATTCCTTCATGAAGGCTTTGCGTTCGTCGCCTTTTTTGCCCTTGGCATCGACGTTGCAGGTCTTCATCTTGGTTTGCTGCGTCGGGGCTTCCTTCTTGGCGCTCAGGCACTCTTTCATGAAAGCCTTGCGTTCATCGCCTTTTTTGCCTTCAGCGTCCTTGTTGCAGGTACCCATTTTGGTTTGCTGCGCGGTTTTGGCGGGAGCGTCTGCGGCGTGAGCCACCGGCGACAAGGCCATCGAGACGGCAAAAACGGCGGCGATCAGGGATAACAGCTTTTTCATGGGGGCTCCATTGGTTTGGGAAACAGGTTTGAGTTCCGGGTGGAATTCCAACACATAACGCCGCGCCGGGCAAATTCGATGACCGGGCGCTTGCCGGCAGCGGACGGCAAGTGGCTTAACCGTAAAATCAAGCGATGCTCTCGATTAAAAAAGACCTGCTCGCAGCCTTGGCCGCGAGCCTGGAAGAACTTTCCCCGGGCGCGGGCGACAAGGCCGCGTTTGAATCTCCCAAGGTGGCAGCCCACGGCGACTTCGCCTGCACCGCTGCCATGCAGCTGGCCAAACCGCTCAAGCTCAACCCTCGCCAGCTGGCCGAAAACCTGCGCGCCATCCTGCTCAAGGCCCCGGCCTTTGAGCGCTGGGTGGACGCCGTCGAGATTGCCGGGCCGGGCTTTATCAACATCCGCCTGAAACCGGCCGCCAAACAGGAAACCGTGCGCGAGGTTCTTAGCGCGGGCGCGCAGTACGGCACGCAGCCTGCCGATCCTTCGCGCAAGATGATCGTCGAGTTCGTGTCGGCCAACCCGACCGGTCCGCTGCATGTGGGCCACGGGCGGCAAGCGGCGTTGGGCGACGCCATCTGCAACCTGTTCGCCGCACAGGGCGCGCAGGTGTGGCGCGAGTTTTATTACAACGATGCGGGCGTGCAGATTCAGACCCTGGCCACCAGCACGCAGGCGCGCGCCAAGGGCGTCAAGCCCGGTGACGCCGGCTGGCCCGAGTCGGCCTACAACGGCGACTACATTGCCGACATCGCGGCCGACTTCCTGGCCAAAAAGACCGTCAAGTCGGATGACCGCGAATACACCGCCTCGGGCGACGTCGAAGACATCGACTCGATCCGCCAGTTCGCCGTGGCCTATCTGCGCCACGAGCAGGACCTGGACCTGAAAGCCTTCTCCGTCAAGTTCAACAACTACTACCTCGAGTCCAGCCTGTACAGCTCGGGCCGTGTGGATGCCACGGTGGCCAGGCTCAAAGACGCGGGCAAGACCTATGAACAGGACGGCGCGCTGTGGCTCAAGTCGACCGATTACGGCGACGACAAAGACCGCGTGATGAAGAAAAGCGACGGCAGCTACACCTACTTTGTGCCTGATGTGGCCTACCACCTGGCCAAATGGGAGCGCGGCTTCGGCAAGGCCATCAATATTCAGGGCATGGACCACCACGGCACCATCGCCCGCGTGCGCGCCGGTCTGCAGGCGGCCAGCGAAGGCGTCCCCCAGGGCTACCCCGACTACGTGCTGCACACCATGGTGCGTGTCGTGCGCAACGGCGAAGAGGTCAAGATCTCCAAGCGCGCCGGCAGCTACGTCACCTTGCGCGATTTGATCGAGTGGACCAGCGCCGACGCGGTGCGTTTCTTTTTGCTCAGCCGCAAGCCCGACACTGAGTTCCTGTTCGATATTGATCTCGCGCTGGCGCAGAGTAACGAGAATCCTGTGTATTACGTGCAGATGGCGCACGCACGCATTTGCTCCATCCTCAACATCTGGGCCGGCCAGGGCGGAGACGAGACCATCCTCAAGTCGGTCGACCTCTCGGCGCTGGACAGCCCGCAGGCGCAGTCATTGATGCTGCTGCTGGCCAAGTACCCCGACATGCTCACCAACGCGGCTGACGGATTTGCACCACACGACGTGGCTTTTTACCTGCGCGAGCTGGCGGCAAGCTATCACAGCTATTACGATGCCGAGCGCATCCTGGTGGATGACGAGGCCGTCAAAAAGGCGCGCCTGGCGCTGGTCGCCGCGACCGCACAGGTGTTGCACAATGGCCTCGCTGTGCTGGGCGTGAGCGCTCCGCGCAAGATGTAACACCGGTGAAAAGCATGCGATTTTCAGGACAAGGCAATGAACGTGGGCAAGGTATGAACACACAACGAGGCGGAACCCTGCTGGG
>NZ_JBDTPB010000077.1:0-22358 GCF_039932935.1 Polaromonas sp.
AGCGCCACTGTTGCGCAAAAAGACGGGGGAGTCCATCCCATCAATCGACGCAGACGCCCAGCTGAAAATGGCTGCTGCGCAGCAGTTGCTGTGCCCTGGTCATCGCCAACGTTAGAGCGCATGCACCAATACGACTTGGACTATGCCGGTTCATTTGCAGATGTAGCGCGCATCTTCTGCCGCTGGTGTGAGGAGACAGACGGGCCGAAGACAGCGAAAGCAGCCGCTACTTGGCTAAGCACACTGCATGCTGGCGCTTTGGCACTTCCTTTGGTCGAAACTTACGACGACAGCGATCCACCAGACTTGCCCCGCGAGTTGCTAGAGAAGGTCAAGGTTGGTCTAGCCCCGTACTGGGGTTTGTACTATCGAATGGTCTTCGATCCCGCCCCATTGGGTGCGGAGGAGCCGGTGATGGGCGATCTTGGCGATGACCTCGAAGACGTCTATCGGGACATTCGGCGAGGTTTGTTTCTGTTCGAGAACGAAAGGAGAGCAGCGGCCGTGTGGCACTGGCGCTTTCACCACGAAATCCATTGGGGCCAACATGCATGCGCAGCGCTATACGCGCTTCACCATTATGCTCAGGAGCATGGCGAAAATGCGCTCTAACATGCCCGTCAACACGGACGCCCGCGGGCGCGCGCTCCTTGCGGTCGCGCCTTTCCGCGGTCGCCGGTTACGTCTACGTTAGGCCCCTGAAATGCTCCACGAACTATGGGCTTCTGCATCAAGTCACACGTTCTGCTTGGCGGGGCCGGCTGGAGAACGGTACCGCACACTCCTGGAATCGGATGCGAAAATTGTTTGGACCGTTGAGGCGGACAGCACCTTTGACGCGATGACTAAGTACTACGAATACATGGGCTGGGGGCACTACAAGTCCTCGTTTCCTGAAATCGACAAACAGCCATACGCGGAGCGCGATGACATCTTTCCGTCCGTCTAGTGAAGGCCAGTGGCCTAACCGGTCGTATATGGACTCCCCCACAAGAGCAAGAAACTGACCGATAGTGAGGCTATTGGGGAAGCGCCTGCAGTCGTATATCTGGCATCTGTAGTGGGCTCTGAGGTGGCCCGTGCCGCCCTTCGACAGGCTCAGGACAAGCGAAGAATCTGCGTCACCGATGCGCCAGTCGATACGAACGGCAGGCGAGCCACCTCCAAGGCCAGGCAGCCACCACACTCACATCGAAAAAATCTTCCCCGGGTTCATGATGTTTTTTGGGTCCAGCGCGCGCTTAATGGTGCGCATCATGTTGACCGCGCCGTCGCCGGCTTCGGTCACCAGAAAATCCATCTTGTGCAGGCCCACGCCGTGCTCGCCGGTGCAGGTGCCTTCGAGCGCCAGCGCGCGAGTCACCAGCTTGTGGTTCAACGCTTCGGCTACCTCGCGCTCTTTCGGGATCGTCGGGTCGATCAGATAGCCGAAGTGGAAGTTGCCGTCGCCCACATGGCCCACGAGGAAGTAAGGAATGCCGCTGGCATCGACTTCGGCCACTGATTCGAGCAGGCAGTCGGCCAGACGCGAAATCGGAACGCAGGTGTCGGTGGAAATCGCGCGGCAGCCGGGCCGCGACTGGATCGCCGCGAAGTAGGCGTTGTGCCGCGCCGTCCAGAGGCGCGTGCGCTCTTCCGGTGTGCTGGCCCATTCGAATGCGTTGCCGCCGTGGCCGCTGGCCAGCTCCTGCACCAGCTCGGCCTGCTCTTTCACGCTGCTCGGCGTGCCGTGAAACTCCATCAGCAGCATGGGTTCTTCGCGCAGCGTGAGTTTGGAGTGGGCGTTCACCATGCGCACCGTGTTGTGGTCGATCAGCTCCACGCGCGCGATCGGCACGCCTAGCTGGATCACTTCAATCGTCGTGCGCACGGCTGCCTCGATGCTGGGGAAAGAGCACACCGCGGCCGAGATGGCTTCGGGCAGCGGATACAGCCTGACGGTGACTTCGGTGATCACGCCCAGCGTGCCTTCGCTGCCCACCATGAGGCGCGTGAGGTCGTAACCGGCCGAGGATTTTTTGGCGCGTGTGCCGGTGCGGATGACGCTGCCGTCGGCCGTGACGACTTCGAGCGCCAGCACGTTTTCGCGCATGGTGCCGTAGCGCACGGCGTTTGTGCCGCTCGCGCGCGTGGCGCTCATGCCGCCCAGGGTGGCATCGGCGCCGGGGTCTATGGGAAAGAAGAGGCCGGTGCTTTTGACTTCTTCATTGAGCTGCTTGCGCGTCACGCCCGGCTGCACGGTGACGGTCAGGTCTTCGGCGTTGATCGACAGCACCTTGTTCATGCGGCTCACGTCAACGCTGATGCCGCCTTGCACGGCCAGCAGATGGCCTTCAAGTGAGGTGCCCACACCAAAGGGAATGACGGGCACGTTGTACTGGCCTGCGAGCTTCACGGCATCGGCCACGTCCTGTGTGCTTTCAGCAAACACCACGGCCGACGGCGGCGGTGCGGCAAACGAGGACTCGTCGCGGCCGTGCTGCTCGCGCACCACCAGGGCTGTAGAGCAGCGGTCGGCAAAGCGGGCCTTCAGCGCATCAATCAGCGCTGCGGGTGTTTCACGTTGCTGGATTTCAGGAAGCAGGTGGTGGGGCAGGGGGGCGTTCATGGTGTCTCCGGGTCGGTGGCACAGTTTACGACGTGCGCACCGTTTCCGCCAAGGAGTTCTATGGAGCGCCGATAGCCCGCAGCTCCGCGGTCGTGGGGAGGAAAAAGAACAAAAAAAGCGGGGCGATGGTCACCCCGCGAAGGTGTCAGGAGCCAGAGGCGGCCTTGACCAGCTCGGCCAGCGAGATAAAGGTGTCGCGGTTGGTGTCGATCTGCTCAAAGCGCTGCGCCACCGCGGGAAAATGTTCGGCTTCCTGGCGGTCCAGCTTGCCGTCCTTGTTAGCGTCTGCACGGTTGAAGGCTGCTTCGATGTCCTTGCCGGTCACACGGTTTTGTGGCACGGGCTCGGTAGCACCACCCGCGCCGGAGGGCGCCATGTGTGACGGAGGGCTGTTGGGGCTGGCCGGGGCGGGGGGTGCCGTTTGGGCACGCACCGCGCTCGCGGCACCGGCGCCCAATGCGGCCGCCAATACAAGATAGCCCATGTTGCGCAACTCAAGGCGCGGAATAGAATACTTTTTCGAAGTCGCGTAAACGGTCATGCGGGAGACCTTTCTTCAGGGAAGTTGACAATCGCCCATTGCAACGCATGCGCCGGGCAGGGGCCAGCAGTTTTGCAGGGTGTTTCCTCACTCACATGATGGCGGACGACGACACATTTCCTTGCCTGACGTAACGTCGCGCAGCATCCCTTTGATCCTTTCCTCATGCGCCTCACCGCGCTTTCGCAGCATGGCCAACAGACTCTCGCAAATCGCAACGCGCACCGGCGACAACGGTACCACCGGGCTGGGCGACAACACCCGTGTGTCCAAAGACAGCCTGCGCGTGCACGCCATGGGCGATGTCGACGAGCTGAATTCACACATCGGCGTGTTGCTGTGTGAAGAACTGCCGCCGGCTGTGCGTGAGCTGCTGGTCGAAGTGCAGCACCAGCTGTTTAACCTGGGCGGCGAACTGTCCATTCCGGGTTTTGAGCTTCTCAAGCCCGAGGCCGTCGCGCTGCTGGACGCCGCCCTGGCTGAGCACAACGCCACGCTGCCGCGCCTGGCCGAGTTCATTTTGCCCGCCGGTTCGCGCGCCGCGTCGCTGGCGCACGTGTGCCGCACCGTGGCGCGCCGGGCTGAACGCGCCGTGGTGGCACTGGGTGCGGCCGAGGCGGTCAAGGAGTCGCCGCGCCACTACCTCAATCGCCTGAGTGACCTGCTGTTCGTGTTGTCGCGCGTACTCAATCGCATGAACGGCGGCGACGACGTGTACTGGAAGAGCGAGCGCATGGCGCGGGCCGACACAGCGACATAAGGGCCTGGGCGGTTGCGGGGAACGCAACCGTCGTCTTTCGCCCCGTAAATAGTTGGCATACCTGTGGGCCGTCAGCGACGCTTGAGCATCGTATTGCTATCAATAAAATAGCTGCTTGCGCCCGTCTGTAAAGGGCTGGGGGCTGGAAAAGCTTGAATCTCCGGCGCCGCTGATGCGCCCGATTCAAGTCATCCCGGCCGCAGCATCGCCATCGTGATACGCGACACGCAGGTCAGCTCGCCCGCGTCGTTGGTCAGCTCGATTTGCCATACCTGGGTGCTGCGTCCTATGTGCACGGGACGCGTGATGCCGGTGACCCAGCCGCTGGTTGTGCCTCTGAGGTGGTTGGCATTGATGTCCAGCCCGACGGCGCGGTGCCCCTCGGGTGCTGCAAACGCTGCGCCGCAGGAGCCCAGCGTTTCGGCCAGCACCACCGACACACCGCCATGCAGCAGGCCATAGGGTTGCACCGTGCGGCGGTCCACCGGCACCCGCGCGCGGATGAAGTCGTCCCCGACCTCCAGAAACTCTATGCCCAGGTGCGTGGCGGCGGAGTTGGCGTTGACCGCGGTGAGCAGCTCAACGGAGATAGGTTGCTTCCAGATGCGCATGATGGATTCCAGGGGCGGCGGGGCGCCAGGGTGGTCGGTGAAAGGTCTACTATACGGTTGTCGCCTACAGAAGGTGGGGTCCTTGTCGCTTCGGCTACAGCGTGATGGCCTTTAAGCTGGCGGGATGAAAGACACGTTTACATTTACAGCATGAAACGCGCGCACAAATGGCTGGCAGGGGTGGTCATCGTGCTGTTGGTGGTCGCGGCCGCCTGGGTTGCGGCCTTGCGGCTTGTGCCTTCCGACGAGGAACTGGCCCGTCGCGCTTCGGTTGAGCTTGAAGCCGCGTTGGGCGTCAAGGTGCGCGTGGGCGCGTTGCACTGGCGGTTATTTCCTTCGCCGGCCGTGGTGATGGAAGACGCCGCCACCGAGCAGCCCCAGCCCATCGTGATCAAAAAACTGACCGCTTACCCCGACCTTTTTGCCTTGTGGCAACGCCGCATCAAGATCGACCGCGCCGACCTGGAGGGCGCCGTGGTGCCTCAGTTGTCATTGCGCGGGCTGGCCAGCAAAAGGCAAAAAGAGGAAACGGCGACGGAGGAGTTGCCGCTGGCGCGTTTTGTCTTTCGCGATGTGACCTGGATTTCGCGCCGCGGCATTTCCGTCGTGTATGAGGGGGAGGTCGACTTTGACCCCGGCTGGCGTCCGCGCAAGGCCGAGCTGCGCCGTCCCGGTGTCAGCCCCGCCGCCCAGCTCACGCTCACACGGCAGGGCCCTGATGACCGCTGGGACACACGCATCCAGGTGGGCGGCGGCACCGCGCATGGCGATGTGCACCTGGAAACCCGCGCCGGCGGCCGGCTGCACCTGGAAGGCAAGCTGCAGCCCAAGGACATCGAGGTAGAGAGTGCACTGGCCGCTTTCAACCGCCGCTCAATCATCGCGGGCCGGGCTTCGGGCGACACCACGCTCACGGCCAACGGCGACACGGTGGGTGAGCTTGCGCAGTCCTTGCATACGCAAACGCTTTTCACCATGGGCAAGTCCACCTTGCTGCGCTTTGACCTGGACAAAGCGGTTCGCTCCGCGGGCAAGGAACACGAGGGGCAGACGCCGCTGGACAGCGTCACCGGCCGGCTCGACACGCAAAACACGCCGCAGGGCATGGTGGTGACCTACACCGGGGTCAAAGCCGTCTCGGGCTCGCTGACCGCCTCGGGCGAAGCCAAAATCGCCAACCGGCACATCGAGGCAGAGTTCGCCGTTGACCTGGTGGATGGCATCGTCGGTGTCCCGCTGAAGGTCAGCGGCCCGCTGGAAGACGTCAAGTTCTCGGTGCCCAGCGGCGCTATCGCTGGTGCGGTCGTCGGCACTGCCGTGCTACCGGGTGTGGGTACCGCGATTGGCGCCAGGGTGGGCGCGGCCCTGGGCAAGATCTTCAGCCCGGGGCCTGCGACGCCAGCGCCCGCATCTAGCGCACCCAGCGCACCCCGTGCGGCCAAACCGGCCCAGCCTGCCAAAACGCGCTAAAAGCCGGGCCTGCGGGCCGCAATACCCGGGCGCCGGGCCGCATCTTTACAGTCCCCGGTGCGCCGCAAGCGCGTAAAATCAGCCGCGCGCTTTGCGCACCGTTTGTAAGCCCTCGCTTTTTGCATGGGGCCGCAGCGGCAACGACCCGGCACCCCACCTATCGAGGCCTACTGACATGCCCCAGCAGCCATCTGCCGCCCCTGCAGCCACTCCGCTCGAACGCGCGCTAGGCCAGAACGAGGCCGTCAAGGACACCGTCGAGCAATCCGCCGCCGAGCTGTTGGTGATCAACACGGTTCTGAAACAGGAACTCCCGCCGCAGATACAAACCGGCGAGGTTGCGCAGGCGCTGCAGAAAACCGACGCGCTGGAAACCCGCATCCAGGAATCCGTGGAAGACCTGGCCCAGGTCAACGAGGTTCTGGAGCAGCAAATCGATGAGCGCGCCGACCTGGAGCGCGAACTCGCAAAAACCAAAGCCGCCCTGGCCAAGGCCACCGGCCAGTCCCAGGCCGGGTAAGCCTGCTGTATGCCGGGCCCCGTCCCGGCAGTCACACCGCCGTCATGGCTGTGTCATCAATCAGTAAGGGTTTACCCCTAGAATCATTTAGAGTTAAACGATTCTTCTGCCGCTTTGGTGCGCTCGCACTGTCCGGCAGGTGGTTTTACCCCCCAAGGCCGTACGGCCTTGTTCTTTTTGGCCTTAACGGCCGTTCCCCTTTGGAGATTCGCGATGTTTCGCCGCCGCTTCCTTTCGCTCGCCCCTCAAATGGCTGCCCTCGCCGCCGCCCCTGCTTTTGTCCGCAATGCCTATGCCCAGGAAGGTGTGACCGCCAAGACCATCACCATCGGCAGCACGGGCGCTACCAGCGGCCCGCTGGCCGGTGTGGGTGCCGAGCTCAAGGTGGGCGTCGACGCTGCCATGCGCGAGATCAATGCCAAGGGCGGCGTGAACGGCCGCTTGCTGCAGTTCCAGATGCTGGATGACGGCTATGTGCCGCAGCGCAGCGCCGACAACGTCAAGAAGATGATTGGCGACGGCAGCATTTTTGCCCTGATGTCCTGCGTCGGCACGCCCAACAACGCCGCCATCGTGCCGGTGATTGAAGAGTCCAACCTGCCTTACGTCGGGCCGCGCTCGGGCGCCTCGTCGCTGCGCAAGCCCGGCATGCGCAACGTGTTCCATGTGCGCGCCAGCTTCACTGACGAAACCCAGCGCCTCGTGCAGCGCATCGTGGGCATGGGCATCAAGGACCTGGCCGTGGTCTACCTGGACAACGACTACGGCAAGGAAGTGCTGGCCGACGTCAACCGCGCGCTGCAGGCGCAGGGCGTCAAGGCGTCCGGGCAGGCGGCACTGGCCGTTGACGGCAAGAACCTCAATGAGGTCGTGAGCCAGATCGCCGCCGGCAAACCCGGCGCCGTGCTGCTGGGCACCGCCGGTTCGGCGTCCGTCAGCCTGATCACTGCGCTGAAGAAGACCTCTCCGATGCTGCCCATCGCGGGCCTGAGCGTCACGCTGTCAGGCGAGGGCATCAAGGCACTGGGCGCGGCCGGCTCCGGCCTGGCGCTGACCATGGTGTTCCCTGACCCGTACCGCGCCAAGATTGAGGTGGTGCGCGAGTACCAGGCCGCCATGCGCGCCATCGGCCAGCAGGAGTTTTCGCTCGGCAGCCTGGAGAGCTACATCAACACCCACGTGATGGCCGAGGGCCTGGAACGCGCCGGCCGTGATGTCACGCGCGCCAAACTGCGCACCGCGCTGGCAGGCTTGCAAAAATTTGACCTCGGTGGTTTCAGCGTCGACTACGCCGCACCGCCGTTCGCGGGGTCGAAGTTTGTGGATCTCGGCGTACTGGGTTCCGGCGGCCGTTTTATCGGTTAAGCCTTCACGCCTGAAGTAAAAAAAGCCCGGGTCAGTCGGTGGACTGGCCCGGGCTTTGTCATTTCTGCATCAAACAGGCCTCTAGCCCTTACACAGCGAGCGCAAGCCGCTCCTGAATTGATAGCAATGTGGGGCGGCCAAGAACCGCCCAACGATCAGCGTTTGCGGTTGAGCAGTGCGTAAAGCAGGATGGCGCCAAAGGTGGCGGTGCCGATGCCGCCCAGCGCAAACTGGCCGAACTTCAGGGTGAAATCGCCCGTACCCAACACCAGCGTGATGGCCGCGACGAGCAGGTTTTTGTTGTCCGAGAAGTCCACCTTGTTGTCGACCCAGATCTTGGCGCCGGCCACCGCAATAAGGCCGAACACCACGATGCTCACGCCGCCCATCACCGGCAACGGAATCGCCTGGATCAGCGCGCCGAACTTGGGGCTGAAACCCAGCACCACGGCGATCAGCGCTGCGACCACAAACACGGCCGTCGAATAGATCTTGGTTGCGGCCATCACGCCGATGTTTTCGGCGTAAGTCGTCACACCGGTGCCGCCCGCACTGCCCGAAACGATGGTGGCCACGCCGTCGCCGATAAAAGCCCGGCCCATGTAGACATCCAGGTTTTTGCCTGTCATGGCCGTGACGGCCTTGATATGGCCCAGGTTTTCCGCCACCAGAATAATCGCCACGGGGGCGATCAACAGCATGGCATTGGCGCTGAACACCGGTGTGGTGAAGCCCGGCAGCCCCACCCACGCGGCACTGGCAATGCCCGAAAGGTCCATGGGTTTGCCAAGGCCCAGGCCGTTGGTCAGCACCGCATAAATCACGCTCGCAACAATCAGCCCGACCAGGATCAGCAAGCGCTGCACCATGCCGCGCGTCATGACCGCCACCAGGGCGACGCTGACAAACGTGACGACCTGCATCCACGAATCAAAGTTGCTCGCCGCCATGTTTTTGACTGGAATGCTCGCCAGGTTCAGCCCGATCACAGCCACCACAGCGCCTGTTACCACCGGCGGCATGAAACGCTCAATCCAGCCGGTGCCGACGGACTGCACGATGACACCGATGAGCGTGTAAACCACGCCACAGGCAATGATGCCGCCCAGCGCTACGCCGAGGTTGGCGTTCGGGCCCTTGCCGGCGTAGGCCGTGGCGGCAATCACCACGCCGATGAAGGCAAAGCTTGAACCCAGATAGCTGGGAACCTTGCCGCCCGTGATGATGAAGAAGATCAGTGTGCCGATGCCGCTCATCAAAATGGCGATGTTGGGGTCAAACCCCATCAGGATGGGCGCGAGCACCGTGGCGCCAAACATCGCGATCACGTGTTGCACACCCATCACTGCGGTTTGTGGCCACGGCAGGCGTTCGTCGGGCCCGATGACGCCTCCCTGCTGCAGTACCGCGCTGCTTTTTTCCGTCCAGTCCAGCATTCCCATGGTAATTCCCTCGTTGTAAAAAGTGAGGCAATGCTAGGGGGAATACGCGCCTTGCACAAGCCGGGCATGGCCGGCTCGCGATGTCAGGGCGCCACGGTCTCAGGCCAGGAAGGCCGCCACCTGCCGCAGCACCTCGTCGTCCTTGAGGATCTTGCGGTGGCCCAGCCCTTCGGTGGGGAACAGGCGCGCGCCGGCAATCGCCTCGCTGTACGCCACGCCGTCCGCAAAGCGGTTGATGCTGTCGTGCCTGTCATGCACCACCAGCGTAGGCAGGGCGATGCGCGGGCCCACCATCGCCGGCTCGAACTGCGGCATCAAGATGCCCTCGCGCGCTTCAATGCGCCGCTGCATGGCCGCCCGCGTGGACTCGCGCAGGCCAAACACATGGGCAAACAGCCGCGTGTATTCGAGCGGCGAAGCCGGCGGTGCCAGCAGCACCAGCCGGTCAGCCGCCAGGCCGCGGCTGGCGGCATAGGCGCCGGCATTGGCCGCCAGTGAATGCGCCACCACCGCGCGCAGGGTATGGCCTTGCTGCTGCAAGCGGGCCGTCACGTATTCGAGTACGCGCGCAAACTGCGGCAGGTTGCTGACCGCGCCGCGGCTGCGGCCATGCGCCGGCATTTCAACCAGGACGGGCCGCAAACCTTGGGCGCCCAGGGTTTGCGCCAGCGCCAGCATCTGCCCGGCGTGCCCGCCCCAGCCGTGCACCAGGAGCACCACTGGCCCAGAAGGCGCCACGGGGCGGCTGTACACCGTCACGCTGGCGTCTTCAAAAGGCCACTGTTCAATATGCCAGTCGGGGCTCCATTTTTTGCGGCGGCTGACCCATTTGGGCGGCAGCGGCGTGCCGAACAGGCGGTAGGCCGCCCGCACGGCCAGTGCCGGCCAGAGCTGCTCTGATGCGCCCAACCCCCAGCGGAAAACGCGCGCCAGCGGACTGGCGTTGTAATAGGCCGAGGTGGCCTGCAGCGATGTGCGTGTCATAAGCTGTTCCTCTATCAGTACCAGATCCAGTCTTCGTTGCTGCGCGGCAGCGCGCGCAGCGAGGCCTGAACGGCGGCCAGGGCGCGAAAGCCTCCATAAATGCCTAACGCGATGATCACTATCAACATGACTTCCTCATTTCTCCGCACAGTCGTGCGAAATTAAGTTTTACTGACACATCTGGAATGGCGCGGCTGCCCTTCCGCCTTGCTTGTCTCTTATTTTGGGTTGACTGCCTCAGCCTGGTAGCTTTTGAGCAGGCGCTTCCAGGAAGCCTGCGCACGTTCTGCGGCGCGGCTGTCGCGCAGAAAACGTGCATCGTGCAACAAGCCCATCGACAGGGCATAGATCTCCGCCACAAGCTGCTCGGCGTCCGTGTCGGCCTGCAGATGGCCGGCTTCGACGGCCTGCAATACGGTGCGCCGCAACGCGGCACGCCAGCGCGTGATCTCGCCCAGCAGTGCATCGCGCAACTCGCCTTCGCGGTCGTCCAGTTCAAAGGCGCCCGCGGTGTAAATACAGCCCGACTGGATTTCCACGTCGCGCATGCGCACAATCCAGCGCTGCACAATCGCGTCAAGCCGCGGCAGGCCTTTGGGTTGCTGCATGGCGGGCACAAACACATCGGCAATGAAGCGCCGGCCGAACTCTTCAATGACGGCCTTCTGCAAGGCCTCACGTGAACCGATGCGCGAGAACACGCCGCTCTTGGAAATGCCAATGCGGTCGGCCACCGCCTGCAGCGTGATGGCCTCCAGGCCTTCCGCCGCAGCCAGGTCAATGCCCGCACCAATAATGGCGGCGCGGGTCATCTCGCTTTTCTGGGTCTTGGCGTCCATGGCGCGAATATTAGCACGATTGTGCGAAAGTGTAATTCCTTGCTCGTAACCCGGTTTTAACCGCCTAGCAGGCTGCGATGCAATCGATCTCAATGTCGAAGTGCCCCGGCCAAGCGGGCACACACACAAAAATCCGGGCCGGTGGATCCTTGGGAAAGTAGCGGGCATAAATCGCGTTGACCGCTGCGAACTTCTCGACCGAGGTGCAATAGACGTTGCACTTCAGCACCTGGTTCAGCGACGAGCCTGCCGTTTCCAGGCAGCGCTTGAGCTGTTCCAGCACCAGTTCGGTCTGGCGCTCGATGGGCGCATGGATAACTTCACCCGTGGCGGGATCGAATGGCGGCAGGCCCGCTACATAAACAGTGCCGTCGTGGCGCGTGACGACCGAGGTGGGGGCCTTCCATCGCTCAAGGTAGGTGGAAAGGGGTTCAACGCGAATAGTCTCTTTGGCCATGATGGTGTTCCTGACGGGGTATGCGGGATGCTCCATCCTTGTAGCTGGCAACAGCAAAGCAGTGCTTCGCGCCGGAACGAAGCATTCACTTTCCATCACCACAAGACGGCGCCTTAAATTGCTAGCGTCGGCGCTTGCCCGCTGAAGTAGGGCGCTTGGGCATCAGCCCCACAGCGGCCCTGGCCAGGGCATCCGCGTCCCGGTTGCGATGGCGCGGTATCCACACCAGCTGCGCGGCAGGAAAAGACCGCAGTAAAGTGCGCACCTCGTCAAACAACGGGGCCAGGCGCAAGAACGGTTCCACGGCAGTCCCCGCCAGCTGCGCAACGACGACGCTGTTGTCGCAGTGAACGACCAGCGCGGTCGCGCCGCGCTGTTTTGCCTCCCGCAGCGCCGCCATCAGCGCGCGCAGTTCCGCTTCGTTGTTGCAGCCCCTGCCCTCGGCCAGCGCAGACAGCGAATGCTGTGTTCCGTCAGGCGCAGTAAGCACGGCACCCAGGCCCATGCGGCCGGGGTTTGGTACGGCGCTGCCGTCGCAGTGAATAAGCCAGGGTTCGTTGTTCAATGACGCTTTCAGGCGGATCGCAACACCCGGTGTGCCGCTTGTCCCATGAAGAGCCAGCCAATATAAGCGATGGCCTTCACGCCATTCCCGGCCGCCTTCGCCCTACTTGGTTTATGGTTGCGTTCATGCTCCAGATACGCAAGTACCAACACTGGCTGCAGGCCACACGCGGCCTGTCTTTCGACAACTATGACGCGCTGTGGCGCTGGTCTGTCACGGACCTTGACGCCTTCTGGCAAAGCATCTGGGACTATTTCGACGTGCAGTCGCCCACCCCGCATACCGCCGTGCTCGGCCGGCGCAGCATGCCGGGCGCCGAATGGTTTCCAGGTGCGCAGGGCAACTATGCGCAGCAGGTGTTTCGCCACGTGGCCGCGGCGGAAGCCGCCGGCGTGCCAGCCCTGGTGAGTCACGGCGAGGCCAGCCTGGCCGCAGGCACACCCGCGCGAACACTCAGTTGGGCTGAGATGCAGCGGCAGGCCGCCTCACTCGCGCTGCACCTGCAGGCCCAGGGCGTGCAGCCCGGCGACCGGGTGGCGGCTTACCTGCCCAACACGCCGGAAACCATCGTCGCTTTCCTGGCCACGGCCAGCATCGGCGCGGTGTGGAGCGTCTGCGCGCCCGACATGGGCACGCGCGCGGTGCTGGACCGCTTCACCCAGATCCAGCCCAAGGTGCTGATCGCCTGCAACGGCGTGCACTACGGCGGGCGTGACATTCCGCGGCTGGACGTGGTGGCCGAACTGGCCGCCGCCTTGCCCAGCGTCACGCACGTGATCCTGCACGAGGTGCTGCCGGGCCTGCCACCTGAATCCGCAAACGCTAGCAATTTGATAGCTGCTTGCGCAGGATTCGCGCCGGCTACGGGCCGAAATGATGCTCAAACACGGGCTTTTGAACCGCTCTGGCTGCCGTTTGACCATCCGCTGTGGATTGTTTACTCCAGCGGCACCACCGGCCTGCCCAAACCCATCGTGCACGGCCACGGCGGCGTGGCGCTGGTGGGCATGGCGCTGCTGCGTTTGCACAACGACCTGGCGCCCAGCTACGCAGACCCGGCGAACCCGGAGCGTTTTCACTGGTACAGCTCCACGGGGTGGATCATGTGGAACGTGCAGGCCGCGGCCCTGCTCAACGGCACCACCTGCTGCATCTTCGACGGCAACCCGGCGGGCGGTACCAGGGACCAGCCCGACTGGACCACGCTGTGGCGCTTTGTGGCAAACACCGGCGCCACCTTCTTCGGTGCGGGCGCGGCCTTCTTTGCCAACTGCATGAAGGCGGGCATTGACCTTGCGCAGTGCGGCGACCTGAGCAGGCTTCGCACGCTGGGCACGACCGGATCGCCGCTGAGCGAAGACACGCAGCGCTGGGGAACGGCCCAGTTCGAGAAGCTTCGAGCACCCGAAGTGGCAAGCGTGGGGGAGCCGCAATTTCCCGCCGGGCCGCCCCAAGGGAAATTAGCCCCCTCAGGGGGCAGCGCATTACGCGAAGCGAAAAGCGTGGGGGAGCCGATCTGGTGGTGCAATATTTCGGGTGGCACGGACTTTGCCGGTGCGTTCATAGGCGGTAACCGCGAACTGCCCGTCGTCCCCGGCGAAATGCAGTGCCGCATACTTGGGTGCGCCGTCGAAGCCTGGAACGACAAGGGCGAATCCGTCATCGATGAGGTCGGTGAGCTGGTGTGCACACAGCCGCTGCCGTCCATGCCGCTCTATTTCGTCGGCGATGAAGGCAACCAGCGTTACCTGGCCAGCTACTTTGACACCTACCCGGGCGTCTGGCGGCACGGTGACTGGCTCAAGGTCACACCCACAGGCAGCTGCATCATTTACGGCCGCAGCGACGCCACCATCAACCGCCACGGCCTTCGCATGGGCACCAGCGAGCTCTACAGCGCGATCGAGGCGCTGCCCGAAGTGCTGGACTCCCTGGTGGTCGACCTTGAATACCTGGGGCGCGAAAGTTATATGCCGCTCTTCGTCGTGCTGCGCCCGGGCCACGAGCTGAACGAGGCGATGAAAGCCAAACTCAACCAAGCCGTCAAGACCGCGCTGTCACCGCGCTTCGTGCCCAACGAGATCTTCGCCGTGCCCGAAATCCCGCGCACGCTTTCAGGCAAAAAGCAGGAGCTGCCGATCAAGAAGCTGCTGCTGGGCCAGCCACTGGAAAAGGTGGTGAACCGCGATGCGATGGCCAACCCGGCTTGCCTGGACTGGTACGTGGCCTTCGCACAAAAACGGCAGGCGCAGGACGTTTCGGCAAAACTGGCCTGAAGGTTCGCGGGAATGAATGAGTATGTTTTCGACCCTTGACGCGCGCCGGCTTCCCGCTACTCGGAAGCTGGCTGACCCAGCCGTACGCTGCCCGCTGGTGGGGCGAGGAGCCTTCGCTGGAGGCCCTGGAGGCAGACTGTGGCGAATGAGCCGGCAAGAAGCGCGGCTCAGCGCGCCGGAGCCAACGCCCCGAGATAGGCCCGGACATTTTCGTTACGCGCCAGGGTGTCGAAATCCGGAGCCTCGCTCACCGCACCCTTTTGCACAAAGATGAAACGCTCACAGCACTGACGCAGGATGTCAACGTGATACGGCTCGTTGGGGTGCAGGCATAAAAACACCAGCCGGCCGTTGGCCTTGAGCCTGGCGAAGAAGTCCAGCATGAAACCGATGTAGCCGTCCTGGGTGTTGAACTGCGGCTCGTCGAACAGGTGCACCAGCGGTGAATCGCTCTGTGCATGCGCCAGCATGAAGTCGGGTTTGGTTTTCTGGAACGACCGCACCTGGTAGGACTGGTGGTAGTGAATCGCGAGCCGGTCGCGTTCGCGCGTGCGCACCTGGTGAATGTCCTGGCCGTTGACGAGCACACGCCCTGCACTAGGCAGGTTGCTGCCGGTGATCAGCTCGAACAGCGTGGTCTTGCCTGAACCATTGGGGCCCATGACGCCGACTACGCAAGGCTTGTGCACCTCGAAGTCTGCGTTCAATGAAAAGGTGGTGGTTTTGCGGAAGACGCCGCGCTGGTATTGCTTGGCGACGTTCTCGACGCTTAAAAGTGGATGGCTCATGCTGGTCAGACTCCCAAAAGCTGCCGGCACAAGGCGGCATCGTTGCGCAATTCGGCCGCAGGGCCCTCGTGGACGATCACGCCCTGGTTCATCACATAGGCGCGGTCGGCCACCTGCAGGGCACTTTGCACGTTCTGCTCGACCACCAGCACCGCGATGCCTTCGGCCCTGAGCCGGCTGATGGTCTTCATCACGTCCTGAACCACCTTGGGCGCCAGGCCCTGGCTGGGCTCATCGAACAGCACCAGGCCGGGCGAGCCGAGTAACGCGCGCGAGATCGCGACCATCTGCATTTCACCGCCCGAAAGGTTCTCGCATTCGCGGTGCATCAGGTATTCGAGCGCACTGAAGATTTCAAAGCACTCTTTCTCGTGCCAGGCACGAAAGCGTGTGGCCTTGCGCGCGATGGCAAGGTTGCGCGCCACCGTCAGCGTCGGGAAGATGCGGCGGTCGTCGGGCACCCAGCCCATGCCGGCCTTGGCAATCTCGTGCGTGGGCATGCGTGTGATGTCGCGTGTGTCGAAGGCGATGCTGCCTTTGCGCGGCGGTGTCAGGCCCAGCACCGAGCGCAGCAGCGTGGTCTTGCCCGCGCCGTTCGGGCCCAGCAGCGCCACCACTTCGCCGGCGCCGACTTTGAGCGACACATCGAACAGCACCTGCGTCTCACCATAGAAGGTGTCGATGCGGTCCACGGTCAGCATGTCGTCGGCCCGCGCCGCGGCTTGGAGCACGGCGCTCATGCCAGGGCTCCCAGGTTGGAGCGGCGCACCCATTCGTTTTCACGCAGCTGGTCTGGTGTGCCCTGGCTGATGACCTGGCCCCAATGGATGACCGAGATCTGGTCGGCGAGCTTGAAGAGAAAGTTCATGTCGTGTTCAATGATCACAATGGTGAGCTGGCGTTTGAGTTCTTTCACCAGTTCCATGAGGCGCGCGGTGCCTTCGGCGCCCAGGCCGGCGGTGGGTTCGTCGAGAAACAGCATGCGCGGCTCGGCTGCCAGCGCCACGCCGATTTCCAGCGCGCGGCGCTCGCCGTACGACAGGCTGCTGGCCAGAGTGCGCTCCTTGCCCTTTAGGCCCACGCGCTCCAGCACGGCGGCCGCCATCTGCTGCGCTGTGGCGTCGGCGCCCAGGTCGCGCCAGGGGTTGAAGCCCTGCCGGCGCACATGCGGTGTAGCCACCAGTACGTTGTCCAGCGCGGTGTAGCTGTCGAAAAGATTCATGATCTGGAAGGAGCGCGACACGCCTTTGCGTGCGATCTCGCGCGGCGACAAGCCCGTGATGTCTTCGCCGGCAAAGGTCACGCGGCCCCGGTCGGGCTTGTAGCGGCCGGTCAGTACATTGAAGCAGGTGGTTTTGCCTGCGCCGTTGGGTCCCATGATGCCGCCCAGCTCGCCTTCCTTGAAGCTGAGCGTGATGTCTTGCAGCACCACCTGGGCGCCGAATCGTTTGGACAGGCCGCTGGCCTCGAAGAGCTTCACAGTGCACCTCCGGCCGGTACGGGCTTGACGGCGGCCGGGCGCCGCGGCCTGGCCTTCCATGCTTGCCATGCGCCAGCAATGCCTTCGGGCTTGAACAGCACCATGGCCATGAAGACCAGGCCATACCAGAGCAGCCAGGTCTCGGTATAGGCGCCCAGCAGGTCGCGCGCCAGGATAAAGAAGGTGGCGCCGATGATGGGCCCCCAGAAACTCACCATGCCCCCGCCGATGAGCACCATCATCACGACGAAGCCCGAGTTGTGCAGGCTCATGACATTCGGGTAAGCCGACTGCTGCGCCATGGCGAACAAGGCACCGGCCAGACCCGCCACGGCGGTGGAGAGGGTGAACGCCAGCCACTTGTACAGCCACACGTTGTAGCCGACAAAGGCGGCACGCATTTCGTTTTGCTTGATGGCGCTGAAGATGCGGCCCAGCGGTGAATGGATCAGCCGCCACAACCCTCCCACCACCAGCGCGAACAGCACGAGGCAAAAGAAGAAGAGCGCATTGTTGCTGGAGAGGTTGAAAGACACGAAGCCGAAATCTGCGGGCAAGCGCTTGATGTTGAGCAACCCGTCTTCACCGCCTGTGACGGTATGCCATTTGTTGGCGATGAACCAGAACACCTGGCCGAAGGCGATGGTGAGCAGCGCGTAATAAATGCCGCGCCTGTGCGAAATGAACAGCGCCACCAGCGCGCCCAGCGCCGCTGTGACCAGCACGGCGCCGGCCAGGTCAAACCACAGGTTGGGCCACACCTTGAGTTGCAGCAGTCCGAAAGCATAGGCACCCGCGCCGAAGAATGCGCCATGGCCGAAGGAGGGCAGGCCGGTAAAACCCAGCAGCAGGTTGTAGCCCATCGCAAACAGCACCCAGATCATGATTTCCAGGGCCAGGTATTGATAGAGCCCGACGCCGCCTACCCATAAAGGGGTGGACAGCAACACCAGCAGGGTGATGAGCATCGGTATGGGAATGAGCGGCGCGCGGCCGGAGGCGAGTTGCATGGGAACCTTGTCTCTTCGGGTTTTTCTGGGCGAAAGGCTGGGCGTGAAGGGGTGGAGGCGGGGTAGAGGGAAATAGAACGTTGAAATAAATCTGGACAAAACAGAATATACGTTCTATTATTTTAATACGCAAGAACATTTATTCTAAATTGATGCGATGCAGACCCGGCCGGTCCATCGCATTCCTGAGGCGGCAAACGACATATGGACTCTGCAACGAATTACGAAGAACTCAAGGCGCTGATTGGCCGGACTTATCCGGACATGTCCAAGCAGTTGCAGCGCATCGCGCGCTTCGCCCTTGAGCAACCTAACGACCTGGCCCTGGGCACGGTGGCGACGGTGGCTGAGGCCACCGAGGTTCAACCTTCGGCCATGATCCGCTTTGCCAACGCGCTGGGCTATGGCGGTTTCTCCGAAATGCAGCAGGTGTTTCGCGGCCACCTGCTGGAGCGTTCCGATACCTATCGTGAACGCATTGACCAGATACGCCGCAAGCAGCTCAACGGCGAGCGCGCCCCGGCCGGCGTTCTGCATCAACTGGTGGGCGAGTCGGTAGCCGAGCTCGGCCACCTTGAAGAAAGCATCACCCAGGCCGACCTGAAAGCCGCCGTCAAACTCATGGCTTCCGCGCCGCGCATCCATGTGCTGGCCCAGCGCCGGGCCTTTCCGGTGGCGGGCTACCTTGCTTATGCGCTGAGCCAGCTGGAGCTGCGCACCCATCTGCTCGACGGCACCGGCGGCATGCTGCGCGAAAGCCTGCGCTCCATCGCACCCGGTGACGTGCTGATCGCCGCGAGTTTCCGCAACTATTCACCAGAGGTTATCGCGGCCGCGGCTGAGGCCGCGAAATTGGGTGCGCTGGTGATTGCCATCACCGACGGCCCGCTGTCGCCGCTCAAGGCGCACGCCAAGGTCTGCCTGGAGCTTGCCGACGATTCGTCCAAACCCTTCCGCTCGCTGGTCGCGCCCTTGTGCCTCGCCCAGGCGTTGGTGGTCAGCACCGGCCACCAGCTGGCCGAGCAATCCGCGGCGAAAGCCAAGGGCAAGGCTGCCACCAAGCCTGCCGCAAAGGCCGTGCGCAAGGGGGCCGTATGAGCCGCCCGCTGGATCTGATTTGTGTGGGCCGTGCCGCGGTCGACCTGTATGGCGAGCAAATCGGCGGCCGTCTCGAAGACATGCAGAGCTTCACCAAATACCTGGGCGGCTCGCCGGCCAACACGGCTGTCGGCGTGGCGCGGCTGGGCCTGAAGCCCGCCATGCTGACCCGCGTGGGCGATGAGCACAACGGCCGCTTTGTGCGTGACACCCTGGCAGCAGAAGGTGTGGACGTGAGCCATGTTGCCACCGATCCCAAGCGCCTCACCGCGCTGGTGTTTTTAGGCATCCAGGACCGCGACACTTTCCCGCTGGTTTTTTACCGCGACAACTGCGCCGACATGGCCATCAGCCCGAGCGACTTTGACGCGATCTTCATCGCCTCTTCCAAGGCCTTGCTGATTTCCGGCACCCATCTTTCACAGCCGCTCACTTATGAGAGCTGCGTTCGCGCGATGACGATGGCCAAAGCCGCGGGCACGCGCGTGGCGCTCGACATCGATTACCGCCCTGTGCTGTGGGGCCTGACGAGCCCGGGCCTGGGTGAGCAGCGCTTTGTGCCTTCGGGTGAAGTCAGCGCGCATATCCAGACTGTGATCGGCCATTGCGACCTGGTGGTGGGAACCGAAGAAGAAGTCCACATCGCCGGCGGCAGCACCGACACGCTCGCCGCCCTGCGCTGCTTGCGCGAACTGACGGCTGCGACCCTGGTTGTCAAGCGTGGCCCGATGGGCTGCGTGGTGTTCGACGGCGCGATTCCCGATTCGCTTGAAAAAGGTTTGCAGGGCCCCGGTTTCCCTGTCGACGTCTACAACGTGCTGGGCGCGGGCGATGCGTTCATGTCCGGCTTTCTTCGCGGCTGGATTCGCGATGAGCCGCTCACACAATGCTGCGCTTATGCCAATGCCTGCGGCGCGCTGGTGGTGTCGCGCCACGGCTGCGCACCGGCCATGGCCAGCTGGGAAGAGCTGCAGTTTTTCCTGGTGCATGGCTCGACCACGCGGCGCCTGCGCGAAGACGCGCAACTCGAACATTTGCACCGCACCACGACGCGCACGCGCAGGTGGGAAGAGCTGGTTATCCTTGCCTTTGACCACCGTATGCAGCTGGAAGAGCTGGCTGCCCGTTACGGTGCGGCAAATGAACGCATCCCGCTTTTCAAGGCCCTGATCGCGGAAGGCGCCCGGCGCGGCGCGGGTCAGCGTGCCGGTGTCGGTGTCATCGTCGACGGGCGCTTTGGCGAAGATGTCCTTCCCACGGTGACCGGCAAGGGCTGGTGGGTCGCCCGGCCCGTCGAGCTGCCGGGTTCACGGCCGCTGCAGTTCGAAGCCGGCGCCGGCCTGGGCGCCGCCATGCGAACCTGGCCCGGCGAGCACGTCGCCAAATGCCTGGTGTACTACCACCCCCATGACAAGCCCGCCTTGCGCGAAAACCAGCTCGCCAAACTGGGCGACCTGCAGCGCGCGAGCGTCGACAGTTTTCATGAGTTCCTGATCGAGGTCATTCCGCCCAAGGACATGCCGGCCGATGACGACACCGTGCCGCTGGCGTTGGAGCAGATTTACCAGGCAGGCATCTCTCCGGACTGGTGGAAGCTGCCGCCCGCCACCAGCGCGTCCGCCTGGGAAAAGATCGCCGCGGTCATTCGCCAGCACGATCCGCATTGCCGCGGCGTGCTTGTGCTGGGCCTGGAAGCCAGCGAGGAAAAACTCGACCAGAGCTTTCGCATCGCCGCACCGCACGACATCTGCCGCGGCTTCGCCGTGGGGCGTTCCATATTTGCCGATGCCGCCGCCGGGTGGTTCGCAGGCTCTATGGATGACGCCGCAGTCGTCAAGGACATCGCCGCGCGCTATGTACGGCTGATCACGCTGTGGGACCAGGCGCGTACCAGCGAGCGTTCAGGCGCTTCGGCCGGTGCGGTGGAGACCGTGAGCTGAGCACGGCGATAAAACAGCAACAGCAGATCAAGAACACACAAACCACAACGAGAAAGACACGGAGACAAGCATGACACCCCGAATTGGATTTATCGGCATCGGCATGATGGGCCACGGCATGGCCAAGAACCTGCTGGCCAAGGGCTTCGGCCTCACCTTCAAAATCAACCGCAACCGCGACAACCTCGCGGACCTGATCGCCGCCGGTGCGAAAGAAGCCAAGACCAACGCCGAATGCGCACAGGCCAGCGACATCGTCTTCATCTGCGTGACGGGTTCGCCCCAGGTCGAAGACATCGTCTATGGCAAGGACGGCCTGCTCGACAGCGGCCGCAAGGGCCTGATCGTGGTCGACACCTCCACGGCTGAGCCTGCATCGAGCACCCGTATCCGCAATGACCTTGCCGCCAAAGGCATCAAGCTGGTCGATGCGCCCTTGGCGCGTACGCCGAAAGAGGCCGAGGAAGGCCGGCTCAACACCATGGTGGGCGCGGAGCCTGAAGACTTCAAAACGCTGGAGCCGGTGCTCAAGGCTTTTTGCGAAAACATCTTTCACGTCGGCCCGCCCGGCCACGGCCATGTGCTCAAGCTGGTCAACAACATGATGGCGATGAGCTTTGCAGCCTCGATTGCCGAAGCTTTTGCGGTCGCGGCCAAGAGCGGGCTGGACCTGAATCGCCTGTATGACGTGATCTCCGCCGGCGGCGTGAACTGCGGCATCTTCCAGATGATGGCGACCAAGACGCTCAAGGAAGGCGACGTGACCGGCTTCAAGTTCGGCATTGCCAATGCGCAGAAAGACCTGCGCTACTACACCCACATCGCCGAGATGCTGCCGGTCACCAGCTTCATGGGCGAGGCCACGCACCAGAGCTTGATCCAGGCCAGCAACGCCGGCTTCGGCGACAAGCTGATCGCCTCCCTTTTCGAAGCACAGGAAAAACTCAACGACGTCAAGATCGTTCCCCGTTAAGCCGACCCCCGTTCGACCCATTAACAAGCAGGAGACAAAACCATGAGCGACATCAACAAAAACGACACGACCCCTCAATCGCCAACTGAAGGCAAACCGGAAGCCACAGGCACCTCCAGGCGCGATTTGCTCAAGCATTCCAGCCTTGCGCTGGTGGGTGCGGGCCTGTATGGCGCGGCGCCCTTCATGGGCCCGTGGAAGCACAACCATGCCTGGGCGCAAACCGGCCAGAAGAAGCCGTTGACCATTGGCCTGACCATGGACGCTTCGGGTCTGTATGCCGCTTCCGGCGGTATGGAGCGCCTGGGCGCCATGATGGCCATCAAGGAGTTCAACGACAAAGGCGGCGTGCTGGGCCGGCGCATTGAGGCCATTCACATCGATACCGAAACCACGCCGGCCACCGGCTCGCGTGTGGCCGAACGCATGATCACCCGCAATGAGGCGTCCTTCCTGATCGGTGCGGTGCATTCGGGCGTGTCCAACGCCATCTCGCAGGTCGCGCAGAAGTACGGTACGGTATTTTTCAACACCAACTCCAGCAGCCCGACCGAAGCCGGCAAGGATTGCCACCGCACCAAGTTCGTCTGGGACGGCAACGGCACCAACTTCTCCAACGCCATCGTCAAGA
>NZ_JBDTPB010000078.1:0-11331 GCF_039932935.1 Polaromonas sp.
ACTCGTCGTGCACGATGCAGGCGCCGTTCCAGAACACCATGTCGGCGCCGGTCTCACGCTGGATGTAGCCGCCCAGGTGCCGGTCGGGCGCCCAGAGGATTTTCTGGCCCTGGTCTTTCAGTGCACGCACGATGTCCAGCGCGCAGCTGGAGGTCACCACCCAGTCGGCGCGCGCCTTCACGGCGGCGCTGGTGTTGGCATACACCACCACCGCGCGGTCCGGGTGCGCATCGCAAAACGCGCTGAACTCGTCCACCGGGCAGCCCAGGTCAAGCGAACAGGTGGCATCCGGGTCGGGCATCAGCACGCGCTTTTCGGGTGAAAGGATTTTGGCCGTCTCGCCCATGAAGCGCACACCCGACACCACCAGCGTCTGCGCAGCATGGTCGCGGCCAAAGCGCGCCATTTCCAGCGAATCCGACACCAGGCCGCCGGTTTCTTCGGCCAGGTCCTGCAGATCGGGATGCACGTAGTAGTGCGACACCATAACAGCGTCGCGAGCCTTGAGCAACTCGCGGATGCGGTTCTTCAGCACGGCGCGTTCGGCCTGCGTGGGCTCCGGCGGCACACGGGCCCAGGCCTGGTGCGTGCTGCAAGCCGAGCCTTCAGGCTGCTCGTAGTCCACGCGGATGATGGGCAGCACTTCGCTCATGCCGCCTCCGCGCTTTGCGCATCAAAGCGCATGGAGAAATCAATCGCCTGCACATCCTTGGTCAGGGTGCCGATGGAAATCCGGTCCACGCCGGTTTCGGCCAGGGCGCGCAGGCCTTCCAGGGTGACTCCGCCCGAAATTTCAAGAACGGCTCGCCCCTCGTTGATGCGGACGGCTTCTTTCAGGTCGGGCAGGCTCATGTTGTCCAGCAGCACCATGCGCGCGCCGGCGCTCAGCGCCTGGGCCAGCTCGTCCAGGTTCTCGACCTCTATTTCCACGAAGTCGGCCTGTGCGGCGACTTCCGCAGCGCGTGCCAGCACCTGCGCAATCCCCCCCGCGGCCGCGATGTGGTTTTCCTTGATGAGCACGGCGTCATACAAGCCCACCCGGTGGTTGGTTCCGCCGCCCGCGGCGACCGCGTATTTCTGCGCCAGCCGCAGCCCGGGAAGGGTCTTGCGCGTATCCACGATAGCGGCCCGCGTGCCTTTCACGATGTCGACATAAACGGCCGTTTTACTCGCCACGGCACTTAACAGCTGTAAAAAATTGAGCGCCGTGCGTTCAGCCGACAACAGGGCCCGGGCCAGGCCACGCACTTCAAACACGACCTGGCCGGCTTCGCAGCGCTCGCCGTCCTTCACATGCCAGACCAGTTTGGCCTGCGGGTCCAGCTGCTGCATCGTGGCCTCAACCCATGCACTGCCGCAAACCACTGCGCTTTCGCGCGCCACCACCTGCGCCCGCGCCTGGCGGGCCGGGTCAATCAGCGCTGCAGTCAGGTCGCCGCTGCCGATGTCCTCCGCGAGCGCGCGCGCCGCATCTGCTCCGGCCAGCGCGGCAAGCGTTTCAGCAGTGAAATCAAATGACTTTTTCATAAGCAATCTAAGAAAGAAACCGCGCAGCACCCTGCACTAAACTATTGAGTAGACTTCAAAACTGTCGCGAATGTTACAGCGACACCTGCCGCCGCCGCCCGCCGGCCCTCTCGCCCATCCCCGGGCGCTTCCTTTTGCCAGAGTAACCCTTCACACCCCATGTTCAGAACACTGCTCAAGTCCAAGATCCACCGCGCGGCGGTGACTCACTGCGAACTCAACTACGAAGGCTCCTGCGCCATCGACGAAGACCTGCTGGATGCCGCCAACCTGGCCGAGAACGAGCAGGTGCACATCTGGAACATCAACAACGGCGAGCGCTTCATCACCTACGCCATCCGCGCGGAACGCGGTAGCCGCATTATCTCGGTCAACGGTTCTGCCGCGCGGCGCGCTGCCGTGGGCGACCTGGTCATCATTGCAGCTTTTGCGCAGGTGCACGAAGAGCATGTCGCGGGCTTCAGCCCCAAGCTGGTGTTCGTCAACCCGGACAACCGCATCAAGGAAGAGCGCTCGACCATCCCGGTCCAGAAGGCCTGACCCATACCCTGACTCGTGCTTTAGCCCGGGCTTGCAGCACAAGCGCAGCCTGAGCTTTCACCCTCTTTCCCTCACCACGGGCCTCATGGACAACAACTCAATGATCGAGCGCAGCCAGCGCCATGTGTGGCACCCCTGTACACAGATGAAGCTGCATGAGGCACACCCCCCGGTGCCCATCGCACGGGCCGAAGGCGTTTGGCTCCACGACTTTGAAGGCAAGCGCTACCTGGACGGCATCAGTTCCTGGTGGGTCAATCTGTTCGGCCACGGGCACCCGCACATCAAGGCGGCGCTGCGCGACCAGCTGGAGCGGCTTGATCACGTCATGCTGGCCGGCTTTACGCACCAGCCGGTCGTGGATCTCTCAGAGCGGCTGGGCGCACTGACCGGCCTCGGCCATGCTTTTTACGGCAGCGACGGCGCCAGCGCCACCGAGATCGCGCTGAAGATGAGCGCGCATTACTGGCGCAACACCGGAAGGCCCGAAAAGTGCCGCTTCATTGGGTTGGCCGGCGGCTACCACGGTGAAACCGTGGGCGCGCTGGCCGTGACGGACATTGCCATTTTTCGTGAAGCCTACGCGCCGCTGGTGCGGCTGGCCGCTACCGTACCCAGCCCCGATGCACGCGGTGCGCAGCCCCGGGAAAGCGCCGCGGACGTGGCACACCATGCGGCCGCCGGCCTGCAGAGCTGGCTGGAGCAGCACCACGCGCAAACGGCTGCACTCATCCTGGAGCCCATGGTGCAATGTGCTGCCGGCATGGCCATGCACGACGCGGCCTACCTGCGCGAAGCACGCGCGCTGTGCGACCGTTATGAAGTGCACCTGATTGCCGATGAGATCGCCACCGGCTTCGGCCGCACCGGCACCATGTTTGCGCACCAGCAGGCGGGCATACGGCCCGACTTCATTTGCCTTTCCAAAGGCCTCACCGGCGGCACGCTGCCGCTGTCAGCCGTGCTGACCACCGACGCGGTGTACGAAGCGTTTTACGACGACGACGTGGCGCGCGGTTTTCTGCACTCGCATTCCTACACCGGCAACCCGCTGGCCTGCCGCGCCGCGCTGGCCACGCTGGAGCTGTTCGAACAGACCGATGTGCTGGCCGACAACGCGCTACTGGCAAACACCCTGGACCAGGCCTTCGCACCGCTGACACAACACCCGGCTGTACGCCACGCGCGCAGGCTGGGCATGATCTGGGCCTGGGATATTGCCCCCCCCACCGCGCTCCAAGCAGCTCCCCACTTTGCCCGCCGCTACACACAGCACGCCATGGCCAACGGCGTGCTGCTGCGCCCGATCGGCCGCACCTTGTACGCCATGCCGCCCTACGTGATGGACGAAGAGGCGATTGATCACCTGGCGCGCGGCGCCCTGGCGGCGCTTGACGCCACCCTTGCCGAAGAAGTTGGTGCAGATGGCTGAAGCGGCGCACAGGACTGTTTCGCTGTTTGTGACCGGCACCGACACCGGCGTGGGCAAAACGCTGGCCAGCGCCGCGCTGTTGCACGCACTGGCACGCCGGCACTTGCGTGTGGTGGGCATGAAGCCCGTGGCGGCCGGTACGGTGCAAGCTGACGGCATGGATGCGAATGAAGACGTGCTGGCACTGCGCGCAGCCTCCAGCTACCGCGTGCCGCCCGAGCTCGACAACCCGGTGCTGCTGCCCGACCCCGTGTCGCCGCACATCGCAGCGGCCCGCGCCGGTGCACGCATTGACATCGACCACCTGGTAGCCTGCCACCGCCAGCTCGCGCTGCTGGCCGACGCCGTGGTGGTGGAAGGCGCGGGCGGCTTTCACGTGCCGCTCTCGCCGCTTGAGACCGGCGCTGACCTGGCCGAGGCGCTGGGCTTGCCGGTGGTGCTGGTGGTGGGGCTGCGCCTGGGCTGCCTGAACCACGCGCTGCTGACCGCGGAAGCGATTCGCGCACGCGGCCTCACCCTGGCCGGCTGGATAGCCAACCACATCGATCCCGCCATGCTGGCGCAGGGCGACAACATCGAATTTTTACAGCGACGACTGCAAGCACCTTTGCTGGCCACCATCCCCTGGCAACCCGGCATCGACCCGCACGCAGTCGTCATCAACCTTCCTCCTGAATGGCAATAAACATCACCTCCTCCTGGCTCGACGAATTCCCCGCGCGCGTGGCCGAACTGGACCGCGCCCATCTGCGCCGCCAGCGCCGCGTCGTCGTGCCTGAAAGCGGCGCACACCTGACGATTGACGGTCAAAGCATGCTGGCCTTTTGCAGCAACGACTACCTGGGCCTGGCGACGCACCCTGCCCTGGTACAGGCAGCCTGTGCCGGCGCACAAGCCTATGGCGTGGGGGCGGGTGCATCGCCGCTTGTGAGCGGCCACAGCGCGGCCAACGAGGCGCTGGAGCGCGAACTGGCGGCCTTCGTGGGCCTGCCGCGCGCGCTGTACTTTTACGCGGGCTACGCCACCAACATCGGCATCGTGCCGGCGCTGGTGGGCGCGGGTGACGCGATTTTTTCGGACGCACTGAACCATGCCTGCCTGATCGACGGCGCAAGGCTCTCACGCGCCAAAATCCACCGCTACGCCCACGCAGACCTGGACGCACTCGCCCGGGAACTCGCGCAAAGCGATGCGCCGCGCAAGCTGGTCATCAGCGATGCAGTGTTCAGCATGGACGGCGACAGCGCCGACATTGCCGCCCTGCTGGCGCTGTGCGAGCGACACGACGCCCTGCTGCTGCTCGACGATGCGCACGGCTTTGGCGTACTGGGCCCGCAGGGGCGCGGCAGTCTGGCCGCCGCCGGGCTATATGGCGAAAACGCCTCGCGCCGCGTGCTGTACATGGCCACGCTGGGCAAGGCGGCCGGTGTTGCGGGTGCTTTTGTGGCGGGTGATGAGGCCTTGATTGAATGGCTGCTGCAAAAAACCCGCAGTTATATTTTTGCCACTGCCGCGCCGGCGCTGCTGGCCAGCGCGCTGCGCGCCAGCCTTTCGCTGATTGAGCAGGACGAATGGCGCCGCACGCATTTGCAGAAACTCATTGCACGCCTGCGCAAGGGACTGACGGCAAGCCTGCAAGGCAGCCACTGGCAGCTGCCGCCCTCGCAAACTGCCATACAGCCCTTGCTGATCGGCCGCAACGACGAGGCCCTGGCTGTGATGGAAGGCCTGCGCGCGCGCGGCATCTGGGTGCCGGCCATCCGCCCGCCCACCGTGCCCGAGGGCACGGCACGCCTGCGCATTGCACTGTCGGCCGCGCACACCGAAGCCGATATTGACCTGCTGGTCGAGGCCCTGACCACCTTGGCGGAGCACACACAAACACAGCCGCAGGTAGAACCCGCGCACTGAAGAACGCTTCAGCTAGACTCAAAAACCAGCCCCCGAAAGGAAAGAGACCATGTCCCACGTTGCAGAACAAACCATCACGCTCCACCGCCCGCGCCCTCAGGTTTCGCAAGCCGAACAGACAGCACAAGCGGGCGAGCAGCGCTGGAGTGTGGACGCCATCGAGGCCTTGTTCAACCTGCCTTTCCCGGAACTGATGCACCGCGCACAAACCGTTCACCGTGAAAATTTCGACCCGACGCACATCGAGTTCGCCACCTTGCTGTCGGTCAAGACCGGCGGCTGCGCCGAAGACTGCGGCTACTGTCCGCAGGCTGCGCGTTACGACACCGGCGTGGAAGCCAGCAAGCTGATGGAACCGGCCGAGGTGCTGGCCGCCGCCCAGCGCGCCCAAGCTGCCGGCGCCACACGTTTTTGCATGGGCGCCGCGTGGCGCTCACCCAAAGACCGCGACATTGAAAAAGTCGCCGAGCTGGTGCGCACCGTGAAGGCGCTGGGCCTGGAAACCTGCGCCACGCTGGGCATGCTGGAAGACGGCCACGCACAAACGCTGCAGAGCGCGGGCCTGGACTACTACAACCACAACCTCGACAGCGCGCCTGATTTTTACGGCGACATCATCACCACACGCGACTACCAGGACCGCCTGGATACGCTGGCGCGCGTGCGCAGCGCCGGCGTCAAGGTCTGCTGCGGCGGCATCGTCGGCATGGGCGAGACGCGCCGCCAGCGCGCCGGCCTGGTGGCCGAGCTCGCCAACCTCACGCCCTACCCCGAGTCGGTGCCCATCAACAACCTGGTGAAGATTGAAGGCACACCGCTGGCCAACCAGGCCGACCTGGACCCGTTTGAGTTTGTGCGCACCATCGCGGTGGCCCGCATCACCATGCCAACCGCGCGCGTGCGCCTGTCGGCAGGCCGCCAGCAAATGGGCGACGGCGTGCAGGCGCTGTGCTTCCTGGCCGGCGCCAACTCCATTTTTTACGGCGACAAGCTGCTGACCACCGGCAACCCCGACACCGAAGCCGACGTGAAACTGCTGGAACGCCTGGGCATGAGCCGGTCTGCACCCGAAGTGCGCTAAGCCCCCCGTTTCCCGGTCTTTGTCTGGCCTCTCTAAACCGCTGGAAAAAAGCACGGCGAAGCTGGTTAGACTCTCGCTAATTTCCGGAGCCGCCCCATGACGACCCCTGCCAACACATCCAGTCCAGCGTCAGCCACGCCTTACGGCACGCTGCCGCCTTCGTCCACGCCATCCGCACGCAAACCGCTGAGCCTGCCGCGCCTGCGCGAAATGCACACCCAGGGTGAAAAGATCACCATGCTGACAGCCTACGACGCGACCTTCGCGGCCGTGGCCGATGCCGCCGGCGTCGAATGCATCTTGGTGGGCGACTCGCTCGGCATGGTCTGCCAGGGCTTGACCAGCACGGTCGGCGTGACGTTGGAAACCATGCGCCACCACACCGAGTGCGTGGCCAACGGCCTGCGCCGCTCGCAGGCCACGGCCTGGCTGATCGGCGATTTGCCGTTCGGCAGTTATCACGAGTCCAAAGAGCAGGCCCTGCGCAGCGCCGTGGTGTTGATGCAGGCCGGCGCCCACATGGTCAAGCTCGAAGGTGGCGGCTGGACGGCCGAGGTCGTGCGTTTTCTGGTCGAGCGCGGCATCCCGGTTTGCGCCCATCTGGGCCTGACGCCACAAACCGTACACGCACTGGGCGGCTACCGCGTGCAGGGCAAAGGTGATGAAGCCGCCGCCACACTCACGCGCCATGCGCGCGAGTTGCAAGACGCTGGCGCGGCGATGCTGGTGCTGGAGATGGTGCCGGCAGCGCTGTCAGCCACGCTCACGCAAGAACTCACGCATTGCCCCACCATCGGCATCGGCGCGGGCAAGGGCACCGCCGGCCAGGTGCTGGTGCTGCACGACATGCTGGGCATGAACCTGGGCAAGATGCCGAAGTTCGTACGCAACTTCATGGAAGGCCCCGGCAACCAGACCGCCAGCGTGCGCGGCGCCATGGAAGCCTATGTGCGCGCCGTGAAAGACGGCAGCTTTCCGGTCGACGCCACGCACGCGTGGTAAGCGGCCCACCGCACCAGCACCCCCTACACGAGTCAGGAAACAAGATGCAGATCGTCCACACCATCCCGGAGCTGCGCGAGGCCCTCAGCCCGTATAAACGCCCTTCATTCGTTCCCACCATGGGCAACCTGCACGACGGCCATATCGCCCTCGTCAAACAGGCCAAACCGCTGGGCGACGTGAGCGTCTCCAGCATCTTCGTGAACCGCCTGCAGTTTGCGCCGCATGAGGACTTCGACAGCTACCCGCGCACGCTGGACGCCGACGCCGAGCGCCTGAAGGCCGCAGGCTGCAACGTGCTGTTTGCCCCGCTGGAAAAACACCTTTACCCCGAGCCGCAAAGCTACAAGGTGCACCCGGCCACGGATTTGAGCGACCTCCTCGAAGGCCATTTCAGGCCCGGCTTTTTCATCGGCGTGAGCACTGTAGTGCTCAAGCTCTTTTCCTGTGTGTTTGCCGGCATGCCCACGGGCGTGGCCGCGTTCGGCAAGAAGGACTACCAGCAGGTGATGGTGGTGCGCCGGATGGTGCAGCAGTTTGCGCTGCCGATCGAAATCCTGGCCGGTGAAACCCAGCGCGCCGAAGACGGCCTGGCGCTGTCATCGCGCAACGGCTACCTGAACGCCACCCAGCGAGCCGAGGCCGTGGAGCTTCCCAGGGCCATACGCGCCCTGGGCGAGGCCGCCCGTGCCACCAGCACGCCCGACCTGCCCGCACTCGAAGCGCAGGCCATGCAGGCGCTGGCCCGCCGCGGCTGGAAGCCCGACTACCTCACCGTGCGCCGCCGCGCCGACCTGCAGGTACCGCACGGCCCGCTGGCCGATGTGCCGCTGGTGGTGCTGGGCGCTGCCAAGCTGGGCAGCACGCGACTGATCGACAACCTGGAAATCTAGGCTGGGCCCAGCCCGGCTACCGCCGGCGGCAGTTTCTCGGTCGCCCCCGGCGCTCTCCTGAGCGCTCTCATTTTGATAGCTGCTTGCGCTCGTTCCGCCTGGGCTACAGCCATTTTTCCTCATAAAAATCTGCTTTTGCAGGTGAATCCTTTTTTTTTTTGATTTTTTGACAGGTCAACATGAACACCCCTCCCGTGCGCCTTGCCACTTTGGACGACCAGCCGGCCGTGGCCGCGCTGTTCGATGCTTACCGCCAGTTTTACGAACAGCCTGCCGACGCCGCGCTGGCGCTGAACTTCATCGGCAGCCGGATGCGAAACCGTGAATCGGTCATCCTCGTGGCTGAGGCGGATGGCCAGCCCGGCGCTGGCCCGCTCGTCGGGTTTTGCCAGCTGTACCCCGGTTTCTGCTCGGTGATCGCCCAGCCCATCTACACGCTGTACGACCTGTACGTGGCGCCCGAGTCGCGCAAAAGCGGCGCTGGGCGCGCGCTGATGCAAGCCGCCGAAGCGCATGCCAAACAACACGGCTTTGCCCGCCTGGACCTGACCACCGCCAGAACCAACCACACCGCGCAGGCCTTGTATGAATCGCTGGCATGGGTTCGCGACGACATCTTTTTGGCATACAACAAAGTGGTGTAGCGCCTGCCGCCGCGGGCACCGCTTCAGCCCGAGCGGGCCTTGGGGTATAACGCTTTCAGTGGGTTCAGGCACGTGCCGCCACGTTTGCAGGAGTTTCACCATGGCCATTCCCCACGCCGCCTCCGGGCAACTGATCGATGTCCAGCCGCTTGCAGGCAAGCTCCTGGAAGCCCGCACTGTCGCGCTGTTCAAAAGCGAAGAGCTGGAAGTCATGAGGCTCATCGTGCCGGCCGGCAAGTCGGCGCCCTCGCACCGAGTCAAAGGTGAAATCACCGTGCAATGCCTGGAGGGCGAGGTGGCCTTCACGGCGGAGGGGCAAACGCAGCGCATGAAGGCAGGTCAGTTGCTGTGGCTGGCAGGCGGCGTGGAGCATGGCCTGACCGCTGTGCAAGACGCATCACTGCTGGTGACGCTGCACTTGCGAAAGTAGACCCTGCTTGCTGCCGCGGCTCACGCCCTCAGGATGATTCTTGCGCCAACTAATAGTGATTTATGGCCCTAACCCAATAAAGGCGAGCGCAAGCAGCTATCAAATTTATAGCAAAAAAAAACGCAGTAGAGAGAAAGAGAGACGAACCGCGCGTTCAGGCCAGCTCAGCCGTAGGACCACGGCCCATCAGCGCAGCCACGGCTTCAGCGGGCCTGAGTTTGCCGTCCAGCAAGGCCACCACGCTTTGCGCGATCGGCATCTCGATGCCCAGCCCCGCCGCACGCTGTACCACGGTGCGAGCGCAGTACACGCCTTCGGCCACATGCCCTAGCGAATCCACCGCTTGCGCCAGCGTCTTGCCCTCGGCCAGCAGCAGGCCCACCTTGCGGTTGCGGCTTAGGTCGCCGGTAGCCGTCAGCACCAGGTCACCCAAACCCGAAAGCCCCGTGAAGGTTTCGGCGCGGGCGCCCAACGCCACGCCCAGGCGCGTCATTTCAGCCAGGCCGCGGGTGATCAGCGCAGCGCGGGCGTTCAGCCCCAGCTGCAAACCGTCGCACAGGCCCGTGGCAATGGCCAGCACGTTCTTCACCGCGCCACCCACTTCCACGCCCACCACATCGTCATTGGCGTAAACACGCAGGGTGGCACTGTGAAAGGCCGCCACCAGTGCGTCGCGCACTTCCGCGTGTTCGCTCGCAGCCACCAGCGCAGTCGGCTGGCCACGGGCCACTTCGAGGGCGAAGCTGGGCCCACTGAGCACGCCCGCTCTTAAATTGATAGCAGCTTGCGCACGTATCTCGTGGACCATCAGGCCAAATGATGCGGAAGACGGGGTCGGGTCAAGGGTCGCCTCGAAACCTTTGCTCAGCCAGGCCACCGGGACGCTGGCGTGCTGTAAGGCTTCCAGCATGCCGCGCGCCGCTGAAACGGGCGTTGCCAGGATGACGAGGTCTTGACCTTGAATCGCTTCTGCCAGGGGCACATCGCCGCCTTGCAGCCGCAGGCCGCTAGGCAAGGCCACGCCGGGCAGGTAGCGCGCGTTGACACGGCTGTCCTGCAGGTCTTTGGCCAGGACAGCATCGCGCGCCCACAGGGTGACCTGGTGCCGGGCAGCGCTGCTGACGGCCACAGCCGTACCCCAGGCGCCGGCACCGATGACCAGAATTTTCATGCGTGGATTGGCAAGAAGGCGGAAGCCGGGGGAACCTCGGCAAGCCGTCAGACGATGATCTGGGGAGCCGGCTCGGCAGCTGCTGCGTCGGCCTGCTGCTGCTCGTACATGGCCTGGAAGTTGATTTCCGCCATGTGCACGGGCGGGAAGCCGCCGCGCTGGATCACGTCGGCCACATTGCCGCGCAGGTAGGGATACACGATTTGCGGGCAGGCAATACCCAGGATGCCGCCCATCTGCTCAGCGGGCACATTGCGGATTTCAAAGATGCCGGCCTGTTTGGCTTCGACCAGAAACACGGTTTTGTCGCCGATTTTGGTTTGCACGGTGGCCGTCACGGACACTTCAAACAGGCCTTCTGCCACAGGGGTGGCGCCCACGCCGAGCTGGATGTCAACAGCAGGCTGCTCCTGGCTCAGCAGGATTTCGGGCGAATTGGGCTGCTCCAGCGACACGTCTTTCAGGTAAACGCGCTGGATCTGGAATACGGGGTCAAGATTGGCTTCAGCCATGGTGCTCTTTCGGGTACGGGGGAAATGGGAGGGGTGGTGAACAGATACGCCGGCGAGCGCTGGCGACTTGCGGATTATATGTAGCCCCCACGGTCGCTCACTTCGTGTAGCTCCCTGCCCCCCGAGGGGGCCACCCGCCTGCGGTCTGGCAAAGCCAGTCCCGCGGCTCATGCTGGGTTGAGGAGCCC
>NZ_JBDTPB010000079.1:0-35057 GCF_039932935.1 Polaromonas sp.
CCGAACTGCTGGACGCCGTCAACGCGCAACTAAAGAAAAAAGCGCGGGTGCGCGAAGCCATTGACTCCGGTGTGGCCGCCGGCGAAGAGCGCTTGCGTGCGGCGTTTGCCAGCCGCATCAGCGGCAGCCGCCCCGACACCATGCCGGTGGATATTCCCGCCAGCGCGGCGACCGAAGAGCTGCCCAACGCCACTGTGCTGGTGGCCAGCATCCGCAATTTCACTTCGCTGGCTGAAAAACTCAATGCGGCGGAAGTCTCGCAGTTGCTGACCGAATACTTCGAGAGAAGCTCGGAACCCGTGCTGAAAAACAGCGGCCGGCACATCAAGTTTGTCGGCGACGGGCTGATGGCGGTGTTTGTCGACACGCCCAACGGCTCACCGTTGCCGGCCGCGCGGCGCGCCATTTCCGCAGCGCTGGCCATGGCGCTGGCCACGCACGAATTTCGCGACTGGCTGGAACAACGATTTGGCGGCCGCGCCCTGCCACCCTTTGCCATGGGCATCGGCATCCACAGCGGCGCCGTCACGCTGTGCCAGCTCGGCACGCAGCAGACCAAGGAGCTCACCGCCGTGGGCGACACCGTGACGCTGGCCGCACGGCTTGAAAACGCCACCGAGGAAAAAGGCTGGACGGTCATGGCCAGCGAACACGCACTGAGCCAGGCCGGCACCGGCATCCAGACCGGCATACACACCTCGCTGTCATTGACCGGTCGCAACCTGGCCATTGGCGTGGCCGAGGTCACCGGGCTCGTCACCACCATGGACGACAAGATCCACGGCATGGCCAGCCTGACAGAGCGCGCCAGCGAAATCAGCGACGCCGTTCGTGCCAATTCCGACATCACCGCGCGCGCCGTGAAGGGCGCGCTGGATGCCAAGCTCTCGGCGCTGAAAGACCTGCGCTTTGACGCCAGCGCCGAGCCGGTCCGACTCAAGGGCTACCGCATCACACGCAAGATCGGCGCAGGCGGCATGACCGAGGTCTACCTGAGCGAGCGCGAATCCGACGGGCTGCCGATTGTGCTGAAAGTGCTGGATTCACGCGGCAAGGAAGCGTCGGAGCATCTCGTGCGGTTCATCCAGGAGTACGCCCTGCTCTGCAAGATCGACCACCCGCATGTGATCAGGATTTACGACCAGGGTTTTACCGACGAGCATGCGTACATCGCGATGGAATATTTCGAGCGCGGTGACTTGCGTGGGCTGTTCGGACCCAACCTGGCCCGTTCGCAGGCGCTGACGGTGGCACGCGAGATTGCTCACGCGCTGGCAGCAATTCACGCGCACGGCATTGTTCACCGCGACATCAAACCTGAAAACGTCATGCTGCGCGCCGACGGCAGCGTGGCATTGGCCGACTTCGGCATTGCCAAGTCCATGCTGCAAGCCCCCAGCATGGGCCTGACCCAAACCCACCACGGCGACGTCGTGGGAACGCCCTATTACATGAGCCCCGAGCAAGCCACAGGCCGCAAAGTGACGGCTCAGTCAGATCTGTACAGCCTGGGCGTCATGCTGTTTGAAATGCTGGCAAACCGCCGGCCCTACATTGCCGAGTCGCTGGAGCTGCTGCTGGCCAAACACCTGAACGCCGACACCCCCGCCCTGCCGGCGGTGCATGCGGAACTGCAAGGCGTCGTCAACAAACTGATGGCCAAAAACCCCGAGCACCGCTACGAGTCGGCAGAAGCCTTTTTGCTGGATTTGGAGGCCATAGCGCCAGCCCCGGAGATCAGCCTGTAGAACGCCCCCCTTCCGGGCTCACTGCGTGTAGCCCGTTCCCCCTTTTGGGGGCGGCGCCTGTGGCCCGGCAAAGCCGGTTCCACGGCCCCGCTGGCACGGAAAGCCCAATAGCCACCCAAGGCGATGCGAAGGGAGCCGACCCAAGCCAGTCCGAGCCGCGGAACCGGCTTTGCCGGGCCGCAGGCGGGGCGGCCCCGGGGGGCAGGAAGCGACACGAAGTGCGCGGCCGTGGGGGCCACATCCAGCGTGGGGGTCAATACTTCAATGCAGTGCTCTTGCCCCAAAACACGCGGTAGGCGAATACCGTGTAGCCAATGATCATCGGCAACACCACCAGCGCACCGACCAAGATCACGCCCATGGCCTCGGGCGCGCTCGCCGACTGCCAGATCGTCAGCTTGTCGATCACCAGCCACGGGAAGAGGCTGTAGGCCAGGCCGTAAAACGCCAGCAAGAACACACCCACCGTCGCACCAAAGGGCACCCAGGCGCCGTATTCATTGCCCTGCGCCAGCCGCACCGGCAGGCGCTGCAGGCTGCGAAAGATCACGCCGAAGAGCACGGCCGTGGCAGCCGGGATCGGCAGCAGCAGCACGATGTTCGGAAACGAAAACCATTTGTCGAAAATGCTCTGGCTCACCAGCGGTGTCGCGATGGAGATGGCGCCAATGCCAAGCACGGTGAACAGCAGGCTGCGCTTGGCCCAGCGCACCGCGTGCAGCTGCAGCGCGCCCTCGGATTTAATGATGAGCCAGCCCGCACCGAGCAGGCAGTAGGCCGCGACCAGCGCGGCGCCAATGACCGCGTTGAACACAATCGTCCACCAGGTCGAGGCAAAACCGGTAATGAGCGAACCCAGCATATAGCCTTGCGACCAGCTGGCGATCAGCGACCCGGCGAAGAAGGCGCGGTTCCAGAGCGGCTTGAGCGCGGCCCGGGCCTTCACCCGGAAGTCAAACGCCACGCCGCGCAAGGTCAGGCCGATCAGCATCATCGCCACCGGCAGATACAGCGCGCCCAGAATGACGCCGTGCGCCAGCGGGAACACCGTGAGCAAAATGCCAACGCCCAGCACCAGCCAGGTTTCGTTGGCGTCCCAAAAAGGCCCAATGCTGGCAATCATGGTGTCCTTGTCTTCGTCGCCGGCGCGGTGCATGAGCACCCCAACGCCCAGGTCGTAGCCGTCCAGGATCACATAGGCCAGCATGGCCAGGCCCATCACCACCAGAAAAACAATCGGCATCCAGCCGGCGGCCTGCGTCAGGTCAGGGGCAAGTTCAAGCATGGGTTTCTCCGGCAGGTTTGACGTTGCGGTTGGCTTCCTGGTTGGGGTAGTTCACCGGGTTGAGCGTGTCCTCCATGCCCGCGCCGAAAGGTTGGTCGGCGTGAGTGCGGTGCCGCGCCAGGTAGAACACCACCGAGATATACGCGACGATCAGCGCCAGGTAGAGCGTGAGATACAGCGTCAGCGTGAGCGCGATGCGCGGGGCCGGCACTTTCGAGGCCGCTTCGGCCGCAGTGAGTACGCCGGTGACCAGCCACGGTTGCCGGCCGATTTCAGTCACGTACCAGCCAGCGACAAGCGCAATCCAGCCCGCGAACGTCATGGCCACCAGCACCCGTGCGTGCCACACCGTGAGCTCGCCAGACGGGGCCAGTCGCCGCGAAGGGCCGCCCCGAGCAAGACTAGCCCCCTCGGGGGGCAGTGACCCACGCGAAGCGGGGAGCGTGGGGGCTTTTTTTCTCCAGGGGGCAAGCTGCAGCACGCTGGCCCAGCTGACCAGCAGCATCAGCACGCCCACACCCACCATGATGCGAAAGGCCCAGAACACTGGTGCCACGGGCGGGTGCTTGCCTTCGAACTGGTCGAGGCCCTTGACCTCACCGTCCAGCGAATGCGTGAGGTACAGCGAGGCCAGCTTGGGAATTGCGATCTCGTAGCGGTTGGCCTTGGCCTTTTCGTCCGGCAAGGCGAACAAAATTGCGGGCACGCCTTGTTCGGTTTTCCAGATGCCCTCCATCGCTGCCAGCTTGGCCGGCTGGTGCTCCATCGTATTGAGGCCGTGCAAGTCGCCCGCGATGATTTGCAGCGGAATCAGCATCGCTGCCATGTAGATGCCGGTCTTCAGGCTGGCGATGACTTCCGCACTGCGGTCGTCACGCAGCCAGCGGTAGGCAGAAATACCCGCCACCAGAAACGCCACCGTGAGTCCCGACGCCAGCAGCATGTGCGTGAGGCGATAAGGAAAAGACGGGTTGAAGATCACCTCGAACCAGCTCGTCACATGCGCCTGGCCGTTGATCATTTCAAAGCCCGCCGGCGTCTGCATCCACGAGTTGAGCGCCAATATCCAGAAAGCCGACAGTGTGGTGCCGCCTGCCACCAGCAGTGTGGCGACGGTGTGCATGGTCTCGCTCACGCGCTCGCGTGCAAACAGCATCACACCCAGCATCGTGGCTTCGAGGAAGAAGGCCGTCAGCACTTCATAGGCCAGCAGCGGCCCGGCGATGTTGCCCACCTTCTGCATATAGCCCGGCCAGTTGGTGCCGAACTGAAAGCTCATGGTGATGCCGCTGACCACACCGAGCGCAAAGGTCAGCGCGAAAATCTTCACCCAGAACTGGTAGGCGTCCATCCAGAACTGGTCTTTGCTTTTGACGAAGCGCAGCTTGAAATACAGCAGCACCCAGCCCAGCGAAATGCTGATCGTTGGAAAGAGGATGTGGAAGGTGATGTTGGCCGCGAACTGAATGCGGGCCAACAGGAATGCGTCTAGTCCGTCCATCATCAACTCCTGTTTTCGTCGGGAAGGTTGGCAGCGGGTGCTGCGGGGCCGGGAAGCTCAACGGAAGGCTTCTCCGCCACTTTGCTGGATGCGGTGCGCCCTGTCAAACCAGCCTTCACGGTGCTGGTGACCTTGCCCTTCATCTCCAACAGCTTTTGCACCTTGGCGCCCATCTTCATGAGGCTCATCAACGTGGCCGAGTCCATCTTCTGCACGTCGGCCAGCCATCCGGTCATCAGCTCGATCAAATCGTGCATCTGCTTCATGCGCGCCTGGGCATGGATGTCGTCCTGGTTGGCGGGGTGCTCCATCAACGCATCGCGCAGCATCGACAGCGTCGGGTCGATTTCACGCTTGCGGCGTTCCTCGGCCAGCGTGCGAAAGATGGCCCAGACGTCTTCCGGTGCACTGAAATACTCGCGCCGGTCATTCGGCAGGTGCTGCAACCGCACCAAATTCCACGACTGCAATTCTTTCAGCCCCATGCTCACGTTGGAGCGCGAAAAAGCCAGCGCTTCGCCGATTTCATCGGCATTCAGGGGCCGCGGCGAAACATACAGCAAGGCATAAATCTGCCCAACAGTCCGGTTAATGCCCCAACGGCTGCCCATTTCGCCGAAATGGAGGACAAAGCGCTGGGTTAAGGGGGCAAGGTTCATGGCGCAGGGTATTTTTGATTTATTGAATTTTCAGGAATTACTGAAATTCTAATAAATTTCTTCGATTTGCGCTGGCAATGTGATTACCCCTCTAAACCAGTCGGGTGTGCGCTTGCAGGCCTGGAACAATGCATATCCCGCAGGCACCGGAGCGTGAGCGGCAGTTGGACCTCCGGGTCGTCATCGTCGGTTTGCTATTAAATTCATAGCTGCTCGCGCAAGCTGATCATGGGCTATCGGCTGTTTTTATCTAAAAAAATGAGGCGGTAGCACCCAAATCGTTACCCACCGGCCTGAAACCGAGCTTTAAAAGCAGTTCATGGCCCCTTTTTACGCATCAAATTTGCCTCCAGCCCAATACCAACGGGCGCAAACAGCTATCAAATAGATAGCAATTAGATTACGAACCAAGCCAGCAACTCAGGTCCACTGGCTTGTCTGCACCGCAGGGTGCGCCGCTGAATCTGCGGTGCGAAAAAGTCGGCCACCTAGTCGGATCACCGCTACTGGCAAGCCGGGCGCAAGGTGGGCTACTGACCCGCTCGTTCCACAACAGCACCTCCAAAAGGATTCCATGCGCCACTCCACCACCGTTCTTGGCTTTGCCGTCACCCTGGCCTTTGTGGCCGGAATCGCGTTGTCACCGCTGGCCCGGCACGCCTTGCCCGATGCGCATGCGCAGGCTGTGCCGCTGGCGCCGGCGACGATTGACCTCGCGGCGCTCAAGCATGGCGACATTCCTGCCACCCCCAACCCCGAAATGAACGCCAGGGGGCTGGTCATCACCGACAACGCCACCATCGGCATTCAGTCCGGCAACGTGGCAAAACACATTCACCCCAAAACCGACGAGATCCAGTACATCATCGAAGGCAGTGGCGCCATGTGGCTGGGCGGCGAGCGCAAGGAGTTCAAACCGGGCACGCTGATCATCATCCCCAAGGGCACGGCACACGGCGGTACCTTGGTGACCAGCGGGCCCGTCAAGGCGCTTGCCATCAAGATCCCGCCACAGGCCAGGGACGACGTGACCTTTGTGAACTGAGCGACGCGCCCCTGGCCGTCAGCGAGGGGTGCGAGCTGGCGCTGAGCGCCGCCTTGCAGGCGGGCGCTTCCTGGTCGCCGGTGCCGGCGTAGTGGCGACCTCAGGTGTGGACTCGGGCACGAGCAGCACGACTTCCTTCAGCCCCATGCCCAGCATGCCGAGCTCTTCGGCGGCGGCGCGGCTCAGGTCGATGATGCGGTTGCCGCTGTAGGGGCCGCGGTCGGTGACGCGTACATCCACATCGCGGCCATTGACCAGGCTGTGCACGCGCACCAGGGTGCCGAACGGCAGCGTGCGGTGCGCAGCCGTGAGTTCCTGCATGTCAAAGCGTTCACCGCTTGCGGTGCGCCGGCCGTTAAAACGCGGCCCATACCAGGATGCCTGGCCACGCTGGAATTCGCGCGGCACTTCACCGGCCAGCAGTTGCGGGCGGGATGCCACGTCGGGCGCCAGGGCCGGTGGCACCTCGTCAGTCGCTGCACCAGGGGTGGTTGATGGCGCTGCGGGGCTGGCCGGCTTCGACGGCGTTGCAGCACCACCTCGGCCGGGCGGTGCCGTCGGTGCGGTGCTACAGGCTGCCACCAAAACCAGCAGTGCCGCGGCGCTGAGGTTGACGGTCGCCCGGACCCACCTGTGCGGCATGAGGTAGCGCCTCAGGCGCGCTGCAGCCGCCGGATGATTTCGGTCGTCGCTGCGGCCTGGTTCATTGTGTAGAAATGGATGCCGGGCACGCCAGCCGCATAGAGCTGTTCGCACAAACCAGTGATCACGTCCAGGCCAAAGCTCTTGATGGACGCGGTGTCGTCGCCAAAGCCCTGCAGGCGCAGGCGGATCCAGCGCGGGATCTCGGCGCCGCAGGCGTCGCTGAAACGCATGAGCTGGGTGGAACTGGTGATGGGCATGATGCCGGGCACGATGGGCACGTCCACACCCAGCGCCTGCGCGTCATCGACAAAACGGAAATAGGCGTCGGCGTTGAAAAAATACTGCGTGATGGCCGAGTTGGCGCCGGCCTTGACCTTTTGCACAAAGGCCTGCAGGTCGGCATCGGCCGATCTGGCCTGGGGATGGATCTCCGGGTAGGCGGCCACCTCGATGTGGAAAGCGTCGCCGGTTTCAGCGCGGATAAAAGCCACCAGGTCGCTGGCGTACTGAAACTCGCCGCCCGCGCCATAGCCGCTGGGCAAGTCACCGCGCAGGGCGACCAGGCGCTTCACGCCCATGATCTGCAAGGTGGTGAGCTGCTGGCGCACGGTGGCCTTGGTGGCACCCACGCATGAAAAATGGCAGGCCGCGGCCACGCCTTCGGCCAGGATTTCACTCACCGTGCCGAAGGTGCCGTCCTGCGTGGAGCCGCCCGCGCCAAAGGTGACCGAGCAGAACTCGGGCTTGTGCGTGTACAGGGCCTGGCGCGCAACGCGCAGCTTCTCGGCGCCTTCAGGTGTCTTGGGCGGAAAAAATTCAAAGCTGAGGGGCAGGTTCATCTCGTATCTCGCTCGTCGTTATTCGTCGTTATTCGTCACTATCGACGCTATGGTCGTTATCGGTTTTCTTGTCGCGCCGCTTGCCACGCGCAGGGCCAGGTTGACCGGCGTGCGCGAGTTCGGAGTCTTCGTGCGGCGCACGGGCCGCGCGCATCTCGCTGCGAGGCACACGCTTTGTAACTTTGCGCTGAGGAGCGGACGGCAGCGGTTGGTCTTCGCCGGCCACGTCATCACCTTTGACAGCCTGGATAAAAAATTCACGGTTGCCGTCGCCGCCTTCAATTGACGACTCCAGCCAGGCCTTCACTTCAAGCCCCAGCGCCGCGCAGGCATCGCGCAAGCGCTTTTCCACAAATTCAAAATGTGCGGCGTCACGCACGATGCCGCCCTTGCCGATCTGGCCTGGCTGCAACTCAAACTGCGGCTTGACCAGCATCAGCAAGTCGCCGCCGGGCTTGAGCAAACGCACCACTGCGGGCAGCACCAGCGTCAGCGAGATGAAAGACAGGTCACCCGTCAGGAAGTCAAAGCCGGCTTCGATAGACGGGGTTTCATCACCCTCTTCTTCGCCATCTTCGCCATCGAAGTCATCCGAAAAATCCATGTCGCTGGAGTCACCCGAATGTCCGGCCATCAGGTCGGCCGCCGTCATGGAACGGGCATTGACGCCTTCGATGCATACGACACGCGGGTCATCGCGCAAGCTGGGGTGCAGTTGTCCATGGCCCACGTCGACACCCACCACCTGTGCGGCGCCGTGCTGCAGCAGGCAGTCGGTAAAACCACCGGTGGACTGGCCCACGTCAAGGCAGCGCAGGCCGGCAATCTTCAGGCCGGTGGCCTTGAGCGCGCCTTCGAGCTTGAGCCCGCCACGCGAGATGTACTTGGCTTCTGTCGTGTCCAGCAGCTGCAATTCGGCGCCGTCCGGAATCTCGTCGCCGTTCTTCGCCACCTTTTTCCAGGCAGCGTCGGCTTCAGGACGCCACTGCACGCCCGCCCCGATGAGGCGCTGGGCCTGGGAGCGGGTGGCGGCATGGCCGTTTTCGACGAGGAATAGGTCAGCGCGCATGGGTCGTTTCTCCGTCTGGCGACGGCGTCAAGGGCGTAGCGAGCGGCCCGAAAGCAAGGCGCGGGTGCCAGGCAACCGGAATGCACTTGAGGTGCATGAGGATTGCCTGATCGGGAGCCGCAACGCCGCTATCGGGTCGCGCAGTAGCCACGAAAAATCAATAGCGGTAGGTATTGGCTTTGTACGGGCCGGCTTTGGAAACGCCGATGTACGCCGCCTGCTCGTCGCTCAGTTCGGTCAGCACAGCGCCCACCTTCTTCAGGTGCAAACGCGCGACCTTCTCGTCGAGGTGCTTGGGCAACACGTAAACCTTGCCCACTTCATAGTCGGCCTGCTTGGTGAACAGTTCGATCTGCGCAATGGTCTGGTTGGCAAAGCTGGACGACATCACGAAGCTCGGGTGGCCGGTGCCGCAGCCGAGGTTAACGAGGCGGCCCTTGGCCAGCAGGATGATGCGCTTGCCGTCCGGGAAGATCACGTGGTCGACTTGCGGCTTGATCTCTTCCCAGGTGCATTTCTCAAGGGCGGCAACGTCGATTTCGTTGTCGAAGTGGCCGATGTTGCAGACGATGGCCTGGTCTTTCATCGCGGCCATGTGCTTGTAGGTGATGACGTTCTTGTTGCCGGTGGCGGACACAAAAATATCGGCCTTGTCGGCAGCGTATTCCATGGTCACAACCTTGTAGCCTTCCATCGCGGCCTGCAGGGCGTTGATCGGGTCGATCTCGGTGACCCAGACTTGAGCGGACAGCGCACGCAAGGCTTGTGCAGAGCCCTTGCCCACGTCGCCGTAGCCGGCCACGAGTGCGACCTTGCCGGCCACCATCACGTCGGTGGCGCGCTTGATGGCGTCGACCAGGGATTCGCGGCAGCCGTAGAGGTTGTCGAACTTGGACTTGGTGACGGAATCGTTCACGTTGATGGCGCGCAGGGCCAGCGTGCCCTTGGCCGACATTTCATTGAGGCGCAGCACGCCGGTGGTGGTTTCTTCGGTCACGCCAAGGATGTTCTTCAGGCGGCGGCTGTACCAGGTCGGGTCTTGCGCGAGCTTGGCCTTGATCGAGTTGAACAGGCAGATTTCTTCTTCGCTGGTGGGCTTGGAAATGAGGCTGGCGTCTTTTTCGGCCTTGGTGCCCAGGTGCATCAGCAGCGTTGCGTCGCCGCCGTCGTCCAGGATCATGTTGGGGCCTTCTTCAGGCGTGCCCTTGGCGCCGCTGAATTCGAAGATGCGGTGGGTGTAGTCCCAGTAGTCGGCCAGGGTTTCGCCCTTGATGGCGAACACCGGCGTCCCGGCGGCGGCGATTGCAGCGGCGGCGTGGTCTTGGGTCGAGAAGATGTTGCACGAAGCCCAGCGCACGTCAGCGCCCAGGGCTTGCAGGGTTTCGATCAGCACGCCGGTCTGGATCGTCATGTGCAGCGATCCGGTGATGCGCGCGCCTTTCAGCGGCTGGGCCTTGGCGAATTCTTCGCGGATGGCCATCAGGCCGGGCATTTCGGTTTGCGCGATGTTCAGCTCTTTACGGCCCCAGGCGGCAAGCGAGATGTCGGCAATGATGTGGTCGGTGGAAGGTTTCAGGACGGCGCTCATACGGTTCTCCAAATTTCAAACGTCAACTGGGCAAAATCGCCACGGGCAAGGCCTTCAGGGGGACGGGGGAATTCAGTCATTCACCCGGCTTGAAAGCACATGCGGGTGAGCGTGGTTGCAATGAAGTCCTGAGCCTGGTCCACGTGATGTGGCTTGCAACGCTCCTCAGGAACGAAACATTATACCCACCCCCGTCCGGATAAATCGACCCACCCCCGTTCAGGCTCACTGCGTGTAGCCTGCTTCCCCCTAAGGGGGCGGCGCCTGGGGCCGGCAAAGCCGGACCCTCGGCCCCCGACCCTCGCTGGTCGCGCCCAACGAACTCTCAACCTAGCATGAGCCGCGGGACTGGCTTTGCCAGACCGCAGGCGGGCGGCCCCCTCGGGGGGGCAGGGAGTTACACGCAGTGAACGACCGTGGGGGCAACATTCAGTGCGAAAATTTCACCATGCAAGAACTTCAGCGCTGGCCCGTTACAGAACGTCACCTCGTCACCGGCGTCTTCACCGACATCGACGACACACTGACCACCGACGGGGCAATTACCCCCGATGCGCTGCAAGCCTTGGGTGAATTGAAGGCAGCCGGGCTCAAGGTGGTCGCGATCACCGGACGGCCGGTCGGCTGGAGCGAGCCTTTCGCGGCGAGCTGGCCGGTGGATGCCATCGTGGCGGAAAACGGCGCGGTAGCACTGCTGTCTGAACACGAAAAAGGCCTGCAGCCCGCACATGACGTGCGCAAGCCGCTATCAAAACTGTATCAACAGGACATAGCCACCCGCAGCGCCAACTTCGCCCGCATGCAGGCCGTGCTGACGCGCATTGAACGCGAAATTCCCGGCGCGCATCGCGCCACCGACTCGCCAGGCCGCGAAACCGACATCGCGATTGACCACAGCGAGTTCACGCAGCTGAGCAACACGCAAATCGCCGCCGTGGTGGCGTTGATGAAAAGCGAGGGGATGCACGCCACCGTGAGCAGCATCCACATCAACGGCTGGTACGGCAGCCACAACAAGCTGGAAGGTGCGCGCTGGATTGTTCGCCAGCTCTGGCAGCGCGACCTGGACGCCGAGATGGATCGCTGGGTCTACGTGGGCGACTCCACCAACGACCAGCTGATGTTCAAGACCTTTGCCAACAGCGTAGGCGTGGCCAACATCGCGCGTTTTGTGCCGCAGCTGGCGCACCTGCCGCGCTACGTGACACGTGGCGAGCGCGGCGCAGGTTTTACCGAAATGGCCCGTGCTCTACTGGATTAACCACCGCAGCTGCCCTCCGTTAATTCAGCGGGTGCCGCGGATCGGGCTTTGCCCGGCCGCAGGCATCGTCCCCTGAAGGGGAGGGGACGCTACACGAAGTGAGCGTCAGCAGGGGTTAGCAACATTTTGTGCGGCGCACCGACGACCAGCGCAGCCAGGCGCCGAGGGCGGCCACTGCCAACACCAGCGCGGCATAACCCTCTACCGTGGCCGGCAGGCCCAGCGGCGCAATCAAACGGCCGGCCAGCATGGCGGGCACGCTGAAGGCCAGATAGCTGGTAGCGTACAGCGCAGCAAAGAGCTCTGCCCGCTGATGCGGCTGCGCCAGCGGCGCGAGTGTTTGCACTTGGGCCGAAAAAGCCGAGCCGCCGCCGAAGCCGGCCAGCGCCGTGCCCACAAAGAACAGCGCGACGGAATGCGCCGCCAGCGACAGCACCACCAGGCCAGCGCCCACGGCCAGCAAGCTCATGCCGATGGCGCTCATGCGCACGGGCGACAGGCTTCGCAGCAGCGTCGGCGAAGCAGCGCCCAGACCGAAGAAGGTGGCAATCGCCAGGCCGTTGACGATGCCGTCGTGGATGCCGAAGATTTGCTGCAGCACCGACGGCACCAGCGACAGGTACAGGCCCGCGAGCGACCAAACAGCCAGCATCGTTGGCACGCCGCGCACGAATTCAGCACGTGCCTGCACGGGTATGGAAATGCGCGGTATCAGCGAAGCCAGCGCGCCGGGGCGCGGCGTGGCGCTTTCGGGCAGGAAGAGCGTGGCGACCGCACCCACGACACAGATGGCGGCCAGCACGCCGAACACCAGCGGCACCGGGTGCAGCGCGAACTTGACAGCGATGCCGGTGAGCAACGCACCAACCGCCAGGCCGGCCAGCGGCGAGACGCTGCCGATCATCGCGCCCAGGCGTTTTTGCGCGGCCGGGGCCGCCTCGACCACTGCGGCCGTCAGCGCACCGCTGACCATGCCGGTGGCAATGCCCTGCACGATGCGTGCGGCGATGATGCCATTGATGCTTTCGGCCAGCAAAAAGGTCAGCATCGCGCCGGCCTGCAGCAGCAAGGCGGTAAACACCACGGGGCGGCGGCCGATGTGGTCAGACAGCGAGCCGGCCACCAGCAGCGAGGCCAGCAGCGCAATCGCGTAAATCGCAAACGCCACCGTCAGCAGTGCCGGCGAAAAGCCCCACTGCTCCTGGAACACGACAAACAGCGGCGACGGCGCACTGCCCGCCACAAAAAATGCGAACAAGAGGATCGCCAGCAACGGAAAGGCGGCTGCGGGCGGCAACTGCCAGCGGGCGGCCGTGGCGGAAGACTGCGGTGGCAATGAGGGGGCGGTGGGTGCGGTCATGGGAAACGCTCGACTTTCTTAAAGCGAATTTATTTGCGTTTGCGAATTCTACGCCGATTTAAAAATTAACGCAAAGATCATTGCTTTTAGGTTAAAGTTGGTCCTAATGATCACTCCACAAACACCCCAGAACAAGCGCCCCGGCGGCCGCAGCGCCCAGGTGCAAACCGTGGTGCGCAAGGCGCTGGAAGAACTGATTGCCCAGGAAGGCCGTGACAAGGTCACCGTGCCGGCTGTGGCCGAACGTGCCGGCGTCAGCGCCTCCAGCATTTACCGGCGCTGGGGCGATGTGAACGGCCTGCTGGGTGAAACCGCCACCCAGCGGCTGGACCCGAACCGCCCCCTGCCCGAGACAGGCGACCTGAAAGCCGAACTCACGGCCTGGGCCAAAGAGCTGATCCTTCACCTCAACAAGCCGGGCAATGCCTCGATGCTGAAGGCAGCCGCCGCGCTGGCCGGGTCAGAAGAGACCAACTGCCTCAAAAACCGCCGCAACGAAGCCACGGTGCTGGTGAACCGGGCCCAGGCCCGCGGCGAAGCCACCCCCACCGTGCAGCAGGTGCTCGACCACATGATGGCGCCCATCATTTACCGCCTGATTTTTGGCGCTGGCGTGAAGCCGGCTCTGGCAAACCAGCTAGCCGACGAGCTGTTTATGCTGGCCGGTCCTGCCGATAAATCCACAGCAACCACCCCCCGTTCGGGCTGAGGTATCGAAGCCGTTTTTCAAACACGGCCGGAAAAACCGGAAGGCTTCGATACCTCAGCCCGAACGGGTTTGAGATCGAGCTCCCATTTGACACCTCATCCCGGACTGGGTGAGATTGAGCTCCACTTCGATAACTCAGCCTGAACAGTAGGGTGGCATGTTGACTGACGAGCTCTGGCTCGCGTTTTAAGTGCCGTTCAGCTTGAGCTGGCCACACGGCACGGAGTTCGCGTGTTTTGCTTGAACTGCGTCCGTCGCGTGGAACACGCATAGTCCATTCGGGCTGAGATATCGAAGCCGCCTTCCAAACAACCGGAAAAAAGGAACGACCTCGATACCTCACCTCAGCCCGAACGGTTGCAACCGTTGTGCCCGATTCAGTTGGGTTTAGCTAGCCCCAGTTTGCCTATCAGCACTTTTTCTCGCAGCACCGTCTCCTGCGCGAACTGCGTGTACTGCGCGGAACTCATGTAGTTAGGCAGCATGTCGTAGCGGGCCAGCGCGGCCACGTAGCTGGGCTCTTCCATGGCTTTCTTGAACGCGTCGTGCAGGCGCTTGACGACCTCGGGCGGCGTACCTTTGGGCGCGCCAATGCCAAATGGCGAGTTCTGCACGATGTCATAACCCAGCTCTTTCAGCGTGGGCGCATTCGGGAATTTGTCGAGCCGCTTTTCGCCCCAGGTGTTGAGCACGCGCAGCTTGCCCGCCTCCACCTGCGGCGCAAAACCGGTGCTGTCGGCCCCCGCCATCAGCTGCCCGCTGATCAGCGCCAGCGTCAGGTCGGCACTGCCTTTGTAGGGCACATGCTGCAGCTCGATGCCGGCCTTTTGCGCGATGAGCTCGGTCGTCAGGTGCGGGCTGGTGAGCGTGCCGGTCGAGCCGTAGGTCAGCTTGCCGGGGTTGGCCTTGGCATAGGCGACAAAGTCGGCCCAGGTCTTGAACGGGCTGTCGGCTGGCACCACGATGCCGAAGGCGTAGCCGGTCACGTTAATGACGTAGCTGATGTCCTTGACCGGGTCCCAGTTGATCTTGGTGGTGTAGCCGAGCCGGAAAACGCCCAGCGGAATCTGCGCCAGCGTGTAGCCGTCGGCTTGCGCGCTTTGCAGCTGCTGGGCCGGCAGGGTGCCACCCGCGCCGGGTTTGTTTTCCACAATCACCACCTGGCCCAGGATCTTTGAGGCGTTGTCGGCCAGCGAACGCATGGTGATGTCGGTCGGCCCGCCGGCCGGAAAGGCGATGACCAGCTTGACGGGTTTGACCGGGAAGTTTTGCGCATGGGCCAGCGCACCCCACGCACCGGCAAGGGAAATAGCCAAGGCTGCGGCAGTCTGCAGTAGGGGGCGGCGTTGCATGGGGGTCTCCTGATTTTGAATGTGGGCTCGAAGCACACATCATGCGTGCTGCAGGCTGCCACCGCATCAGGGCAACACCTGAAAGCCTGTCGCGTCGGTGTCAGCCTGTTCTTTTATGTTTTCAAGCCTTTTAGGGCTGCAGCCCTTTAATGACGAGCGCAAGCAGCTACCAAATTAATAGCAACAATACAACAAAACCGGGCCCCAGCAACAACAACGCCCAGTTCCAGCTGGTGCCGCGGAACTGGCTTCGCCGGGCCGCAGGCGCCGCCCCTGGAAGGGAAAAGAGGCTACACGCAGTGACCCTCGATAGGGGTGTACCTATTTCCCTGCACGGACCTCATGTTCACGCGGTGCATTTATCAAATCCTCGTTGATGCAGCAACTGATACAAGGCGCGGTTGCCATTTGCAAGTGACAGCGGGCCCAGCGGTTGGCCAGGAGAATTATCAACCCGCTTCGGGCAGGCCAGCTCAAGCAATCGTGCGCGGGGCATACGTTTCAGCAAATCCAGCACCGCATCGCTGAGGTCACGGGAATTGGCGAAAGGCCCAAGACCGTTCAAATCGGCAAAAGCCCAAGGCAGGCCGTTGTTCACCAGCAGCCGCAATAACCGGTCATCATCGGACCGCACCCCATGTCCCAGCGTGTTGCCGGCGTAGTCGCTCCATTGCAGGTCCCCGCCTGAAATCAAGCCAGTGCCAGACACAACTTGCGGCCCTGTCGTTGATAACACCACACCAAACCGCTGCTCGCTGGCTTCATCGAAAATCCTGACTCCATCCCAGACAGGAACACGCCCCGGCGTCAACCAGCGATCCGGATAGGCATATTTCAGCGATCGCCAGACAGCAGGCGGCATGCCATTGGGAGCCCATCCGGCCGGCGAGCCTTCACCGGAAGACCATGTGCGCGCCACATCCGCACTCCACTGTGCAACTGGCTGATCCATGCGCACTCCATCCGCCAAAGCTTCGTCAAACAGGACCACAGAGTTCAGCATCACCGCAAGTCTCAGGGTGTCGCCTTCAAATCCGCCAGGTTGAGTCATGGGCAGGCCGAGATCCAGCAGCTGCCTTATCTGTCTTTTCTGTTCAGCCTCAGGCGGTAGCTTCCAGTCCAAGGCCACCACTGGGATTTGATACAGACCATCGGGGATTTGCGTGGTCCGGAAAAGCTCCGCCATGTGGGTCCGCATGGCTTCGCGCTGCAAAGGGTCGTCAAACTGCCACTGCTTGCGCTGCCCTGACAGGCCAACCCAGGCGCTCATGCTGCGCATCGACTTGAACCACCACACAGGATCGGTACCTGACTGAACACATTTCTGGAAACGCGTGTTGCCGGCGATCACCGGCCGAATCAGGCTATCAGAATGGGTGGCCAGCACTATGCCAAACACCTTGCAGTTTCCTTCGGCCATGGCGTCAGCAAGCACCCTCGTCATTTCGCCGTCCTGCGCAAAAATCGCACAGGCAAGCGCAGGCTCTAATACTTCAGCGCCATAGCTTGACTGCAGGCCGACTTTCAGTCCGTCAAGGTTGTTCTGGCAGGCAGGTTTGACGACGGCGAAAATGGATTGCCGGTAGCCTTTTTGCAGCTGCGGAGTTTCCCACCAGGCCGCATATAACTGCATTGCGGAGGAAGCAAGGATGGATAAGAGTGAAAGTCCCAGGAAGATGGCGATGAAAAGTCCGCCAAACCCCATTACAGCCGTGGTCGACTTTTCAGCCAGGCTCATGGTCGCCAGTTTTTTCTGCGCAACCTCCGGGTCTCTTGCAACAAACCAGTCGAATGCCATCGGCGTGATCGCCAGCGCACACAGGAAGGCCACAAGAGCAAATACGAGGTACAACAAAACCATTGGAATTTCCTCTTATCCGCAGCGCCAAGTCTAGCCGGCCTCAAGCCCGTGCAAGCACACTTCTCAAGGCGTTGCCAGTGTGCGTGCCCAGCTTCACGACCGCTTCCGGTGGGGCCGAGGCCACCACACGCCCACCTGCGTTGCCGCCGTCAGGCCCCAGGTCAATCACCCAGTCGGCTTCGGCGATCACGTCCAGGTCGTGTTCGATCACCACCACGCTGTGGCCACCGTTGACCAGGCGGTGCAGCACGTGGATCAGCTTTTCGACGTCGGCCATGTGCAGGCCCACTGTGGGCTCGTCCAGCACATAGAGCGTGTGCGGCGCCTTCTGGCCGCGGCGCGTGATGTCGTCGCGCACCTTGCTCAGTTCGGTCACCAGCTTGATGCGCTGCGCCTCGCCGCCCGAAAGCGTGGGTGACGGCTGGCCCAGCGTGAGGTAGCCCAGCCCCACGTCTTTCAGCAGCTGCAGCGGGTGGCTGATATTGGGCATGGAGGAAAAGAAGTCCACCGCCTCGTCAACTTCCATCTTCAGCACGTCGCCGATGTTTTTGCCGCGCCAGGTCACGGCCTGCGTTTCAGGGTTGAAGCGCGCGCCATGGCAGGTTTCGCACAGCACCTTCACGTCGGGCAAGAAGCTCATGCCGATGGTGCGCACGCCCGCGCCTTCGCAGGTCGGGCAGCGGCCTTCGCCGGTGTTGAACGAAAAACGCCCGGCGCTGTAGCCGCGCGCGCGGGCTTCCAGCGTGTCGGCGAAGAGCTTGCGTATCGTGTCCCAGAAGCCGATGTAAGTGGCAGGGCAAGAGCGCGGCGTTTTGCCGATGGGCGTCTGGTCGACTTCCAGCACGCGGTCTACCGCCGCATAGCCTTCAATGCGTTCGCAGCCGGTCCAGTCGGGGTTATTGCCTTTGTCGTCGGCATCGCGCCCAGCCTTGGTTGAACGCTGCATGACGCCCGCATGCACATTGGTCAGCAGCACGTCGCGCGCCAACGTTGACTTGCCCGAACCCGACACGCCCGTCACCGCCACCAGGCGGTACAGCGGCACGGTGACCGACACGCCCTTGAGGTTGTGCAGGTCGGCATTGACCACGGTGAGCCAGGAGGTGAAGGGCCCTGCGGATGCGGGCGCCGCATTGTGCAGCGCGCTGGCGCTGGCGGCTGCGGCTTTCAAGGCCGCGGCTTTAAGCGTGGCCGCCTTCTGCTTGCTCACCGGTTTGGCGTTCACGTCGACGGGCGCTTCTTTCACTACGGCAGCAGGCGCAGCGCCCTTGCGGGTTTCGCGCCGCACTTGCAGCGGATGGATCAGCGGGTTCGCCAGGTAGCGGCCCGTCAGCGATTCCGGCACCGCCGACAGCTGCGCCGCCGTGCCCTGCGCGACCAGCGTGCCGCCGCGTTTGCCCGCACCGGGGCCGATGTCGATGATGTTGTCTGCGCGGCGAATTGTGTCTTCGTCATGCTCGACCACCACCAGCGTGTTGCCGCGGTCGCTGAGCTTGCCCAGCGCGCTCAGCAAAATCTGGTTGTCACGGGGATGCAGGCCAATCGTGGGTTCGTCCAGCACGTAGCAAACGCCCTGCAGGTTGGAGCCCAACTGCGCCGCCAGGCGGATGCGCTGCGCCTCGCCGCCCGACAGCGTGGGCGCGCCGCGGTCCAGCGTCAGGTAGCCCAGGCCCACGTCCTCGAGGAACTCGAGGCGGCTCTTGATCTCAGGGATCAGGTCACGCGCGATGCCGGCTTCGCGGCCCAGCAGCGCGAGTTTTTCAACCCAGCGCCGCACGTCAGTGACTGACAGCGCCGCGATGTCGGCAATGCCGACGCCGGCGAACTTCACGGCACGGGCTTTGGCATTGAGCCGTGTGCCTTCGCAGGTCGGGCAGGCGGTGCCGGCCACGTCTTCCACATCGGGCTCGGCAAAGCTTTGCTCGCGGCCCTTGTTGTCGTCGTCCATCACCGAGTCGTCGAACACCTTGCGCTGCTCTTTGGTGAGCTTGACGCCCGTGCCCACGCAGTCGGGACACCAGCCATGCTTGCTGTTGTAGCTGAAGAGGCGCGGGTCCAGCTCGGCATAGGAGGTGGCGCAAATCGGGCAGGCGCGCTTGGTTGAAAAGGCGATCAGCTTGCCGATGTTTTTCGCGCTGGCGCCGGCCATCATCGCACCACGCAGGCCGTCAAGCGGGGCCAGCACATGGACCACGCCCTTGCCGTGCTCCAGTGCCGTCGCCAACGCGGCACGCAGCGCGGCCTCGTTGTCGGGCGATACATGAATGTCGGCAATCGGCAGCTCGACCGTGTGCTCCTTGAAGCGGTCTATTCGCGGAAAGCCGGTGGTCGGCAAAAACTCGCCGTCGATGCGCAAGTGCGTGTAGCCGCGCGGGCGCGCCCAGTCGGCCAACTCGGTGTAGACGCCCTTGCGGGCAATCACCAGCGGGGCCAAGAGGCCGATGTGCTGGCCGCGGTAGGTTTTGATCAGCTGCGCCGCAATGCTCTCGGGGCTTTGCGGCATCACGGCTGCGCCGTCTTTGGTGCAATGCTGGATGCCGAGTTTCACGTACAAGAGGCGCAGGAAATGCCAGACCTCAGTCGTCGTTCCCACGGTGGATTTGCGCCCCCCGCGCGAGAGGCGCTGTTCAATCGCCACGGTGGGCGGAATGCCATAGACCGCATCGACCTCAGGCCGGCCCGCAGGCTGCACGATGCTGCGCGCATAGGCATTGAGCGATTCAAGGTAACGCCGCTGCCCTTCGTTGAACAGGATGTCAAAGGCCAGCGTGGACTTGCCCGAACCCGACACGCCGGTCACCACATTGAACTTGCCGCGCGGAATGTCGACGGACAGACTCTTGAGATTGTTCTCTTTGGCGTTGACGATCTGGATCAGGTTGGAAAACGCCGGCCGCGTGGCCCAGACCTTGGGGCGCGACTCTTCAACGCCGTGCACCTTGCCCATGGCCTGCTCGTAGTCACGCAGCGCAAGTGCGGTGTGTGAGGTCGGGTGCTGGCGCACCTCTTCGGGCGTGCCCTGGGCCACCAGCAGGCCGCCGGCTTCGCCGCCTTCGGGGCCGAGGTCGATCAGCCAGTCGGCCGAGCGGATCACATCCAGGTTGTGCTCGATAACGATCAACGAGTGGCCGGCTTCGAGCAGCTTGCGCAACGCGCGCATCAGCTTGGCGATGTCGTCAAAGTGCAGACCGGTGGTCGGCTCGTCAAACAAAAACAGCGTGCCGCGGCCAGGCTGCCGAAGCGCCAGCGCCTGCTTGCTGGCGCTGGTGGTTTTTGACGCATTGGCCAGAAAGCCTGCCAGCTTGAGCCGCTGCGCCTCGCCGCCCGAGAGCGTGGGCACAGGCTGGCCCAGCTTCACGTATTCCAGTCCCACGTCCACAATGGGCTGCAGCGCACGCACTACTTCGCGGTCTTGCGCAAAGAGCGTGATCGCCTCGCTGACCGTAAGGTTCAGCACGTCGGACACATTAAGCAGCCGCGGCTTGAGGTCGCCGATGGCCTTGCGCTCAATCGTCACTTCAAGTATCTCGGCGCGGTAGCGCTTGCCGTCGCAGTCGGGGCAGCGCAGGTAGACGTCGGAGAGGAACTGCATCTCGACGTGCTCGAAGCCTGAGCCGCCGCAGGTCGGACAGCGTCCGTCGCCGTTGTTAAAGCTGAACTTGGTGGCGGTGTAGCTGCGCTGTTTGGCCAGCGGAGACAGCGCGAAGAGGTCACGCACCGCGTCCCACGCTCCCACATAGCTGGCAGGGTTGGAGCGTGCCGTCTTGCCGATGGGCGACTGGTCAACAAACACCACGTCGGTCAGGTGGTCGGCGCCCATGAGACGGTCGTGCAGGCCCGGTGTTTCGGTCGCCTTGCCGAACTGGCGCAGCAGTGCGGGCGCGAGGATGTCCTGCATCAGCGTGGACTTGCCCGAGCCGCTGACACCCGTCACCACCACCAGCCGCTGCAGCGGGAAATCAACCGTGAGGTTCTTCAGGTTGTGGTCGCGCGCGCCTTCAAGGATGAGGCGCGGCGTGCTGTCGGTGACGGCGCGCTTGATGCCCATGCCCACCTGCTTGCGCGAGCCGAGGTAGGCACCGGTCAGCGTGTCGGCATGCTTCAAATCTTCGGGCGTGCCGTCAAACACGATCTGGCCGCCCTTCTCGCCCGGGCCTGGGCCCATGTCGATCATGCGGTCGGCTGCCAGCATGACGGCCGGGTCGTGTTCTACCACCACCAGCGTGTTGCCGGCGTCGCGCAGGCGGTGCATGGCCTGGGTGATGCGGTTCATGTCGCGCGGGTGCAGGCCGATGGAAGGCTCGTCGAGCACAAACAATGTGTTGACCAGCGAGGTGCCCAGCGCGGTGGTGAGGTTGATACGCTGCACCTCGCCGCCCGAGAGCGTGCGGCTTTGCCGGTCCAGCGTGAGGTAGCCAATGCCAACGTCGCAGAGGTATTTCACGCGCGTTCGGATCTCTTCAAAGAGGGACTTGAGCGCCTGCTTCTCGCTGGTTTCGGCGGCGGTATCGCCCATCACGTCGAGCGAAAGGCCACCGAAAAACTGTTGCAGCCTCTCGATGGGCAGGCGCATCAGGTCGTGCAGCGCCAGGCCCGGCAGGGCTTCGAGCTGCTCACGACTCCAGTGAACACCCACCGGCATGAAGCGCTGGCTGGGCGGCAGCACCGCATCGGCGGCCTCTTTGGATCCCAGGCGCCACAGCAGCGACTCGAGCTTCAGCCGCGCGCCTCCGCAGGTTTCACAGGGTGTGTAGCTGCGGTACTTGGACAGCAGCACACGGATGTGCATCTTGTAGGCCTTGCTTTCAAGGTACTCAAAGAAGCGCTTGATGCCGTACCACTGCTTCTTCCAGCTGCCATCTTTGTAGCCCGGCGTACCGTTGATGACCCAGCCCTGCTGCTCGGGCGTGAGTTTGTACCAGGGCGTGTCGCGCGGGACGCCTGCTGCCTCCGCGTGGCGCATCAGGTCGTCCTGCGCTTCTTTCCAGGCCGGGGTCTGGATGGTTTTGATGGCGCCAGCGCGCAGAGTGAGTTTGTCGTTCGGAATCACCAGCCCGTAGTCGACGCCGATGACGCGGCCAAAGCCGCGGCAGGTTTCGCAGGCACCCATGGCCGAGTTGAAGGAGAACAGCGAAGGGGTTGGGTTGGTGTAGCGCAGGTCGCTGTCAGGGCAATGAAGTCCCGTCGAGAAGCGCCACATCACATCGGGCTGTCCATGAGTCTTGCTGGCCTCCACGCTTTTCACTTCGTGTAATGCGCTGCCCCCCGGGGGGGCTTGCTCGGCTTGGGACGGCCCTGCGCTCTCGCCTTCCGCATGCTGCACATAGATATTGAGCCGTCCGCCGCGTTTGAGCGCCGTCTCGATGGCGTCCATCACTCGGGCTTTTTCCACCGCGTGGGTGCGAAAGCGGTCTGCCACCACATCCAGCAATTTATGCGGCCCGGCCGGCGTGGCCACGTCGCGCTGTGCATGCACGCGCGTGAAACCGCTGACGGACAGCCACTGCTCGACCTGCTCGGCACTGGTGTTACCTGGCAACTCAACCGGGAAGGTCAGCACAACGCGCGGGTCGCCCTCTTTCGTGCGCGCCATCAGCTCGGCGTAGATTGATTCAGGCGTGTCGTGCCTCACGCTCTGGGCGGTCTGCTTGTCAAAGAGCTGCGCGGCGCGCGCGTAGAGCAGCTTCAGGTGGTCGTTGAGCTCCGTCATGGTGCCCACGGTGGAGCGCGAACTGCGCACCGGGTTGGTCTGGTCGATCGCGATGGCGGGCGGCACGCCTTCCACCTTGTCGACGGCCGGCTTGTCCATGCGGTCCAGGAACTGGCGCGCGTACGCGGAGAACGTTTCCACATAGCGGCGCTGGCCTTCGGCAAACAGCGTGTCGAACACCAGCGAGGATTTACCCGAGCCGCTGGGGCCGGTCACCACCGTCATTTCACCGGTGCGGATATCCAGGTCGAGGTTTTTAAGGTTGTGCTGGCGCGCTCCGCGAATGCGGATGATTCCCTGGGACATGAGTGCAGTCTTTCCTGAAGAGGTCAAACATTCTAGACAGACCTCCCGGCTGTGCAGGGCGTAGGGATTAATGGCCTTTTTGCACGCTTTTACCTGCGGCAATTAGGGCGGGTTCTGGTTTTCCTGATCGCAATTTCGACGCTTTCGTGCTCAACTTGAGGTCACGTATCTGCTAAGGAGTCATACATGAAGAAGTTCAGCAGGTGGTTCGCTGCCATCGCCATGGCCGCAATCGCTCAGGCAACCCCGGCACAAATCCTGGTCGGACAAACCGCAGGCTTTACCGGCCCCGTCGGCGCCGGCGTCAAGGAAACCACGGACGGCGCCAAGCTCTACATCGATGCCGTCAATGCCAAGGGCGGGCTGGGCGGGCAAAAGATCGAGCTGATTTCGCTCGACGACAAGTTCGAGCCCAAGCTCGCGGTGGAAAACGCCCGCAAGTTGATTGAGGAGCAGAACGTAGTGGCCCTGTTTCTCACACGCGGCACACCGCACACCGAGGCCATCGTCCCCTTGCTCGACAAAAACAGCGTGCCGCTGATAGGCCCGTCCACCGGCGCCATGGTGCTGCACCAGCCCGTCAAGAAGTATGTATTCAACGTGCGTGCCACCTACCAGCGCGAAGCCGAAAAGGCGGTCACCCACCTCAGCTCCATGGGCATCACCCGGGTCGGCATCATTTATGCCGACGACAGCTTCGGTGCCGACGGCGTCATGGGCGCGCAAAAAGGGCTGGCAACCGCCAAACTGCAGCCCGCCGTGCTCGAAAAATTCGACCGCAGCAAGCCCGACTTCGGACCGATCGCACCCAAGGTCTACCAATCCAACGCGCAGGCCGTCATCATGGTGGCTTCGGGGCAGGCCGTGGTCGATGGCATCAAGGCCCTCCGCGCGGCAGGCTCCACCGCACAGATCGTCACGCTGTCCAACAACGCCTCGGGCGGTTTTGTGAAAAGCCTGGGCGACAACGCCCGCGGCGTGATCGTCACGCAGGTGTTTCCCTACGAACGCTCCATCGCCTTCCCGATGGTAAAGGAAGCACAGGAGCTGGCCAAGGCCAAGGGACAAGCCGACGTGAGCCCCGCCATGCTGGAAGGTTTTGCCGCAGCCAAGGTGCTGGTGGAAGGCCTGCGCCGAGCCGGCGCCAAACCCACGCGCGAAAAGCTGCAGGCTGCGCTCGAAGGCCTGCGCAAGCTCGACATCGGCGGGCTGGAGGTCAGCTACAGCCCCGAGGACCACACAGGCCTGGACTTTGCCGACCTGTCCATCATCGGCACTGACGGAAAATTCAAGCGCTAGCCTGGCGCCACGCGAATCCGCACACAAAAATGCCCGGCATGTCCGGGCATTTTCATGGGCGGCGCCACGCGTATCAGAGGTACAGCGCCTGCTCCAGCTCCTTGAATTTTTCAGGGCCGACGGCTTCCTTGATCTTGGGTGCCAGCTCCTTGAGCTTGTCGATGTCACCCGCTGCTTCAACCGCCAAATTGAGCCTGAAACCCCGAAGCCCCAGGGCTGCGGTGAGGCGCGTCGCGATAGGGTAAGCCTTTGAATAGTGTTCCTGTGCGCTCAGCGTAGGGCTGCCATCGGCATTTTGCGCAGACACCTCGGGAAGAGGTTCGGCAGGTGCTTGTACTGCGGCAGGTGCCAGCAGGCCCAGCGAAATCAGGTGATGGATGTCTTCTGCGGTAACGCCAAAACCCGAGGTTGCCTTGACCACGTCTTCCATGCTGCGTTTGCCGTCAAACATGATGAAGGCAGAACGCTGCCGGGGGGTCAGTGCGACGGTGCGGTTTTGTACGGCGGTCTGGCCTAACTCCGTCTTGGTGTAAATCATCGGCTGCTCTCCATTAAATGCGCGAGGGGTGCCGCCAGTTGCGGTTCTTGGTTCTTGTTTGGCAGAGACGCTGTATGCGTTATTTTTGTCCCCGCCATTTCAATTTACCCCATTTTTATCACCAATGCACCTCTTTTGGGCATCTTGCGGCCATGTCCTGCACGCCAATGCGCTTCCATCCCGTCCCTCACGCCACCAAATCCGAGCCAGACACTCAACCATGCGAGCTCATCGCTAATGTCCCTGCCACGGCGGGCGAGAACGGCGATAAGGCGCCATGCTTTTCGCCACTCAAGTCAATGTCGCCGCCCTTGTTCAACAAAAACAAGGCGAGTCCGGCAATGACGACAAATCCCAACACAATTTTCCACATCTTTCGTTCTCCCAAAAAAAAGCCCCCGGCAATTCATGTCGAGGGCCTTCGGTTCTACAAGGCCTGAAGGCAGGTGCAGCCACTGGCCAGCACCTGCCTGAAGACCGGTCAGTCGTTTGCGTAAATATCCACGTCCTTGGTTTCCTTGATAAACAAGGTGCCAATCACCAGCGTCATGCCGGCGATGATGATCGGGTACCAGAGGCCGTTGTACATGTTGCCGGTTTGCGCCACGATGGCGAAGGCGGTGGTGGGCAGCAGGCCGCCGAACCAGCCATTGCCAATGTGGTACGGCAGGCTCATCGAGGTGTAACGGATACGGGTCGGGAACAGCTCCACCAGCATGGCGGCGATCGGGCCGTACACCATGGTCACAAGCAGCACCAGGTAGAACAGGATGGCCGTGACCATGACCTTGTCGATCTTGGCGGGGTCAGCCTTGGTGGGATAGCCGGCGGCCTTCAGGTCATCTGCCACCAGCTTCTTGAACTCGGCGTCCTTCTTCTTGGCGTCATCGGCGCTCATGCCTTTTGCCGTGTAGCTAGGAATGGCGGTTTCGCCAATCTTGATGGAGGCCACGGTGCCGGCGGGTGCGATGACGTTCTCATAGCTTACCGAAGCGCCTGCCAGAACCTGCTTGGCGATGTCGCACGAGCTGGTGAACTTGGCGGTACCCGTCGGGTTGAACTGGAACGAGCATTCTTTTGGATCGGCAGTCACGACCACTTTGTTCTTGGCTTGTGCAGCAGCCAGGTCGGGATTGGCGGCTTTGGTCAGCGCGGTGAACACGGGGAAGTAGGTGACCACAGCCAGCAGGCAACCGGCCATGATGATGGGCTTGCGCCCGATCTTGTCGGACAGCGTACCGAAGATCACGAAGAATGGGGTGCCGAGGATCAGCGAATAAGCCACCAGGATATTGGCGGTTGGGCCGTCAACCTTCAGCGCTTGCGTCAGGAAGAACAGTGCGTAGAACTGGCCGGAGTACCAGACCACAGCCTGGCCGGCGGTCAGGCCGATCAGCGCCAGGATCACGATCTTCAGGTTTTTCCATTGACCGAAGGACTCGGACAGAGGTGCCTTGGAGGTCTTGCCTTCAGCCTTCATTTTCTGGAAGGCGGGGGACTCGTTCATCGACAACCGGATGTAGACCGACACGGCCAACAGCAGGATGGACACGACGAACGGAATGCGCCAGCCCCAGTCGGCGAAAGCGGCTTCGCCCATGGCGGTACGCACACCCAGGATGACCAGCAGGCTCAGGAACAGGCCCAGTGTGGCCGTGGTCTGGATCCAGGAGGTGTAGGCGCCGCGCTTGCCCTGTGGCGAGTGCTCGGCCACATAGACAGCTGCACCGCCGTATTCACCGCCGAGCGCCAGGCCTTGCAGCATGCGCAGGGCAATCAGGATCACCGGAGCGGCGACACCAATAGAGGCGTAGTTTGGCAAGAGGCCCACGATGAAGGTCGACAAGCCCATGATCACGATGGTGACCAGGAAGGTGTACTTGCGGCCGATCATGTCACCCAGGCGGCCGAACACCAGCGCGCCGAAAGGACGCACGATGAAACCGGCAGCGAACGCGAGCAGCGCAAAAATGAACGCCGATCCCGAGTCCAGTCCGCTGAAGAACTGCTTGGCAATGATGGCGGCCAATGAACCGTAGAGGTAGAAGTCGTACCACTCAAATACGGTGCCGAGCGAGGAGGCGAAAATCACCTTCTTCTGCTCGGCGGTCATCGGCCTGTTGTCGACGGCTGTTGCCATGATGTTGTCTCCAAAATAATGAGACTTCCGGTATGGAAGCTGCCCCCATTATTTTGTTTTTGCCTGACCTAGCTCTGACGTGAAACTAACAGGAGCTTTCGCGAAACTTATGCGGGGCTGACAAGTCAAGGGGAAACCCTTGAGAGTCTTTTCAGCATGCGAAGACCCCTAGGGAAAACACGTAAGGGCTGACACTAGCGGGTGCGCGTGATGCCTGACACCACCTGACGCACGCCGTCCCATTCATTTCCCTCAAACCAGGGGCTGCCAAACAGGTACTCGCGCAGCATCGGCAACGCATCGAGCCCCCAGAAAATTTTGCCGTCGACTTCAAACGCCGGCACGCCAAAAACGCCCTTCGCGATCGCCGCTTCCGTATTGCTTTTAAGCTGCGCCTTTACGCCCTCCCCCTGCACATCGCGCGCAGGCGCCAGCTGCTGCAACAGCGCCTCATACCGGGCCGCATCGCCGGCCTCGCCGCCATCGCACCAGACGTGACGCAAGATGATTTCGCACGCATAGCGGTTGGGCGTGCCGCCCTGCCCCTCAGGACCACAGGCCACAGCCAGACGCAACAAGGGCAAGGGGTTGAAGGGATGGCTCACCGGCACCTTCAGCGCAATACCCAGGCTGTGCGCCAGCCACAGCACCTGCCGGTACGTCCAATCGCGTTTGGGGGTGATCTCCGCAGGGCCGAGCTGGCCATAGTGCTTGAGCATGCCTGCGAACAGCACCGGCGTGTACGCCACGCTGTAGCTCACACCTTTCAGCGCTTCGGGGAGGCGCTCAAAAGCCAGGTAAGCATAGGGCGAAATGACGTCGAAATAGCACGTGATGTGCCTGACGGTCGGCGCATTACCGGCCGCCGGTTGCAGGGCCCTGGACCCGGTCATGGTTGCATCGCAGCCATGCGCTGCCCTATGGACGTCCAGATATGGCGCTTTGCGGCGTCGTCCGCACCGCTCCACTGCGCAATTTCGTCGCGCGTGCGAAAGCAGCCTTCGCACAGGCCCGAAGCCGCGTTCATGCGGCACACGGAAATGCAGGGCGACGGAACGTCGGGCTCGCTGTCCAGCGTGGCCGCGCGCAGGGACACCAGCGCTATCGCATGCTTGCGCGCCAGCACTTCCTCGTCCACGTTCACCGCGAAGTCAGCCACCGGCGCGCCCGTCAGCGCTTCAAGCTCCTGTGGGGTCAGCTGAAACACCGCATGCGGATGGCCCGCAGCGGCCCATACCGTGTCAAAGCGAAACAGCGAACGGTCAATCAGCGTCACGGAGGGCGTGGCATGCGCCAGCGGCGACACACCGCCGATGGAAAAACCTGTACGCGCCTTCACAAACTCCGCATCGGCCCGTGCCAGGCGCTTGCCGTCGGGGCAGACCATGGCTTCAACCTTTTTCTCATTGACGCGCTGGTCGCCGGACGTCACCACCAGCACAGCGGCATCGTCGGACTTGCGGCGAAAAATAATGCTCTTGGCAATCTGGCCCACATGCACACCCAGCGCGTCGGCCGCTTGCTGCGCGGTGCGCGCGGCATCGTCAAGCATGACCGGCGCATGCAGATGGCCGCTGTCCAGTAGCACCGCGGCAACCCGCTGCACACCTTCGGGCAAAGTCTTCAATTCAGCACCACACATCATGAGCCCCCACGCTTTTCACTGCGTGTAATACGCGAGGCCTTGCAGGCCGCCGCTCGCCGGAGACTTCGCTTCTGTCGCCCGTCCAAAGCTGCGCAGGCAGCTTTGGAGCCGCGGGCTTCAGCCCCTCGGGGGCGCTGCGCCTGCGGCCCGGCTGAGCCGGTTCCGCGGCCCCGGCTGGCTTGTATGTCATTGCACATCAGTTCGTCCGCTTATTCAGAAGCGCAGTGGCTGCGCGGGAATTGGGTTTGCGCCCCAGAAAATCACTGATGAATTTCCCCGCATCAATCAGCTTGTCCAGGTCAATGCCCGTGTCAATGCCCATGCCATGCAGCATGTAGACCACGTCTTCGGTCGCAACGTTGCCGGTCGCACCTTTGGCGAAAGGACAGCCGCCCAGCCCGGCAACCGAGGTGTCGTACTGCCACACGCCCATCTGCAGCGCGGTCAATGTGTTACTCAGGGCCTGGCCATAGGTATCGTGGAAGTGGCCCGAGACATCGTTAATGTCGAAGTGCTTGAGCGTCGCCTCCATCGCGCGCTGCACCTTGAGCGGGGTGCCGACACCAATGGTGTCCGCAACGCCAACGTGCTGCACACCGATGCCCTTCATCAACCCGGCCAACATGCCGACGCGTTCCGGCGCGATCTCCCCTTCATACGGGCAACCGACCGTACACGACATCGCACCGCGCACATGAATGCCCTTCTCGCGCGCGGCAGCCACCACCGGCGCAAAACGCTCAATGCTTTCCGCAATCGAGCAATTGATGTTTTTCTGGCTGAAGGCCTCGCTGGCAGCACCGAAGACGACGATCTCGTCGGGCCATTCGTTTTTTGGTGCGGCGACGGCGGCCTCAAAACCCTTCATGTTTGGCGTCAGCACCGAGTAGCTGACACGCGGGTTGCGGCGAATGCCGGCCATCACCTGCGCGTTGTCACTCATTTGCGGCACCCACTTGGGCGAGACAAAACTCGTAACTTCAATCTCGGTCAGGCCTGCGTCCTGCAAGCGGTGCACCAACTCAATCTTCACGGCAGCCGGCACCTCGGCCTTTTCATTTTGCAAGCCGTCGCGGGGGCCGACATCAACAATTTTGACTTTGGAGGGCAAGGACATGGTTTTTCCAGTATTCGATTTCAGGGTCTGGTTGTTGCAAGGGCCGCGTTGCGCGGACGCAAACGCAAAAGCAACCAACCAGCCAGCACACCCACGGCACTGAACAGCAAAAGCACACCCCCGATGAAGCCCTGCACCAGCACCGAACCCACAATCTGGGCCTGCACCGGATCTTCCGCTGCGTAACGCACCTTCACGGCTTCACCGACCTTGTGGATGGCACCGCCCTGTCGCACCAGAGGGTCGGCCACACGCAAGGTACGGCCATCGTGCGTGGAAAATTCAACAATGCTTTTCTGGCCGGAGCTGAGTTTCAGGCGGGAAGCTTCATGGCCCACCACCCGCCCGGCAACCGTGCGCGTGTCGCTGCCAAGTCCCAGGCTTGAGGCCAGCAGCCAGAGCGCTCCCAAGGCCGTCAAGCTACTGGGCACAAGCAGCAACCAGCCAAAAACACTGAGCAGGCGGTGGGATGTGGACGATGGCATCAATGAGACTCCGGCGACCTGCGCTTCAGTAGCCGCGCAGGGGATCGACGATACCAGCAACCTGCTCCCCCCGCTCAACGGCACGCAACTTGCCCGCAATCTGGGCAATGCTTTCCTCGCGCAGCGTGCGAGCCGAGGTGTGCGGCGTCACGGTAATCTTTGGGTGATTCCAGAAAGGGTGGTCTGCCGGCAGTGGCTCGGTATGAAACACATCCAGCGTGGCGCCCGCCAGATGGCCGTTGTCGATCAGCGTGATCAGGTCGCCATCCACCAGGTGGCTGCCACGCGCCACGTTGATCACATAGCCGCCGGGCCGCAGTCGCGACAGGGTGTCCAGGTTCATGATGCCCTGTGTGTCGGGCGTCAGGGGCAACAGGCACACCAGGATGCGGCTGGCCGCCAGGAAATCCTGAAAGCCCTGGCCGCCCACCTCGCCTGCGAAGCACTGCACGCCCTCAATCGTCTTGGGAGAACGGCTCCAGCCATTCACCGGAAAATCAAACTGCGCCAGCGCGCGGCTGACGCGCTCGCCCAGCACGCCCAGGCCCATCACGCCGATCGGGAAGTCCGTGCGCAGCCGGGGCTTGCGGTACGACCACTTTCCCTCAGCCACATCGGCCTCATAACCGTCAAGCTCACGAAAGTGGCGTATCACCGCGTGGCACACAAACTCGGCCATCTGCACCGACATGCCCGCGTCGTCCAGCCGCACCACAGGCACATCGGCGGGAAGGCGCAGTTTCATGAGCGCATCGACACCCGCGCCAATATTGAAAATTCCCTTGAGCCGGGTCTGCTCGTCAAAGAACTGCTGAGGCGGCGACCAGACCACGGCGTAGTCGGCCAGCTCCGCGCCAGCAGACCACAGACTCACCTGGGCATCTGGAAACGCGGCGTTCAGGCCGTCCACCCATGGCTGGGGCTTGGTATCGGTACAACAAAAACTGATGCGCATGAAAACTTCCGTGAGTGTCAGATCAAACGGCTATTTTCAACAATTCCGCGCCCTCACTCACCTGGTCGCCCGGCGCGTACAGCAGTTCTTCCACCGTGCCGTCGGCAGGCGCTGCAATGGTGTGTTCCATTTTCATGGCTTCCATCACCGCCAGCGGCTGGCCCTTGCTCACCTTGTCGCCGGCTTTCACCGCAAAAGACACCACCTTGCCCGGCATGGGCGCCGTCAGGCGGCCGCCTTCGGCATGCGCTTCGCCCGCATGGGCCAGCAGGTCGATAGAAAGAATTTGCGTGGCGCCTTTGGCGGTAAATACATAGTCCAGCTCACCTTGCGCGTACACCGCGGCGGTCATGCGCTGGCCTGCAAACTGCACGTCGATGCCCTCAGCCGTTTCGGCAAACACCAGCGGCCCCGCCGACTCACCCACCGTCAAGTGCAAGGCACCGTCATGAAGATAGCTCAGCGTGGCTTTGGCAGGCTCGCCATGAAACTCAAACTCAAAGCGCCGCTGCATCACGCCATGCGAGCGCCAGCCGTCGCGCCGGCTGAAAGGGTCTGCACCTTCGGCAGCGCGTTCGTCCAGCAGCGCCTTGGCCACCGCCGCGGCCGCCGCCATGGCCAGGCCCACAGGCTCCTGCTTGAAGAGCACGGCTTCTTCACGCTGGATCAGTGCGGTGTCGAGGTTGGCTTTGGAAAACGAAGGGCTGCGCACCACATAGCGCAAGAACTGAACATTGGTGCTCAAGCCCACGATGCGGGTCTGCGCCAGCGCGTCGTCGAGCCGGGCCAGCGCTTCTTCACGCGTGGCGCCGTGCACGATGAGCTTGGCCACCATGGAGTCGTAATACGGCGAAATCGCATCGCCTTCCCGCACGCCGTCGTCCACGCGAACCTGCCCTCTTTCGAAGGCGGTATGCGCCGGCTTCTTGTACACACTCAGTGAACCGGTGGCGGGCAGGAAGTTGTTGTCGGGCGTCTCAGCGCAGATGCGCGCCTCAATCGCGTGGCCAGTAATGCGCAGCTGGTCTTGCGCCAGCGGCAGCTTTTCGCCGGAGGCCACGCGCAGTTGCCATTCCACCAGGTCCAGGCCAGTGATGGCCTCCGTTACCGGGTGCTCGACCTGCAGGCGCGTGTTCATCTCCATAAAATAGAAGGCCCCCACGCTTTTCGCTTCGCGTAATGCGCTGCCCCCCGAGGGGGCTAATTTTCCTAGGGGCGGCCCGTCGGAAAATTGTTCATCAGTTTGCTCAACGATGAACTCCACCGTACCGGCACCCACGTAATTCACAGCGCGCGCAGCCGCCACCGCCGCATCGCCCATCTGCTTGCGCATCGCTTCCGTCATGCCGGGCGCGGGCGCTTCTTCCAGCACCTTCTGGTGGCGGCGCTGCACCGAGCAGTCGCGCTCAAACAGGTAGACGTAGTTGCCGTGCGTGTCACCAAACACCTGGATCTCGATGTGGCGGGGGCGCTGGGCGTATTTTTCAACCAGCACCGCGTCGTCGCCAAAACTGTTGATGGCCTCGCGCTTGCAGGATGCCAGTGCTGCTTCGAAGTCTTCGGCTTTATCGACCGCGCGCATGCCCTTACCGCCGCCGCCCGCGCTGGCCTTGATCAGCACCGGGTAGCCGATGCGGTCCGCTTCACGCTTGAGCAGCGCCGGGTCCTGGTCGCTGCCGTGGTAGCCAGGCACCAGCGGCACGCCGGCTTTTTCCATCAGTTGTTTTGACTCGGCTTTCAGCCCCATGGCCTTGATGGCTGAGGCTGGCGGGCCGATAAAAACGAGGCCGGCGTCGGCGCAGGCTTGCGCGAACTCTTCGTTCTCGCTCAGGAAGCCATAGCCCGGGTGAATCGCCTCCGCGCCTGTGGCCTTGGCGGCTTCGATGATGCGTTCCCAGCGCAAATAGCTGTCTTTGGGTGCGCTGCCGCCGATATGGATGGCCTCGTCGCAAAAGCCGACGTGTTTGGCGCCTGCGTCAGCGTCGGAATACACCGCGACGGATTGGATGGCCATGCGGCGCGCAGTAGCAGCAACTCGGCACGCTATCTCGCCTCTGTTGGCAATCAAGATTTTTTTAAACATGGTCGTTCTTTGAGAAAGGAGACTTCAAGGTGAAAGCAGAAGCGGTGCCGGGGTCTGGCCTGCCGCTGAAAATGCGGGCCACGCGGATAAAGAGCTGACGCAAAAAACGCCAGCACACACGGATCAGCCAGATGCTGAGCGCCAGCATCAGGGCCAGCACCACGACAAAAACCAGCGGGTGCGCAATCGCCAGCCACAGACCCAGCGGCACCATGCCGTCTTCGAGCAGCGAGGCGCCGATATTGCTGAAGGGCTCGGGCGAGGTATTGATGGCCGCACGCGTGGTGGCCTTGGCGGCGAAGCTGGTGGCCGCCAGCGTGCCGCCCAGCAAGGCCGCCACCAGCGCGCCCAGGCCGTTGTCTGCGCCAAACACCGCGGCTGCCAACGCAGCGCCTGCGGGGATGCGGATCACACCATGCACCACATCCCACAACGAATCCAGCCCCGGAATCTTGTCGGCAAAAAATTCGATGAACACCATAAACCCGCTGACACCCAGCACCACCGGGTTAGACAGCAGATGCAAACCCGCCGGCAAATCGACCCAGCCCATAAATCCCGCCAGGCCGGTGAGCAGCACCACGAGATACAGGCGAACCCCGCTGGCCCATCCCAACGCACCGGCGAGTGCAATCAGTTGTGCGGTGTCAAGTGCTTGCATTACGAACTCCCAACAAGAAGAGTGAAAAGGCCCCCAACCCAGCGAACGCCGCGGGACCGGCTTTGTCGGATCGCTGGTGTTGCCCCCTCGAGGGGGGAGGTGGCTACACGAAGTGAGCAAGCAACGGGGGTGGGCGTCATGCTAACCAGGAGGGCTTGCGCTTTTGAAGAAAGGACTGAACGCCTTCACGGCCTTCAGCGCTCACACGCACATCGGCAATGCCCTGCACCGTCATCTGCGTCAGCTCAGGGGTGATGGCTTGCCCTGCCACGTCCTGCACCAGTTTTTTGCACAGCTTCACGGCCTCTGGGCCTGCGCTGACGAGCGCCTTCACCAGCTCGGCGACCTTGGCGTCCAGCGCTTCGGCCGCCACAACCTCATGCACAAAGCCGATGCGCAAGGCCTCGGCCGCATCAAAGCGCTCAGCGGTGAGGAAGTAGCGGTGCGCGGCCCGTGCGCCCATCGCGCGGATCACATAAGGACTGATGGTGGCCGGGATCAGGCCCAGTTTGACTTCGCTGAGGCAATAACCTGCCGTGTCCACTGAGACAGCCATATCGCAAGCTGCCACCAGGCCGGTGCCGCCCGCATAAACGTCGCCCTGTATCCGGGCAATGACAGGCTTGGGGCACTCATACACCGCCTGGAGCATGGTCGCAAGGCGACCAGCATCTTCCAGGTTCTGCGCATAGGTGTAGTCCGCCATGCTGCGCATCCAGTTCAGGTCTGCGCCTGCACAGAAGGCGGGGCCGTTGGCCGCGAGCACGATGCACCGCACGTCATCGTGCATACCCAGCTCGACAAAGGCCTGGGTTATCTCGGCAATCACTTCCTGGTTAAAGGCATTGCGCACGTCGGGGCGGTTCAGCGTGACGGTGGCAAGCTGCGACTCGACCTGGATGTTCAGGTGATTCATCTCATTTGTCCTTTCCAGCGGGCTGCTGATTACATTCTGAACACGCCGAACTTCGTATCCGGAATCGGCTGATTCAGCGTAGCCGACAAGCCCAACGCCAGCACGCGCCGCGTATCCGCTGGGTCAATCACACCGTCGTCCCAGCCACGGGCGCTGGAGTAATAGGGGTGCGACTGGTGGCCAAACTGGTCGAGTACCGGCTGCTTGAAAGTCGCCTCTTCTTCCGCGCTCCAGGCGCCGCCCTTGGCTTCAATCGCATCGCGCTTTACCGTGGCCAGCA
>NZ_JBDTPB010000080.1:0-43225 GCF_039932935.1 Polaromonas sp.
TCTGGATGATGCCCTTGGGGCGCAGGTCGAAGTGTTCGTTGACCAGGGCCGAGAGCTTCTCGTCAGACATCACGCCTGTGCCTTCGGTGTACACCGTGACGTTCATGGGGCGGGCCACACCGATCGCGTATGCGACCTGGATCTGGCACTGGCGGGCCAGGCCGGCGGCCACGATGTTCTTGGCGACATAACGGGCTGCGTAAGCGGCCGAGCGGTCCACCTTGCTGGGGTCTTTGCCGCTAAAAGCGCCGCCGCCGTGCGGGCAGGCGCCGCCGTAGGTGTCGACGATGATCTTGCGGCCGGTGAGGCCGCAATCACCTTGCGGGCCGCCAATAACGAAGCGGCCGGTCGGGTTGATCAGGTACTTGGTGTCCTTGAGCCACTCTTTGGGCAGCACCGGCTTGATGATTTCTTCAATGATGGCTTCGGTGAAGGAAGCCTTCATCTTGTGGGCGGTTTCGCTCTGGTCGGGGCTGTGCTGGGTCGACAGCACCACGGTGTCGATGCTGTGGGGCTTGCCGTCCACATAGCGCATGGTCACCTGGCTCTTGGCGTCAGGGCGCAGGAAAGGCAGGCGGCCGTCCTTGCGCAACTGGGCCTGACGCTCGACCAGGCGGTGCGCGTAATAAATCGGCGCGGGCATCAGGTCGGGGGTTTCGTCGCAGGCATAGCCGAACATCAGGCCCTGGTCGCCAGCGCCGATGTTCAGGTGGTCGTCGGACGCATGGTCAACGCCCTGGGCGATGTCGTTGGACTGCTTGTCATAGCAGACCATGACGGCGCAGCCCTTGTAGTCAATGCCGTACTCGGTGTTGTCGTAGCCGATGCGCTTGATGGTGTCGCGCGCGACCTGGATGTAGTCGACGTGCGCGTTGGTGGTGATTTCACCGGCCAGCACGACCAGGCCGGTGTTGGTCAGGGTTTCAGCGGCAACGCGGCTGCGTGGGTCCTGCTTGAAGATCGCGTCGAGAATCGCGTCGGAAATCTGGTCGGCGACCTTGTCGGGATGGCCTTCGGAGACGGATTCGGATGTAAAGAGAAAATCGTTCGCCATTGCGTACACTCCATTGGGTTTGTCGGCGCGTTGCCGGCTGGGGTGCTTCGGCGAACGCTTTAGCAGTTTGGTTTAATGTCGCCCTGCAAGTTGTTCAGTAACTCGGCGACAGCGCCCATTATATAAGACGGCTCCTTTTTGAGCCTCATCGGCTTTTTCAATACCCCTTTCACCTGATTCATGCGCTGGTTGTTCCGCTTCTTTTCCCTTTGGCCGCTGGCTGCGCTGCATGCCTTGGGCGGTGCGCTGGGTTGGCTGGTGTGGGGCTTGAGTCCGCGCTATCGCGCGCAGTTCCGGGCCCACGTGGCGCAGGCCGGCCTTCCATTTGCGCTGGCCCGGCCCGCAATTGCGGAAGCGGGGCGGTTTATTGCCGAGTTGCCCAAGCTGTGGATGCGACCGGCTTCCGAGTCCTGCCTGGGCAATGTCCGTGTTGACGGGCAGATGCACGCCGAACAGGCTTTTGCCCAAGGGCGCGGTGTGATTTTCTTTGGGCCCCATTGCGGCAGCTTCGAGCTGGGTCCGCAGGCGCTGGCCGAGCTGTACGGCCCCATCACCGCGATCTACCGGCCTGCGCGCAAGGCCTGGCTGGCGCGGCTGGAGCGCCTGGCGCGCGACCGGGCCAACCTCACGGTCGTGCCCGCCTCGCTCAGCGGTATCCGCCTCATGCATAAAACCCTCAGGGCCAACCAGGCGGTTGCCTTGCTGACGGACCAGGTGCCGCCTGAAGGCCTGGGTGTGTGGGCGCCTTTTTTTGGCCGTCCGGCTTACACCATGACCCTCGCCGCGCGGCTGGCGCTGCAAAGCGGCGCAGTGCTCTTGCCGGTCAGCTGTGAACGCCTGGCCCATGGCAAGGGCTATTTCCTCAAGATTTGGCCGCCGGTGCAGGACATGGAGGCCTCCGACGGGGGCGCGCGCGCCGACCTGCTGCATGGCGTGACACAGATCAACCAGGCGATTGAAGCCATCGTGCTGAGCCAGCCGGGCCAGTATTTGTGGGGCTATGCCCGCTATAAAACACCACGTAAGGAAACCTCGCTTTGAAGACTCCCCGCCAGATGGCCAGCCGGGTCATGACCCGCGGCGGCATCGCTTTCATGCGGGCGCTGGCCCTGCTGCCGCTTTCGTGGACGCGAGGCCTGGGCGTTTTGTTCGGCTGGGCTTTGTATGCCCTGGTGGGCTCGCGCCGGCGCGTGGTGGCCACCAATTTAGCCCTGTGTTATCCCGACTATCCGGCCGAAGAACGGCGCTGGCTGACGGTTCTGACATTTGTCTTTTTCGCCCAGGCCTGGTTGGACCGTGCGTGGTTGTGGCACGCGCCCGCGTCCTGGGTGCAAAGGCGCGTGCGTGTGACTGGTGCGCTGCACGAACTGGCCGGCAACGAGCCTGCCGTGATATTTTTGCCGCATTTCGTGGGCCTGGACGCAGCCTGGGCCGGTGTGGCGCTGCAGATGCCGCGGCCCTCGACCACCATTTACACCGACCAGTCGAACAAGCTGGTGGACCGCTGGATACTGCGTGGCCGGAGGCGGTTTGGCAATCTGCGGCTTTTTGGCCGGGCCGATGGTGTCAAGCCGATTGTGGCGGCGCTGCGGGAAGGGCAGCCGTTGTATTTGTTGCCCGACATGGACTTTGGCCCCTCCGAATCCGTGTTTGTGCCTTTTTACGGCATACCGACGGCAACGGTCCCGTCGCTGTCGCGGTTTGCGCGCCTGGGGCGTGCCAAGGTGTTGACCTTGCTGCCGCGGATCACGCCGACAGGCTATGAGGTGGAGATATTGCCGGCCTGGGCCGATTTCCCCAGTGACGATCCGGTGGCCGACACCGCTCGCATGAATGCCCAGCTTCAGGGCTACATCGACACCATGCCCGCCCAGTACTACTGGGTGCACAAGCGCTTTAAAACCCGGCCAGAGGGCAAACCGTCCCTCTATTGAGGGCTGTCAAGGCTTGTTTTTAAGCTGAATCGGCCATTAGCCCAATCATGGCGTGCGCCGCCAGCTATTAAATCAATAGCAAATTAACGCAGGAACTGTTGCAGATGTGCAGCCACCAGGGCCGGCTGCTCATGCACGATCCAATGGGTGGCGCCTTCGATACGGCGTAAATCCATCTGCGGCACATAGTCGCCCAGGCCTTCCAGCAGCGCCGGCGGCAATGCCGTGTCGTCCAGCGCCCACAGCACAAGCGTGGGCAGATGGACTTCCAGCATTTCGCGCGGAATGGTCACCGCAGCCGCCGCCGGATCATGGTGCGGCGCCCCGGGCCGGGGCGGGCGCAGGGGTGAGGCGCGGTAGTAATTGCAGGGGCCTGTCAGGCCTTGGCGCCAGAGGTCGCGGTATTGCGCCTTGACGGCTTCGGTCAACCAGGCATGCGGCCCCTCGGCCGCGCCCATCTGCGTAAAAAACGCCCAAAGACGGCGAAAATCGTCCTCGGCCAGCAGGGCTTCGGCATCCGGGCGAATCAGGAAGTTCATGTAGGCGCTGGCGGCCTGTTGTGCCGGTGAATTTTGCAGTTCACGCAAAAAAGTGCCGGGATGTGGCGAGTTGATGATGGCCAGCTTGTTCATCAGCGCGGGTTGGCTTGCCGCCAGGTTCCACGCGACCGCTCCACCCCAGTCGTGGGCCACCAGGCATTCAAGGTGACCACCCTCCAGCGCGATCAGCGCTGCGATGTCCTGTACCAGATGTTTGGGCCGGTAGGCCGCTGCGTCCTGCGGCGCGCTGGAATGTTCGAAGCCGCGCAGGTTGGGGGCCACGCAGCGAAAGCCGCCGTTTTCGGGCCGGGCAAAGTGCTCGAGCAGGCCGTCCCAGACAAAGGCAGCTTCCGGAAAGCCGTGCAGGAACATCAGGACCGGGCGGCCTTTTTCACCTGTTATCCGGCAAGACAAGGTGATGCCGTGGGGCAATGCGTGCGAACAGGTGGTGATCATGTTGCTACACTTTTTATAGCTGCTTGCGCTCGTCCCTGTTGGGCTAGAGCCATTATTGATCTGAAACTTCAGTGCCGGAGACCGACCTTAGTCATTGACCTCGGGCAGTTCTTCATCTTCAGGCGCTGGCTTGGCGGGCTTCACCGGTTTTTCGGCCGGGTGGGCCCAATTCCACAAATGTTGGGCGACTTCCTCGACGCCCCGGCGCTTCAGCGACGAAAAAAGTTTGACGTCCCCACCGCCTGCCTGCAGTTTCACAATGGACAGCGCTTTGGCCGCTTCGGTCTTGTTGAGCTTGTCGGACTTGGTCAGCAGCACCAGAAACTTCAGGCCGTCTTCCACCCGTGGCCGAATGACGTCCAGCAGGATCTCGTCAAGCTCGGTAAGGCCCAGCCGCGGATCACACAGCAGCACCACGGCCTTGAGGTTGTCGCGCGTCTGCAAATAGTTGCCCATCACTTGCTGCCAGCGGTATTTGGCTTCTTTAGGAACGGCCGCATAGCCGTAGCCCGGCAAGTCGGCCAGCACCGCGTCGGTCACGCCCTGCTTTCCCAGGCTGAAGAGGTTGATGCTTTGCGTGCGCCCCGGCGTCTTGGAGGCAAATGCCAGCCGGTGCTGCTGCGTCAGGGTGTTGATACAGGTGGACTTGCCCGCATTGGAGCGGCCCACAAAGGCGATTTCGGGCACATCGACGCGGGGCAAATGCTTGAGTTCGGGGGCCGTGGTCAGGAACTTGGCCGTGTGCAGCCAGCCCATGGCGATCTTGGGATCGGGCGTGGAGGTCGCGGCGGTGGCGGGCTGTTTGGACGGGGCGGGTGAGGTCATGATCGGGCGGTCCCTGGAATTCGGTTGCAAGCTCGTAGCATGCGTTAGAGGGAGCAGAGGCTTCGAGGAGGGGACCTGGGAAGCAACAAGGCGGGGCGGCGGCTGCTCCGCTGCCACGGCAAGACCCGGACAAATGGGGGTGGGCCTGAAGCCATTGTAAAATCAGAAAGTTATAAGTTTTGTGCGCCAACCAATTAAAACCCCCGATATGAAGCTGTTCGTTACTTCTCTCCTGGCCGCCTTGCTGGCCGTGCCTGCCGTGTCGTCATTTGCCGCCGGCGAAGCTGCACCTGCACATGGCGCCGCTTCGGCCCCCGCAGCAGCGGCCCCGGCCAAGGTCGCCAAACCTGATCTGGTCAAAGGCGAGGCCAGCTTCACCGCCGTTTGCGCCAGCTGCCATGGCGCCGACGGAAATTCCGGAACCCCTGCCTACCCCAAGCTTGCGCAGCAGCACCCCGAATACCTGGTCAAGCAATTGCAGGAGTTCAAGGCCGGCAAGCGCAAGAATCCCATCATGCAAGGCTTCGCTGCGGCGCTGTCTGACGACGACATGAAAAATATCGCGTATTGGGCGACGTCGAAAAAAGCCAAAACCGGCTTTGCCAAGGACAAGGAACTGGTGGCACTCGGTGAGCGTATCTACCGCGGTGGCGTGCAAGACCGCCAGATCGCCGCCTGCGCAGGCTGCCACAGCCCCACCGGCGCCGGCATTCCTTCGCAATACCCCCGTTTGAGCGGCCAGCAGGCCGAATACACGGCGATGCAGCTGACCGCCTTCCGTGACGGTGGCCGTACCAACAGCCTGCCCATGAGCCAGGTTGCCGCCAAGCTGAATGACCGTGAAATTCGTGCGTTGGCCGACTACATTGCCGGTTTGCGTTGAACAAGGGGCTGGCAGGCAAGGGATTTATTTGTTGAAATTAGCCGCAGCCAGCCTGCAGTATTGAACCCAAGCCTCCAAAACCAATCACACCAAGGCGGGTCTTTCTGATGAAAGCCCGCCTTTTTTGTTTTCCCGTCTTCTCTTTCCTTGTTCGCCGTATCCGCCGGCTTTTCTGAGCCAACCGCAGGTTCCATTTCAAGCATGACAGTTTCCACCGAGGGTATGAAGGTCAATTGGGGCTCCCGCAGCTGGCGGGCGTCGGTAGAGCTGCTGTCGTCCATGCGGTTTTCCATTTCGCTGCTGACGGTGATCTGCATCGCCTCCATCATCGGCACGGTGCTCAAGCAGGCGGAGCCGCTGGGCAACTACGTGAACCAGTTCGGCCCGTTCTGGGCGCAGGTGTTCAGCCTGCTCAGCCTCAACACGGTGTACAGCGCCTGGTGGTTCCTGCTGATCCTGGCTTTCCTGGTGATTTCCACCTCGCTGTGCATTGCGCGCAATGCCCCCAAAATTTTCGCGGACCTGAACCAGCTCAAGGAAAACGTCCGCGAGCAAAGCCTCAAGGCCTTCGGCCACCGTGCCGACGCCGCGCTGGCCGAAGCGCCGGAGGCCGCCGCGCGCCGCATCGGCCAGACGCTGGTGCAAAGCGGCTGGAAGGTCAAACTGCAGCAACGCGCCGGCAACGGCTGGATGGTGGCGGCCAAAAAAGGCTCCGCCAACAAACTGGGTTACATCGCGGCGCACAGCGCCATCGTGCTGGTGTGCGTGGGCGGCCTGCTCGATGGCGACATGATCGTGCGCGCGCAGATGTGGCTCAACGGCAAATCCATTTATGCCGGCGGCGGCCTGATAGCCGATGTGCCGGTGCAGCACCGGCTCAGCGACAAGAATCCGACCTTTCGCGCCAACCTGCTGGTGGCCGAGGGCACGCAGTCCGGCATCGCCATCCTGAACCAGCCCGGCGGCGTATTGCTGCAGGAACTGCCGTTTTCCATCGAGCTCAAAAAATTCATCGTGGAGTACTACTCCACCGGCATGCCCAAGCTCTTTGCCAGTGACATCATCATCCATGACAAGGAAACGGGCGAGAAGATACCGGCGCGGGTCGAAGTCAACCACCCGGCCAGCCACCGCGGCATCGAGATATACCAGTCGAGCTTTGACGATGGCGGCTCCAGCGTGACGCTCAAGGCCATTCCGATGGCGGCAGCCAGCAAGCCGTTTGAAATTCAGGGCACGATTGGCGGCTCAAGCCAGCTCACCAACGGGCAGGGCGAGGGAGCTGAAAAAATGACGCTTGAATACACCGCGCTGCGGGTCATCAATGTGGAAAACTTCGCTTCGGGCGGGAGCATGGGTTCCGGTGCTGACGTGCGCAAGGTTGACCTGCACCAGGCCATCGACACACGCCTGGGCGCCGCCAACAAGACCGTGACGCAAAAGGAGCTGCGCAACGTAGGTCCCAGCGTGAGCTACAAACTGCGCGATGCCTCCGGGCAGGCCCGTGAATTTCACAACTACATGCTGCCCGTCAAAACGGACCCGGCCGAGGACAGCCCGGCGGTTTACCTGATGGGCGTGCGCGAAACACCGGCCGCGCCTTTTCAATACCTGCGGATCCCGGTGGATGCCGAAGGCGGCATGGAGACCTTTTTACGGCTGCGCGCTGCCCTGGCCAACCCGGCGCAGCGTGAGCTGGCGGTCAAGCGCTATGCCAGCCAGGCCATTGGCCGCGAGCGGCCGGAGCTGATGCAGCAGCTCGCCGCATCGACTTCGCGGGCTCTCGCGCTTTTCGCCGGTGAAGACGCTGGCGGGGCGGCAGGATCGTCAGGCATCGCAGGTAAACCCAAAACCGCCGCAGGCCTGCAGGCAATTTCTGATTTCATGGAGGCCAATGTGCCCGAGGCCGAGCGCAACCGCGCCGGCGAGGTGCTGATCCGTATCCTTAACGGCGCGTTGTTTGAGTTGACCCAGATGACCCGCGAGCAGGCCGGGCTCAAGCCGCTCGGGCAGGATGAAAAAACACGCGCCTTCATGTCGCAAATGGTGCTGAGCTTGTCGGATGCCAACTTTTATCCCGCGCCCATGGCGTTTGAGCTGAAAGATTTCACCCAGGTGCAGGCCAGCGTGTTCCAGGTGGCACGTGCGCCGGGCAAGACCATCGTGTACCTGGGCTGCGCCTTCCTGATCCTGGGGGTGTTCGCCATGTTGTACGTGCGCGAACGTCGCGTCTGGGTCTGGCTGGCGCCGCGTGGCAAAGAGGGCGTTCAGGCAGACGATGGCAATGTTGCGGGTTCGATGCCAGAATCGGTCGAAGGCCATAGCCATGCCACCATGGCCTTGTCTACCAACCGCAAGACCATGGACGGCGACAAGGAGTTTGAAATGTTGAAAATGAAACTGTTGCAGGCGCCTTTATGAATACCTCCACGATCAACAACACCGCGGTGAACACCACCACGCTGAAGGCCGGCGGCGACACCACGCTGAGCCTGAACGAAGGCTACTTTGCCAGGCGCAATGTGCTGGACTGGGTCTTTGCCGCGCTGGTCGCCGGCGGCTTTCTGTATGCCTTTGCCCGCTACAGCGGTTTCATGGATGTCTATGAAAAAGGCATTTTGTTTGCGGCCATTCCGGCGGCGATTGCCATGGGCTGGTTCTGGCGGCCGCTGCGCGTGCTGATGGTGGTGGTCAGTGCTTTTGCGCTGTTGGGCATCGCCTCTTACCAGGGTGACCTGGCGCGCGCCGAGCAGGTGTTTTGGCTCAAGTACTTCCTCTCCAGCCAGTCGGCGATTTTGTGGATGAGCGTGCTCTTTTTCATGAGCACCATTTTTTACTGGCTGGGCATGTTCGCCAAAGGCCAGAGCAGTACGCTTGAGTCGCTAGGCTCCAAAATTGCCTGGGTGGCGATCGGCATGGCATTGATCGGCACGCTGGTGCGCTGGTACGAAAGCTACCTGATTGGCGCTGACGTCGGGCACATCCCCGTCAGCAACCTGTACGAGGTGTTTGTGCTGTTCTGCTGGATGACGGCGGCCTTCTATCTCTACTTTGAATCACAGTACAACACGCGCGCCCTCGGCGCTTTCGTGATGCTGGTGGTCAGTGCCGCGGTCGGCTTTCTGCTCTGGTACACCGTGATACGCGAAGCCCATGAAATCCAGCCGCTGGTGCCCGCCCTCAAAAGCTGGTGGATGAAGCTGCACGTGCCGGCCAACTTCATCGGTTACGGCATGTTCTCGCTGGCCGCCATGGTGTCGCTGTCCTACCTGATCAAGCAGCAGGCCAATGAAACGCGCTGGCACCGGTTGACCCCGCTGTGGCTGCTGGGCGTTGTGCTGTGCTTTGTGCCCATCGTGTTTCGCAGCAAGTCGCCAGCGGATGTGGGCGGCAGCTACTACTGGGTCGGTTACCTGGCCGTGTCGGGGCTGATCGCCGCCGGCATCTTGCTGGGCCGCAAGCGCATTGCTGCGCGCCTGCCCAGCTTTGAGGTGCTGGACGACGTGATGTACAAGGCCATTGCTGTCGGCTTTGCCTTTTTCACTATCGCCACGGTGCTGGGCGCCTTGTGGGCGGCCGAAGCCTGGGGCGGCTACTGGAGCTGGGATCCCAAGGAAACCTGGGCGCTGATTGTCTGGCTCAACTACGCCGCCTGGCTGCATATGCGGCTCATGAAAGGCCTGCGCGGCACGGTAGCCGCCTGGTGGGCATTGGTCGGGTTGGCAGTCACTTCATTTGCCTTCCTGGGCGTCAACATGTTCCTCTCAGGACTGCACAGCTACGGAACCTTGTAGCCGGCAGCGAGTCCTTGTAAGGTCGGTTCATATTCACCGGCCTGGTTGAATCCCTGTAAGAAGTTGCGGCGTATTCAGACTAACCCCTAAACGGATTTCCAAGGACCTCACATGCTCATCAAGACCCACGCCAGCGGCTTCGATCACCCCGTTCCCAGTGAAATCACGCCACAGGGCATCTACCACGGCCGCCGTGACCTGATCAAACTCATGGCCACAGGCGCAGCGGGCACTGCGATGGCGGGCTGGGCGGGACGCCAGGCGATGGCGCAAACAATGCAAAAACCCGGCAAGCTGGCGGCGCTGGCCGGCGGAAAATCGGCGGTGGCCGGCGCGGTGACCATGGAAAAGATCACCGACTACAAAGACGCCTCGACCTACAACAATTACTACGAGTTCGGCACCGACAAGGCCGATCCGGCAAAGAATGCCCACACGCTGGTGACCAAACCGTGGTCGGTGGCGGTAGAAGGGCTCGTCAAACAACCCAAGACTTTCACACTCGAAGACCTGATCAAGCTGGCTCCGCAGGAAGAACGCATTTACCGCCTGCGCTGTGTTGAGGGCTGGTCCATGGTGATTCCGTGGGTGGGTTATTCGTTGTCGGAGCTCATCAAAAAGGTCGAGCCGCTGGGCAATGCCAAATACGTCGAGTTCATCACGCTGGCTGACCCCAAGACCATGCCTTTTGTGGGCTCGCGCGTGCTCGACTGGCCTTATGTGGAGGCCCTGCGCATGGACGAAGCCATGCACCCGCTGGCGCTGCTGGCCTTCGGCATGTATGGCGAAGTGCTGCCCAACCAAAATGGCGCACCGGTGCGCATGGTGCTGCCCTGGAAGTACGGCTTTAAAAGCGGCAAGAGCATTGTCAAGATCCGTTTCACCGACAAGGAGCCGCGCACCGCCTGGAACAAGGCCGCCGCGCAGGAATACGGTTTTTATTCCAACGTGAACCCGGGCGTTGATCACCCGCGCTGGAGCCAGGCCACTGAACGCCGCATTGGTGAGGACGGCCTCTTTGCCAAGAAACGCAAAACGCTGATGTTCAACGGCTATGAAGCGCAGGTTGGCCAGCTTTACGCGGGCATGGACCTCAAGAAGAATTTCTAAAGAATATGGCCCCCACGCTTGTCGCTTCGCGTACTGCGCTGCCCCCCGAGGGGGCCGCTGCGCCTGCGGCCCGGCTAAGCCGGTTCCGCGGCCCCTGCTTGGATGAGGGGGGGGCTGTGTTGTCTCTCGCGGAGAAGTTATTCACCTTGGGTAGGCCCGGCGGCGGATGGTTGTGATGGCAAGCCGGCAAAAATGGTTGCTGCATTCCGCAGCCAAGCCCGTGCTGTTCATCGTCTGCCTGCTGCCGTTCGCCTGGCTGTTCTATGGCGCTTTCACCAACCAGCTCGGGGCCAATCCGGCTGAAGCGCTGATACGTGCTACCGGCGACTGGACGCTGCGGTTTATCTGCATCGTCCTGGCCGTGACGCCGCTGCGAGTCATCACCGGCACGCCGGCGTTGGCGCGGTTTCGGCGCATGCTGGGGCTGTTTGCGTATTTTTATGTCGTCATTCACCTGCTGAGCTACAGCTGGTTTGACATGGGCTTTGACTTTGCCGACATCGCCAAGGACATCGCCAAACGGCCGTTCATCCTGGTGGGGTTCTCGGCGTTTGTCTTGTTGACGCCCCTGGCTGCCACGTCGTTCAACGCTGCCATCAAGGCCATGGGCGCCAAACGCTGGCAGTGGCTGCACAAGCTGGTCTACCTGATCGCGGGCCTGGGCTTGCTGCACTTCTTCTGGATGCGCGCCGGCAAGAACAATTTTGCGGAAGTGTTTGTCTACGCCGGAATCATTGCGGTGCTGCTCGGCTGGCGTGTGCAGCAATTTTTAAGGAAAAAGAGGCCGAAGCCCTTATATGACGTGCGCAAGCAGCTATCATAATAATAGCGACTGACGTTTGAGAAAGCCCTCGTCAGTCGCTCGGCGGTAGCCTTAATCCGCGACCAGTTGTTCCTGCCGCATCTGGTCTTCGGCGGTTTCGCGGCGACGGATTAAATGCACGGCGTCGCCATCAATCAGCAGTTCGGCCGCGCGTCCGCGCGTGTTGTAGTTGCTGGCCATGCTCATGCAATAGGCGCCTGCCGACATCACGGCCACCTGGTCACCCGCCGCGACCGACAGGACTCGGTCACGGCCTATCCAGTCGCCGCTCTCGCAGATCGGGCCCACGACGTCATAGGTCGCTTCGGCGGATGGCTTGCCGGCAGTCGCTAGCGGCACGATGGCATGGAAGGCCTGGTACATCGCAGGGCGAGGCAGGTCATTCATGGCCGCATCGACGATGCAAAAGTTTTTGTGTTCGCCGGGTTTGACGTAAAGCACTTCAGTCACGCAGACACCGGAGTTGCCGACCAGTGAACGGCCCGGCTCGATCATCAACTTTTTGTTGCCGTAGCCGCGTGCGTCGATTTTCGCCAGCAGCTGCTGCCAGAGTGCGTCGGCCTCAGGCGGTGTGTCGTCGTTGTAGTTGATGCCCAGCCCGCCGCCAAAATCGATGTGCGCCAGCGGGATGCCTGCGGCTTCAATGGCCGCCACCAGGTCAAGCACCCGGTCCATGGCGTCAAGGTATGGCGTGCTGTCGGTAATTTGTGAGCCGATATGGCAGTCAATGCCGACAACCTGCAAACCCTTTAGCGAAGCCGCGTGGCGGTAAATGCGCAGTGCGTCTTCATGAGCGACGCCGAACTTGTTGTCCTTCAGGCCGGTTGAAATATAGGGATGCGTCTTGGGGTCGACGTCCGGGTTGACGCGGATGCTGACCGGCGCCCGCAGGCCCATGCCCAGAGCCACCTCGGACAACACGTCCAGCTCCGCTTCACTTTCCACATTGAAACAGCCGATGCCGGCATTGAGGGCCTGGCGCATCTCGCTGCGGCGTTTGCCCACACCCGAAAAAATGACTTTTCGGGGCTCGCCGCCCGCGGCCAGCACGCGGTCGAGTTCACCGCCTGAAACAATGTCGAAGCCGCACCCTGCGCGCGCAAATACTTGCAGGATGCCCAGGGAAGAGTTGGCCTTCATGGCATAACAAATTTGCGCATCACGCCCTGCAAAGCCACGCTGATAAGCGGCCAGTGCCGACAGCATGGAGGCCTTGGAATAAACAAACAGGGGCGTGCCATGCGTTGCGGCCAGATCGCGCAGGGGGATGTTTTCTGCAAACAATGCGCCATCAAGGTAGGCAAAATGGGGATGGCCGGGGAGGGATGGGCGGGTCATGAAGAATGGGCTTTGAAGCGGTTGGAGTTATTGGCGACTATCTTAAGGAGCGCACGGCGTGCGCACCATGACCGATTCACGGCACTGGCCTGTGCGTGCCTTGAAATTGAAGGTTCAGGGGCCGATGGGCCTGAATCTTCCAGCATTGACAGGGGGCGTGAATTCAGCGGGCGGCTGAAGCTGGGGCCACAGGTGCTGCCGCCGGTGTTGTGGCTGTTGCCGGCACCTTGGGGGGAACCGGCAGGTAAAGCGCACCTTTTTGGCCGCAGCCGGCCAGCAATGCCATGCCGACCACAATCGCAGCAAGGCTATAGCGGGAGCCCGAAGGGGGGATGCGACCTAAAATTTGAGGTGAAGAAACCATGATGGGATTGTAATGACGGACCTTGAGTACCAGGATCTGGCCGAGAGTGCGCTCACGGCCGTTGAAATTGGCTGTGACCGGATCAATGATGAGACCGACGCGGATATTGATAATCAACGCACCGGCGGCATGATCACGCTGACTTTCTCCAACCGCAGCCAGATCATCATCAACCTTCAGAAGCCCTTGCAGGAAATATGGATGGCGGCCAAGGCCGGCGGGTTCCACTACAAATTCAGTGGCGGGCAATGGGCTGACACCAAAGACTCCAGTGAGTTTTTTGCCAATTTATCGCGTTATGCGAGTGAGCAGGCCGGCCAGGCCCTGGTGTTCAGGGCGTCGGCTGATGTAGACAAGGCATAGCAGCAAACTTGCCGCTGCGCCGTGATGGGCGGTGGAACAAAAATGGGCTCCGCGGAGCCCTTTTTTTGATGTGATGTGCGTCAGTTTTTGAACAGATCCAGAATGCGCTTCTTTTCGTCCGAAGGCGGCAGTACCTGGATTGCGCCTGGTACACCGGGTGTGGCGGCTGAGGCCGCTGGATCCTGTTGGACACCCACCGTGCTGACCCCGGACCCTTTGGCGTATTCGCTGTAGTACCACTCCCCACCGACATTGACCACACCTTCGGGCGGCGGATATTCGGAGACCGGCACGCCCTTGAGGGCGTACTCCATGAAGTTGATCCAGATGGGCAGGCTCAGTCCGCCACCGGTTTCACGGTCGCCAAGCTTTTTCGGTGTGTCGTAACCCATCCACACAGCCGCCGTCAGAGTCGGCTGGAAACCGACAAACCAGGTGTCGATCGAGTCGTTGGTTGTGCCGGTTTTACCGAAAAGGTCGTGGCGCTTCAGGGTGGCTTGTGCTTTGGCCGCCGTCCCCGAGCGCGCGACCTCCTGCAACAGGCTGTCCATGATGAAGGCATTGCGCGCGTCGATGCCGCGCGCCGACTCGTCCAATACAGGGGGCTTGCTGTCCAGTAAAACCTTGCCGCGCTGGTCGGTGATTTTGGTGACCAGATAAGGGTTGATGCGGTAACCACCGTTGGCGAACACCGAATAGGCGGTGGCCATTTGCATCGGTGTGACTGATCCGGCACCCAAAGCCATGGTGAGGTAGGCGGGGTGTTTTTCGGCTTCAAAGCCGAAGTGGGTGATCCAGTCCTGCGCATAGGAGGCGCCGATGGCCTGCAGTATGCGGATGGAAATCATGTTTTTGGACTTCTTCAGGCCGGTTCGCAAGCTCATCGGGCCGTCGAAGGTACCGTCGTAATTTTTGGGCTCCCACGGCTGGCCGCCGGTGACACCCGCGTCAAAGAACAAGGGGGCGTCGTTGACCACGGTGGCCGGGGTGAAGCCCTTCTCAAGCGCTGCCGAGTAGATAAAGGGTTTGAAGCTGGAACCCGGTTGGCGCCAGGCTTGGGTCACATGGTTGAACTTGTTTTTTTCAAAATCAAAGCCACCCACCAGCGCCCGGATGGAGCCGTCGCGCGGATCCAGGGCTACAAACGCACCTTCTACTTCAGGTAGCTGGGTGATTTCCCAGGTGTTTTTGGGTGTTTTCGCCACACGGATCAAGGCACCGCGGCGGATCTTGATGTTGGGTCCAGCTTTGTCCGCCAACCCGGATTGGGCCGGTTTAAGTCCCTCGCCAGTGATTTCAACCGTTTCGCTGTTCTGGCGCATGGCCAGAATCCGTTTGGGATTGGCCTCCAGCACCACCGCCGACATCACATCGCCGTTGTCGGGGTTGTCTGTCAACGCGTCATCAATGGCGTCTTCGGTTTCCTGCGGGTTGGCTGGCAGGTCAATGAACTTCTCGGGTCCGCGGTAAATTTGCCGTCGTTCATAGTCCATGATGCCCCTGCGCAAGGCCTTGTAGGCAACGGTCTGGTCGGTGGCGCGCAAGGTGGTGTAGACGTTCAAGCCGCGGGTATAGGTTTCGTCCCCATATTGGTTGTAAACCAGCTGGCGCACAGTTTCAGCGACGTATTCGGCATGTACCCTTCCTGCGTCGGGCCCGTTCCTGACCTTGAGTTCTTCTTCTTTGGCGGCCTTGGCCTGCTCGGCGGTAATGAAACCGTTTTCCTCCATCCGCTCGATGATGTAGAGCTGGCGGGCCCGGGCGCGCTTGGGGTTGATGATGGGGTTATAGGCTGAAGGCGCTTTGGGCAAACCCGCCAGCATGGCTGCCTCGGCAATCGAGATATTTTTCAGGGGCTTGCCAAAATAGGCTTCCGAGGCCGCCGCAAAGCCATAGGCCCGGTTGCCCAGAAAAATCTGGTTCATATAGATCTCAAGGATCTGGTCTTTGGTGAGCAGGTGCTCCAGTTTGAAAGTCAGCAGGATTTCATAGATCTTGCGGGTGTAGCTCTTTTCGGCTGACAAATAGACATTGCGGGCCACCTGCATCGTGATGGTGGAGGCCCCTTGGCTCTTGGCCCTGCCCACATTCGCAAAACCGGCACGAATCACACCCAGGTAATCCACTCCCCCATGCGAAAAAAAGCGGGCGTCTTCGATAGCCAGCACGGCGTCCTTCATGACCTGGGGTATGTCCTTGATAGGGGTCAGGCTGCGGCGCTCTTCTCCGAATTCGCCAATGACCACCCCATCGGCGGAGTAAACCCGCAGGGGCAGCTTGGGGCGGTAGTCCAACAGGTCAGAGATATCCGGCAGATTGGGGTACGCGACCGACAGGGCGACGGCCACAAACAGCAAAACTGCGGCGACGCCGGCCAGCAACAGGCCGCCACTCCACAAGAAAAGCTTGATCAGCCAGCTTGGCAGGAAAGTGGTCGAACCTTGCTTGGTCGGGCTTGGGTCGGAGTCAGGAGATGTGGGCTTGGAGGGCATGTAGACAATCGTAAAGTCGCGTCACTATTATAAAAATTCAGGAATGCAGGTCATGCAGGGTGTGAGGGCCGGTGCCATACTTTTACGTTTACAGACATCGTTTTTGGGAACTCCGCCGGCTCATGGCTTGGTAAGACCGTCTGCTTTTGACAACGCTCTGGATGTGTAAAACGGGAAAAATCCTTACTGCACAAAGAGCTTACTGCTACTATTCAAGTGATTTCTTAAGTATGCAGGGCTACATATTAGCCGTCATTTGGGGACCGCCTTGATCTCTCTGGGATCGTTATTCAACCGCCAACAACCCGCTTTGCTGGGTTTAGATATCAGTTCTTCCAGCGTCAAGCTGGTGGAGTTGAGCCGTGACAAGGCCGGTAATCTGGTGTTGGATCGCTGTGCGATCGAACCGCTGGAACGGGGCTGGATTACCGATGGCAACGTCGAAAAGTTCGACGAAGTAGCCGATGCGGTACGCCGGCTCGTCAAAAAAAGCGGAACACGCACCAAAAATGTGGCAATGGCCCTGCCGGCTTCGGCGGTCATTACCAAGAAAATCATACTTCCGGGTGGCCTCAGCGACGCGGAACTGGAAATCCAGGTCGAGTCTGAAGCCAATCAATACATCCCGTTTTCGCTGGATGAGGTCAGTCTCGATTTCTGCGTGGTGGGCCCCAGCGCCACCTCCGTCGGTGACGTTGAAGTGCTGATTGCCGCTTCCCGCAAGGAAAAGGTACAGGACCGGCAGGGCCTTGCCGAGGCCGCCGGGCTCAAACCCATCGTTGTGGATGTCGAGTCATATGCCTCTCGTCTCGCCACGGCGCGTCTCATCGAGAACCTTCCTAACAAAGGCGTGGACACCATGGTGGCCCTGTTTGAGGTGGGCGCACTGACGACCAGCATGCAGGTCATCAAGAACGACGAAGTCCTTTACGAACGCGATCAGGCGTTCGGCGGCGCCCAGCTGACCCAGCTCATCATCCGGCAGTACGGGTTTTCGCCTGAAGAAGCCGAAGCCAAAAAACGCAGCGGTGACTTGCCAGAAGATTACGACTCAGGCGTACTGAAACCCTTTGTCGAAAGCATGGCCCAGGAAATCGGGCGTGCGCTGCAGTTCTTCTTTACCAGCACCCCGCATAACAAGGTTGACTATGTCATGTTGGCCGGGGGCTCCTCGGCTTTGCCTGGATTGACTGATTCCGTAACCCAGCAGACGTCGTTTGCCTGTGTACTTGCCAACCCATTCGAAGGAATGGAGCTGGGTGATGGCATACGTGAAAAGAAGATGCGACGCGAAGCGGCGTCATACCTGACTTCTTGCGGTCTGGCTTTGCGGAGGTTTTTGCAGTGATTCTCGTTAATCTGCTTCCCCATCGCGAAGCTGCGCGCAAGCGCAGGCGCGAGGTATTTTTCGCCACCTTGGGTATGGCGGCCTTGGTTGGCGGTCTGATTTGTGGTGCGGTTTATTCCTGGTACCTGGCCCAAATTGAGAGCCAGCGCGGCAAGAATAATTTTCTGAAGACGGAAATTACCCGCCTGGAAGGGCAAATCAAGGATATCGCAACCCTTCAGGCAGAAATCTCTGCACTGAGAGCTCGTCAGAACGCCGTGGAAGACCTTCAGGGCAATCGGAATCTGCCCGTTTACCTGCTGAGCGAACTGGTCAAACAGTTGCCTGATGGGGTGTATATCACCAGCATGAAGCAAGAAAACCAGTCGGTGTTGATTACGGGTGTTGCCCAATCCAACGAGCGTGTTTCGGAATTGTTGCGCAATCTCGCCAATAACAGCTCTTGGTTGACGAGGCCGGAGCTTGTAGAAATCACTGCCAATACGGTGTCACTGACCGCTCGTGACCAACGCAGGGTAGCCAATTTTTCAATGAAAATTGGGCTGAAGCGGGCCAGCGATCCGAAGACTGCCAGCTCTGCCGCGGCAGGCACGGGAACAGTGCCCGTGCTGTCAGGAGCGGCTGCCAGGCCTGCCTCGGCCGCGTCAGCACCGGCCAAGGTTTGAGACCGAATGAACGAGTTTGACCATGGCAAAAATTTCTAAAAATTCCATCGATTTTGCTGCGATTCAAAGCAGCCTGAAGTCCCAGTTCATAGGCCTGGATCCCAATGATCCCCCCTCATGGCCGGCGTTTCCGCGTTACCTCTTATGTCTAGCCGTAACGATACTGGTGGTTGTGGCGCTGTGGTTTTTCTGGCTCAGTTCGTCCGATGATGAACTGACAGCGGAGAAGGCCAAGGAAGTTCAGCTCAAAGAGGACTATACAAAAAAACTCGTTCAGGCAGTGAATCTCGATGCTCTGAAGAAGCAGCGCGAGCAGGTTCAGCAATATGTCACCCAGCTTGAAAAGCAGTTGCCAAGCAAAGCGGAAATGGATGCATTGCTTTCCGATATCAATCAGGCAGGACTCGGACGGAGTTTGCAGTTTGAGTTGTTTCGTCCAGGTCAGGTTAGCGTTAAAGAGTATTACGCCGAATTGCCGATTGCCGTTCGGGTCACTGGCCGTTACCACGACTTAGGCGCTTTCGCTGCTGATATCGCAAATCTTTCCCGCATTGTTACTTTGAATAATCTGACCATAACCCCTGTCAAGGATGGCACCTTGGTCATGGACACCACGGCCAAGACGTTCCGCTATTTGGACAATGACGAAGTGGCCTTGCAGCGCAAGAGTGCTCCGGGAGCAAAAAAATGAATTCAGGCAAGTACGCGCTAGTCGCCCTGGGCTTGGCGGGAATTTTGTTTGGCCTGTCGGGTTGTGGCTCTTCTGAACAGGAGGAATTGCAAGAGTGGATGACGCAGCAACGCAATGCCACCAAGCCCAGGATAGATCCTCTGCCCGAGCCGACCAAGTTTTCACCACAACCGTATGGGCAGGAAGGTTCCATCGAACCTTTTAGCAACCAGAAGCTGACACAGGCGCTGAAACGCGACTCCAACCAGGCGACAGCTAACGCGGCGTTGATCGCGCCCGAACTGACTCGGCGCAAAGAACCACTTGAGGCCTATCCCCTGGACGCGATTGTGATGGTGGGCAGCCTGATCAAGGTGGGACAGCCGGTCGCGCTCGTACGGGTGGACAACCTGGTGTATCAGGCTCGGGTAGGAAACTACCTCGGTCAAAACTACGGACGAATCATCAAGGTGACCGAAACAGATCTCGCGTTACGCGAAATCGTCCAGGACGCAGCGGGTGAGTGGATAGAGCGCACCGCGACATTACAGCTATTAGAGGGATCAAAATGAACAAGCAAACACAGGCATTTGAAACGCAGGGAAACAAAAGTCGCCTGCAACTGTTGTTTGGGCGCGTGTTGCGTTGCGCTTCACTCACTCTGGCATTTTCGATAGCCACGCCTTTGCTGGCCCAAGCGCAAAATGCCATCCAAGCCGTTTCCGGATCGCTTCAGGGCGGCTCCGAAGTCATCCGGATTGATTTGGCGGAACCTTTAGCGGCCATTCCGACAGGTTTCAGCATACAGACGCCAGCGCGCATCGCGCTTGATTTCCCTGGTGTCGGTAATTCCATGGGCCGGTCCGCGGTGGACCTCAATTTGGGGAATTTGCGTTCGGCCAACGTCGTGCAGGCTGGCGAGCGTACCCGTGTCGTGCTCAACCTCAAAGTACCGACCGCATATAAGGCGGAAATTCAGGGTAAATCACTGCTGATTACTCTCGATTCCGTGGCGGTCGCTGCGCCCTCTGCTGGTGCTCCGCCGGTATTTGCTGAAAATCGCAACACCGACATGCTTCCCCTGAAAGATATCGATTTCCGGCGTGGAGTCGAGGGGTCGGGCCGTATCGTAGTGGACCTGCCCAATAACCAGGTCGGAGTCGATATTCGCCCGCAAGGCCAAACCTTGGTGGTTGAATTTTTGAAAACTGCATTGCCGGAGGGTCTGCGCCGCCGCTTGGATGTAGGAGATTTCGGAACTCCTGTACAAACGGTCACGACGTTTCAAACAGGAGATAAAGTCCGCATGGTGGTTGAACCCAAGGGTGCTTGGGAGCACAGCGCCTACCAAAGCGACAACCAGTTTGTGCTCGAGGTGCGCCAGCAAAAAGTGGATCAGAGCAAGTTAACCCAGGGCCCTGGGTACAACGGGGAGAAGCTCTCCCTGAACTTCCAGAATATTGAAATTCGCTCGCTTTTGCAAGTTATCGCGGACTTTACGAATTTCAATATCGTGACTTCGGATTCGGTGACGGGTGCGGTTACCTTGCGTCTGAAAGATGTCCCTTGGGATCAGGCTCTTGACATCATCCTGCAGGCCAAAGGTCTGGGCATGCGAAAAACCGGTAACGTTTTGCTGATAGCACCCAAAGACGAGCTGGCAGCTAAAGACAAACTAGAGCTGGAATCGAAGAATGCGATTCAAAGCTTGGAGACGCTCCGTACCCAGGATTTCAAGCTCAATTACGCAAAAGCTGCAGATATTGCAGCAGGGTTGTTGGGTACCAACGCCGGCGCAACAAAAATCCTTTCCCCCCGGGGAAGTGTGATTTCGGAGACACGAACGAATCAATTGTTTGTTACTGATATACCGTCTCGCCTTGAGCAGGTCCAAGCTCTGATTGCAAAGCTTGATATAGCAGTTCGTCAGGTGTTGATCGAAGCACGTATTGTTGAAGCGGCCGACACGTGGGGAAAATCTCTGGGCGTGAGATTGGGCGGGCGCCCTTTCAATACCACCAATAACATCATGTTCGGAAACAGCTATATTGCACCCAATGTTCCCGTTGGTGCGGTACCTCAGCTCGGGTCAAACATAGGAACCAATGCGGGCGATTTTTTGAGCCTGCCGGCCGTAGGGCAAAACGGTTTTGGAGCTTCCACGTTTGCCTTGTCACTCTTCAACTCGTCGATGACTCGGCTCTTGAATCTTGAAATTTCCGCCTCGGAAGCAGATGGCAAGACCAAAATCGTTTCCAGCCCTCGCATCATTACAGCGGATCAGGTCAAGGCGTTGATTGAGCAAGGGACGGAGTTGCCATATCAACAAGCGACTTCCAGCGGTGCGACCTCCATCGCTTTTCGTAAGGCCAATCTGAAGCTGGAGGTCACCCCTCAAATTACACCCGAAGGCAACATCATTCTCAATGTGGACATAAGCAAGGACAGTGTAGGCCGTGAAACGGCCAACGGTTTTGCCATCGATACCAAGCACATCCAGACCCAGGTACTTGTGGAAAACGGTGGGACGGTGGTGATCGGTGGGATTTATGAGCAAAACGACCGCGATAACGAAACAAAGGTACCTTTGCTAGGGGATATTCCTGGCGTCGGTAATCTGTTCAAGCAACGGTCCCGTTCTGCCACCAAGTCCGAGATGCTGGTTTTCCTGACCCCCAAAATGCTGACAAATGGCAGCGCATTGCGCTAGTCAGATTCAAAGGTCGCCGGAACTCTGCCCATTCAGGGTGGGGTAGCTCGTGTGCCCTTGCGTACAAGCAGGGCGCTCACTGCGATGCTTCGCAGGCCAGCCATTTCATGGACCAATTGAATGCCCATCCGCTAAGAATCGCCTGCGTAGGCCTTCCCGGGTCGGGGAAATCCACCGTCGGCAGGCATCTGGCTCGCAAAATGGGGCTGCGGTTTGTGGATTCGGATCAGGTGATAGAGCAGCGCATTGGTTGCTCCATACGGGAATTTTTTGAGCGCGAAGGCGAAGAGGCATTTCGCGATATCGAGCAGCTTGTCGTCGACGAGTTGACCCAAGGTGAGCCCTGCGTGCTCTCCACCGGCGGAGGAACTGTGCTGCGCCCCACCAATCGGCGCCATCTTCAGGAGCGGGCACAGGTGGTCTATCTGCACTCCATACCAGAAGAGGTTTTCCGGCGTTTGCGGCATGACCAGAATCGTCCTTTGCTCCAGGTAGCCGATCCCTTGGCGCGCCTTCGGGACCTCTACGGGGCCCGCGACCCCCTCTACCGGGAAACCGCGCACTTTGTCATTGAAACGGGCCGCCCTTCGGTCTCTACCTTGGTCAACATGATATTGATGCAACTGGAGCTGGCAGGGACTGTGACTTCGCCGCAGGACCGGGCGTAATACGCTGGCAAGCTTGCAGACGAGTAGAGCCTCTACACTTGGTCATGCAAGAAATTCTCTCCTCCGTCGCTGCCGAAATCCGGATTGACCTGGCCGAGCGCAGCTATCCGATCGTCATTGGCAGCGGGCTTTTGGGTGATAGCGGTATCTACCAGGATATTCCCACGGCCGCAACGGCTTTGGTGGTGTCCAACACCACGGTCGCACCACTCTATGCCGCGCAGCTCACGCAGGCATTGCAGCAACGTTATGACAAGGTGCTGCTGGTCACTTTGCCGGATGGCGAAGCGCACAAGGACTGGCCAACGCTGCAATTGATTTTCGATGTCCTGCTTGAAAACGGCTGCGATCGCAAGACCGTCCTGTTTGCGCTCGGTGGCGGTGTGGTCGGAGACATGACTGGTTTTGCCGCCGCGAGCTATATGCGCGGTGTGCCCTTTGTCCAGGTACCCACGACACTGCTGGCCCAGGTCGATTCGTCGGTCGGGGGCAAGACGGCGATCAACCATCCGTTGGGGAAAAACATGATTGGCGCTTTTTACCAGCCGCTGAAAGTGATTTGTGATCTGGATGTACTGGCCACATTGCCGTCTCGGGAGTTGAGCGCGGGATTGGCTGAAATCGTTAAATATGGTCCGATTGCCGACATGGAGTTTCTGAGCTGGATCGAATCCAACCTTGAAAGCCTGCTGGCAAGGGAGCCGCGGGCCATGGCCCACGCCATTCAGCGAAGCTGTGAAATCAAGGCCTGGGTTGTGAGCCAGGATGAACGCGAATCCGGCTTGCGCGCCATTCTGAATTTCGGTCACACCTTCGGCCACGCGATTGAATCCGGCCTCGGTTATGGAGAGTGGCTGCATGGCGAGGGCGTGGGTTGCGGCATGGTTATGGCGGCGCATTTGTCCGAGCGTCTAGGCCTGGTGGACAAGCTTTTTACCGAGCGGCTGACCCACCTTGTCCAACGGTGCGGCCTGCCGGTGCGCGGGCCTGTGCTTTCCAGCAGTGACAATGCCGGTCGCTACCTTGAGTTGATGCGTGTTGACAAGAAATCCGAAGCGGGTGAGATACGGTTTGTCGTGATCGACGGACCCGGGAAGGCGGCGGTTCGCAGCGCGCCGGATGCCATGGTGCGTAGCGTGATAGACCTTTGCTGCGCGTGAGCCACTCCATCCGGTGGGAATGGATTTGAATGATTGCTATCAATTCAGGAGCTTCTTGCGCTCGTTCCATATGGGCTGCTGGCCATTTACATGCTTAATCCATGAGCTTTCCACCCTACGCCTGTAATCCTTCACGGTCGCTCGGCCGTCGCTTTACCGAGCCCGTGGCACCCACGCGGTCTGAATTCCAGCGTGATCGCGACCGCATCGTGCACTCCACCGCTTTTCGGCGCCTGGTGTACAAAACCCAGGTATTCCTGAACCACGAAGGGGACTTGTTCCGCACGCGGCTGACTCATTCATTGGAAGTCGCCCAGCTGGGGCGTTCCATAGCCCGCACGCTTCAGCTCAACGAAGATCTGGTGGAGGCCATTGCGCTGGCGCATGACTTGGGCCACACCCCCTTTGGACATGCCGGACAGGATGCCCTGAATGCCTGCCTGAAAGCCTGCAGCCCCGACAGTGCCGGCTTTGAGCACAACCTGCAAAGCCTGCGCGTGGTGGACTCACTGGAAGAACGTTATCCGGCCTACAACGGGCTGAATCTCACCTTTGAGACGCGCGAGGGAATCCTGAAGCACTGTTCCAGGCGCAACGCACGCCATATCGAGGCCAGGGAACCAGGCGGTGTTGCTCGGCGCTTTCTGGAGCCGGCCGAAGGCCCTCGCTGGCTGCAACCCGGCCTGGAAGCGCAACTGGCCAATCTGGCGGACGAAATAGCTTACAACGCACACGACATTGACGACGGCGTGCGCTCGGGGCTGCTGACCATCGAGCAGCTGGAAGATGTCGAGCTGTTCGCACTGCACTGCCGGGAGACGCAACTGGCCCACCGGGGCCTGAAAGGCCGGCGGCTGTTGTTCGAAACCATACGGCGCATGCTCAGTGCGCAGGTCTACAACGTGATGGACGCGACCTCATTGGCCATACACAAGGCCGCACCTGCCAGCGTCGACGAGGTTCGCCAGCATCCACCCCTGGTCTGCTTTACCGAAGAAATGGCAGTGCAGTCTGCCGCCCTCAAACGGTTTTTGCTGCAAAACCTCTACCGCCACCCCAAGGTGGTCGAAACCACGCAGGCAGCAAAGCAGGTTGTACGCGAGCTGTTTGAAGCCTATATGGCCGACCCTGCCCAGATGCCGCAGGCTCACATCGACCGGTTTGACGGTATTGATGCTCCTCACGCGGCCGGTGCAAAACCCGAGAGGGTGGTGGCGGACTATATCGCCGGAATGACTGACCGCTTCGCGGCCAAAGAGCATGAGCGGCTTAAGGGGCGCGCTGTTTTTCAGGGTTAGAACTTCGCTGCAGGTCCCGTGACCGATCCAGACGAGAAGCCCGTGTGTCCGAAGCGGCCCGACATGTGAGGGCGGCCGGAGCTGGGCGGCGGTCTGAACCCGATTTCTGCGCAGCTTGCATGGTCTTCAGCCACACGTAGGCATAGGCTTATGACGTGTCTGCATTTCCTCTCTGGTTTTTGACCTCTCTAAAGATTACGCTGGAGGCTGCGCACAACTTGTGACATTCTTCTGGAATATTGAGCGCAAGCTGGCAGGTGGGCATCAAACCTGCTTTAGCTAATCTGTCTCTCAAAGGTGTTCTCATGGGCTTCAATCGACGTCAATTCATTCTGGGCGCTGCTTCTACAAGCGCTTCGGTAGCCAGTCCCGCACTGTGGGCTCAAAGCAAAACCGCCCGCAAAATCATTGTTGGCCAATCCGTGCCGTTGACAGGGGCGGCCGACCAGATTGGTCTCGCTTACCTGAACGGCGCAAAAATTTACTTCGATGCCATCAACGCCAAAAATGGCGCAGCTGGCCACAAGATTGAAGTGAAGGCGCTTGACGATGGCTACAACCCGGCCAAGGCGGCCGCCAATGCCAAGCAACTGATCGACGAGGGTGTTGATGCGCTGTTTGGGTTCACCGGAACAGCCAGTTGTGACGCCGCCTTCGCCGCGGCGAAAGCATCCGGCACTCTGTTTTTTGCGCCTTTCGCCGCATCTGATGCGCTGCATGATCCTGCGCTCGCCAACGTGTTCCATGTGCGCCCCGCCCTGGCCGATGAGGCCTACAAGATTGCGCGTCATTGCGCCACGCTGAACCAGGATCGCATCGCCGTGTTTGCCGAAGACGATGCGATGGGCAAGGGCGGGCTGGCCGCCGTCAACCAGGCGCTCATCGATCTGAAACGCCCGGCGATCGTCGGCAGCGCCTTGTCGCCTGTCAACAGCGACAAGGTGGACGCCGCTGTGGCGCAGCTCATGAAGGCGCAGCCTCAAGCCATCATCCAGGTCAGCCTGTTCAATTCGTCGGCCGCCTTTATCCGCAAGATGCGTCAGGCCGGCTTTGGCGGCCAGTTCCTCAATTTCTCCGTGGTAGGCATTGATCCGCTGTTCAGCGCTCTGGGCAAAGAAATCGGGGGCGTTGTTATATCGCAGGTGGTGCCTTCACCGCGCAGCACCGGCACGCCCATCATCAAGGAATACCTGGACGTGCTGAACCAGACCGACCAGACCCCCAGCTATGAAAGCGTCGAGGGCTACATTGCCGCGCGCACATTTGCCGAAGGCGTGCGCCGTAGCGCGGCCGGCGGCGGCAAGCCCGACAGGGCCGGTCTGCAAAAGGCGTTTGAGACCATGACGGACTACGACGTGGGCGGGTTTCGCGTCAACTTGCGCCCGAAGAAATATGAATCCGTGCGGGCAATTGACCTGGTCACCATCACGCCTGACGGCAAAGTCGTTCGTTAAGCGTCTGCGCTCCGGGCGTTCTAACGACGCATCGATGGAGGCGTTGCGGCGAAAAATCGGGGTCAGATTGCTTTTATCATGGTGCAAACTCCCGGCATTGCATCATGGCCCGTCTTCCACGTCTGACTCTCCCCGGCTACCCGCACCACCTTATCCAGCGCGGCAATAACCGGCAGGCCGTGTTTTCTTCCGCGGCCGACCATCAGATGTTTTTGGCGTTGCTGGAAGAAAGCGCCAGCAAGTTCGGTGTCGCCCTGCACGCCTATGTGCTGATGGGCAACCATTTCCATCTGCTCGCCACACCTTCCACGGCGGAAGGTTTGCCGCAGATGATGCAGGCCGCCGGGCGGCGGTACGTGCGCTACTTCAACGACAGCCAGGGCCGCTCCGGCACCTTGTGGGAAGGGCGTTACCGGGGCACCGTCATCGAGGCGGAGCGTTACCTCCTGGCCTGCATGGCTTATTTCGATCTGAACCCGGTACGCGCGGGCCTGGTGGTGGACGCCAAGGACTACCCGTGGTCCAGCCATGGGCACTATGCCGGTCTACGGGTCGACAGCCTGGTGACGCCGCATCCACTGGTCTGGGCGCTCGGAAATACGCCATTTGCCCGGGAGGCCGCCTACGCTGAACGAGTTCGGGCGGGTATTACTGCCGAGCAGCAAGACCAGCTGACCCGGTCCGCACTGAGCGGCTGGGCATTGGGTGGAGACGGGTTTCTGGCTGCGCTGCAAAAGCTCACTGATCGCCGCTTGACCAAGAACCTGGCAGGCCGGCCAGTTCGGCAGGTCGTGGATGGAGTCGACGTCGAATAGCAGGTCCTCGTCAAAGCGCGTTACGGCCTAATTTAATATGTCCCCAATTAAATGTCGATTAAATTAATCGATATTTAATTGGAATCTGACCCTATTTAAAGCGCTTGGCATTGTTGTTGCAATGCAATATGCTCCCATTCCCTGCGAAAAATTATGAACCTTGCGGATGGAAGCGTTGCCGGACCTTTTTTAGGTCGCATGGCGCCGCAATCATCCCCAACTGACGAGGAATTGCCATGACCACGGCTGCTGAAATCAAGCATTTTGAAGAAAACGGTTTGTACTCCGGTGCCAACGAACACGATGCCTGCGGCGTCGGTTTCGTCGCACACATCAAGGGGCACAAAAGCCACGCCATCGTCCAGCAAGGTCTGAAGATCCTCGAAAACCTCGACCACCGGGGCGCAGTGGGCGCGGACAAATTGATGGGCGACGGCGCCGGCATCCTGATTCAGCTGCCTGACGCGCTGTACCGCGAAGAAATGGCCGGCCAGGGCGTGCAACTGCCGCCGCCCGGCGAATACGGCGTCGGCATGGTCTTTCTTCCGAAAGAGCACGCCTCCCGCCTGGCGTGCGAGCAGGCGCTGGAGCGTGCCGTCAAGGCCGAAGGCCAGGTGCTGCTGGGCTGGCGCGATGTGCCGGTCAACCGCGACATGCCCATGTCGCCCACCGTGCGCGAAAAAGAACCCATCCTGCGCCAGATCTTCATCGGCCGCGGCAATGACGTCATCGTGCAGGACGCGCTGGAACGCAAGCTGTACGTCATCCGCAAGACCGCCAGCGCCGCCATCCAGAACCTGCGCCTGACGCACAGCAAAGAGTATTACGTGCCCAGCATGTCCAGCCGCACGGTGGTTTACAAGGGCCTGCTGCTGGCCGATCAAGTGGGCACATACTACCGCGACCTGACCGACCCACGCTGCGTTTCAGCGCTGGGGCTGGTGCATCAGCGCTTTTCCACCAACACCTTTCCCGAGTGGCCGCTGGCCCACCCTTACCGCTATGTGGCGCACAACGGCGAGATCAACACCGTCAAGGGCAACTACAACTGGATGAAGGCACGCGAAGGCGTGATGTCTTCGCCAGTGCTGGGCGCCGACCTGCAAAAGCTCTACCCGATCAGCTTCCCCGGACAGTCCGATACCGCCACCTTCGACAACTGCCTGGAGTTGCTCACCATGGCCGGTTACCCGATCAGCCAGGCCGTGATGATGATGATTCCCGAGCCATGGGAGCAGCACACCACCATGGACGAGCGCCGCAAGGCCTTCTATGAATACCACGCCGCGATGCTCGAACCGTGGGACGGCCCGGCGTCCATCGTCTTCACCGACGGCCGCCAGATCGGCGCCACGCTGGACCGCAACGGCCTGCGCCCCTCGCGCTACTGCGTGACCGACGACGACCTGGTCATCATGGCCTCCGAATCGGGCGTGTTGCCGATTCCTGAGCACAAAATCGTGCGCAAATGGCGTCTGCAGCCCGGCAAAATGTTCCTGATCGACCTGGAACAAGGCCGCATGGTCGACGACGAGGAAATCAAGGCCACGCTCGCACACAGCAAACCCTACAAGCAGTGGATTGAAAACCTGCGCATCAAGCTGGATGACGTATCCGCCTTGCCAGCAGGGGCCGCGAACCGGCTTGGCCGGGCGCAAGGCGCCGCCCCCAGCGAGGGGGGAGGCGAACCACACGCAGTGGGGAGTCCCGGGGGAGTGCCAAGTCTGCTTGATCGCCAGCAGGCCTTCGGCTACACACAGGAAGACATCAAGTTCCTGATGTCGCCCATGGCCGCGAACGGCGAGGAAGCCACCGGTTCGATGGGCAACGACAGCCCCCTGGCGGTCCTCTCCAACAAAAACAAGCCGCTCTACAACTACTTCAAGCAGTTGTTCGCGCAGGTGACCAACCCGCCCATCGACCCGATTCGCGAAGCCATCGTGATGTCGCTGGTGTCCTTCATCGGCCCCAAGCCCAACCTGCTGGACATCAACCAGGTCAACCCGCCGATGCGGCTGGAAGTCAGCCAGCCCGTGCTCAATGTGGCTGACATGCAAAAGCTGCGCGACATCGAAGCGCACACCCAGGGCAAGTTCAAAAGCTACACCCTGGACATCACCTATCCGCTGGCCTGGGGCCATGAGGGTGTCGAGGCCAAGCTGGCTTCGCTGTGCGCCGAGGCGGTCGATGCAATCAAGGACGGCAAGAACATCCTGATCATCAGCGACCGCGGCATAAGCGCCACACAGGTTGCCATTCCGGCGCTGCTGGCCCTGTCGGCCATTCACCAGCATCTGGTGAAAGAAGGCCTGCGCACGACCGCCGGCCTGGTGGTCGAAACCGGCTCTGCGCGTGAGGTGCATCACTTCGCCGTGCTCGCCGGCTACGGCGCCGAGGCCGTGCACCCTTACCTCGCCATGGAAACCCTGGCTGAACTGTCCAAAGGCCTGCCGGGCGACCTCAGCACCGACAAAGCGGTCTATAACTACACCAAGGCCATCGGCAAAGGCCTGTCCAAGATCATGTCCAAGATGGGCGTGTCGACTTATATGAGCTACTGCGGCGCGCAGTTGTTCGAGGCCATCGGCCTGAACAAGAGCACCATCGCCAAGTTCTTTACCGGCACCGCCAGTCAGGTCGAAGGCATGGGCGTGTTCGAGATCGCCGAAGAAGCGTTGCGCATGCACCGCTCGGCTTTCAGCGACGACCCGGTGCTGGCCAACATGCTCGACGCCGGTGGTGAATATGCCTGGCGTGTGCGCGGCGAAGACCACATGTGGACGCCCGACGCGATTGCCAAGCTGCAGCATTCGACGCGCTCCAACAACTGGAACACCTACAAGGAATACGCCCAGCTGATCAACGACCAGAACCGCCGCCACATGACGCTGCGCGGCCTGTTCGAGTTCAAGATCGAACCGTCCAAGGCCATCCCGATTGATGAAGTCGAGTCGGCCAAAGAGATCGTCAAGCGTTTTGCCACCGGCGCGATGTCGCTGGGCTCCATCAGTACCGAAGCCCACGCCACGCTGGCTGTGGCCATGAACCGCATCGGCGGCAAGAGCAACACGGGCGAGGGCGGTGAAGACCCGAACCGTTACCGGCAAGAGCTCAAGGGCATTCCGATCAAGAAGGGCGAGACGCTGAAAAGCGTGATCGGCCCGAAACAGGTCGAGGTTGATCTGCCTCTGCAAGACGGCGACTCGTTGCGCTCGCGCATCAAGCAGGTTGCGTCGGGCCGCTTCGGCGTCACGGCTGAATACCTGGTGTCTGCCGACCAGATCCAGATCAAGATGGCGCAGGGCGCCAAGCCCGGTGAGGGCGGTCAGCTGCCCGGCGGCAAGGTCAGCGAATACATCGGCTCACTGCGTTATTCGGTGCCCGGCGTTGGTTTGATTTCTCCGCCTCCGCACCACGACATCTATTCGATCGAAGATCTGGCCCAGCTGATCCACGACCTGAAGAACGTGAATCCGCGCGCCAGCATCAGCGTCAAGCTGGTGAGTGAAGTCGGCGTCGGCACGATTGCAGCGGGCGTGGCCAAGGCCAAGTCTGATCACGTGGTGATCGCCGGCCATGACGGCGGCACGGGCGCTTCGCCCTGGTCGTCCATCAAGCATGCAGGCTCGCCTTGGGAAATCGGCCTGGCCGAAACCCAGCAGACGCTGGTGCTTAACCGCCTGCGCGGCCGCATTCGCGTGCAGGCCGACGGTCAGATGAAAACCGGCCGCGACGTCATCATCGGCGCGCTGCTGGGCGCTGACGAATTTGGCTTCGCCACGGCGCCGCTGGTGGTGGAAGGTTGTATCATGATGCGCAAGTGCCACCTCAACACCTGCCCCGTTGGTGTGGCCACGCAAGACCCTGTGCTGCGCCAGAAATTCAGCGGCAAGCCTGAGCATGTGGTCAATTACTTCTTCTTCGTCGCTGAAGAGGCGCGCCAGCTCATGGCGCAGCTCGGCGTGCGCAAATTTGACGACCTGATCGGCCGCGCCGACCTGCTCGACACGCAAAAAGGCATTGAACACTGGAAGGCCAGCGGACTCGACTTCGGCCGCCTGTTCTACCAGCCCAACGTGCCGGCCGACGTGCCCCGCATGCACGTGATGGAACAAGACCACGCGCTCGAAAAAGCGCTGGACGTACGCCTGATCGAAAAATCCAAAGCTGCGATTGAAAAGGGCGAGAAAGTCCAGTTCATCGAAGTGGCGCGCAACGTCAACCGCACCGTCGGCGCCATGCTGTCGGGCGAGCTGACACGGCACCATCCGCAAGGCCTGCCGGACGACACGCTGCGCATCCAGCTCGAAGGTACGGGCGGCCAGTCCTTCGGCGCCTTCCTGGCCAAGGGCATCACGATGTACCTGATCGGCGACGCCAACGACTACACCGGCAAGGGCCTTTCGGGCGGCCGTATCGTTGTGCGCCCCAGCATCGACTTCCGCGGCGACGCGGTGAAGAACACCATCGTCGGCAACACCGTGCTCTATGGCGCGACCACCGGCGAGGCTTTCTTCAGTGGCGTGGCTGGCGAGCGTTTTGCCGTGCGCCTCTCGGGCGCCACGGCGGTCGTTGAAGGCACAGGCGACCACGGTTGCGAATACATGACGGGCGGCACTGTCGCGGTTCTGGGCAAGACCGGCCGCAACTTCGCTGCCGGCATGAGCGGCGGCGTGGCCTATGTGTATGACGAAGACGGCTTGTTTGCGACGCGTTGCAACACCTCCATGGTGTCCATGGACCGCGTAGTGACCACGGCCGAACAACACACCCATGACAAGGCCGACTGGCATGCGGAGCAGAGCGATGAAGAGTTGCTCAAGCGCCTGCTGCAAGACCACAACCGCTGGACCGGCAGCAAGCGTGCGCGCGAGCTGCTCGACAACTGGAGCGAGTCGCGCCTGAAGTTTGTGAAGGTCTTCCCGAACGAATACAAGAAGGCCCTGATCGAGCGCAAGGAACGCCGCCTGGAAGCCTCGACCGAGACCACACGGGCTCAGGTCGCGACCAACCAGGAAGCGGTGGCGGCCAAGTAAGGCTGCCAACCCCTCACGTCACTTCACGTTTGCTATTAAATTTATAGCTGCTTGCGCTCATTGTTAAAGGGCTGGCGGCATAAAACGCTTAAAAAAGAATTGCACAGGACGCATCATGGGAAAAATCACCGGCTTCATGGAATACGAGCGCATCGAGGAGGGCTACAAGCCCGTGCCGGAGCGCCTGAAGAACTACCGCGAATTTGTCATCGGGCTGGACGACGCACAGGCCAACAAGCAGGCCGCGCGCTGCATGGACTGCGGCACGCCGTTTTGCAACAGCGGCTGCCCGGTCAACAACATCATTCCCGACTTCAACGACATGGTGTTTCGCGCTGACTGGAAAAACGCGATCGACACGCTGCACAGCACCAACAACTTCCCCGAGTTCACCGGCCGCATCTGCCCGGCGCCTTGTGAAGCTGCCTGCACGCTGAACGTGAATGACGACGCTGTCGGCATCAAATCCATTGAGCACGCCATCATTGATCGCGCCTGGTCCGAGGGCTGGGTCAAGCCCGTGATGCCCAAGCACAAGACCGGCAAGAAGGTCGCCGTGGTCGGCTCCGGCCCTGCCGGCATGGCGGCAGCACAGCAGCTGGCACGCGCCGGCCACGACGTGACGCTGTTTGAAAAGAACGATCGCATCGGCGGCCTGCTGCGCTATGGCATCCCCGACTTCAAGATGGAGAAAGTCCATATCGACCGCCGCGTCGAGCAGATGACGGCCGAAGGCGTGAACTTCCGCACCGGCGTGATGGTGGGCAGCACCAAAGACCCATTGGGCAAAGACTCGAAAGTGACCAACTGGGCGAAAGAAAGCATAACCCCCGAGCAGCTGCAAAAAGACTTCGATGCCGTGGTTCTCACCGGTGGCGCCGAGCAGTCGCGTGACTTGCCGGTGCCCGGCCGCGACCTGGACGGCGTGCATTTCGCGATGGAATTCCTGCCCCAGCAGAACAAAATCAACGCAGGCGACAAAATCAAAGGCCAGTTGCGTGCCGATGGCAAGCACGTCATCGTGATCGGTGGCGGCGACACGGGTTCCGACTGCGTAGGCACCAGCAACCGCCACGGCGCGGTCAGCGTCACCCAGTTCGAACTGATGCCCCAGCCGCCTGAAGAAGAAAACCGTCCCATGACCTGGCCTTACTGGCCGATCAAGCTGCGCACTTCTTCCAGCCACGAAGAAGGTTGCGAGCGCGAGTTCGCCATCTCCACCAAAGAGCTGATCGGCGAAAAAGGCAAAGTCACCGGCCTGAAGACGGTTCGCGTCGAATGGAAAGACGGCAAGATGGTCGAGGTCCCCGGCTCTGAGCAAACCCTCAAGGCCGACCTGGTGCTGCTGGCCATGGGCTTTATTTCGCCGGTGGCGTCCGTGCTGGATGCTTTTGGCGTCGAAAAAGACAACCGCGGCAATGCCAAGGCCGGCACCGACTTCACCGGTGGCTACGTCACCAACGTGCCCAAGGTGTTTGCCGCCGGCGACATCCGCCGCGGCCAGAGCCTGGTGGTATGGGCGATTCGCGAAGGCCGCCAGGCTGCGCGCGCAGTGGACGAATTTCTGATGGGTTTCAGCGATTTGCCGCGTTAAGCGCCGCATTCAGCCTCTGCAAATCGCCAAAATGGGCCGTAAGTAGTCCCAGGCTGGTGCGCGTTTGCGAAAAAAAGGGCCTCTAACCGCCAGGAATCACCCGGTTGGTGTGACGGTCCGTTGCGCTTTGCGGACATCTGCCGCTTTGGCAAATAACACCGGAAAACCAGGGTGCTATTAAAAGAGTAGCTGCTTGCGCTGGATGGTTGTGGCTTGTGGCCATTATTTGCCAGATAAGCCGGCTGTTTTTGCGGGCTACCCAGGCTGTTCCGGGTCGTACCGCTCAAGGTTTTTGGCGTCTGGCCGGGGGGGGTATAAGGGCAAACCCCGTATCATTCGGTATTACTTACTCAAGCCAACACACCCGTTGGCCTGTCTTTTTTTCCTAATGCCCGACATTTCCACTTCATCACTGGTTGAGTTCAAGGATGTGACGTTTTCCTATCCCGGCTCTGCCGGCGATCGCGTCATCCTGAACAAGGTCACGCTGTCCGTGCCTCGCGGCAAGGTTACGGCGCTGATGGGCGCTTCGGGCGGCGGCAAAACCACCGTGCTGCGCCTCATCGGCGGGCAGCAAAAGGCCGTCGACGGCACCGTGCTGCTCGACGGCAAAGATGTCGGCGCACTGACCCAAGTGGATCTGTATGCGGCGCGCCGGCGCATGGGCATGTTGTTCCAGTTCGGTGCGCTGTTCACTGACTTGAGTGTTTTCGACAATGTGGCGTTTCCCCTGCGCGAGCACACAGCGCTGAGCGAGGCCCTGATCCGCGATATCGTGCTGATGAAACTCAACGCCGTGGGTCTTCGCGGCGCACGCGACCTGATGCCCAGTGAGATTTCCGGCGGCATGGCCCGCCGGGTCGCGTTGGCGCGGGCCATTGTGCTGGACCCGGAGCTCATCATGTATGACGAGCCTTTTTCCGGCCTGGACCCGATTTCGCTCGGTACCGCCGCCCAGCTGATTCGCCAGCTCAACGACACCTTGGGCATCACCAGCATCGTCGTCTCGCACGACCTGGAAGAAACGTTTCGCATCGCCGACAAGGTCATCATCCTGGCCAACGGCGGAATTGCTGCCCAAGGCACCCCCGATGAAGTCAGGAATTCGACCGACCCACTGGTGCACCAGTTCGTCAATGCCGAGAGCGAAGGCCCCGTGAAATTCCATTACCCGGGGCCTAGCGTCGAAGCCGATTTCGGCAATGTGGATGCGGCAAAAAAGGAGCGCGCATGAGCCGCTTTAGCCCCGCGGCCCTGATTGCCGACCTTGGTTTTGCCGTGCGCAGCCAGATGGCCGAAGTGGGCTACGCCGCCCGCTTGATGTCGCGGCTGGTGGCCCTTACCGGCCCCGCGCTGGCCCGCTTTGGCCTGGTGCGCGACCAGATTTTCTTTTTGGGCAATTATTCGCTGGCCATCATTGCCGTGTCGGGCCTTTTTGTCGGCTTTGTGCTGGGCCTGCAGGGCTATTACACGCTGCAGCGCTATGGCTCGGCAGAGGCGCTGGGCCTGCTGGTGGCCCTTAGCCTGGTGCGCGAGCTGGGTCCGGTGGTTACGGCGTTGCTGTTTGCCGGCCGTGCCGGCACGGCCCTCACGGCCGAAATCGGGCTGATGAAGGCTGGGGAACAGCTGTCGGCCATGGAAATGATGGCGGTGGACCCGGTGCGGCGTATCCTGGCGCCCCGTTTTTGGGGCGGCATCATTGCCATGCCCTTGCTGGCCGCAGTATTCAGTGCTGTGGGCATCATGGGCGGCTGGCTGGTGGGCGTGGTCATGATCGGCATCGACGCGGGCTCATTCTGGAGCCAGATGCAGTCCGGTGTGGATGTCTGGCGCGATGTGGGCAACGGCATCATCAAAAGCTTTGTGTTTGGCGTCACGGTCACTTTTGTGGCTCTGCACCAGGGGTTTGAGGCCCAGCCGACGCCTGAGGGCGTGTCGCGAGCCACCACGCGTACCGTGGTCGTCGCCTCGCTGGCCGTGCTGGGGCTGGATTTCCTGCTGACCGCCTCGATGTTCAGCCTTTAACCCCCTTCATACATTTTTAATTCGCCCATGAGAAAATCCTGCTTCCCAGTGTTTGCCTTGGGTGAGCCGCACAAGGACAAAACAGCCCGGAATGGCGACAACGCCGGCCCAGGCCACTGAAAGAAAACGATGCAACGTTCTAAAAATGATCTGTGGGTGGGCTTGTTCGTGTTGATTGGCGGCGCCGCCATCCTGTTCCTGGCGCTGAAATCCGCGAATTTGCTCAGCCTGAACTTCGACACTTCGTACAAAGTAACGGCGAAGTTCGACAATATTGGCGGCCTGAAGCCGCGTGCTGCGGTCAAAAGTGCCGGTGTTGTGGTCGGGCGGGTGGAAAATATCACTTTCGACGACAAGTCCTACCAGGCCAGCGTCAATCTGGCGATGGAAAGCCGTTATGTGTTTCCCAAAGACAGCTCGCTGAAGATTTTGACCAGCGGGCTGCTGGGTGAGCAGTACATCGGCGTGGAGGCCGGCGGCGACGAGAAAAATCTTGCTGCGGGGGATGTGGTCAAAAACACGCAGTCCGCCGTCGTGCTTGAAAATTTGATCAGCCAATTTTTATACAGCAAGGCGGCAGACAGCAGTTCCGGATCCGGGGCTGCGCCGCCACCAGGGACGCCAGAAAAAAAATGACAACAAAAATCATAATCAAAAAACGGGCCGGCTGGGCCGGGGCGGTGCTTGCATTGGTCCTGCTTCAGGGATGTGCGACGGGTCCCAGCGCCAATCCGGCCGATCCGCTGGAGCCGTTCAACCGGACCATGTTCAATTTCAACGACAGCGTGGACCGCGCAGTTGTCAAGCCTGTGGCGACCGCGTACCGGGACGTCACGCCTGCGCTTGTGCGCACCGGCGTCACCAATTTCTTCGGCAACATTTCCGACGTCTGGTCCACGGTCAATAACCTGCTGCAGGGCAAAGGCCAGGCGGCCACCGAGAGCTTGTTCCGTGTCACCACCAACACCATCTGGGGCGTGGGCGGCATTTTTGACGTGGCCAGCGACTTGAAGATTCCCAAACACAGCGAAGATTTCGGCCAGACGCTGGGCGTTTGGGGCGTGGGCTCTGGCCCTTACCTGGTGCTGCCTTTGCTGGGCCCTTCTTCTGCACGCGACTCGGTGGGCTCGCTGGTGGACTACCAGGGCGACCTGGTGAGCCGGATCGACCATGTTTCCACCCGTAATTCCCTGACAGCCTTGCGTCTGGTGAACGCCCGGGCCAATGTGCTGGGGGCAGGCGACGTCCTGGATCAGGCCGCACTCGATAAATACAGCTTCACCCGCGAAATCTACCTGCAGCGCCGCCGCAGCCTGATTGGCGGGCCTTCCGCGGAAAAAGAAGAGCGTTATGACCTGCCGGAAGGTGCTTCAGCCGCACCAGCGAACCCAGCGTCCGCTGCCAAATAGCGTTCTGTCGGGCCAAAACACAAAGCAGAAGCTAAAAGGCCGTTGATTGCAAACAATATTTACAAGACTGCCGTAAAACTTCATCCACAGTCTGGAACCCATCGCGCAGAATAACCATCGAATTATCGGTTTAGCACTGAGGCATCGCTAGAGATGCGCAATTTGCCACCGCATGCTTCGTTATAGAAAGAACATCATGAAACGTAGAACACTTGGACATGTATTGACCGCAGCCCTCAGCCTAGCACTGTTGGGATCTGCACCCTTTGTGCGTGCCGCTGACGAAGCGCCCGACGCCCTGATCAAACGCGTGTCGGCCGAGGTGCTGGACAACATCAAGACGGACAAAGCTGTGAAGTCCGGCGACCTGACCAAGGTGCTCTCGCTCGTCGACAGCAAGATCATGCCCAACGTGAACTTCACGCGCATGACCGCTGCGGCGGTTGGCCGCAACTGGCGCCAGGCGACCCCCGAGCAGCAAAAGAAATTGCAGGACGAATTCAAGATCCTGCTGATCCGTACTTACTCAGGCGCACTGGCACAGGTCAGCGACCAAAGTGTCAATGTCAAGCCACTGCGCGCAGCACCGGAAGACACCGAAGTGATCGTCCGCACCGAGGTTCTGGGCCGGGGCGACCCCGCCCAGCTCGACTACCGCATGGAAAAAACGGCGACGGGCTGGAAGATTTATGACCTCAATGTGCTGGGTGTGTGGCTGGTGGAAACCTACCGTACCCAGTTTGCCCAGGAAATCAGCGCCAAGGGTGTTGACGGCCTGATCGCTTCCCTGGTGCAGCGCAACCAGTCCAATACCGGTGCCAGCGGCGCCAAGAAGTCCTGAGCGATCACCGCACATGCTGGTGCTTCCTTCTGTCCTGACCCATGCTGTGGCAGCCGGCTTTTCTCGCGGCCTGAAGCAGGGTGTGTTGTCAGAGCAGGGCAGTGTGGTGGTAGACGCCAGTGCGCTGACAGAGTTTGACTCTTCCGCGCTCGCCATCCTGCTCGAATGCCGACGTGAGGCCCTTGCTGCTGGCAAGAGCTTCACGGTGACGGGCTTGCCCGCCCGGTTGCGGCAGTTGGCGGGACTCTATGGCGTGGCTGAACTGGTGCCCGCCACAGCCTGAATCCCGTCTGCCCGGCGGCCGGCAACAGCGGTAGACGGGGCATTCCAGCACCTGCCGGGATCCAAACGGCATCCGCCCTTAAAATGACGGGCTCATGCCAGCGATCTCATTCCAGTCCGTCTCCAAAACCTATTCATCCGCGCGAAATCAGACGGGGCCTGTCGTCAAGGCACTGGACAATGTCAGTTTCGACATCCAGCAGGGGGAATTTTTTGGCTTGCTGGGCCCCAACGGCGCTGGAAAAACCTCTCTGATCAGCATCCTGGCCGGCCTTTCGCGTGCCAGCAGCGGCACCGTCAAGGTTCACGGCAGCGATGTGTTGGCTGACTACGCTACCGCTCGGCGCAAGCTTGGCGTGGTGCCGCAAGAGCTGGTGTTCGACCCCTTTTTCTCCGTGCGCGAAGCGCTGCGCATCCAGTCCGGCTATTTCGGCATCAAGCACAACGATGACTGGATTGACGAACTGCTGGTCAGCCTGGGCCTGGCCGACAAGGCCAACGCCAACATGCGCCAGCTATCAGGCGGCATGAAGCGCCGCGTGCTGGTGGCGCAGGCGCTGGTGCACAAACCGCAGGTCATCGTGCTCGACGAACCCACGGCCGGTGTTGACGTTGAATTGCGCCAAACGCTCTGGCAGTTCATCGCCAAACTCAACAAGCAGGGCAGCACTGTGCTGCTCACCACGCATTACCTTGAAGAAGCCGAGGCCCTGTGCAGCCGCATCGCCATGCTCAAGCAGGGGCGGGTGGTGGCGCTGGCACAAACCTCCGAACTGCTCAAGGCAGCGTCTTCCAATGTGCTGCGCTTCAAGATCGACAGCGAACTGCCCGCTCACCTGGCCGCGCAGGCTCGTATCACTGGCCGCATCGTGCAGTTTCCGGCGCACAACGCGAATGAGATCGAACAATACCTCGCGGCCATCCGTGAGGCGGGGCTGGTCGCGGAAGACGTTGAAATTCGCAAGGCCGATCTGGAGGATGTCTTCCTGGATGTCATGAACAAGAAATCAGCCATGGAACCTGCAGGATTGAATTTGATTGGAGTGGCAACATGAGCGTGGTCATTCGGCGGAGTACCGTGCGCCGCGCCGGGCCGCCCCAAGCAAGCACAGCCCCTCGGGGGGGCAGCGCATTACGCGAAGCGAAAAGCGTGGGGGCCTTTGAATGAACGGCTGGCAAACACTTCTGTACAAAGAGACGCTCCGCTTCTGGAAGGTGGGTTTCCAGACGGTAGGCGCTCCGGTGCTGACAGCCGTGCTCTACATGCTGATCTTCGGCCACGTGCTGCAAGACCAGGTCAAGGTGTACGACCAGGTCAGCTACACCGCCTTCCTCGTGCCAGGCCTTGTGATGATGAGCGTGCTGCAAAACGCGTTCGCCAACAGCTCTTCCTCGCTCATCCAGAGCAAGATCATGGGCAGCCTGGTGTTTGTGCTGCTCACGCCGTTGTCGCACTGGCACTGGTTCTTTGCGTATGTGGGTTCGTCCGTCGCGCGTGGCTTGTTAGTGGGCACTGGCGTGTTTGCCGTCACGGTGTTCTTTGGCCAGCCCGCGTTTGTGGCGCCGCTGTGGATCGTGCTGTTTGCCGTGCTGGGCGCTGCCATGCTGGGCGCACTGGGCGTGATCGCCGGCCTCTGGTCTGAAAAGTTCGACCAGATGGCGGCCTTCCAGAACTTCGTCATCATGCCGATGACGTTTTTGAGCGGCGTGTTCTATTCGATTCACTCGCTGCCGCCTTTCTGGCAAAAAGTCAGCCACCTCAATCCATTTTTCTACATGATCGACGGTTTCCGTTATGGATTTTTCGGCGTCAGCGACGTTTCCCCGTGGTTGAGCCTGGGCATCGTGGCAACCGCCTTGCTGGTTGTCAGCGCCGTGGCTGTCAACATGCTGCGCACCGGCTACAAAATAAGACACTAGATATGACCAGCGAAGAACTCCAATCCATCATCGCCGCAGGCCTGCCCTGCGAGCACATCGAGCTGTCAGGCGACGGCCGTCACTGGTACGCCACGGTAGTGTCTAGCGCGTTTGAAGGCCAGCGCCTGATCCAGCGCCACCAGAAGGTGTATGCCACGCTGGGAGGCCGCATGCAGACCGACGAGGTGCATGCGCTCTCGATGAAAACCTACACGCCGGCCGAATGGGCCAGCAACAACGACAACAACAGCAACAACGCGAACTAAAAGAACGACATGGACAAATTACTCATCAAGGGCGGCAAATCGCTGGCAGGCACGGTCGAGATTTCGGGCGCCAAGAACGCCGCACTTCCGGAGTTGTGCGCCGCGCTGCTCACAGCTGACACGGTCACGCTGCAGAACGTACCGCGCCTGCAGGATGTGTCCACCATGCTCAAACTGATCCGCAACATGGGCGTCGAGGCCGACCGCAGCGAAGCAGCGCCCAGTACCGTGGTGATCAACGCCGGCGCCCTCAGCTCACCCGAAGCGCCCTACGAGCTTGTCAAGACCATGCGCGCCTCCGTGCTGGCCCTGGGCCCGCTGCTGGCGCGCTTTGGCGAGGCCACGGTGTCGCTGCCGGGCGGCTGCGCCATCGGCTCCCGCCCGGTAGACCAGCACATCAAGGGCCTGCAGTCCATGGGGGCCGAGATCGTGGTCGAGCACGGCTACATGATCGCTAAGCTGCCAGCCGGCCAGAAGCGGTTGAAGGGCGCCAGCATCACCACCGACATGGTGACGGTGACGGGTACCGAAAACTTCCTGATGGCCGCCAGCCTGGCCGAGGGCGAAACAATCCTGGAAAACGCCGCGCAGGAGCCGGAGATCGGCGACCTGGCCGAAATGCTCATCAAGATGGGTGCGAAGATTGAAGGCCACGGCACGCGCCGCATCCGCATCCAGGGCGTGGACCGCCTGCACGGCTGCACCCACCAGGTGGTGGCCGACCGCATTGAAACCGGCACCTTCTTGTGCGCGGTGGCCGCCGCCGGTGGCGACGTGGTGTTGAAGCACGGCCGCGCCGACCACCTCGACGCCGTGATCGACAAGCTGCGCGAAGCCGGCGCGACTGTGACGGCGGGCGATGGCTTTATTCGTATCCAGGCCAGTGGCCGCATGAAGGCGCAGTCCTTCCGCACGACCGAATACCCCGGTTTCCCGACCGACATGCAGGCCCAGTTCATGGCGCTGAACGCCATCGCGCAGGGCAGCAGCACCGTGACCGAGACGATTTTTGAAAACCGCTTCATGCACGTCAACGAGATGGTGCGCCTGGGCGCGAAGATCCAGATCGACGGCAAGATCGCCGTCATGGAAGGCGTTGAAAAGCTGTCCGGCGCGACCGTGATGGCGACTGATTTGCGCGCCTCCGCCAGCCTGGTGATCGTCGGCTTGGTGGCAGAGGGCGAAACGCTGGTTGACCGCATCTACCATCTGGACCGCGGCTACGACCAGATGGAAGCCAAGTTGCGCGGAATCGGCGCCGACATCGAAAGGGTGAAGGCGTGAGCCCCCACGCTTGTCGCTTCGAGCCTTCGGCGCGCTGCCCCATTCCTCACGTAGGGGGCCGCCCGCCTGCAGTCCGGCAAAGCTGGTCCTGCGGTTTGAACTTGCTACTGCAGGGCATGCTAGCGCCCTCACTTCTTTGAAAGCATCACTGTGATTACGCTTGCTCTGTCCAAAGGCCGCATCTTCGACGACATCCTGCCGTTGCTGCGAAGCGCCGGCATCGAAGTGCTGGATGATCCCGAAAAATCCCGCAAACTGATCCTCGACACCAACCAGCCCGGCCTGCGCGTCGTGCTGGTGCGTGCTACCGACGTGCCGACGTATGTGCAATACGGCGGCGCCGATCTGGGCGTTGTCGGCAAAGACACCCTGCTTGAATCCGGCAGCCAGGGCCTGTACCAGCCGCTCGATCTGCAGATCGCCAAGTGCCGCATCAGCGTGGCCGTGCGCGAAGGCTTTGACTACGCCGCAGCCGTGCGCCAGGGATCACGCCTGAAAGTGGCCACCAAGTATGTGGCGATTGCCCGCGACTTTTTCGCCACCAAGGGCGTGCACGTCGACCTGATCAAGCTTTATGGCAGCATGGAACTGGCCCCGCTCACGGGCCTGGCCGACGCGATCGTCGACCTGGTATCCACCGGCAGCACGCTCAAAGCCAACCATTTGGTCGAGGTCGAACGCATCATGGACATCAGCTCGCACCTGGTGGTCAACCAGACCGCGCTCAAGCTCAAGCAGGCGCCGATCCGCAAGCTGATCGACGACCTGGCCGCCGCCACATCGCTATCCACGTCAAAAGCCTGACGCTATGAAATTTATAGCTGCTCCCGCACGTCTATCAACGGCTACAGCCACTTTTGATGCTGAATTCAAGGCGCGCCTGCATTGGTCCGCCGACACCGACGCGGCCATCGAGCAGCGTGTGGCCGACATCCTGGCCGACGTTCAGAAGCGTGGTGATGCGGCAGTGCTCGAATACACGGCGCGGTTTGACGGGCTGGACGTTGCTTCCATGGGCCAGCTTGAACTCACCCAGGCCGAACTGAAAGCCGCATTCGACGCTATCCCGGCCGCCCAGCGCGATGCGCTTGAAGCCGCCGCACGCCGCGTGCGCAGCTATCACGAGGCCCAGAAGAAGGCCAGCGGTGAAAGCTGGAGCTACCGCGACGAAGACGGCACCTTGCTGGGCCAGAAGGTCACGCCGCTCGACCGCGTCGGCATCTACGTGCCCGGCGGCAAGGCGGCGTACCCTTCGTCGGTTTTGATGAACGCGATTCCCGCCCATGTGGCCGGCGTCGGTGAAATCATCATGGTCGTGCCCACGCCCAAAGGCGAAAAGAACGCCTTGGTGCTTGCGGCTGCCTACGTGGCCGGCGTTACTCGCGCTTTCACCATCGGCGGCGCACAGGCCGTGGCCGCGCTGGCCTACGGCACGCAGACCGTGCCCAAGGTCGACAAGATCACCGGCCCCGGCAACGCTTACGTCGCCAGCGCCAAAAAGCGCGTCTTTGGCACGGTCGGCATCGACATGATCGCCGGTCCGTCTGAAATTTTGGTGCTCGCCGACGGCAGCACACCCGCCGACTGGGTGGCCATGGACTTGTTCAGCCAGGCCGAGCATGACGAGCTCGCGCAAAGCATCCTGCTGTGCCCCGACGCTGCGTATATCGATGAAGTGCAGGCCGCCATTGACCGCCTGCTGCCCGAAATGCCGCGGGCCGAGATCATCGCCAAGTCCCTCACCGGCCGTGGCGCGCTGATCCACACCCGCAGCATGGAAGAGGCCTGCGAGATCAGCAACCGCA